>CAZHCL010000026.1:0-1641 GCA_964530955.1 Candidatus Woesearchaeota archaeon | reverse complement strand
CTGCTATGATGTTATCTTCGTCTTTTTGAGGGGCGTTTCTGAACATTATTTTTCTGAATGATTCATCTAATTTTTTGCCCTGCTTTTCTTCCCTGAATCCGCCAACTTCCTTTGTTTTCTTCTTTTCTTTGATTTTTACGCTCTCAATCGCATCTGCAAAGTCATCCAGGATTTTCTTTGCCTGCTTTTTTATCTGTTCTTTCTGAGATTCGCTTATTTCTGCCATTATTTATTTTAATAATTAGAGTTTATAAGGCTATTTAATCAATTTAACTTTAACTTTTTTATATTGATTGTTAAGAAAAGGTTTTTAAAAGAAGAGTTATCCTCAATTTAAATAGATTTAAAAGAATAAAATGGCTAATTTAGAAATGAAAATACTTGCTATTGGTGACCCTCATGGAGATTTAGATAAAGTAAAGAATATTCCTTTGAAAGATGTTGATTTGATTCTTCTTACTGGAGATTTAGGAAGTGCAAATTTGATTAGAAAGATGGCTTTCGATAATATTGAAAGGCAAAAGAAAGGACTGCCTATAAAAGAAGTTTCTCCAGCTCATGAAAAAAAGGCATATATGGAATCTTATAATTCTACTCTCGCTGTAGTGAAATATCTTGCTAGACATGCTCCTGTTTATACAATTTATGGTAATGTTGAAAAGAGTAATAAAGAAACTACTCATTTATCAAATGAGATTGGTCTTCCACTTCCTTTTCTTACTGACAATCTTAAAGCTATTAGAAATGTAAAAGTGATTAACAACAGGGTTGTTAATTTTGATGGTGTCCGAATTGGAGGTCTTCAGTATTTTGTAGATACTAATTGGGTTGCAGAGTTTAAGCCCAATAATTATGCTAAAAGAATGAAAAGTGCAGCCAAAGAAACAGAAAAAGCAAGAAATGTATTACAATGGTTTGATGAAGTAGATATTTTGGTTTGTCATCAGCCTCCTTATGGTTTTCTCGATAAGGTCACTGCTAAGTTTGCTCCTAAGCATTGGCAAGGTAAGCGCGCAGGAAGCAAAGCGATACTGAGCTATATAAGGAAACAACAGCCAAATTATGTATTTTGTGGTCACATTCATGAGGGAGAGGGAAAAAGCAGAATAGGCAAAACTGAAGTTTATAATCTAGGCGTGTGCGGGTATAAGATTTTTACAATTTAGAAAATAAAAAGGGCCTCTAGAGTGTTTCGACACAGCTTTTTGAAGCCCTTTAATATGATTTTCAGTTATTAGTGATATTTTAATCTATCTATTGATTGGAGATGTATAAACTTCAAGATTAGGATAAGAAAAAGAAGGAGGGCTGGTCTGGGATTCACCTCTGTTTCCCAGGAAAACATTGACCTGCCCCTCTCTTAAATATGATTGTTGAATTGCCTCTGCCTCTTTCATACTTTGTGTCGGCGTTATTTAGGCGTCGGCGATAATATATAGAGGCATAACTTATATATAAATGTTTTGTTTATTATACTTTGGTATACTAAGATATACCCTATCATTTCTCATGGAACTAATATCAAAAACCTTATAAATAGAGTATACTGAAGTATACTATGGATAACGATGTGGCTGGAATGAGCACTGTTAAGCTTAGCAAGAAGACTAAGGAAAGACTTCTTAAGCTTAAAGTTTATAG
>CAZHCL010000025.1:0-2207 GCA_964530955.1 Candidatus Woesearchaeota archaeon | reverse complement strand
TTATATCATTTAATGACATAAATAATCTAGAAATTGATGGATTATAATATTAACGTTCAGACTAGAAAATTATTTCTTCAAAGCCATTCTCTGAATCTTCTGCTCTTTGACCTTAGTGGTATGCTTCTGAGCCTTAACATTTGCATCTGCAAGTTTTATATCCTGTTGCTCTCCAGCCTTTTCCTTTTCAACCTCATCTTTCTTCTGCTCTTCGGTCTTCTGCTCCTTTGGAGCCTCTGTTGAAGGTGCTGTTGGTCCTTTAGGCTTGCTGGCTTCTTCTTTCTTATGAAGCTTGAGATGCTTAATCTTTAAGAAACTGACATGCTTTGGAGTTTCTGCAAACATTACTTTTACAATATCTCCTTCCTTGATTGCTTTTACTTTTATCTTTGCTGGTGGCTTTGAATGGCCTTTGAACCAGATATCGTTGTTAAGATATACATCTAACTTTACATTTCTAATGTCTCTGTTAGGAACTTTCATATGCTTTGCGATGAAAATCTTTATTGCCTTGACTGCTTTTCTTGCTCTCTTATATTCAGGAACATTTACCCAGAACCTTCTAAGGGGGATAACATATTCTCTTTCAAGCTTTGACTGTTTTGTTTCTGCCATTTTTATCCTGAGTGTGACTTAGGTGTTCTTCTTGGTTTTATCTTAAGCTTTGTTCTTCTCCAATGTCTTCTGTTCTTCGTCATCTGAGAAGGATGCGCTCTCTTTCCTTTTCCATTCTTCTTAATGACTGCCCAGAATGGAGCCCACTTTGTCTGTCTTACTTTTACTCCTAACTTTATTTTTTTCTGATATTTTGATTTCATTTTACAAGACTCTCCATTAATTCTTTTCCTGCTTTTGTGAGCTGTCTGCCTGATTTCTTGGCCTTAACTTTTTCAACAAGCCCTGCAGCCTCTGCCTGTTGCAATAATGATCTGATTATTTTTCCGCCTGATTTCTTGAAACGTGGAGGCTTCATTCCTCTGTCCTTTCTTCCACCATATCTTGTTCTAAGGCTTTGAACTCCGACTATTTTCTTAATATAAATCTGTCTTAGTATACTTGCTGCCCTATTGTACCAGAAATCTGGGTCGAAAATAGGTCTCTGCTTGTGGGTGCTTGACTTGACAAAATCTACCCACTCAGGTTTCTTGAATTCAGGAATATCTTTGAGAGCAGCTGCTAAAAGTTTGTTATATTTTGAAGGCTCAATTGATCTTACGTCTGCCATTTGAATGTTATAGGTCGTGCTTTGCAGCACTAGATCGGCTCGAGGCCGCTAAACCTAAATATCTCTGATTTGGAGCGTTTATAAATCCTTTGATTTCTGTTAATAACTAGCGAGAAGATTAAGAAGACTGCTTAGAAAGAACGATTGTAAAACCTATTACTCTAATGTTAAACTTATATTTTTTATCCTTTTCGTGAAGCCTTTTTGATAGGTCTTCAGCCATGGCTTGTATTGAATTTCTGTCTCTTCCTGCTGATTTTAAAACTGAAACTCTTGCAGATTTATGATTCTTGAAAGTTAATGAAAGAGCATCTACAGTTCCTTCTGTAAGACCATTTTTCCCTATCTGAAATTTTACGAATGAAAATGTCATTTTATTTTTTTGATATTTTAACTCCGCCAGCAGGAAGGGCTGCAAGTATCTCTGCTTGGCTGAAATGATTATCCAGCTCCACTGCTAACTTTGGAAGAAGGTCCTCCTTTTGTATCTTTCCAGGATAAATCTTAAGCAGAATATCTTTCTTTTGCTTTACTGAAATTTCAGGAACTGCTCTTAAAACTGACTCTTGTTTAACTAGAACAAGAGAAAGAAGCACTGAAACCTTTTTTACTTCTCCAGCCACACCCCAGGTTCCGCTTTTCATTTCCTTGCTTTTGTAAATATTTTTTGAAGAAAATATATGCACTTCTGCACTGTCTTTTCCTGTTTTCCAGGCTTTGCTAAAACATGCAGTAAATATTGCACATTCTTCAATATCTTTCTTGCTTACTTTATTTGATTCTGCTATTATTACTGTAAATGGACTGCCTGGCTCGGCAGTATGCATAACTATAAGTTCATCTTTTGAAGAAGTCAGCCTTTTCAGAAGAATATCATTTTGGGAAGCGTTTTTTCCCCCCACGACAAGTTTTCCTGAAAGAGTATAGAACCACTTATACTTCTTATAATCTGTAAATTCCATCATTAAAAATCTAACAATAG
>CAZHCL010000024.1:0-2829 GCA_964530955.1 Candidatus Woesearchaeota archaeon | reverse complement strand
CGTACAGCCCTCTATAAGCCTTCCAATATGACTTGGTTGGTTTGGTTCGCATTTTTACTTTCCTCTTCCGTGAGAATAGTTATTATTTCTGTTAAAACTTCCATTTGTTCTTCATGCAAATCTTTTATCAAAGAAATTGCTGAGGATATTTTTGCCCATTTTTGTTCAGTCATGCTCTTTACCCCATGTAATTGTGTTTTTTTGATACTTCGTCTTTACTGACGTTTCAGTTGGCATCTTGCGTTGTATGTCAGCCAACCATTCCGCAGCCTCTATCTCCCGTTGATACCTCATGCGCTGATATCTATCGGGATTTGGAAGTTTTAAGGCATCCAAATCATTTATCGCAAGCAATCTTTTTCTTTCCTCATTGCGTGCGGCGGTAGCTTTCTGTTTCCATTTGTCCTGAATTTCCTTTTCTTTTGCCATCTAAGCCTCCTAGCTTACCTGCCATCTTCGCTGCCATGCCTTTCATACCCATTCCTTCAAACAACTTGGCTAGCTGTTCTGACGAAACTTTCTTTTCTTCTTGTGTGTAACTCTTAGGTGTTTCTGGTGAATAGTCTTTATGCGAAGAGTGAGCTACGGGCGCCCTACTATCTTCTTCCTTTCCAAATAAGTATTCAGCTTCTCTTCTCGCAAACAATCTAAACTCACTCTGAGGATCTCTTGTTGTCTTTCCACGAGAAGCACAATAATCGATAAATTTTTGTACAACACTTTCTTCCAATCCTAAATCAATAGCTAGGTTCTTGCTTTGCTTGTCAGGGTAAAAATCAGAGGGGATGGGAGCAGGTCGATTTTTACCTGCTCCTCTCTCTGTTTTCTTAATTGGATTATTAATAATGTTATTAGTGGGATCTACAGCTGCACTCTGAGGGGATCTGTAGCTGCACTCTGAGGGGATCTGTAGCTGCACTCTCATTTCTCTGTGGATAACTTCAGAGTGCATCTCTGGCTGCACTGTTGTGGATAAAAATTCTAAGAAGTAATGATGCCGTCTGTTTATTCTTTTTACAGATATTAGACCTATATCTTTAAGATGATCCAACCTATCTCTAGTATATCTTTTGGACAGATTCGCTTCTTTAGCTATAGTTTCTTGTTTTGGGAAAATCCCCAGATCGCCATGATGTTTGGCCAAAATAGTCAATATCCATTTGTCTATTGGAAGAAGATCGTAAGAGAAAGAAGAAGGGCTTGTTAGAAAGTTAAGAACTTGGAAAACAACATGAACGGATTTATCCTGCATATATTTTACCTTATAGAGCATTAAAGAGTTGCAAATAAATACAAATCCTTTAAAATCTCTATTGGTTTGTTTGAGATTGAAAAGGATCTTCCCTAAGGGGGGAAGCGTCAACTTCCCCTTGCATGCATAGAAACATACTCTTTTATTTTCCCATTGTAAACAATCATTAGTTCAAATTGTAATCAAAATTAATCAATGTGCTTGTTGTTTATCAGTGTCACTTATATAATAATATTTTATTCTAAAAATATTTATATAAAGGCACGCAACCATGAATACAAAAGATAAAGATAAAAAATACTTTTTAGCTAAGTTAGATAAAGAACTATGGGCTTTCCTAAAAAAAAGATCTGCGGTACTAGAAATACCTATGTCAGACATTATTAACTTTTTGGTAAAAAAAGAAAAAGAAAGTATAGAGAGTAGTTGACAGTATAAAATATAAATATATAATCATAGTTATCATAAAGTAACCGAGGTTAAATAAATGTCCAAAGAAGAACTAAAGTCCATACCAGTAGAAGTTTCTAAGGAATGCTGGAAAAAGTTAAAGATAGCTGCAATAGAGAAAGACTTATCTTTGTCACAACTTGTTAGGCAAAGTCTGGAAAAAAGTTTTGTTGGTAAGAAGCAGGAAGTACTTTTAAATAAAGTTGAGGGTTTATAAATGAGTAAAACAGGTCAATGGGTATTAGATAAACAAACTGAATATATAGAACAAACTGGATTAGATCCAATGGAATCTGTAAATGATGATCCAAATGTAAATGAAGGTGAATTTAAAGATGTTAAAAGTAAAATTGAAGAAATGAGAAAAATTTTTATACGTTATCTATATAACGCTGTAAAAACTAAAAAACCAGAAGATATAAGCCATGCAAGAGGATTTATGGAAGCTATGCATATGGCAAAAAAAATAATTAATGTTGATGTTGTATAATAAAATTATATTACCAAAACGAGGATAAATTTATGTTACCTGACATAAATGATATTAAAAGAAAAATAAATATAATAGATGCGAAGATAGCATCATTAAATATGTATAAAATATTATTAAATATGCTAATAAAATATATGGATACTAAGGAGAAAGAAAATGATAAAGAAAGGAGTATGGACGATAAAAAGTAATGAAGATACAAGATGGAATAAAAAAGGTAAAGGTAAAGATGACTTTACTAAAATAGATTTATGTCCAGAAGCAAGAAAGTGGATAGAAGAATGTGAAGTTAAATATGGTAATGTTCCGAAAGATATAGGATATGAATTTATTTTCTGAGGGTAATATGAAATTTATTAAGATTGATAATAGTATAATAGAAACTACTGGAATTAGTATAGTTAAATCAGAATATAGAGGTCAATATATTTTAGGAATATATTCTAATGGTAATAATGACTTAAATGGTCATATTTTTAGAAAAGAATATGAAACATCTATAGAAAGAGATAATGAATTTCAAAGGTTAGAAAAACTTTTAATAATGTAAAATTATATTAATATTATTAAAATAATAACATACCTACCCAAACTTAACCCCACTTATGTGGGGTATTTTTTTAAAAAAATGATA
>CAZHCL010000023.1:0-3555 GCA_964530955.1 Candidatus Woesearchaeota archaeon | reverse complement strand
CATTTTTGATTTTAGAATTATCTGTACTTTCTCCAGGCATGATTACACTTTGTGCAACGGTAGAACTTGGTTTCTGACTCATCGCTTGAACGGGTTTGTTTTGTCCAGAAATATGCTTTCTTGTTACCGCACTTTGGGCACTCGGTTTCTACTACTGGAAGAGTGTTATCTGAGCCTTCCTTTATGACTGCTATAGAATCATGCTTTCCTATCATTTCAGAAGACTCTATCTTAGGTCTTTTCTTTGGTTTGTGACCACAGTTAGCGCAGGCTGCCTTGTCATCCTGAACCAAAATCATTCCGCCGCATTTTTCACAAAATTCCATCTTTTATATATAAAATTTACTTTTTATACAGAGGCTTAGAGTTTTTAAGCCTTTTGCTTACTTCTATTTACAGAACCCTCTATTATCTGGACTTTGGAAAGGCTCAAAGAAAATGAGTTTTATCCAACCAAGCGCAGGAATCTTTCCCACTGCCTTGCCTAATACTTGGTCTTGATTTATGTTATTCTCAATTCCTATCAACTGGTCAGGATTATGGTCTCCTTTAGTTTCTAAAGGCGAGGTAGATACTATTCTATGTATGACTGGATATTGTGTTTGAGTGGAAGAGAATATTATTATGTCTCCCTTGTTTTTCTGGGAATATCCCCAGACAATAACTATGTCTCCCTTGTTTAATCCGTTATGCAAGGAATATGACTCAAATTCTGCTTTTGTTATATTACGTGATTCATACCACACTCTATTTTGGTCCCACCAGGAATCAAAATCAGTTTCATGGTACATTGAGCAGGATTCAACAACCACCAATGGCAAAGGAGTTCCAGTTACAAGAGAAAGCACTGGAAAAAGGATAAATTTTATCAGAACTATTACGAGAATTATTGAAACTATCCATGACTGCCAGGTATCTGCTTTCAGAAACTGCCAGAATTTTTTTAATGAACTGCCTAATCCCATTGTTTTTAGAGGAAAAACGCATTTTTAAATTGTGTGAAAAACTGGGTTGGTGAGAATCTTGCTTAGAGCATAACATGCTAACCTGAAACCCCTAAATGCACCGTGCGAGAATCGAACTCGCATCAATGACTTGGGAAGCCATCATTCTACCACTAAACTAACGGTGCTTAATTCATAATAATCGCTTTTCAGTATAATCTATATTTATGTTTATTAAACCTTCTTTTGAGAGAAATTTGAAATTCAAGCAAAGTTTAAATAAGCATTTTAGCCTTATTTTTATTGATCCCGTAGCTCAGTTGGTTAGAGCGCTGCTCTGATACGGCAGAGGTCCCAGGTTCAAATCCTGGCGGGATCATCCCTGAAATCATAATAGTAACCGACACGAGAAATAAATTTTACATCTGCTCTTGCGAGAATTCAACAAACAACTTATCCTTGTCAAGGCTAAAAGAAGTTATTGGAAGATTTACCTGTAGTGAATTGACATATACTTTGTTTTTTGCGAGGGCTTTTACTTCATATCCTGATTCAAGCTTTGAGATGAATATATCTCTTATTGATTCTATTCCAGGAGCATCCAACTCATAAACTAATTTTCCTCCAAGTCTCTTGAATTTTGTTTTTGCAGGGGATTTTGGAAGACCAGACATCTTCTTAAGCTGTTCATCGGAAATCTTTCCCATAGAAAAATCATGTTTTGGTGCTCTTCTCTGCTGAGTAGCTGGATTTTGCATCCCTATCTTTATTTTTATATTTCTTGGCATATTGTTTGCTCCTAACTTGCCAGATTCCATGCCATTTTCAAAGCTTTTCATTAAAGTATTAACTAATGAGGAAATCATTTTGTCAGTTATTGTAAGATTTGACTCTGCAATTTTTTGCTTCGCCATTGAATCGTCAAAAGAGTCTGATTTTCCAAGCATACCGAATTCTCTTGCTCTTTGTTCAGGGTCGAAAAGAACGTTTCCGCAGTAGGGGCAAAAGCTATAATCTTCTTTTATACCTGACCTGCAATTAGAGCACTTATCTTCTTCTTTGTTTTTCTTATTGAACAACATGTTTATTATTAGCCTGATTAGTTTTTTAAACTTTCTGTATTCTTAATCTTTAATTTATTCTTAACTTACAACGACTTCTTTAATCCACCCTATCTCTGAATGTATAGATTTGAAGGGATGTAACAGGGAAATGTGCATCACAGGTATTTCCTTTACTTTCTTTTTTTCCTTAATTTTAGGGAGAAATACTAATGCTACTAGTGCTCTTAGTATAGCTGATACTGCAAAGATGAAAATGAACTTGTTTATGAAAGCTATATTGAGGTAATCAAGCAGGACTCCTCCAATAAGAGAGCCTACGAAAATTCCTATTCCTGAAAGGAGATTTGCGTATGCAATTCCTACTCCTCTTTCTTTTTCATTTAGATAATCATAGCTGAAATTAGTAAATGAAATTATTGAAGCTGCGTTTGCTAATCCAGAGACAAGCTGTGGAAGAAGTATCAATGCTGCAGGGTTTTTGATGAATATCCAAAGAACTGGATTGACTGCAAATAGAACATTAGCAAGTAACAAAAGGCTTACATTTCCGTACTTATCGGATATCTTGCCTATCAGGGGAGTGAATAGTAGATAAAATACTGAAGAACTTAATGTAACTAATATATAATTCCAATAGCTAAAGCCAAGGTCTTTCAGCATGTAAACTGCGAAGAATGGAGAGGCAATCATTATTGCAAAGTTGAAGAACATCTGATATATTGCAAATCTTCTGTAATCTTTATTCTCTTTTATCAAAGTAGATATTTTTATTTTGTAGACTTCCTTTGACTTTGCGTGCGGAGAATATTGTTTATGCAGAATTAAAAATGATATATATCTGAATAAAAATGAGAAAAAGAATATCAGTGCAAAACCTACTAATGCGTAGACTTTATTTTCTGTGTAATTTAATAATGCTGTTGCCAGAATTACTGCTAAAAGCTCTACTATTCCAGTTATCGTATTTCTTTTGCTGAAGTATTTGCCTTTTTCTTTATCTGAAACTAGGTCGCCCATCCAGGAGAACCAGGCAGGATAGTATGCCCCGCCAAGTGCCGCAATAAGAGAATAGAAGATTATAAGATAATAAATAAGAGCTGGCTCTTGGATTCCATACATTTTCATAATTGCTATGACTGTAAGAGGAAGCCACATTATTGCCTGCCAGAGACTGGCTTTTAAGACTATTTTCTTTCTGGAGTAGGATTCCATCATCTTGCTTCCAAACAATTGTGCAAGTGGAGCAAACAAACCTGAAATCGCACTTAAAATTCCTATATACAAGTCCTTGTCAGAAAGCTTCAATGCGAATGGAGTAATGTAGGAATTTGAAATGCTTGTTGAAAAACTGTTCACAGAACCCTCAACAATACTTACCTTGAGGGCAGAGGCTTTTTTCTTTTCAATGCTCTCTTTTTCCATGCCTAAAAAACGTCGGGGGCGTTAATAAAAGTTATGTTTGGAGGGGTTTAAAAATATATATAAATAAATACGTCTTAGTAAAAATATGACTCAAGAAAAAAAGCATTAGGTCCATTAAAAAGGTT
>CAZHCL010000022.1:0-4126 GCA_964530955.1 Candidatus Woesearchaeota archaeon | reverse complement strand
CTAATACTATTCCTACGATAAGGAGAATGATGGGTATTCCGTATACACCTATATTTACGACTGGAGAAGGTTGCTTGATGCTTGCCTGAACAATATCTATACAGTTGGTCATGCTGTCCAGATTTTCCTTTGCATTGATGAGCTCTTCTTTTTGGAGATAGTCATTTATCTGGGGAGCATAGGCGTCGCACTGGTCAAGCTTGGCTAAAATATCTTTATTAGTCGTCTGAGCTCTTAACAAGGCAGATTGCTTCTGGAGATACTGCAATTCAAGAGAGATATAATCTCCTGGAAGAAGCACACTTATTTTGCTCTGGCCTATTTTTTGAAGTTCATTTGAATTTACTATGTAATTAAATTGTTTGTCGCCAGTGAAATCATCGACTAAAAAGTCTAACGTGAAAACTCCTGTTTTTCCTGCTTTTATTCTATCTATTGTGGATGGGGAAAGAGTGTAATAGCTATGGTCAAGATTTTCTAAAACAAGAGAAACATTTGTTAAATCCTTTTGTCCTGTGTTTACTATGGTTATATTTACCTCTTGTTTTATATTTTTAGCAATAAGTATTCCTGTGCCAAATCCGCTTATTTCAAATCCAGCATTACTTGGAGTGGATAGGTTTTGCATTACTTGATTACTTCCGCCTCCTCCACCACCGCCACCTCCTCCGCCAGTTCCTCCACCTCCAGATTCGTTGCCAGAAGTTGTGCTGAATATTTTGAAGGCGCCTGCTTTTTCAGTTCCAGAATAAGTTCCCATAAATGTAATTTTTGCTTGTCCGATGAAGTTTGTATTAGGATGGATTGTCCAAATTCTCTGGCTGTTTGCATTGACCGCGAAGGTGTCTGCTCCTGAATCAAGCATCTGACCTGTATTTTCGTTTGTTAAATTCCAGGCAAGTGTAAGGTCTTTAGTTGCTCCTCCAGTGTTTATTGTAGTGACTGAGATTTGCAGAGCGCTCACAGTAGGGTTGTCTATGGTTATATCTCTGACGTCAAAAGGACCACCTACAACTTTCCAGAATGTATTTCCATAATAGGATACTCCATTTTTAGTATCATTTATTATAGTTTCCCACTGTCCTTCATTTACAGATGAGCCGATAGTATATGAATAATTATATGTTCCTAGGGAAGGGTTGCTCATTGAGGCAGGACCTACTATTAGATTTCCTATTGCATCGTAAATTGTCACTAATGCGCTGTCTGCTGCAGCAGGCAAACCATTCTTAGTAAACAGAGATTGAGTAAGATATGTTCCAGTGGTTTGCACAATAGGGTAGCCCGAAACAGAATTAGCATAAATATCCTGAGAATTTGCAGAGTTATTTACAACTATATATCTGCTTGGAATATTCCAGGCATTTCCATAATAATCAGAGAAAGTTACATTTACGCTATAATTTCCCTGTGAAATAGGTGTTGAAACAAACCAGTTTATTGTTTTTGTTTGATTTGCAGTATAATTTCCAGAATAATAGTTTTGAGGATAATTTGATAGAAATATAAACCCATTGGGAACATTAAGATATGCATAGGCATCTCTTATTCCATCACTTGCATTTAATTGAGCACTTATCTGAACAGCAGTATAGGGAAGATTGCTGTCGGGAGCAAGCAAATTTTGTGCAGTTGCTATTGGAGCAGTAACGTTGAACGTCTGGGACAGGGATTGATTTAAATTTCCATTTCTGTCAACTGCATAAACAATCCAGGAATACATTCCCGGAGCTGGGGCAATGAATGAAGCATTAAATAAATTGTTTGTTAAATTTGTCATACTTATATTAATTAGAGGAGTTGAGTTTATGGTTACCCAGGCAGCATTCATATTATCTTCAGTTATATTTGCAAATACTTGGACAAATTTTCCCGAGGTTATTGCACTTTCAGACAGCCAGGTCGCGTTTATTAAAGGAGGAACATTATCGAAAAGGCTGGACACTACAAAAGAATTGTCAGAAGTAGCGTTGCCTAGAGTATAGCTGTCATTTACATTTATTGTAAGATAATAGTTTCCTGTAATTCCTGTTGAATTCCACATATAGGTGCAGTTATTTGTCGTTTTTGTATTTCCGTCGACATCTGTGCATGCTAATGTTAAATTTAAATTTAAAACTATAAGATTAGCTGTTGAATTTTGAGAAATTGCATAATAAATATTGGCCATTAGTTTGTCAGAATCTGAATCGTTGACATTGAAATTTATAGGATAATTTCCTAGAGATTGGTTTACTGTTTCTCCCCCATTTGGCTGAATAAGCTTAACTGATGGAAAATGGTCTACAAAGAAAGAACTATTCTGGACTGAGCAGTTATTTCCATCGCAAACTCCTGCCCAGAATTTTGTTGTTCTGTTGTTGCTCTGTGTGGTTGTGTAACTGCAGCTTAGAGGATTTGAAGTTGACATACTTGTACTGCAATAGGTTGTCTGGCCACATCCGGTCGCATTTATAGCAGATGAGTTACAGACGAATAATTGCTCGTTAATTGAATCGATATCCGTCCATTGTGCAGTGAATGTTACACTTTGGCCAACTATTTTTGGACTTATAATGGACGAGTCGGTTGTTAGACTGGTTATATTTGGAGCGGCATTCGGAGTGTGGTCTATGAATATTATGGGAGTTAAAGTTGAGTCAACGGCATAATCCGAAGAATAAAATTCTTTGAAATCTCCTGCTCCCTCTCCTGAAGCAATTAATATTAACCCATCATTTTAATAGGTTCCATTTGTCCATCCATGCACTGTGGAAGTTATGGTTAGGTTATACCATTTAGTAACGTTTGAGACAATTATTGAACCAAGAGGGGAAGGGTCGTAATCTCCTCCAACTGAATTCCAGAGTGTGCTTGAAGTGCTGTTGTACCATTGTGCGCTACTTTCATCCCAGGGAGAATTAAGTCTGTAGGCAGTTATCGTGATATTATTTGGTGAGTTTGAAAAGTAATTATAAAGTTCTAGTACTCCAGAAGTAATTGTATCTCCAGGGGGGATTGATGTTAGATTGAATTGAATCAATCCACGCAAATCGATTCCTCCCGCAGTTTTACCTATTTTAATTGCAGTATCTGTAGCAAAAGTAGTTGTCGAATTCTCTCTTAAATATGTATCCAGGCCAGAAGTTGCATCTGGTTGACTTTGATAAATGACAAATCCTGAAAATTTCCCATAATTAATAAGAAAAAGGAGTGCCAAAACTAGGAGAAGGAGCAATATGGCTGATTGTAAAATTAACTTATTTCTCCTCTTTTTATTCATTTTCCTAAATGGTTATTATTCTTTAAAAATTCTTGTGTTTGGCAATATAACTAACTTAATCAGATAAAGGAAAGATTCCCAAAGGAAGCTTTAAATATTAGTAATTAAATTCTCTAATATGGCTGAAAAGGAAAAGAAAGCTAAGGAAGATTTTAACAAGGAATTTACTAGTTTTACACAGGATAAGGGGTTTATTTGGGGGCCAAGTCCAGAGATATATGGTGGGCTCGCAGGATTTTACACATATGGGCCGATAGGAAAGCTTCTTAAGAATAAGATAGAAAACTCTGTTCGAAGGATATTCCAGAGTAATGGATTTTGGGAGCTTGAAGGTCCAACGGTAATGCCTGATATAGTCTGGAAGGCTTCAGGTCATCTGGATACTTTTAATGATCCTATAATTTATACTGTTGATAAGAAAGAAAGTTATAGGGCAGATAAGCTTCTTGAAGAAAATGGAATAAAAATAGACAAATTTGAAGATGCGCATTTGCTTGAACTGATAAAAAAGAATAAGATAAAGGCACCTAATGGCAAAGAGCTTGAACTTAAGATTGAAAGACAAAGTTTGATGATGAAAACTAGGGTTGCGGGAACAGATGCTTCACTTAGACCTGAAACTGCGACTGTTACTTATCTTCCTTTTCCAAGATTATTTAGTTTTTTCAGGAGGAAACTTCCCATAGGAGTATTTCAGATAGGAAAAGCTTATAGAAATGAAATTTCTCCAAGACAGAGTGTAATAAGGGGAAGAGAATTTACTCAGGCAGAAGGTCAGATATTTATCGATCCTAAAGAAAAGAATTCCTGGGAAAAATATGAGCTGATAAAAGAAGTCAAATTGCCTTTCTGGACTAAAGAGCA
>CAZHCL010000021.1:0-4156 GCA_964530955.1 Candidatus Woesearchaeota archaeon | reverse complement strand
ACACCTCTTTTTCCCAGGGGAGGACGTTTGATCTTTCAGACATCCTCTTCCTAGGATTTATAATATTTCTCCATTTTATCTCAAAAAATCTAAAAAACAATAAAAAACACATCAAAAAAACATTAGTCTTTCAGAAGATTTAAAAGGGCAGTAGTAATGAAAGACAAGAGAATGAAAAAATGGTAGAATATGGTTCAACTTGGTCAACTGCAGAGATATTTTGTCAACGTTGCCAAAGAAGAAGGAAAGGAATTTCGTTAAAAAATACAAAAATGGTAGAAGTAGGTCTTTCCCTAGATCTCTGTGCTAACTGCATTAATGATGTTGCTGACG
The DNA here is from genome assembly GCA_964530955.1 of Candidatus Woesearchaeota archaeon. Taxonomy (GTDB): domain Archaea; phylum Nanobdellota; class Nanobdellia; order Pacearchaeales; family GW2011-AR1; genus VGKP01. The sequence goes on along the minus strand of CAZHCL010000021.1, from coordinate 3,823 downwards.
AAACCGAAGAATTTCGTTATTAATTAAGCTTAATCTTTCCATCATTTGCAGGAACTTTCAGCATAGAAGGATAGTTCGTTTTAACAAAGATTGGACTTCCATAAAGTATAAATACGTCCTAAGCTTAATCTATTTAGTACACCTCTTTTTCCCAGGGGAGGACGTTTGATCGCATCTATAATAATGACCAAATCTCCTCTCTTAGGGTTATACTCGCACTCAAGCTCATAATCATGGCAATAATAGCAAACCTAACCGTCCCAGTTGTTTCAGGAATAGCCGCAATTTTATTTGGAATTCTTATCCTAATTTGGCCTAAATCTCTCAATTATTTGATAGCTATATGGCTAATTCTTACAGGAATTCTGCAGATTTTCAACTAATTATACCCCATAATTTAAGGTTTTTCGCCCCCCAACCTAAAAAATAAGCCTCAATAAATGGAGGCGCGAAGCGCCGACCGCGCCCGGCAACCAAAAGGATTATTAACTGGTAAAGAGATAAGTTTTTATGATTAACTTTACGAAAATAAGGACTTTAATTGGTAAGTTCGATGATGAAAATGGAGGGTTACCAGGACTTCTCGGGTTAGCAGTTATTCTTCCTCTAGGAGTTATCGGCTTAGTAAGCCAGTCTCGTTCTTCTCTAGAGAATGGTCAGAAGCCAGTTATTGAACAGTCAATAGATGGAACATCATATATCGGCTATGACTTTAACAAAGTTGGAAAATTAGACTTAGTAAAGTATCATCCGTCAGGAGGGTCACCAAGAGTCCCAGGATATTGGATACCTATAAATAAAGAGAATCAAGTATTTTCTTCTTTGCAAGAAGCATACAAAAAAGCTCAAACTTCCAGTCAAAAACTTCAATAAAATCCACTTCGTTTAATCGTTCTTAAGAGAACTTTTGAGGTCTCTAATGACTAAAAGTACGCATTAACACATAATTATTTAAATAAACTCTAAATTGAATATACATGAGAAAAATTCTTCATTTTCCAAATCCTCCAGAATCAGTTTATTATGCGCCCACAAATTTTAATGCATTTATTTTATCATTAGGAAGAGTTATTCCTCAGGACCCTTTAGTTAGAGTAGGAAGTACTATTACTGGAACGTATAAATTAAGTCTAGAAAATGTAGGTCTCCGTTATAATCATTCAGCGAGTCAGGGTGCATCTATCGAGTTGTCTGGCAGAAAATCTTCAATAGATAGTATAGAAGAAAGATTAAGTTCTCTTGTAAAAGAGCATGAAGAAATGAAAGCTTAATCTTTCAATCTTAGCTTAAAAGTTTAAGCATAGAATAAGAGTTCGGTTTAATCAAGCACATCAGTAAATATTTTCGAGAACTTTTCTTTTGATGTTTTTAGCGCTTCCTTTCCGAGATCAGTAAGCGTATAATTTACAGTTTTTCCTTCCTTCTTTTCATGTATGAATTTTTCTTCCCTCAAATGTTTAAGCGCAGGATATATTGTCCCAGGACTGGGTTTTTCATCTTTTCTCTTTTCAATTTCGAGGGCTATTTCTTGACCATTCATCGGTTTTTTTGAAAGAAAAAACAGTATAAGAAAAGAGAGCATCCCCCTCATATCGCAGCAAACTTCTTCCTTTTTATTCTCATTATTCATTCATCTATCGAGTGACCGATATATTTAAATACTTCCATTCATTAATTATCGTATGCCCAATACAATACCAGCCAGTAGATTTAATGTTCTCGCAAGCAAAGAATCCATTGGTAAAGCAATGAATTCTCTTGAAGCAAATGACATTAAAGCATATATTGTAGAGACTGGTAAAGAAGCAAAAGAAAAAGCTCTTTCTTTGATTCCTGAAGGAAGTGAAGTAATGACTATGACCTCAGTGACTCTTGATTCTTTAGGCATAAGTGAGGCAATAAACAAGTCAGGTAAATATAATTCAGCAAGAAGCAAGTTAAATTCAATGAACAAAGAAACTCAAAAGCAGGAAATGAATAAACTTGGCTCTGCTCCAATTTATTCAATAGGAAGTGTTCATGCTATCTCTAAGAAAGGAGAAATTATTATTGCTTCTAATACTGGAAGTCAGCTCCCAGCCTACGCTTACGGTTCTGAACACGTTATTTTTGTTGTCAGCACAGCTAAAATAGTAGAAAATCTAGAAGAAGGATTCAAGAGAGTCTATGAATATTCTCTTCCCTTAGAAAGTGAGAGAGCAAAGAAGGCATACGGCGTTGAAGGAAGCAGCGTGAACAAGATATTAATCATAAACAAAGAAGCTTTTCCAGGAAGAATTAGCGTAATTTTTGTAAATGAGTCTTTAGGATTCTAATTTTCACGACGATTTATCAAAAAAGTTAGAAATGTTTTTAAACTGAGAATTTATTTTATTGTTCCATGAATAGAACATTAATTCAAAATAGAGGAAATAATTATACTCCACAAGAACAGAGCGCTTATCAAGAATATATCCAAGGTAAACCTTCGCAAGGATTACCCTTTGAGCCTTTTCTACACGAATACCGAATCTGCTATAGCGTAGCTGCAACAGCAGAGAGGGGCGATCTTGAAGGTTTTCTAGCTTCTCAAAGTCCCTCTAACTGGGAAGTACTTAAAGCGTTAATCCTGAATAAACAAATAGAGACGAATGTTGACAAGGAAGTTATGGCTTTAGCCTGCAGACAGGTTCTTAGAGGAAGAGAAGAAGGGAGAAGAGCTCCCAGACAAGACAATTATGAAGCAAAACGCTTATAAGGCAGCTATTCGTCTATATATTATCCTTACACGCAAGTGAAAGGAGGTGAAAAGAGATGGCAAAATTAACAGCATGGCTTGTCACTATTCTCGGAGTAGTAATGGTTCTAGGTCTTCTAGGCTTAGGATTTGATTGGAATACTACTTGGGTTCAGTGGGTAGTCGCATTAATAGTTTTAGTAGTAGGAATAGGCAAACTAACTAGAAATTATTCTAAGAGAAGGAGATAATCCTAACAAATTTATTATTTTTTTATTTTTATTCTAATTTTTAACAACTAAAAGAAAATTAAGGTGAAGCAGGTAAATCTTGATTCGATAAAGAGTCAGTTGCTTCATCCTGTGAAGGTGTTGGGTTTAGGTCAGAATCATTAATATTATACTGAGATCCAGAAACTGCGCTTCCACTAGATGATTGTGCTGCTAGGTTTTGATTGGACGCACTTGAAGCAGAGCTAGAACTTGAAGACTTCTTAACCCCATATAACCATATTCCTCCAACAAGAAGGACCAAAATAACAACCACTACTCCTATAATCATTCCCTTTCCCATCTTACTTCACCTTCCCCCAAGAAACATTTATCTGCTTAACTATTGCCTTGATACCTTCTGCGGCACTCTTCAAATCCTGTGAAAGTTGCTGTCTTTGAGTATTAGTATATTGAACAGATCCAACAGCAGTCAAAACACTTTGTGCGTCCGTCAAACTTGTTTGTATACTTGTTAACGAGCTTGATGAGACATTCAAAGAAGTGCTATTTTGTTCAATGCTATTGAAAATTATTTGATATCTTGCTAAATCATATTTTGCTGCGAAATGGAAATTAGTTCCATTATTGCACCCATCAAACAAGCAATAACTATTCAATGCAGTTCTTAGTTGCTGCGCAGATGTGCTACTGCTAATTGCATCCTGCAATGGATTAACAATTTGATTCTGTGCATTATTAATAAGAGAGTTTATTGAACTGACATCATACCCTTTAGAGGCAAGAGCATTTGACATATTTTGATACTTATTCAAGGAATATATATCCTGTTGAACCTTATTCTGTGCAACCATCTTTAATGCATCAAGGCTACAAC
>CAZHCL010000020.1:0-5382 GCA_964530955.1 Candidatus Woesearchaeota archaeon | reverse complement strand
AGGGATGAAAATGAGGACAAAGAATCTTCTTTGATAACTAGCGCGGGGAAGGAAGGTGATGAAATTATTCTCCGTTTTTTGAAGAAAGCTCCCAAATATCTTAATCCTAATGGAAAGATATTTCTGCTTATTTCTTCTCTTACACCCAAGGCTAGGATAAATATTCTGATGAATAAACTTTCTTTGAGTTCAGAGATTATTGCTAGTGAGAAAATATTTTTCGAGGAACTTTATGTGTTGAGGATAGAGAAACATTCAAAAGCATAATTTTAAAACCCTAATTTCCTGTATTTTTTAATGGACAATGATTTATTGATGAAAGCCTCATTTCTGCAGAAGCAGGCTGAAGAACTTGAGCAGAACATTGGAGTTATAGATAAAGAACTGGCAGAGTTGAATGAGCTCGATAAGAATATTTCATTTTTAATGGCGAGCAATGGGAAATCTTCAATATCGAGCATAGGGAAAGGGATACATGTAAAGACTTCTATTGAAAGCAAGGAGCTTCTTGTTGAAGTTGGCGCTGGAGTCGTTGTTAAAAAAAGTCCTGCTCAGGCAAGGGAAATAATAGATAATCAAATAACTAAACTTGCTGAAGCAAGAAACCAAATAATGGGCAAGATTGAAATTTATCAAAGAACTTTTGAAGATGTTGTTAGAGAAATTGAAGAATCTGAAAGCAAAGTGCTAAAAAATAATTAATTTTAATGGCAGAAAATAAGAGTGATTTTATAGATTTACAGAAAGAGGGTGAGAATTATTTGATATGCGAATCTTGCGGTGCCAAGATGGATGAATTAGGCTGTAAAGTTAAATGCAAAAGATGTGGATATTTCAGGTCATGCTCGGATTTATTCTGATGTAAATGGCGGGTATATTACATCTCCCGAATTCCGAACCCTATATAACATAGTTCTATAGGAAAAATAATATCTGGGCTAAAAAACGCACGAAATAGAAAGACTTAAAATAATGCAAAACTGAATAAAATAATGGGATTTAAAGACTGGTTTAAGAAGACTATTAACTCAGAAGAAGCAATAAATCTTGAAGAGTTTTCTAAAGATAAGTTCGCAAATGATAAATGGATAGAACATTATTTTAAAATTGGTTTTGAGAAGCCTTCTGGAGAGAGTGAAGAAGCATTCAATTTAAGGATTAATCAAATAAGGCACAAAATCATCAGTATAATTGCTAATCTCTTAATGATGTCTCGCCAATTTAATGTAAAATATTTACATCATCAAGATAATGATAGTATGGCTTATTTTAATAATGGTTCTTCCTCTTCTTTAGCAACAGATTATGAAGGAAAACTTAAAAAGAGCGTTACAATAAAGGTTATTGAAGAAACTAAAGGGCATTATGAATTTCTTATAAGATTTGTTGATGTAAAAAAACAAGAAGAAACAATAACAAAAAATATCTCAGAACCAATACTCTTTGATAATAAAGCTCTTGCTCATAAGAAAATAGATTACCTATTTTCCCCATTACAAAGTCTTATTATGATTGATATTGCCCAAAGAATTGAAGATACTTTATGTTCTATTTTAAAGATAAAACCTGAACAAAATAAGACGTGGTTAAAGTTTGATGGAAAAGAGCCAATAGTAGAACAGCTTGATGGAATTCAGTACCATTCTTATCAACTTGCAAAGAGGATTGAACTTTATAAGAAATATCCTGAAATTGATAAGAGACTATTTGGTTGGGATTTTAAAGAGTTTCTTGATTGGGTTATGGAGAAGAAAAATGCAAATGAACATATGAATAAGTATTGTAAGGCTGTTGAAAAGAGATTAAAAGAACAGGAAATAGAATATTAATTCTCTTTATTAAAAATTCCGTTAAAGAAAGAAGAGGGAATAACAAACCTATTCCTGAAAGGCTATTCAGCTTTGTAAGATAACTCCCTAGCATTAAAACCTAATATCTCTCCAGAATTTCGAACCGTTTATAAATAACCTATAGGTTTCATTGCTATGATTCAATGGCTATTAAGAACTAGAATATGGAGAAACGTTAATAATAATATTGGTAAATATAAAGAATTTTGTATTACCTCGTTTGCAGGACTTTTTACAGGAGTTGTTATTGGTATATTCTTTAGCTTAACTATTGACGCTAAATTTAATCGATGGATTAATCTTTTAAGTCCAGAAATAGGGGCTTTTGTAGTATATCTTATTGGCACTTTGTTTTTAGCATATTTGTTTTACTGGGTCGGATATTTCTTAACTTGGCTAATTGATAAGCGCAAAATTATGACTTTTCATTTAAGCTATATCTCGGGAGTTTATTGTGCAATAGTTAGTTTCCTTTTAGTACTATATTACATAAACTTTAAGACGGATTTGCTAATTGGGTTAGTTGGAGTAATATTTTACTTTGTTGTTGCACATTTTGCAGTGAAACGGAGAAGACCACGAAGAAATGTAGAGAAAAACTAGAGTAATTTTATTAATTTGATTTTCTTAGTTGGTAAAATGTTCTTTCTCGGTTTACCAAAGCAGAAGTATATTTTGGGTTAATTTTCAGAGCTTTATCAAAACAATCAATTGCTTCTTTATACTTTTTCAGCCCATTAAATCCTGTTCCCTTGTTATTCCAAGTGTAGTCATCATTAGGGTCAATCTTTAAAGCCATATCACAACATTCAATACCTTCTTCAAATTTGTTCAAAGAGATAAGTGCTCCGCCCTTATTGCTCAGGGCACTGGAATTATTCGAATCTTGTTTTAGCATTTTGTCATAGCATTCTATAGCTTCTTTATACTTTTTCAAGTTTGAAAAACAATTGGCTTTATTACCTAGAGCTCCAAGATGGTCAGGGTTAATCTTCAATATCTTATCAAAATATCTAATTGCTTCTTTATACTCTCCAGAATCATATAGAGCTACAGCCTTATTCCAATAATTATTACTAGGGCTATGCTCTCTTTCAGGCATTGCTTTGTGATTTTCATTTAATTTTTCTAAAGCTATTTTTTTATTATTCAAAGCAGAAACATTATGCGGGTTTATTTCTAAGGCACGGTCATAACACCTAATCGCTTCTTTATACTTTCCTAGTCCTTTTAGAGAAATTCCTTTATGATTCCAAGCTTCAGCGTAGTTTTTGTCAATTTTTAGAGCCTTATCAAAACAATCAATTGCCTCTTTATGCATTCCTAATTTACCATAGGATGTTCCTTTACACCACCAAGCTACATAATCATTAGAATCAATTTTTAGAGCCTTATCAAAACAATCAATTGATTCTTTATACCTGCCCAATTCGTCTAAAGATACTCCTTTAAGAAATAACGCATTCGCATAATTTGGAGTAATTTTCAAAGCTTTATCGTAACAGACAAGGGCTCCTTCATTCATTCTAAGAAATTTTAGTGATGCTCCCATATTAACCCAATTATTCGCATAATTAGGGTCAACATTCAGAGCTAGTTTATAATAACCTATAGCTTCTTCGTATCTCTTTAATTCTGCTAAAGAGTGTCCTTTATTACCCAAAATTTCAGCACTATTTGGGTTAATCTTTAAAGCATTATCATAGCATTCTATAGCTTCTTCGTATCTCTTTAATTTTTCTAAAGATAATCCTTTATTATTCAAAGCAACAATATCTTTTGGATTTATTTTTAAAGCTTGGTTATAGCAGACTATAGCCTATTCATGCTTCCCTAATTTACCAAAATCTAATCCTTTCATATTCAATGCATAAGTAGGGTTTGGAACTTCTTTAGTAATTCTTGTGCTTATATATTCAGTCCCATCCGTGTTCACTCCGTGTTCGGTTGTTCTAAATCCTTTTTTTTCATGTTCAATTGTTCCAATGGAATATGCTCTTCTTTTTCCCTTCACATTTTTTCTCTTTTCTTTTTCAGAAATCTTTTTAAGAATATTAACGGATTCTTTAGAATTTTTTCTTTTTAAAAAGCCAAATATTCCCATATACCCTAAAATAAGAATATCTCCTTTTTAACTATTTCTTTTCTCATGTTATCTTCTGAACAATCGCTTTATCCATCAATCTTTTCTTTACATTCACAGTCAAATAAAAAGGCTTATTATCTACGGCGTTCTGTTTCATAGCGTACAGAGTACCTTTAGAAAAACCTAAGTCTTTCCATTTCTTATAAGATATATTCAATATCAAATTTCTTATTTCTTCTGTGTCTTGTCTTTCAAGTTCAAATTCAGGCTTGACAAAATTAATATTATTCTTAGTACCTAGTAAGAAATGTGCTAAATCTGTAGTTTGAGACATAAGCACATAAGACCAACTGCAAACTTGCCCTTTAAACTTTACTTTCTTATTAAACCAAATATTGATTTCTTCTATAATCTTTTTAGCTCCAGTAGACTTTAATCTGAGATTATAATTTTCTGTTCTGATAAAGTCTTTATTGGTTAGTTTGTCTTTTTCTATCGCAGAAATAACAGCTAAGTCAATTAAAAACCTAAAGGGCTCTTGCAAGTCATAGGCTAAACTATTCTTTCCTATTGTCATCTCATGAAGAAAGCCAACATGAACATCTAAGCCCGAAGCATTAATTGCCCTAAGACATTCAGATTCTAATATTGCATATCCATAGTTTAACATGCAATTAACATAATCTCCCGCTCCGAATGGTTTATTTACGGTCTTTCTGCCATCAAATTCAAGCTTCTTAGGAATTATCTTAGCTAATTGTGTCCAATACTGTCTAGCAATTCTAGCTTCTGCAATAATTAACTCAGAAAGATGTTTGGCTTTTTCTGCTCTTACTTCTTCGTCATAAAAGTCATACACAATATTAGAATACTTAGCTTTCAACCATTCTAAAACAGTTTTAGAACGTGCTACTTTGCCTCTAATTAATTCTTTAGCAATTTCTAACCTTAGCTCTTTATCTCTGAAAGAAGCATATTGAGCGAATTTAGTTTTAACTTGTACGCTTTCTTTTGGTAGAATTGTTGTTAATAACTTCCCGTTCCAATCTAAAATAGTAACTGCTACGTTATGCTTTACTAACCAACGCATAGCTTCAATACTTATTTCTCCAGTTCTACCATAAACTACAATATTATCAACATCTATTTTCTTAGGAGAGAAAATATATTCTTTAGGCTGAATGTCATCAGCATATCTACCTTCAACTATATGCAATTTAGCTTTTTCAACTCTAAAGTTTATACCATAGCCATTAAGCAATAGGAATTTCATTGAATACCTCTTATTTTAGTTCGGTATAATCTCATACCTTGCTCATAAATCGTGCCTTGATATCCCATACTTCTTAGAGTTAAATTTCTTCTTGCTTCATCTCTGATTTGAAAAGTAATTTGTATCATCTTATCATCTTTTAGACTATTTTGAAAATCAAACAGCTCCGCCTT
>CAZHCL010000019.1:0-7307 GCA_964530955.1 Candidatus Woesearchaeota archaeon | reverse complement strand
ACACCCTTTTTACTCATGCTATTTATACGCAGAGGGGTTTTATAAAGATTACCTTAGGAAGATTAAGAATAGGTAGATACAAAGCAAGATAAGATATTTAAGACAAGCAAGCATGCTAAATATACATTAAATCGTGAACTTAATTGATTTATCTAACTTAGCAACAATAATAGGAATATTGATTACCCTATTTGGAATTTTGATTCTTTATTTTGGAAGAATTATATTAAAATCTAGGAAGGAGATTACAAAAGATACAACTTCAGAAATTCTACTTGGGAGCTTATTCCTAATAGACTGCTTGGTTATTCCCGCAGTTATTGTTTATGTATTATATATCGTAGTTTGGGATTATTTAATACCTTTAATATTCAATAATCAAGGAACGAGTCTTTTGAATCTTTTATATGTGGTTGTAGGCGGTAGTTTGATAATGGTTCAATATTTTTTGATAGGTAAATATTATGAAAGAAGACTAAATAGCCAACAAAGAACTGATAGATATGTAAATTACTTATCTTCAATTTTTATTATTGTAATCACTATTTTCTTTATATTTGAGAAGGATTGGTTTTATTTAATATCTTCATTCGTTCTCGATTTTTTAATTTATACCTATATGGCTTCAAGAGACCACTTTAGAGAAGATAATAATCATAGAGATGGAAATGGCTAGATGTATTATTAAATGGTAAAGATGAAGTTTTTAGAGTAAAAATAAAAAGATTGGGTGAGGACTTTATAGATTTCATAGATAACCAAGAAAAAGAAATTTCAATTAATAAAGCAGATGTATTATCTATAAAAATTAGTGAAAGTCAAAAATGAGTTTTAGTCTATTACAAATATAGTTATTTATTTTTATTTGCGCCAAAAGCCAAGATTTCATTTCTAACTCTTTTGCTTACCACAACAGAGAACAAAAAGGCTATTCCTAATATTGCTGAAATTATATTTGTTGCTAAACCCGAACCAACTACAAGAGGCAAGAGAGCTTTAGCAATTAAATAAACTATCACAATAGCAGACATAGATTTAACAACAAGTTCAAGTAGGTCTCCTAAATCCCTGGTCGCTTCCCTCACCTGTTCGCTCATTATCTAAAGATGAATAATTAATATAAAAATCTATCTTTAACATTAAAAATAAAAAATGGGCCTGGGGGGAATCGAACCCCCACGGCACGAGCTTCAATCGTGTGCACTCCCATTGTGCTACGGGCCCTGTAAAAAACTTAAAGAGAAGATGCTTTTAAATGTTTTTGAGTTCTATATTCCAGCAATATTGGCTACTACTTTTTCTTTTGGATTAAACTCCAAATTACATAAATAACTACAAAAACTAAAATAAACCCTATTAAAAATTCTATAGGTTTATTAGTCTTAAAAATATTTGAAGGACATGAACCAATACATTCTGCATTCAAAAAACGATATATTCCATATATTAATCCTAAGATTATAGAACTAATTGTTTTTTCTTTACTGAATCTAAAGTTCATATTTCTATTACCGTATAGGTATTTAAATAATCATCGATGACTTCAATCTGGTTTGCAGTTTAATAATAAATAAAGTGAGTCGGGGTAGGCCAGATTTTGTCGGATTTCGCGTCTTAACGCAAACAATCCGTGCTGACATCTGTCTTAGCAAGCGGCTAGGGCTTTTGCATACATGAAGGCGTCCGTTTCATGATATCCTTGACCTCAAAGCTTCTCTCACGATTCATTGCTCAGTCAAGGCTCTGTCGTTTCTGTTACGTTGCTCGGCCTCGCGACCGGTTCCCTTTCAGGAAATCATGCCTTTGTTATGTCCGGACCTTCCTCAGAATTAAAGTTGATATTTTTAGCAACTTTCGCTAATTTAATAGCAAATCCCGAAGTCAGCTCCCCGACTCTAAAATAGTGATAAAAATAAGGTTTTAAAGCTTTCTGTTATCCGAATTTAATTACCTTGAAAATAACTTTGTCCCTGCCGAACTCCTCGACTTTCCAGATTCTTTTTGCCCCGCTTCCTGAATGAAGCTCTAAAGTATCAAAATTTATATCTCCATTTTCAGGACCATAAACTGAATAAGTCCCATTTTCAAGAACATTCTTTTTATTTTCTACAACCTCTTTTTTTTCTTCCATTAAAAATCCAAAGCAGGAAGGGGTTAATAAATATTATGAAAATTAAAGATTAATCCTCTCAGACATAGTTCTATACTCCATCTCTTTTTCTCTCCCTGGAGAGAATGGAGCGACAAATCCTCTCTCTAGCAGACTTTCTAAATGTGCTTTGAGTGTGTTGTATCCTATTTTCAAGTTCTGTTCGGCTCTCTTGTTTAACTCTCCTAAAGTTATGGTGTCTTCTCCGAATAATCTGTATACTTCTGCCTCTATTTCTAACTCCTCCAGTCTTTTTCTATCTACTATTCTTCCGTTCAGGAAAAACTTTCCAGTTTTCTCAGAACCCCTTTCTGACGTAGCCGGCCAGGCATAGGTAGTAACAACTTCTATCTTTTCCTTTCTAGTAGAAATAAATTTTACAGGAATAATCTTTGGCTTTGGTATTGGAGAAATTGGATAGTCAACATTCTTTTCTTCAGTTTTATCATATAAAGAACGATAATCTCTTTTAACAGGATGGTAAAATCCCTCTTTTGCAGTTTCTAAAAATCTCGCAGTCATTTTCTCTGAAAGAGAAAAGATAAATCTGCCTTTATAAGAATTGTTATAGTTAATTATATCTTGTATCTCATTTCCTTCCGTTCTTAAATTCCCAATCCATTCTGCAGAATTTATATTTGACTGAACCATTTTCTTCTACAGAATAAACTAACTCTACTCCTGTTCCCCTTTCCTTTCTGAATTTAGATAGATTTCCTATGTCGTCAAAACCTATTAGAGCTCTGCCTCTTTCATCAATCTGGAAATAGGAAATAGTGAATTGTTCTGTTAAATCTGGAGAGGAATATTTTTCATAAATATCTCTTACATCTGCTTCTGTCTCAAGATTTTTTGGTATGCTTTGAGGATTAGGTCTGTTCAGCCTGTTTTCTTTTAAGTCTCTCAAAACTGCCCTAAAAATGGGTTCGTGTTTTATTGCTTCTTCCAGATAATTTTCTTCTTTCATGAAAAAGCTGCAAAAAACAGAGTTATAAACTTTTGGTATTAGAAATTATCAAATAAAGCAAGCAGGAAGGTAAAATGATTGTCTGAAAATTTAATTATTGAGGCTATTAGTAGTTGCATGCTAAAATCCTCGGGTTCTTGGATTGTACACATCAACTCTATCAACGTCATCTTCTTTGACGGCCTTTGTTGTCTCGTCTTGCGGAGGGCTTCGCACTTAGATGCTTTCAGTGCTTATCCCATGGTGCGTGGCTGCCCGGCCTGCTCATAACAACCGGTAGACTAGAGGCACCAGAGTACCGTTCCTCTCGTACTAGATACTCTTTCCACTCAAACAACTGCGCTCCTTGTAGATATTATACAAACTGTCTCGCGTATATTAATCAAAGCTTATGTTTTTGCTTTGTATGGACTATACCTTCACCCTGATTTTACTCAGGGGATCAGCGTCTTAATTATGTTGAAGAAATAATTCTCGAAGGTCATCTCTGCCTTCTTTCATAATTCTTAATTTTATCGGAACTGACGGTTCCTATTCTCCGAAGAGAAAATTAAAGTCTCTACAGGGGTAAAGATGTAATTAAACATCTCACCTTCCCTCGGGGTTCCCAGTTTTTATACAGGGTTCTCCGATATGAGCTGATTATATTTATTGTCGAATTGCTTCGACACAACGCCGCGTTTTTTGATAGTTGCGATTCGATACGGGATTCGTTAGGTTATTGTTTACGTTCTTAACCCAGCTAACGATCCCTTTTAATGCGTGAACTCCGACACCCTTGGTTGCTTATGCACAACCAGGATAGGAAGAGCCGACAGCGATGTACCAAACCGCGCCGTCAATATGGACTATCGGGCGCGACAAGCCTGTTATCCTTGAAGTACCTTTTCTGTCACACAAGAGCCCTATTAAAAAGCTACTTGGGGTCGCTAGGCCCGACTTTCATCTCTGCATTTTTTGCTGTGCAAAATACAGTCTGTTAAGCTTTTGCCCTCGAACTCAACTCCAGATTTCCAACCTGGATGAGCTTAACTATTGGTCCCTACCGATATCTTTTCGGCAGGGTGCCGCCCCAGCCAAACTGCCCGCCTGCTGGTGTCCCCTCCCGGGTGAGCAGCTCTAAGAGAAATGAGTAGTGTTACATTGTCGCCGAAGCTCCTACCTACGCTATGCATTCCCCTTAAAGCTACAACAACAAGTTGCAGTAAAGGTTTACAAGGTCTTCACTTCCCACAAGGAGACACCGGCATTTTCGCCGGTAAGTGAGTTCAGAAGGACTTGGTTAGGGACAGTGACCACCTCGTTGAACCATTCATGCACGTCACCATTCAGATGACAAGGCATTACGCTCATTGAGTTTTACTACTATTGAACCAAGTCAGTTCAATTGTACCTTATATCGCTATAAGGATCGGACTGTAACTTATTACAACACTTTTTAGAAAAAAGTTTTCTAAGAGTTTCAAAAACTAATATTGTAATTCTAGCGTTCAGTCTCTGAGGATTTTTCTTAAAAATTAAGAAATCTTTCCTGCTGATAATCTCTCCATTTTCATTTTTAGATAATTATTCTTTCACAAAAATAATTTACTAGAAAATTTCTTCGAGATGTTCCAGCAAATAGCTAGATTTTCTCTATCATTGTTTATCAAATCTTTGCCTAATATAATGAGGCCAGAGCATTAAACTAATTTTAATTTAATGTAAGGCAGTTCTTATTCAGTTCAACCTTAAGAGCCTCATAGTTAGGCCCGCCGTTTCACGGGTCTTAGCCCCCTTGTACGGAGGTTTGAAACACCGCGACTGGGCAGGTCTCACCGGTTATACTAGTCCTTTCGGGTTGGCAACCGGCTACGTTTTTGATAAACAGTCGGGCGGTCCTTGTTATTGCAATCTACAAATGCTTCCTAATATCAGAAACATCCATAGACACCCCTTCTACCGAAGAAACAGGGCCAATATGCCGAGTTCCCTTAACCAATTTATACCTTTCACGTCTTAGCCTTCTCAGCTAGAGCACCAGTGTCAGTTCTCAGTACAGCTAATTACTTTCTATGCACAGACTTTTCATGGGTCCCTGGAATCCGCGGGTCACCCGTTATGATTCATTGCCATCCTAGCATTACGCTCAAACAATTTCTCACAACGCAGCTCTCTCGAGATGCCGCATATCCGGAAACAATTCCGGGCACTAAACGATTGTAATCAGTTCAGGAATATTAACCTGATGTCCATCGAAGCACGCAGTTAAGATGCCCCTTAGGTGCTGACTAACCCTTGGTTAATTAATATTGCCAAGGAAACCTTTCCCTTACGACGCTATCCATTCTCAGGATAATTTGATCTTACTTCCACCAAGATTTTCATTGCTTCCCGCTCCATCTATCCTTTCGGAAGGACTTCTGCGCAGAAAGCACGCCTGTCTACCAGAATACTCTTTCGAGTACCTCTGAAGTATCGGTAATATGCTTAGCCCCGTCCATTTTCGACGCCTCGAACCTCAATAAGTGAGCTGTTACGCTTTCTTTAAATGATGGCTGCTTCTAAGCCTACATCCCTAGTGTCTCAGGTTCAAGACAATCTTTGTTACACTTAGCATATATTTTGGGACCTTAACTTCAGTCTCCCTTGTTCGGGTCTCGGAACGGTACCTTACGCACCGGCCCCCACTCCTCTTGTATGCGGAGAACATGTTCAGAGTTGGAAAGTAGTCCCGTAGCCAGTAGGCTCTGCAGACTCTATCCGTACTTTACCTCGCTCTCTAGCACAAGAAGGCTATACTGAGGCATACTTCGACAGGAACAAGCCACCGCCAGATTAGATTGGCTTTTCACCCCTAATCCCAAATCATCCAAGCACATGCATGTAGCACTAGTTCGGACCTCCATTCTCCTTTCGGAGAACTTCGTCCTGCTCAGGACTAGATCATCTGGCATCGTGTCTGACCCCAGTGACTAACGCCTTTTCAGACTCGCTTTCGCTACGGCTTCATTTATTAACCTTGCCACTATAAGTCAACTCCTTGGCCCATTTTTCAACACGTACGTTACAACACCTTAATGCAGTAACCATCATGTCACTATGAGACTTCAAGTCTTTTAACCCTCGTTTAAGAGTACTTTTCAGCTTTCCCTCGCGGTACTAAGTTCGCTATCGGACTTGGATCCATATTTAGGGTTAGCAATTAATCTTGCCATATTCAGACTTCCTATCTAGGGAGCCCTACTCTATTGAAGAACAGCATATCATCATCGAATACGGGGCTATCACCCTCTGAGGCGCCTCTTTCCAGAGAACTTCTTCTCGATAATTTAGCCATTGGCCTTCACCACATCTCTGCCTCGCTTTCGCAAGGAGATTCAGTTTGCCCTTATTCCTTTTCGCTCGCTGCTATTAAGGAAATCACTATTGTTTTCTTTTCCTGCCGGTACTAAGATGTTTCAATTCCCGGCGTCGTTTGTGCATCTCTGCACGCCTTGCGGCACGTTTTCGCATTGGAGATCCTAGGTTCAAAGCCTGCATGCGGCTCCCCTAGGCTTATCGCAGCTTGCCACGTCCATTTTCAAATCCAAACCAAGCTATCCATCTCATAGTTTGTAAAAATCAAATTTTCCTGACAATCAATAAATCGTTATTGTTATCAATTTACTTCTTTACTCACATTACAACTTTTAAAAAAAGTTGGTCATGTGGAAATTTATTTTACCTTCCTGCTTGCTTCATTGAACATTATGTCTCTGCATGATCAGCCAAATGAATGGCTCACCATGATTGTTTCCCTTGCGAGAAACAAACGTCAGATATTTTTCGTCATCCCTGACGGATTTTAAAGTCTTTCTTGACTCTCAAATAAATGAGTGTGATTTGTGATTTAACTAAATGAAAAATGAGTTGGATCGTAGACATATTCTACTCCAAGTCTTTTTATTACTCCTTGACGTATTTTTTCTAAGTCTTCGGCAGGTATATCGGATATTCCGTAACCTTTTTCTCTGGCAAATCTTGCTTCTTCCAAAGCCAGAGTATTGAAGTAATTATTCTTATCTGAAATATGAATAAGGGTGACTCCTTTTACGGGAGCTTCTTTAGCTTTCTTTCTTATTCCTAATATTTCAAGTAAGTTTTTCATCTTGTGTTTTGTAATATCGAGACCATTCAGAAAGAATGGACCCGCCGAGAATCGAACTCGGG
>CAZHCL010000018.1:0-9363 GCA_964530955.1 Candidatus Woesearchaeota archaeon | reverse complement strand
TTATGGCAGATTTGCTGGAGGAGAAAAATTATCTTCAAACTTCACAAGTCATGAACAGCTTGATGCTATTTATAGACATCTAGCAAGAGATATTTCTGTAAAAGTAGAAGCTATGACTAAGTCGCAAAGCCTTCCGATAGCTCCTTTGACTTACAGAAGATTTGATGAAAATAAAGATGATCCTTTAAAGATAAAACCTTCAAAATTAAGATTAACTGAAGATGGCTTTACTTTTGCTTATCCACAAAGTCCTCTAGTAGTTGAAGCTAAGTTTAAGTTGCAGAGAAAAAGCTTTCCTGATTTCAAGATGGTAGTTTTAGATAGCTCTGGAAGTATGGCTCAAGGAATTAATGGCGGAGACGGAGGAAATAAAGTATCTATTCCTTGGGGAGACCAAAGCAAATATCATTTTGCCTTGTTAGGATATTATGGTATAGAAAGTTTCTTGCAAAAGCAAGGTATTGCTCCTTACATTACTCATGGAGTATCTTTATTCTCTACTCATACTCGTTATAAAGAAGCAGATTATAACAGCATGCAAGAGGTGCGTAAGCTTGCTCTTTCTCCTGATTTTGGTGGAGACACTAGATTAGATGCCAAAGTTTTAACTCAAGCATTAAAGGGAAGAGAAAGCTTTGTTTTGTCTATATCAGATGGAGAAATTGGAAATTGGAATTCTGAAAAGACAGATTTTGCACAGCTTGCTTCACACAATTATTTTGCGCATATTCATCTCGGAGGTAAAACACAATTTACCAAAGATTTGGAGCAGTGGAAACTTCCAGTATTTTATGTTAGGTCTGGAGATGATTTAGCCCATCTCATGGTAGACATTACAAAGAAACAATATGAGAGGTTTACAAGAATATGACAATAAAAATACCTAAAAACTATATGGGAAAGCCAATCGAAGGCTCACTTGAGAGAGTACTAGCATCTGCTCCAGCCATTCCAGACGCCACCACAATAGCTCAACCCATTGTTGTTCCAACTCCTGCAAATATAAACGACCCACAAAATTATATTATTTTACCTGGTAAAACTCACGGAAATTATTCTTATTCTGATTTACTTGTTGCTATGGAAAGAACTCATCGCGGCAAAAATTGGGAAGATTCTCATAGAGCATTATCTCAAGAAAATTCATTTATGCTTAATATTAGACAATTTGCTGATTTTTTGAATCTTATACGTTCAAAAAAAGCTTATGACGGGAATGGAATTCTTATCGATGAAAGAAAAATTGATTCTATTTTAGATTTAATTTTAACTGTTAGAGACCCTTGGAGGTCAGAATGGTTAGATGCAAAGTTTGAATCTAAAGGAGGTCTTATGGGCGTAGGCAAAAAAATGCATATTCAATATGGATATGGAATCAATAGCAATGGGCAACTTTGTTTCACTTCCGAATTTCCTCTCGATGATTATCTTTCGAGCAATAAGACCCCTGGTATTGATACAAATGACTGGCTTTCGAATGCGAATAAGTTTGGTCTTCCTAAATCTGATGTAAAAGATGGTAACTTATATTATTGGAGACCTACTGATGGCTCGGTCGCGGGGTTCGGTGCGAATTCGGACGGGGCTAGCCTGGGCTGCGGTGGGGATGCGTCTTACGCGAGTTCCTCGCTTGGGGTACGCGCTGCGCGCCCGAAAAAATAGAGATTAGGTGTAGTTTATTTCTTTTATACCTTACGGTTTTCCATTTTCATAAAGGATTTAAATGCTGTTTTCTGCTCTATTAAAGATGATAAAAAATAGGGCCCTAGCAATATTGCTGATTATTTCAGGAATTTTAGTTTTATTAGGTACATTTTCAGTATTAAGCTCGGCAAGCCCATCAACAAATTCAAAAATAAGCTCTGATGTCTATCAAAAGGCTCAGCAAAATGGAACGGCACAGGTATTTATTGAATTTAAAAATAACAATTTAAATGGAAAATCAGTATCTTCTTTATCTCAGATAGATAGCATTACGGGCAATTTTGGTAATGTAGTTTCAGCCAATGTAGGAATTTCTGAACTTAATTCTCTTCAGAATAATCCAAATGTTGAAAGAGTATCATTGGTAACTTTCAAGCATGTCTTCCTGCAGGATTCAGTTCCTTTAATAAATGGAACAAAAACTTGGCCATTGCAGCAAAACTCCATGAATCTAACAGGAGCAGGCCAGACAGTATGTATAATTGATACAGGAGTTGATTATACTCATCCAGATTTAGGTGGCTGTTATGGAAATAATAACGCTTCTTCTCCTTGCAAAGTGATCGGCGGTTACAACTTTATAGCCAATAACTCCAATCCTATGGATGATCATGGGCACGGCACTCACGTGGCAGGAATAATCGGAGCAAATGGAACAATAAAAGGAGTCGCTCCAGGAGTTAAAATAGTTGCCTTGAAAGTTTGTGATTCTTCAGGAAGCTGCGCAGATAATGATATATTCTCAGCTATAGATTGGTGTGTAGGCAATTCATCTGCATTTAACATAAGGGTAATAAGTATTAGCTTAGGCGGAGAATTAAATTACACATCCTATTGTGATAATAATCCAAGTGAAAATAGTAATTTCTTTACTCCACACATAAATGCAGCAATTGCGAAAAATATTTCAGTAGTAATAGCAGCAGGAAATAGTGGAAATTATACTGCAGTTTCTTCTCCAGGTTGTATCCAAAACGTTACAGTAGTAAGTTCTTCTACAAAATCAGATTCAATATCTAGTTTTTCAAATCGCTGGCAGTTAGATAATCTATTTGCGCCAGGAGAAGCCATTAACTCAACCTGGCCAGGAGGTTATGCAATACTATCTGGAACATCAATGGCAACCCCTCATGTATCGGGTGCAATAGCTATAATTAATGAATATCTTAAGCTGAGTAATCAGACCAAAACGCCAAAGCAGATAGAATATGTTCTGAATAGCACAGGAAAGAAAATAAATGACTCTCTTTCTGGAACAACTTATTCAAGAATCGACATTTACTCTTCAATTATATTATCTGATAATCAACCTCCAGTAGTTTCTTTAATAAGTCCTATAAATAATAATATCTCATCATATTTTAATCAGACATTCATCTGCAATGCAACAGACCTTTCCCTTCATAATATAACCTTCTACCTTTGGAACTCTACATCAGGAGTATATAATCAAACTTTCTCCATAACTAATGGTTCCTCAAATCAATTCCAGATTAATTTAACTAATTTAGGTGTCGATAATTACCATTGGAACTGTCTCTATACAGATGAGAATGATAATTCCGCTTTTGCAATATCAAATTTCACCCTCCCCATACAAGGTCCATTTGTGACTCTTAATTCTCCCGTAAATTCATCGCCCGCAACAATAAATGAAACATTTAATTGTTCAGCAATTTCAAGCTTTCAGCTTAAGAATGTAACCTTCTTTCTTTGGAATTCTACTGGAAATGAAAAATCCATCTCAGCTAATATAACTGGAACAAGTAACTCTACATCAATCAATTATACATTCACACATGAAGATAACTATAAATGGAACTGCCTTTTCACAAACAATGCATCTAATCAGAGTTTTGCAACACAAAATAGTACATTAACTTATGATATTACTCCTCCAAATGTGACTTTAGGTGATTTACCAGTAGATAATACAACTTCTTCAGTAAGTAATACTTTTTACTATAATGTTAGTGATAACCTAAACATAGCCAACTGCTCTCTTTTTATAAATAATAACTTGAATCTAACTAATTCTTCAGTAAATAAGTCAGTTACAAACACATTCATACAAACATTCACTCCAAATCCGGGCACATATAATTATTATATCTCTTGCTCTGATTTCGGAAGCAATGTTGCTAATTCTTCAACTGAAAGTTTTGTAATTGTTGCTCCAAGCACGGGCGGAGGAGGCAGTGGAGGAAGTTCAGGAAGCAGTTCGGGTTCAGGAGGAGGTGCATCTTTACCGATTATTCCTCAAGTCAATCCGATTACAGTAGGATACAGCAAAAAGATAGGGACTGGGCAAAGAATTAATTTTACAGCGCTAAACGGAGAAAAACATACTTTAACTCTCGATTCAATACAAAATAATTCTGCTACTATTACTATACAAAGTACACCTCAAAATTTAACTCTTAAAATAAACGAGAGTGTAAAGCTCAGTTTAAGCTCTCCAAATATATATGATATTCTTGTAACTCTAAATTCAATAGAAGGAAATAATGTAAATATAACTCTGAAAGCAATATCAGAACCAATTGGAAGTACAAAGCATATAGTTGAAAACAGCACCAATAGTACAGTAAATACAACTCTGAGCAAGGTCAAATCAAATAATTATCCAGTTATCTTGATAGCATTAATAGTAGTAATCTTTTTAGTTATTTTTTCATTGAAAGCAAGAAAAGTAAGGAAACATCATAAATTAATTCATCATCATAGGTCAAGTAAATAAAAATTGATTAGCTTCCTTTTTCCTCAAATATCTAATTTCATAACTACTTGGTTGTCCCATCCCTTCTTTGCAGCTTTTTCAATATAAAGATGCTTAAATCTGTATTTTTCATAAAACTTCCTTGTTCTTCGATAAGGTTCATAAGAATCTTCTGGAGTAAGAGTTTTTACGTATAATTCCTTGACATTTTTATCTCTCAAATATTGAACCAAAAAATCAAGAAGATTTTTCCCTATTCCTCTATCTTGTCTATCTTTTTTCACAGCCATCCAGATTATCTCATATTTATTGTTTTTTATTCCAAAACATAGAAATCCATCAATAGATTTATCTCTGGCTATTATCATTTCATTCTCTAGGAAATCTTTATTCATATTAGTGATAGCCTCTTTGGTAAAGTATTCCTTAAGTTCCAAAGCAATTTCCAGCGCCTCTTTTAGCTCAGAATCGTCTTTTGTAAATTTTATCTCCATTATTTAATAAATAAATGCGGGAGGGAGGATTTGAACCTCCGAAGGCACTAAGCCACGAGATTTCTTATAATCTCGTCAAGCTACTTTTTCTATCGAAAAAGCGACATCTTAAGTCTCGCGCATTTGACCGCTTTGCTACCCCCGCTTAATTATAATTCATTTTGTATTGGTTAAAAAGCTTTGGATTCAGAAGCATTGCTTTTCTTTGACTTAAGTTTGTTTTTGGAGGACACACACCGAATTTAGTATATACCTGCCATTTGGTCATATGCTTATTGTTCTTGAAACTTATTTCTTTAATATAATATTTTACATCAGCCATTCTGTAGAGTAGTACAGTATAAACTAAATTTTTATCTCTTTTACCCTGATAAGGTTTTTTCATTCTTGGATGAAGTCCCAGAGACTTCAAAGATTCGAAGACATCATTAGCAAGATATTTTGATACGGTTCCCAATTTGATTACAGGTCTATCGTTTTTCGGAGATTTTGCCGATCTATTCTTATCAAAATAGATGTTGCCGTCTGTATCAAACAAACCTCTCAAAAACCTAGTTAGAAGATTTTTGTTTAACATTATTTTATTAGGGATTCTAATATTAATCTTAGAACCCGACCTAATTCCTAAGTCTTCAAAAAACTTTACTAATCTTTCATCAAAAATATGAAATCCATAAATTCCAACTTTAGGGTGTGCTTTATAATTAACCTTTTTATTTAGTAAGGGAATGGCGATTTTCCTATTGAACAAAGGACCTATCCATTTGTCATGATATTCCCTTTCTTCAGTTATATCTCCCCCCAAATAATACTCTGCATATCTTTGAGTCCTGCTAATACACCCATCTCCGATATGTGCTCCTAAAATTTCAGCTAAATCTTCATCAATTTCCACATATACGGGCTGTTTTTAAGATATAAATATTTTTCCCATTCAAATCAAATAAGAACTATCTTAAATTAAAATTAATCTTCAGAATCAAGCTTTTTGATTATCCCATCGCTTTCTCTGTTGACATGCTGTATAGTTTCCTCATCAGAAACTCCGGGGTTTTTTCTTTTATACTCAAGCGCATGTGCAGCACCAGAAATCAAAGCCATCTTCACTATCTTTTTTTCAACCATTTATTTTAGTGGATTGGATGGTTTAAAAGTATTATGGTGGTCTTTTGATTAATTGAACAAGGAAAATTGTCATCTTGTCAAGTAGCAAAAAAAGTCTACAAATAGAATTAAATACTTATTAGGTTGAAAAAGATTATGGCTAAAGTCAATTCTAATTACGGAAAGTTGGCTGATAGTTATCTCTTCGCGGAGATAGCTAAGAGAGCAGCTACATTCACAAGGGATAATCCAAATGCTACGATTTATAAGTTAGGCATCGGGGATACAACTGAAGCAATAACTCCTCATGTTCTTGAAGGTCTAAGAAGAGGTGTTGAAAAACTTGGAGATGTTAGAACTTATTCTGGATATGGTAATGAACAAGGAAACAAAGCACTAAGGGAGGCTATTGCAGTATTCTATACTCAAAGAGGAGTATGCTTAGATTCTTCCGAAATTTTTGTCAGCGATGGAGCCAAAACAGACAGCGCGAATATACAATCTATTTTCTCACAAGACAGCGTCGTAGCAGTTCAAGACCCTGCTTATCCTGTTTATGTAGACAGCAATGTTGCTTCAGGAAGAACAGGTGAATTTAATAAAGAAAGAGGGCAATATGATGATTTAGTTTATATGCCTTGCAATTCTGAAAATGATTTTGTTCCTCAAATACCTTCAAACCTTTCAGGTAGAAAATTTCCAGATTTGATTTATTTATGTAGTCCTAATAATCCAACTGGAGCAGTAATGAGCAGAAAATCTTTGGAAGAATTTGTCGGAGCGGCAAGGGAAAATAAGTCAATAATTATTTTTGATGCAGCCTATAGTTGGTACATTAATGACCAAAACCTGCCCCAAAGCATATATGAAATTGCAGGTGCGAAAGAATGTGCTATCGAGATTAATAGTTTCTCTAAAATTGCAGGATTTACCGGAGTGCGACTTGGCTGGGCAGTAGTCCCCAAGCAGGCAGTTACTGAGGATTCTGAAGCTGGAACGCTTAATAGAATGTGGAACAGAAGACAGACCACCTTCTTCAATGGTGCGTCAAATATTGCCCAGGATGGAGGTTTGGAAGCATTTTCACCTAAAGGAAAAGAAGAATGTTCTGGATTGGTTAATTATTACATGAATAACGCAAAGATGATAAGACAAGGACTTGAACTTCTAAATATAAAAGTTTTTGGAGGAGATAATGCTCCCTATCTTTGGATGCAAAATCCTAATGGAATAGGCTCCTGGGAATTTTTCGATAAAATGTTAAGAGAAACGCATGTCGTCACAACTCCAGGTGTAGGGTTCGGTCCATCTGGACAGGGATTTACAAGATTAAGTTCATTCGGCCACAGGCAGGATATTGAAAAAGCCGTAACAAGTATAGTACATAATTTAAAAATATAATATGGGAGACAAAGCAACCTTATCGGAGAGAGTAAAGCCTTTATTAATTAATCCCGATGCAATTGAAAAGATAGTTATCTCTGGTCAGGGCATTCAGCATGAGATTCCAAATTCTCCAAATACCCAGAGTTCTTTACAAATATTTTCTTATTTAACTTCAAATGCGGGAGAAATAAACGCTCAAGAAGCAGAAAAAGGATTGGAAATTTATGGAGATGAATTAAGAACAGAGCATATAATCGGAGAAAAAAAGCATGTCAATATAGGGATATTGGAAGATATTGCAAGAAGAGGTCTTCCAGTAAGATCAGATATTTACCGAAGGCCAGAGGCAAAAGATATTCCTTTTACAGAAGAGCAGTTAAGAGAAGCTCTGGCAGAATTTCCAACACCTTTTATTATTTATTCTGAAAAAGAGATATTAAGGAATGATGCTCGACTTAGCAAAGCTTTTTCCTGGGCTAATGGTTTTAGAAATCATTTTGCCTTTAAAGCAACTCCAAATTTAGATATAATAGATATACTTAGGAGAAGAGGCCAAGGAGGGGACTGTAGTTCAGATTATGAACTAGATATGGCAAGGAGATTGGGCGTTCTTGGTGAAGATGTAATACTAACTTCTAACAATACTCCAGAATCTCTTTTCAGGATGGCTACCGAACAAGGAGCAATAATAAACTTTGATGACATTACTCATATTCCATTTTATCAGCAAAGCGTAGGAAAATTGCCTAAGGTTGCCTGTTGCAGATTTAACCCCGGGGTAGAAAGGGCAGGTAATTCAATAATAGGGGATCCCGTCCAAGCCAAGTTTGGAATGAGAAGAGACCAGATTTTCGAAGCTTTCAATCTTCTAAAGGCTGGAGGAGTAGAAAGATATGGTTTGCATACCATGATTGTTTCAAATGAAAGAAATCCAGAGTATTTTGTTGAAACGGGAAGAATGATGTTCAAATTAATTGGAGATATAAGAAGAAGTACAGGCATAGAAGTAGAGTTCGTAGATTTAGGGGGTGGACTTGGAACGCCATATAGGCCGGAACAAAGAGAGCTTGATGTAATGGCAGTAGGTCAGGGAATAAAATCAGAGTTTGAAAAAAATGTAGCACAAGGAGAGATAAGACCAGATTTAAGAATATTAATGGAAAACGGAAGATTCATCACAGGTCCATCAGGCGTTCTTGTTTCAAGAGTTTTGCATACTCCTGAAAAGCACAAAGATTTTATTGGACTTGACGCAAGTTTGCCGGCAAACCTCTTCAGAGCAGGAATTTACGGAGCATATCACCATATTTCTTTTCTAGGTAAAAGATATGATGCTCCAGTTAAAAGATATGATGTGGTAGATGGGCTATGTGAAAATATGAAATTTACAGTTGATAGATTACTTCCAAGCGTGCAGAGAGGAGAAGTCGCATTAATTTACAATGCAGGTGCTCATGCCATTGCTATGGGTTCAAATTACAATGGTCATAGAAAGTGCGCAGAAATATTATTAAAAGAAGACGACGGATTAAGAATGATTGCGAGAGGACAAACCATTGATGACCTAAATGCCAGATTTAAGTTTCCAGGATCGAGATTCTTTCCACAATAACTAAATTAAAATGGACCCATCGGGAATCGAACCCGAGTCCCACCGACGCGAACGGTGTATATTACCACTGTACTATAGGCCCTATAAAATCAGCAGACATCTATGCTTTAAAAAATAATCGCATATAGTCAGTAATATTGTTTCCAATCACAGAAGAATTTTTAAACCTTAATTTGTATAGAATGGTATGAAATCATTTAGTGCACAAAGCTTTTCTGTTTCAATTAATTTATCTGTAGTATCATACTCACTTGCTTCTAAGGTCTTTATTTAATAAAAAGGCCTTAGGTTAGTTTCTCAGCAAATGAATCTTTTCTAAGGTCATTCAATAATAGGTCTTTTTG
>CAZHCL010000017.1:0-12915 GCA_964530955.1 Candidatus Woesearchaeota archaeon | reverse complement strand
ATGCGGGGAACAGGATTCGAACCTGCGCAAGCACTAAGCTACGACGGCCTTAACGTCGCCCGTTTGACCACTCCGGCATCCCCGCTCGATAATGAATTTTCACAATTGTATAATTTAAACCTTTACTTTGTTATTTTAATGCTTATTTTGACGGATAACAATCTTTTTAACTGTCTTATTTGATTTTTTAGTATGATTCAAGGGGATCATTTTTTTGTCGGGCCGCCTGAGTTTAAACGTCTGACAAGAGAAGAAGAGAAGGCATATGTTAGTGAAAGGGATTCTTGTCAATCTCAAAGCGATAATCAATTAAGAGTAGTTGATAGATTTTGCAAGAGGGCAATGTATGTACCTGACAGAGTAATGAGAAGATATGATTCAACGTTACTTACTTGGATTGTTCCTGATTTAGAAGATACTCTTCTTCAAGTTCATTATAAGTCTTGTCTTAATTATGACTGTCAAACTAGATACGGCTCTTATTTTTACAGACAATTTAACAAAGCTCTTGCAAGAAATTTTACTGAAGAGCATAAGTCCAATGGACATTTATCAATTGAATTAATTCAGGATGAACGTTTTTTTATTGATGACAATAATTTGCCTGCGGATGAGCTTATTTCTAGGAGGGAAGAAAGGGAGATAATCGGAAAAGGAATATCTGATGCTATGAATTCTCTATCTGAGTTTCAGAGAACTGTGCTGTCTTTAAGATTAGAAGGACATACTTATACCACCATTGCTAAACTTCTTGGTAGGAATCCTAGTAATCCTAAAGCCGAATTTCATCATGTGAAAAAGAAACTACTCCGCGTCTTGACTCCTTTGAGGATGCAGTTACTTTATTCTTCTTAGGGGATGTTTGGAAATTCTTATTTTGATTGAATCTCCTTTTTTTACTTTGAACTCTCTTATTGAATCTACTGCGAGGACGGAAGGTACTAGTGGTGTTATTTCAAACTCTTCATTTTCTTTTATTGTTTCCTTCAACATTGAGAATTTGCTTATTCTTCTTATATATGGCTCTCTTACTATCATTTCTATAAACTTCGATTGAGAGCTGAAAGGAGAGCCCCCGGCAGACTTGAACCAGGCAGTTGAACCTGTGCCTGTTGAGAATATAATTCCAGAAGATCTTTGCTCTTCTTCCTTGGCTTTGAATTTTACATTATATTTTGAGATTAAATAGGCTTTTTCATTTGCAATAAAGACTTCATTAAGCGCTAACAAATCTAGAGGTTGATTGTTTATTAGGACTTCTATCCTTTCAAGCTTTTCTTCTTTTGCATTATTATTCTTTATTTCTTTTAATTTGTCGTCTAATTCATCGACTGAGATTGTTGTAAGAGCTCCTTCGCTTGTTGAAGGGGAGGAATTAACTGCAAGAATTGGTTTGTCAATCAGATAATGTGCTGCTGAGAGAACTGTTCCATCTCCTCCTATTGCTATTACCAAGTCTATTCCTTCTAAATCCTTTTTTGATAAATCATTTTTCCAAGAATATACCGGAGAAAAGTCTTTTTCTATAATTCTGCAACTTTCTGCTTCCTTAGAATTTTCAGGATGCTTGCATACTACAAGGGCTTTCATGGTTATCTCAGAAAGAATGGATATTTAAGATTAATGAAGAATTATTTACTCGTTTTTTCAGAAGCAGCAACTTTTGCTTTCAATTTATCTTCTAATTTAAGCTGGTCTATAAGCTCTTTATATCTATTTCTTATTGTGACTTCGGTTATTCCAGCTACATCAGCAACCTCTCTTTGGGTTTTCTTTTCATCATTCATTAATGCAGCTACATAGAGAGCAGCAGCAGCAACTCCTGCAGGACCTCTTCCTGATGTAAGCTCAGAAATATCTGCTTTTTTCAATATTTTTAGAGCTTCATTCTGTGACTTAGGAGAAAGATGAAGTATGGATGAGAATCTTGAGATGTAATCTTTAGGTGAGCTTGGAGTTACTTTTATTTTCAATTTTCTTACAATAAATCTATATGTACGACCTATTTCTTTTCTTTCAACATCCGAGGCAGAAGCTATCTCATCTAATGTTCTTGGAATGTTGTATGAACGGCAGGCAGCATAAATACAGGCAGCTATAACTGACTCCATTGACCTTCCTCTAACTAATCCTCTTTGAAGAACGAAATTGTATACTCTTGAAGCTTCATCTCTGACAACTGATGGAAGATTGAGGAATGAGGCAACTCTTCTTAATTCAGCCATTGCGAGTCTTAGATTTCTTTCAATAGAAGTTGATACTCTTTCCTGCCATTTCTTCAAACGAAGGAATTTTCTTGTATTTCCTGCTTCTAACCTATAGATATCAGATATTTCTCCTACGTTAGTTGTAAGTCCCTTGTCAAACTTCTGAAGAGACATTGGAGCTCCCCCTCTACCTTTTTTATCAGATTTATCAAACTGGCCGCCCACATCCTGACCAGTATCCACCATTTTTTCTTCTACAATAAGACCGCATTCATTACAGATTATTTCGCCTTTTTGATCGTCGTAGGTTAGGTTTACGCTACCACACTCCGGGCATCTTTTGACGTATGACATTTTATCGAGGAATATTATGGAAAGGTTTAAAAAGGATAGTGCAAGGTGAGTATTTAAATCTTTCTGTGAACTATTTTTTTGCTTGAAACATTACTAGAAGTTACTTAGTTTCAACAAGAATTGCATTTATACAGCCTTCCTGGGTTGGGCGATTGGTTATTCTTGCCTTTCCAAGTGAAGTGTCAATTATGGCACCTTTCATAAGTCTGTTCTGTCTTGCAAAGAACATATTTTGAGGAGTTTCAATAACGTTCTTAATTTCTGCTTTTTTTGCTTTTCCGTTTACTATAATGTTTGCAATATTTGCTTTAAGTGAGATTGTTTTTATTCTTCCGCCCTTTACCCTCATTGTTTTCGTCTTTGTTTCTCCGAGAAGAACATGTCTCTCCTGACCTCTGCGTTCATACAACTTTTTCTTTCTATTTGAGTGATATTTTCCGCCTGATATTTTTCTTCCTTTATTCATATATTAGTTTCAGAATAATGCTTTAAATATCTTACTAATCCCCTTTTTCTTCAGTTTATCGATAATTAATCCCTTTATTTAAATTTATTTTTATTTTTCCAAAGTAGCAATTAATCCAGCGAGAGAGTGTCAAGGATTCGTGGCTTGAATAGGGCTGTCAAATGGCGTGGCTTTTGAGGTTTAGGTAAGTTTTTATATAATGTCTTATAGAATTTGTTATGGATGTAGAAGTTGCAAAAAAAGGCATACAAGCACTAATTAATGATTTTAGGACTAATTATAATCAATATAAGCACGAATTAGAAGCAAATACCGAAACTAAATTAGTTGAGCCATTATTTGCCCTTCTTGGATGGAATAAAAACGATTTTACCAAGAGAGAAACAGCTCGTAGAGGTAAAAACTTAGGTTTTGGAGATTATGCTTTCAAAATTGATGGAAGGATAGTCTTTTTCTTAGAGGTCAAAAAAGTAGGTATACCATTAGAAAAGGAAGCAGATAAACAAGTCATTTCTTATGCTTTATCTAAAAGAATACCCTTTGCTATTTCTACTAATTTTGAACAACTAAAAATTTTCTGTGTAGAGCAAGAAAATGCAACAAGTCAGGTTTTTAGGGTATTCAAAAGCCCAGAAGATTACATAACAAATATACAAAACTTACTTCTTTTATCTAAGGAAAGCTTTGAAAAAAACCTTATCTTAAAGGAAGCTGAAAATGAAGGCAGATTAAAGAAAAGAATTTCTATTAATAAAATTCTGCTTGATGATTTAATGCATATTAGAAATCTCATTGTTGATGATGTTGAAAAATCATATCCAAATAAATATGAACTCAATCATAGAGAAGAAATTGTGCAAAGAATAATTGATAGACTAATATTCATTAGAAGATGTGAAGATATAAGCATAAATCCTGAAAATCTTTATTTGGAAGAAATAACCCACTTACCAGACAATAAGGCATATCCTAAATTAAAAGAGATATTTGAAAAATACAATCAAATTTACAATAGTGGTTTATTTGCTATCGGAATAGATAACGATTGTGATATTATTAAGATTGATGGATTAATCATAAAAAGATTAATAGGTTATCTGTATGAATCAAAGGATAAGGAGTATATCTATAACTTTGATTGGATTGACGCAGATGTTCTTGGACAAGTTTACGAGCAGTATTTGGGTAAGATATTAGAACAAAAGAGGTCTGGAAAATCAAAGTTAAAAGAAAGTCAGGCACATAGAAAAGAACAAGGTATTTTCTATACCCCTTCAAATATTGTAGATTATGTAGTAAAAAACACTCTTCTTGAAGTTCTAAAGATTAAAAAGAATGTAAAGGAAATAAAAGTTTTAGATTGTGCTTGTGGTTCAGGCTCATTTTTGATTAAAGCGTTTGATTATTTATATGAAAATTTATCTTCTAAAGAAGAATCTAAACAAAATAAAATCGATAGTCAAGGTATGTATTCTGTAAAAACAGAGATTTTAAAGAAAAATCTTTATGGTGTGGATTTAGACAATAAAGCAGTTGAAATTACTAAACTTAATTTACTTCTTAAAGCCTCAGAGAAAAATAGAAAATTGCCCGAAGAAGTTGATTTACATATTAAGTATGGAAATTCTTTAATTGATGATGAGAATGTAGCTAAATTAGAAGCTTTCAAGTGGGGGGGGGACTTTGTAGAGGGCAGTTTTGATGTTATCATAGGTAATCCGCCTTGGGGGGCAGATACAAATTCAATAGAAACAGATTATTTCGTCTCAAAGTATGGAGTTTCTAAAAAGAATCTAAATACTTTTGATTTATTCGTGAGAAAAGCTATTAGTTTATTAAAAGAAGGTGGATATTTTGGGTTTGTGATACCAAAAAATTCTATAAAATCAAACGATTATACTTCTTTAAGAAAATACATCTTAGAGAATACATTAATTAAAAGATTGACTATCTTTGGAATTTTTGAGGGTGTAACACAAGAGTTTATTGTTTTAATATTTGTTAAGAATAGTGATAAATTAGAAAAAAAGAATAAAAACAAGATAACTATTAATGATAAAGAAAAAGTAACCCAAGATAAATTTTATAATAATACAAATTATATCTTTAATCCAGAAATAGGACAATTAGATACTCTGTTTTCTAAAGTGGACATAGGGAATAGACTTGGAGATAGTATTTTTATAAAAAGGGGAGAAGAAATAAGTAAAAAAGGAGAGGTTATGAAATGCTATCATTGTAATAAGTGGTTTCCTGCATCAAAACAAGATAAAAAAGATTGCATTCATTGTGACAAGAATCTTATTTTAAATAAATGTGAGAAATATGAACTTGTTTCAAAGAACAAAGATACAAAGCACAATATTCCAATAATAACGGGAGAAGACATAAATCCCTACAATATTAAAATCAATCATCATTTTGACATAACCAAAGAAGGTATTGGGTATAAGGAAAAAGAGATGTATACGGGCGATAGAATATTGATGAATAAAATCTCGTCAACATTTAAAGTGGGATTTATAGAAGAAGAAGCTTATTGCACTCAAAATGTTTATTCTATAAAATTTTCAGATGGAAATAGTAAAAAGTTAAAAGTTCTTTTAGCCCTATTCAATTCAAAGTTATTGAGATATTATTATGAGAAAAAATTTAATTTGGGGGCTACAATAACTACTGCAATAAGTTTAGAGAATATAAGAAATCTTACTTTTCCAGAATTAAATGAAAATCTCATAGAGAAGATTGTTTTATTTGTCGACAAATTATTAACTTACAACGATAAGCTAAATAAATTTGGAGATAAAAATACAAGTGAAACTAAAGACTTAAAGGATAAAATAGAAATAGTAAAAAGAGATATTGATAGTGAAATTTACTCTCTTTATAAGATAAACAATAAGGAAAGAGAAGTTATAGAAAGTTCTTAATTATCGGGCACCTAAAGACTTAAATAGTTAGGGCACCTAATTATCTTATGAAAATAATAGAGACGTATGATAAGACCGTAGGTAA
Source organism: Candidatus Woesearchaeota archaeon (assembly GCA_964530955.1). Taxonomy (GTDB): domain Archaea; phylum Nanobdellota; class Nanobdellia; order Pacearchaeales; family GW2011-AR1; genus VGKP01. The sequence goes on along the minus strand of CAZHCL010000017.1, from coordinate 6,873 downwards.
AACCGAATATTATAAGTTTAGGGCACCTTTGCCGAAAGCAGTAGCCGAAGAATCTGGTTTAATAGGCAAAGAACTAAAAATCACTACTAAGAATAATAAAATTATCATAGAAGAAGATAAGAAGAAAGAATAAGGTTTATATCGTATACTGTCTGGCATTTTTATGGCATTCATATCAAAATATGAAGGAAGTTTAACTAAAGACCAAATAGTGTATGCTCTCAAAAATATTTCTCAAACTCTTAAAATACCTAAAGTTAATAATTTTACAATAGGTAATTTTATAATAAGTGATAAAGATGACGGTTATGTTTATGGAAAGATAGCAGTTAAAAGAAGTTTTGATGACTTTTTGTTCAATATTGATGATGAGTTTGAAATTGAAAAGAAGCCAAATGAAGCTTTTTTATACGATGAAGTTAATTTTATCATATTTCCAGATTTGAAAATCATAAGCTTTACTTCAAAAGATAGAGCTAAACTGTTTGGGATAGAGATTTTAAGCAATGTATTATTTGGAGAATCGGGCAAGATTGGTTCTGTTCTTTTTATACCTCAAAAAGTATTAGAAGCTAAACAGAAAGGCATATTTCAGAATGTATGGTTTAATGGTGTTAGATTTGATGGCAAAATACAATATTCTGGACAATTCGGTCACGAAATTGATGACGATGATGATTTTGTTGATAATCCTGATGATAGAATGGGCATAGGTGTAGAATTTGTAAGTAGTTTTGGGTATACTCTAAAAGTAGCTATTTACTTAGAAGGCACATTGTTATGTAAAACAAAGATGAAAGATTTTAAAGATGAATTGATACTAAACAAAGAGATAGTAAAAACATTTCTCCCCTATTCAAATTATCAAGAAAAAATACCTGAAAAACTGATTGACCAACTAAAACCTTTAACAGATTGGATAGAGGATTAGGACGTTCTATATTCGGTAAGCCATTTCATAATAAAGAAAAGTAAAAATTCTCCATGTTCTGTGCCATTAAAGTTTTTTATTTGGATTCTGTTGCCTTTAAAAGATATTTGAGCATTTGATTTTACAAACTTAATCTGTTCTTTATTTGAGTTATCTATCTCTTTAACATCAACCGTAATAATCTTATTATTATTTTCAATAGATAGAGGATTTGATATTATTTCGTATATTTCATTAAATTCATTAGTGATTGCGTTTAAACTCTTGAATTTTCTAAGAGGATAAAAAGAAAGATACTTATTCTCAAATAAAATATTCTGTTGTTCCTGATTAACTCTATCAACCGTTATGCGATAATTAAGCTTAGAATTTTCAATCTCAAACTGCATTTGATTGTTTGATTTGCTAAAACCATCACTAAATTTCTTTTTTTTATTTATTAGAGTAGTATGTATGCTATTTATTGTATTTTTCTCATATTGACAAGTAATAAGTCTGGAATATTTTATTTGAATTTCTGGATTTTTCCAATACCATTTAAGAAAACTAAACCACTTACCTATAACCTTGAATAATTTTCTTAAATAATTGGCGTCATCTATATAACCCCAAAAAGTGTATATCGAACTTAAAATTTCAATCATTTTTATCTGCCTCTTTTTTTACATCTGAAAAAACGATGTTATAACAATAAGTAGATGTCTTTGTGCCCATACTCTTAGCTTTAGTTTCTATGATTTTATAAAGCTTTTCTGAAACTGTTATTTTAATCTGTTTTTGCATAGTCCTTATTTAATCACTATTTAATATCTTATAAGTGAGTAATTAAGGACTTATAAACATTTCTGCATTATATATTTAGGGCACCGAAATGTTTATATACTTCGGGCACCTAAGTATATTATGGAAAACACAGCACAATATCTTAAAAACTTCTCTGAATGGAGAAATAAACGAGCAGAGATTATCTTAGAGAAAGGCAACCCTCAAATATTAGATGAGTTTACTTATTTAGTTCCATCTCAATTTGATAGTCATAAAAAGTATAGAGTAACACACTTAGATAGTTATGCTTGTGAGTGTGAAGACTTTAAGAGAAGATGTCTGGGTAAAAATCTCTATTGCAAACACATTAAGGCTATTTTATTATTTAAAAAGGTTAAGGCAAAATATGAAGTAGAGCCACAAGTAGAGAAAGAAGTAGAGTTAATAATTGAGGGACAAAAAAGAGATAATTGTCCTTACTGTGCCTCTGAACAGCTGTTTAAGAGAGGCACACGTAAGACTAAACTCGGATTTAAACAATTATTCTGTTGTAAGGATTGTAAAAGAAGATTTATTTTAGAGCCAATCAAACAGATTAAAGGAAACACTAAACTTGTTTGCCTTGCTATGGACTGCTACTATAAGGGATTAAGTTATAGAGACATAAGCGACCAATTTCAACAATTTTATGGATTAAAACTTTCTCACGAAACTATAAGAAGTTGGGTTTTAAGATTTTCACAAACTATGGAAAAATATAGCGAAACAATCAAACCACAAACTCAAAGTAATGTATGGAATGCAGATGAAACACTTGTTTTAAGCAAGAGAGGAATAGATAGGAAAAATAAGAACAATCAAAATAAGGAATATGATTATGTCTGGAATGTAATGGATAATAAAACTAAATTCTTACTTGCTTCTATCAATTCAGGCAGAAGTAGAAATAGCAAAGACGCACAAAAGGTTTTCACAGAGGCATTAAAACAGAACGGAAAAATACCATATCAAATTATAGTTGATGGTAACCCTTGTTATCAAGATGGATGTAGAAAGACTTTTAGAAATTGGGGTAATGAACGGAAAGTTAAATTTACCACAATAATGGGTAAAAGAAAAATAGTCAATAACAATGCAATAGAATCTCATCATTCCCATCAGAAAGAATTTCATAAGATTAGAAGAGGAGTAACAGAAACTCAAACCTATCAAGATGGCTTTAAAGTTTTTCATAATTTTATAAGAAAATCTGCAAGACAAAAGCTAACCCCTGCGGATAAATGTGGAATTGGCGTTAATGGAAACAGATGGAATGCTATGTTATTACAATCAATTAAACAAGAAAAAGCCACGAACTTGACACGTGAGGAGAAAATGATAGAAAGCCACGCAAGTTAGACACTCCCATCCAGCGATACATTTAAATATGCTGAGAGTTGAAAAGAATTATGACAAATGGAATTGAGAGACCACTTGACCTTTTGAATGCATCAAAGGGAAAGGAAGTTTTAGTGCAATTAAAGGGAGAGAAGCAGTTTGTTGGTACTCTTGCGGCTTTTGATATACATATTAATGTTGTTCTTGATAATGCGAAGGAAATGCAGGATGGACAGGTAAAGAAAAATATAGGATTAACTTTTCTAAGAGGAGATACTATCATTTATATTTCTCCTGCTTCAACAAGTTTGAAGAAATAATTTTATTTTTTTTATAATTCTAAAGAATCAAAATCTTTTGCAATTCTTGTATTTTTGAAAGTTTTTCTTGCTTCTTTTTCTATTGCTTGGAGGTTATGTTCATATCTCTGGGAAATATGAGTTATAATAAGTGCTTTTGCTTTTGCTTTTTTTGCTATTGTTGCTGCGTCTTTTGCAGTTAGATGATTATATTCTGCCGCTTTTTCAGCTTCGCTTTCTGAGAAAGTTGATTCAGCTATAAGCAAATCTGCATCTTTTGCCAATTCTATTGCTTTATTATTCATCTTTGTATCTAGGACAAGAGTTATTTTTTTCTGCGGTTCTTTCCAAATAATCTGGGAGGCTTTTATTTTCTTTTTATTGAATATTATATCCTCTCCCTGAATAAGTTTTCTTATGAGTGGAGAATTTGGAAGCTTTAGTTTTTTCAATTTATCTTTTTTAAGTCTTACTTTTTCTTTTATAATCAAAGAGTAAGCAAGGCTTGGAATTCCGTGAGACATTGCTTTAGCTTCAACTCTGAACTCTTTTTCATCCACAACCACTCCTTCTGTAAATTCATGAACTTCTAAATTAATGTTTATGTGCATCAGCAGCTCTTGTATTACTGCGATGAACCTTTTTGTTCCTAATGGACCGTATATTCTAAGCTTTTTATTATAATTTGACATTGCAAGTGTTTGAAATAAACCGGGAAGACCTAGAATGTGGTCTCCATGCCAATGGGTTATGAATAATCTTGTTAACTTCGAAGGAGAAATTCCTGCTATTTTGAACTGCCTTTGGATTCCCTCTCCGCAGTCAAATAACAGAGATTCATCCTTGAAATTCATTAATATTCCTGTATGATTTCTTTTCTCAGTAGGGATTGCGTTTCCAGTACCTAAAAAAGTTAAATTTACCTTTTCCATATCGCTAAGTATGAAATCTTGTTTAAATAGATTCCTAATTCTGGGGCAACATTTATAAGAATAGGCTCCCTTTTCACAATATGAAAAGGAAGGTGATAAGCTTCTTTGTTTTGCTTATCTTATTTGCTGGTATAATGGCTAGTATAGCTGTGCTGAGGTATGGAAGTATATTGGGCTTTGTAACTTTTTCCAATCCAGTTAATTACAGAACCACTTCTGAGCCTATAAACCAGAACTTTCTTGTTTTTTGGCTGTCTTTTTTTGTGTTCATTCTTGTTCTTGCATTTGTTTTTAACCATTTCAAGAAACATAGAGAGAAAGATTTTCTAAGTGATTATAACTCTGAAAGCCATCCTTTTAAAAGAAAGATAATAAATTTTGATTTAGGCGGTTAGTTTTTCTATAATTTCTTCCAAGGGGAACTTTTAAATAAGTAATTTTTGTCTCATTTGTAAGCCCCCGTAGCTCAGCCTGGATAGAGCATCAGACTTCTAATCTGAGGGTCGCAGGTTCAAATCCTGTCGGGGGCGCTCTTTATTTGAATGTCCTTGAGTATATCTCTGGAAGAAGAGGGAGTAATTTATTGCTCCAGGTTTCGTATTTTTCATGTGCTTGCCTATCCTTTTCGATTTCATCTAAAGAAATCATTCTTCCTGTAATGATTGAAGCTTCTTTTGGAGCTACGTAGCCTCTTTTAGCAAGAGGGATAACGTAAACAAGTCCGAAGTGAACTCGGTCTACTGGTTTGTCGTAGGCCATTAATGTGCCAATTAGTTTTGGTGGAGAAGATTTTCCGTGGATATTTACTTCTTCACCTATTTCTCTTGAAAGACATCTTTCAATATAGTCTGGAGCATCTTTTCTTTGTATATGCCCTCCTAATCCTATTGAATGTTTTCCAAATAATCTCGTATCTCCATAATCTTTTATTTCCTTTGATCTTACGTAGGAGAATATTTTTCCTCCTTCTCCCAAAATTAGGACATAGGGTATTGGCTGCAGAATCATTTCATCCGATTCACAATCATATCTTGAATGGAAAAATCCTTCTTTTATACAATTTAATAGATTTTTGCCTTCTGCTTCAGATATCCAAGAAAATGGTTCCTTTGTTTGATGATGCTTCAAAATATCTTTTGCATCCATAACCAAAACATCTCTGTTAAGTTTAGCATAATTTCTCGCTGCAAGTCCATAATCAAACTTCCTGAAACCTTTTGCAGGCCTTATTCCTGTTTGTTGTTGATAGCTCGATCCAATGCTTTTTCCATAGATTTTATCAGGCACTTCTGACCTGAAAATTTCAAGTTTACTTACAGGCAATAATCCTGCTTCTGCGGTAATGTTTCTTGGTTCGTCTGATCTTAACTCAAATACTAAATCTCCCTCAAATCCATTGTCTATAAATCCAGCGAAATCTACTGGTCCTGAAAGACCTATAATTGAGTGCCTTTTTAATTGAACACTTAGATGAGGAGGTATAGAAAGAACTTCTGCAGAGGTTAATAGGTAATGCTCTCCTCTCTTTATTTCTACTTTACCATCTCTTATTACTATAGGTTCAAAGTAGTTTTCTGCATCATAAACTCCAATCTTTCTTAGGTCAATTGGCAGGGGATTTCTTCTTGCACGTAGACCCACTATTCCTTCCATATTTTCCCCCGTAAAATCTGCGTGGATTTGAATGCCATCAGTAATATTGGGTTTTACTTTTTCATTTTCACCCTTTTTTCTTACAATAGGGTGCTTTTCCATTTCCATTCTTATTTCAGATGAAGTCAGCATTGCGTTATCTCCTTCAAAAAATCTTAATTGATTTAGAGAATCTCCAGGTCTTATGATTGTGTTAAATGTAAGAGGTTGTACCAAAAGCCAAGGCTGTAAAAAATTACTACATCCTTCAGAATAATGTATTTCTTCGTAGGTAGGATTACAATCAGCCAACATGCGAGTTCTTAGAAAAACTCTTCCAGTACTACTTTTTGGCGAGGATTCTACTCTTTCTCCTTCTTTTAAGCTAATTCTTTCTTCAAGCGGAAAGAGGTAAGTAAAGCCCGTTTTTAATTCAAAGCCCGAACTGTCAATTTGAACTTTCAGTCTTTGTCTTTGTGGTAGCCTAAGAAGAGAACGGCGTACAGTCTCATTATTTCCTGGTCTAAAACCTCCAAGTAGCTCCGTATCTAAAATATATAATTCATCACCAATTGTTGGCTCAAATGAAGCTGGTTGTATTCTTGATTCAAGATCTGTGTTTGAAAACCATCCTTTTTCATCTTTAGCTAAAGAAATATTTTCTACTTTTATCTCTCCTTTAACTATCTTCTGCCTAAGCCTTTGTGATGGCAGACATTGTCCTGTCATTCTTTATCTCTTATTTTTTTATTTATATATGATTGTGTTTTTTAATAGTTATAATCCATTATCTAGGTGCTTTTTATAGATAAAATTATCTTCATTTTACTTATTCCTAAATCTTTAAATAAGCATTTTATTATTGAATTGTGTCTGTGCAGAGACATTCTATATGTTTTTGCAGAGAGATGCGCACGTGGCACAATGGTACTGCGTT
>CAZHCL010000016.1:0-17107 GCA_964530955.1 Candidatus Woesearchaeota archaeon | reverse complement strand
TGAATAGTGCTCTTTCATGCAAGTTATTTTAATATTAAAATGGAAAATAAGAAAAAAGGACAGATAAAAATACAGGAAATGGCTTTTGTACTTGTAGCGATAGTTATCTTCTTTGCGATTGTTGCGATAATATACTTTAAGGTGACTCTTTCTGGATTGAGTAATAATGTTGAATCTCAGAGAGCTCAGGCTGCAAATGAACTAGTCAGGAAACTTTCTTCAACCCCTGAATTTGCTTTTACTGCGATTGATTGCCAGAATTGCATTGACATGGATAAATTGATTTTATTAAAGAATCAGACAAGGTATAGGGGATTTTGGAATCTTGACTTTTTGCAGGTTGAAGTGACTTCTCCTAATAAGAGCGGAGAGTGCACTACTGGAAATTATCCTGATTGTAGGACTATAACTCTGATAAATAACGCTCAGGGGATACCTGAATCAGCGTATGTTTCTCTTTGCAGGGTTGATTTTAATAATGGAAATTATGTAAGATGCGAGCTAGGGAGGATTTACGCTTCGGGAAAGAGCCTGAGCAGCAGTTAATATGACAAATACTATGTTAAAAAATAAAAAAGGACAGGAGGAGATTGTAGGATTCGTAGCAGTGGTTATACTTGTTGTGGTCGTAGGGGTAATTTTGCTTAGTATTTCATTGAATCATAATCAGCCTAATACGGTTCAGAATGGTGATTTGACTGACTTTATTGATAGTTCCTATCTTTATACCAGCGACTGTGCTTTTGGATATGAGCCCAATTATGCTTCTGTTAAGGACTTGATAGACAGTTGCTATACCGAACAGGGAAAGCAGTGCTTGGATGGAAGGGAGGTGTGCTTTGCTCTTAATCAGACTATCAGATCGATTTTAGACTCTAATATTAACGTAGGCCCTGAAAGCAGCAAAAAAGGGTATAATTTTGATGCTATTTATTCGGTCAATGCTACTACTTCGAATAGCAGCGACATAATTAGTATACTGGGGGGCAATTGCTCATCAGCAAATTATCAGCAGGGAGAGTCTTTCTTCTCATCTGGTCAGGGAGTTATTACAACGGTCCTTAAAGTTTGTTCTTAGTCGGGGTCAAATCTTGATATTTATTGTTATGGTATCTGATATAATAACCGGTCTAAGTTTCTGCCTTTTGCCTGTCTTCTCTGAAATCATTTCAATAAACCCGAATCTTTCCAAAAGAGAGATATCTTCCCTTACCGATTTGAAGTCTCTTCCAAGAGTTTTTGCCAGATTGTACAAAGAAGAGGGTTTTTTTGTCTTAATAATGTAAAGTATTTTTGCTTTTTCATTACTCAGCAGTTTTCTTAGTGCAGAAAGGGAATCAAAATCATACTCGCTTTCTCCATGGGTGAACTTTTTGAAGAAAGTTGCGAAAACTCCTTCATTGTCGACGATATTTATCTCTCTTACTTTATTTTTCTTTGCCATTTTGTATATCTGGTTGAATTTACCCTATATTGCATAAACCTATAGAGTATTTATATGTTTCTTTTATACATATATGGCTTATTATACCCTATATTTTATGTAATATGACGGAAGACGAATCATTATATTAGATTTTATTATGTAGTAACTGGCAGTAACATCAAAAGGTTTATAAAGGGTCCGCATACTTTACGTTGATATATTCGCTTTAATATCCAGGTCTAGAGAAAGGTTTTTAAAGGGTTTTTTGTTCTATAATATTACTCTACATAGCTAGAGTACTGGCCAAGTGATGGCCTCGTTTTTAATAAACGAGATAACTTGTGTCAGAGAGTAGCTTTGGCTACATGCTCGACACGGCCTGGCGGGTTGCTAAAAAAAGGCAACTTCCTCTAAGAGGAATCCTTCGGGATTGCCAAGAGTACTACAGCTGAAAGGGGGTTAAAAAAAATGAAATTAAATTTCAGAAAGATTGCGTCTGTTTTAACAAGTACTGTAATGTTAGGGTCAACTCTAGCATTGGCAGCTGCCGCGAACTATCCAGCTCCATTCGTTCAGAGTGGTTCAGCTGACGTAGCTATCGTTTATGGCTCAAATGCTGCTGTAACAGATCTTGTTGCTGTCGGTGATATAAACACTGACTTACAGGCGAAATTAGCAGCACAAACTGCTGTAACAGGTAGTGGAAGCTCAAGCGTATCAGTAACTGGAGGAGATAGCGTTGAACTTGATAGACCATCAAGCAAGCAACATTTAGGCAGTGGAATTTCCGATGTATTCGGAAGGTCCGTCACAAGTAGTGACATGCCAACATTGCTCGCAGATGGAGTATTCACCAGTAATGGTGATAACAAAGATCAGGACTACACTCAAAAGATTGATGTAGAAAACTTATCAATAACCCAGTTTGATGATTCAGCTTATATAGCAGACACACCTACATTAGGAGTAAAGTTGAATTCAGGAGATCCAATCTTGAATTACACACTTACTTTTAGTACCAATCCAGCATTTAATGACAACTTAAAGAATAGTGATATTAATTTGATGGGTAAGAACTATCTTGTTCTTAGCGAAAATAATGCATCTGGTAGCCAATCTGTAACTTTCCTTGATTCAGCTTCAACACAATCGTTTAATGAAGGTGAAACCAAGAGCGTAACAGTTGGAAACAGTACATATGATATCACTGTAACTGATGTAACATCTGACAATAAGGTAAAATTATCTATTGCCGGAAAGACATCAAGTAGCTTAGATATAGGTGCAACCTATAAGATCACTGATGGAGTTTATATTGGAGTTAAAGACGTTATTTACAAGTCCAAGGATGCAGCTGTCAGCCACGCAGAACTTAGCGTTGGCGCAGGCAAGCTTATCTTGCAGGACGGTTCAGACGTTCAACTTAACGACAATTCCGTCAATGGTTTAGTTGCTCATGTAATCAATGACTCTACAGGGACAAAGCTGAACAAAATAGTTCTTCAGTGGAAATCTGACGGTCGTCAGTTTATCACACCTAACAATAGTCTTGTAATGCCTGGTTTTGGAGCTCTTAAGCTATCTTTCCCGGGAATGTCTTTCCCTACACAAGAGATGACAGATGTAGTTAGTGATGGTAAATATACTGTTCAACTTAACGCACCTATCAAGGATGGAGCAGCTCAACTTAGCATCTTAAGCAATAATGCAACTGACAATAACTTCACAGTTACTGGAAAGGACTTCACCAGACAATTGATAACGTCTGGAGCGAACAATATTACTTATGACGCAGATACAGCTGAGAACTTTATTGCCTCTTGGGCAAATGGAAAGGATTCCGAATCTTATGTATTGTATGCTGATAACTTTAATCAAGATACTAGCAACAATAATGTAACAACAATCAAGAACAGAATAACTGGAAAAGATGTTGGAACATATAAGAACGGAGATACAGTAGTCTTAGGTAATGTCCAATTAGGAGTTGGAGCAATTGATAAGAATGGCAGAAGCGTTGTTTTAACTAACAGCGATTCTAATACAAACTTCCACACCCTTTACACTGTACAGGGATTGAAAGTTTATTTACCTTATGTCAATTCAACTTTGACTTCTAGTGGAGCAGGAGTGTTTAATGCAACAGGTGCTACAAAAACTAGCTCGTTAAATCTTGTATTCTCAGAAGAGGATAAGGATGGAAACATCGGAGTTGGAAATAATGTCACATTGACATTAGGAATCACATCAAAGGGTTACGTTACAGTAAGTAATGCAGCCTTTAGTGGTTCAGGATCTAACTTTGATGAGTTACAAAGCTCGAACGTCTTCCAGGGAACTTCTTACTCAGCACTTGCTACGCAAGTTGCTTGGGATCAAGGACCTGACCAGCAAACAGCTACTTTGACATATCATGGCGGAGAATCTTATGGACCATTACTATTAACTGATGTAAGCGCAAGCGTAAGCGGCGGTTCATCAGGTTCAGGCAGCGGTTCAGTAAAGACACTCGGCTCTATATCTGTCTCAGATAGCGAAGTTTCTTCCGTTTCAGGAAAGAACTTAGTTGTTGTTGGCGGAAGCTGTGTAAACTTAGTCGCAGCAAAGTTGCTTGGTAGCAACAGCGCACTATGTGGTGATGCCTGGCAACAGGCAACAAATGTAGGATCAGGTTCATTCCTTGTCCAAACATTTGCATCCCCATATGCAGCTGGTAAAATAGCTACACTTGTAGCAGGATATAATGCTCCTGATACAACAAATGCAGCAATGGCTTTGACAACCCAATCTGTTGATACAACAGTTGGTAAGAAGTATACAGGCACTGTTTCAAACGCAATAACTCTGGCTACTACAAATAGCACTGCTTAAAAAGGAAAAGATTTTTCTTTTCTTTATTTTTTTTTATTTTTTTATTTTTCTTCTTATTTTTTATTGGTTATTTTCTACTGTGAAGTCTAATTTTTGATTTAATTTGAATTTCATTATATTTTTAAACTATTATTACCGATAAAGTATATGAGAAAGATACTTACTGAGGAAGAACTTGCTGCCCAGCAGAAAAAAAGAAATATTGTTATCAGCGTCATACTTTTTGGCATAATGCTTTTAAGCACCGCTGGTTTTGCTTTCATATATAATTCGAGTGGCACTACTACTTCTTATTCTAACAGTACTGGTGGAGTACAAGATATAGGCGGAAGATGGGTAGCTAGCATTAATGGTCAGCAACTTATTTTCTCAGAGTCTCCTTCTTCTACAAATGTCACTCAGTTATCTATCTTGTCAAGTCTTGGCCAGTTTTCCAACAAGCCACTTTATATTGATTCTAATGGCAGCGATGCAGTATATTACGAAATAGGTTCTACTTTAGGATTATACAGTCAAAGAGTACAACATGGGTGCTATTCTAATTGTAATAACTCAGACTATCCACAAAAAACCTGTGATGATAATTTAATAGTTTATACTCTTGGAGATCAGAACAGGGTTTATCAGAATAGAAGTTGTGTTTTTATAGAGGGAGATATGAGAGCAGTCGATAGTTTTTTATATAACCTATTCAGTCTTAGATAAATGGCAGAAGTTAAAAATTCATCAGCAAAAAAAGCCTTCAAAGCAAGCCCAAAGATTAATGTAAGGAAAGAAAAGAAGGTGAACAAAGAAATATATTGGATACTTATTGTTATGATAATTATAATAGCACTAATAGCCATGATTCCATATATTTCAAAATGGTTCAATACTTTCAAATATGATGGGCTCACTTTTACTAAGGAAAGATTTGGGCAGATAACTGTTTATCATTATTACTATTATTTCAAAGACAGAACAAATCAGATTTATCAAATTAATTTGTTTTTGAGGGGCGATCCTAGACAAAATAATGTTTCTGCGCAGGGAGATATAATTTATCCTCCAAAAAACAGTACGGTTTATCTTACTTACAATGCAACTGGTTTGATAGGTTGTTCCAATATATTAAGAGATTCGGCTACTCTGAGCTCTTTTTTATCAAACAATCAGTATAGAGTTAGAACAGGAGTGCTTGATTTGCAGGAAGCTATTGCGAATAATCTAACCTACGTTACATGCAATAACAGACCTGATAATATGGTTATAAAAATATTTAGGGGAAATACTACACAAATAATAAAAGATAATGATCAATGCTATAATCTGGAAATAGCTGATTGTCAGGGAATATTGGACGGCGTTGAAAAGTTTGAAGTTCAGTCGATTGTCGACGCTAAAAAGGCAAGTGTTATTTCTACTTTCTCTCAATAAATTTTATTAATATTCCTGAATTAATTTATCTAACTATTAATCTTTCTTTCTTTTCATAAATATGTAAAGAGAAACAATTATTGCGGAAAGAATAATTAATGTTGTAATTACCAAAGAAAGATTATTCAATGCGGCTGCCTGACCTAGAAAATATCCTAGATAAACTAATATTATGGACCAGAATGCGGCTCCCAAAAGAGTGTAAAGTGAAAACTTAAATACATTCATTTTTGAGAAACCCGCAGGTATTGAAATCAGATGTCTTATGAAAGGCAAAAGCCTACTCAAAAATATGGTAATTTCTCCATGTTTTTTGAAAAATAATTCTGCCTTTAGGAAAGAATCTTCTGTAAGAAAAAGGAATTTTCCATACTTTACAACAAGAAGGTCAATTGCTTTTCTTCCTAAATAGAGAGAAAGGTAATACATTACGAGTGCTCCAAAGAGGCTTCCAAGACAGCTGGCCACTATTATTGGAATTAGGCTTAGCTCTCCTCTTTGCATGAGAACTCCTGCAGGGATAAGTACAAGCTCGCTAGGAAGAGGGAATATCGTGCTTTCAATAGCCATTAAAACAAAAATACCTGGATAGCCAAGCGTGCCTATGGTCATTATTAGATATTCTGCTATCTGTGTAAAAATGCCTGCCATGTAATATATAATAATTAGCTATTTTTAGACTTTTACATTATCTTTTTTTTATTTTTTACATCTCTTAGTATCTCTTTTATGTCTGAATAAATGGGGATTTCTTTTATTCTAAAGAGCAATACATTGGCAAACCACAATATGACTAGAAGGAGCGTGCTTCCAGCATACCATACAATTTCATGTGCAAGGTCGAAGAAAGAATATCCAGATACAAATAGAATGGTGAAAATAAATATTCTTATTATATTAAGTATTAAAAATGAAAGAATAAGGAAAGCAAGACTCTTTGTTCTCGCTGCTAAGCTCATGGGCGTTGTCAGATTCAGGAAGATTAGTAAATAATAGGCTGCTATTGCAATGCAGGCGCTTATAAGAGTGATATAATTACCATTTACGAACAGGGTTTGTGTTCCCGTAAGAAGAACTGAATTGTGATAAACCAATTTTATTAGTTGCAGGGAAAGGTAAATTGTTGTGGGAGTCAACAAATAGGATATCAAATCTAATCCGAGAAAGACAAGGGCAATAAGAAAAATGTATCTTATAAGCAGAGAAGTTAGCTCTTTATGGTTCATAAAATATTAAGAAATAACAAGTTTAAGAATCTACTGCTGAAAAAGAAAAATTATCTTCTTGATAACTTTACGGCAACAATTATGATTACGATTATCAGTACTAGGTTGATTAATCCAATAACCCAAACCAATGCATTGTTTCCGAAAAATGAACTTCCTGAAGAACTTGCACCAATATTAACTGCAACATCTCTTGATTCCGTCTTTCCATTGCTTGTTGCTGTGATTGTGAATGATTGCTCTCCTGAAGCATCCTTGTTGACATTAAAGTTTAATGTTACTGCTTTGCTCTGACCAGGTGTAAGAGTCAAAACTCTGTCTGACATGCTTGACAATTGTGCCCATGAATCATAGCCAGTTGCTTCCAAAACATATGATTGTGTTGAATTTCCAACGTTTGTTATTACTGAACTTATTGTCATTGGCTGTCCTGCATTTGCACTTGAAGTCAATGAAGCAGCTATGTTCGCAATCTGGTTTGAATTTGATTGAACATTGCAACCTAGAACTTGCAATACGACATCAGTATTATCTGAGGAAAGATGATAGTCATTGCTTCTGTAATCATAGTCTGAGCTTAACTCAAGCTTGTATATCTTGTCAGCTAATCCTTGAGGGACAGTGAATGTGAATGAGGTCTGTTTATTGTCTCCTGAATTCAATCCTTGGGTAACTTCATTTGACAAATCAACTCCAAGTTCTTTGCTTACCAGATTAAACTTAACTCTATCCTGATCATCATTTCCTACGTTAACTGCATCTGTTGAAACAGTAACTTGGTCTCCGCATGTTGCCTGAGATGGACTGACTACTACATTATCGAATGCAATAAGCTTTGAATCTTGATCTTGTTTTTCAGCACTTATTGTTTGATAGAATGTATTATCCAAGTCACTTGACTGGTCAACGCAGTCATTTCCTGCTGAGTCACTTCTTGTATAAGCCTTTACAGCAAGTCTGTAGGCTCCGTCATTGAAGTCTGCAGGTACTGTGAATTCGAATGTTGCTGTCTTGTCATTTCCATGATTGATTGTTCCTACCTTTATTTTCTCTGCATCAGAACTTGTGAAACTTAGGTCGCTTACTGCATTTCTGCCATTAGAGTCAAATACTCCTAATTCAACATAAACGCTGCTCATGTCGGTGTCTCCGTCATTGCTTACTTTAACCTGAACAGTAATGGTGTCAAGAGGTTGCCAGGTCAAGTCATCTTTTCCTGTGCTCTTTATATCTACTCTTGTTATTGTTAGATTATTATTTGTTGCCTGTGAAGGGAACTTGCAGAATCCCTTGATAAAATTAATTGTTTGATTTGCGCTTGAATTTATTCCCTGCGCGCTAAGAATTGTTGAATATTGTCCGAACTTAAGTCCAGAAGGAACTCCTGTCAAAGAAACTGTAATGTCTTTTGTCTGTCCCTGATTTAAATTATTAACAGTTGAAGGTGAAACGCTGAAGCTTAATCCGTCAGAGGTAGGGCTTACAACACTAAGAGAAATGTTTTCAGAAAGATTCTGGTCATTTCCAAGTGTGATAACTGTTTGATTGTCTCCAAGATTCAAAGGTGATGGATTTGGACCGCTAAGAGTCAATGCACTTGTTAGCCCTAAAATGAGAAATACGGACAATAAAACCAATGCAATATTTTTAGTGTTCATTTTGTGTTGTAACTTTTGAATTACTATAGTATTTAAATCTTTCGCTGTTCCAGAAATATTAACTTTTTCCATATTTTTATGGCGATGGGAGAATTTAAATAAATCATTATCCTCGAATATGTGCATTGAAAAGCATATTTGGTAAAATAAAATGGCGATAAGAGCAAGAGAAAATTTAATAGGCGCGTGGGCATTTGTTATAGGAATTATTCTTGCAATTGCAGTTGGATTTTTTGTCAGCGGAAGTATAAGCCCCCTTATTCTTCTTATTCTTTCAGTTCTCGGAGTATTGGTCGGTTTTTTCGTTGCGGAGAAAGACGTTCAGACATTCCTTCTCGCTGCAGTTTCTCTCGTTATAGTAAGTTATATGGGAATATCTGGACTTGTCATCGGAGCAGCTATAAACGGATTTGATATTGGACATATAATTTCATCTGTCTTGCAGACTTTGCTTGCTCTCTTCGTGCCTGCAACTATTGTGGTAGTAATAAAGACGGTTTTCTCTATTTCAAAGCTCTAAGATTAAATCTTTGATAGACAATCATAAATAGGACGCATCTATACAAATTCTTAAATACCCTACATTTTTTAGGGTTAAATGGTTAAAGAAATAGGATCGGGCCACGATATCAGGGCATATGTATCTACTGGAAGTAATGGGCATTTATTAGAAATAGAAGGGAAGTTTGAAAGTATGAATCATCAGTTTCTTGTGATTAACGATGCAACTTATCGTGTTTCTTTAGATGGCAAGCCTCCTCAGACCTATAAATCAAGCAGAGTAGAGATAGATAGAAGCAAACTGGTAATGTATTGTTCTAAAAATTAATTGCATAATCATTTCTTCCAACCAGTCATCTTGCCTGTTTTTAGAAAATTATCAAGAATAAGAAGCTCTTCATAAATTCCGTCAATTAGGTCAGAACTTCTTGCCTCTTGTATGTTTACCCATCTGTATTCTGTCAGTGCACTATTAAGCTTGACTTCTCCCGAGGGAGAGTTTGCGTAAAGGCTGACAATTATGCAAGGTATTCCATCAGGTCTTATGTAAATCATGCTTGTTATGTATCCTATTTCTGTTATGTCGAGACCTGTTTCTTCTTTTGCTTCTCTTATTACAACATTTTCAAATATATTATACCAATGATGTTCAGTATCTTTTGGCTTATTAATGTAATCAGAAACTTTTAATTTTCCTCCAGGAACAGACCATCTTCCAGGGAAGGCTTTTTCCCAGTCAGCCCTTTTAGCTATAAGATATTTTCCATCTCTCACAATTATCCCAGTAACAACAAGATAATGCACCTGATTTTCGTCATAGGCAATCATCAAAGAAAACAAGAAGTTTTATATTTAAACAATTGCTCAAAAAAATTGACTAAAATGGAAAATAAGATACTTGAATTGTTTTTGACAAATCATTCACTTAAATTTAGCGAGATAGAAAAGAATCTTTCGGTCAGATCGAACAAGCTTGCTTATTATATTAAAAGACTTGTAAACAAGGGAGTTCTGGAAAAGGATGGAGAGTCCTACAAGCTATCGGAAAGCGCTGAATGTATGATTCCCTATCTATCTGAAAAGAGAAGTGTTCTTCCAGTCATTCTTATTTTAATAGGAGATAGAAAAAAGGCATTTCTTTACAAAAGGGATAAAAGACCTTTCAAAAATTCTCTTTCCCTTCCAGGAGGAAGGTTGCTTGTTGGAGAATCAATTAAAGATGCTGTGAAAAGAATAATGTTAAACAAGCATAATATTAAGGCTGAAATAACAAAGGTAAATTCAATTTCAATTGAGCACGTAAAATCTGCCAAGAGAGTAGTTCATTCTTTCCTTCTCATTTTTGTAAGTGCAAAAACAAGGGATAAAATTGTCCTTACAAATATAGAAAATAATAGGTCAAAGATAATACCGAGCGATTATAGCCTGATAAGAAATGATTCTCTCTCAGAGATTAATATAAAAAGTATAATCACTAACAGATATTAATCATCATATCCTTCGGCACTTATCTTTGTTGATACTTTGTAAGGCACTCTAGGGTCAACAAGTGAATTTGTGCTAAGTTCTTGTCTTCTAACATATGTTTCATCTTCAGGATTTCCTTTTGCTCTTAATCTATTGACGAACCTTACATCTTTCCCAACATACTCTGCTGGAACTGGGCCATAAAAAGTAACTTCTCTGCTCATTTTTGGTTCAGACTCTTTTATTCTTAAGGTGGTCCTTACTTTCAAACCTGTTCTGCCATTAAAGTCATAGCTTATAGTATCAATCCTCTCTAGTCTTCCTTCAATAGTTTCATCTTCACCAACTCTTGTACTTTCTGTCATAGAAAAACTGACTATTTACTATATATAAATATTATTGCATTTTCTTATCTAAATTAGTAGTTAAAATCAAATTTCTTTGTCAGAATAATCAGTTAATAAAATCTGGCTTTGCTGCCTTTGAAGCTGCTGGAGCCTTGTGAATCTGAGCGAACTTTGGAGTTGCTATTATAATGTTTTCTCCGAAACCTGCGATTGATCCTTCAATTGCATCTACTGTTTTCTTAATCTTTGATATAGCTCTCTTAAGCTCAATTATATCCTTTGACTTTAGTATTTTTATATCAATTACTGCAATAGTATATCCTTCTCTTACTGAATTAAGAATCTCATTTATGTCATCAAATTGTCTGAGAACGAAAGGCTTTACAATAACCTTTGAATCTCTAGGCTCTGTTGAGTTCAAATCGATTTCAACATAATCTTCAGTGTTTTCTTTTCCGAACATCTTTTTTAAGTTAAATGCCATAGTGAAGATTAAATAATTGAGTTTATAAATATTGCTGTTCTAAATAAATTATATTTTTTTATAAAAAAGATTTATTAGGCGAGGAAACTATTTCGCTTTTACGATCATTTTTGCGTTTATTTCTTTTCTGAGTTTGTCACTTTTCTCTTCGATTGATTTTTCCTGCTTCTCTACTGAACCTATTCTTAGTTCGAGGATTTTTTTCTTATCATTCAAGTCCTTAGAAAGAGAATTTTTCTCTGATTTTATCATCAAGCCACCAAGAATTTTGTAAACTTCATCTCCTGATTTACTTAGCTCTGTCAGCGCGTTAGTTATCTCATTAAGTTCAACTTGAAAAGACTGCTTCTCCATCGCAAAACCTTGAAGATTCCTTTCAATGATTTGAAGTTCCTGAATTTTCTCGCTTAGCTCAGGGTTTATATCCATGCTAGAATCAAACCGCCTTGACCTTTACTATCTGCATTCTTGGCTTGTAGAATATCTTTGAACCGCAATGAGGGCAGACAAATCTTTTATCAAGAACCTTAGATGTTATTGTCTTTTCGCACTTGAAACATTTGTATTGTGTCATGATAATGAAATGGAAATATGATTTTTAAACTTATTGTTGAGCCTTTTTACTTTTTACTGTTTAAAACATAGGCTGGACCTGCAAAAACCTTGCCTGTTTTTAGGCATTTCCAGATTCCGGCAGCCATTCTTTTTGCTCTTCCCTTGGCATAGAAAGGAGAAACCTGTCTCTGTCTTTGCACAGCTTCGATTGAATTATACTCATTTCTGACTCTCATTCCATAGCCTGAGCCAAATTTGCCTGCTGCCTTTATCTTCTTTGTTTTACTTCCCATAATATTCTCTTGAAAAACTAGCTTTTTAAATCATTCGATTTAAAAATAGATGCTATTTTTAATTAGTTTGAGCTTTTTGTTGATTGCCATATCGTAATTCTAATTCCTTTAATATTTCATTTAATAATAAATTGCCTCTTGCTATATCTTGTTCCGTTGTAAGTCTTTGTTTTATTTGAGGAGAGACTTCAGTATGAAATGCGTTTAACTTTTTAACTAATCCTTCTGATAACATGCTTCTTTTTTTTAAATTTTCCGCCTCTGCAATTATTGTGGCAAACCATCCTATTCTGCATTTGTATTTGGGAGTATCACTACGAACTATCTGAGCAGGAATTTCTTCTGTATATTCGTCTCTGAGTTCTAAAAGACGAACTCTCATTTCAGAAGCATATTCCTCTGGATGCAATTTATCTAATCTTTCAAGATATTTTACTGTGGCTTCACCATTCATGCTTGCACGTTCTTCAGAGGTAGCCGGTACGAAATTCATTAATTTGGATTATAGAATATGTTTTTAAAGATAATGGGGATACCCGGATTTCAACCGGGGTCGCGAAGTCCCAAACCTCGAATGTTAAGCAGGCTGCACCATATCCCCACATACAAAATATTCTCACTGGGTTTTTAATTGTTACTGATTAGGGGAGTGTGAGGATAATTTATAAGTACATTCTTCCTTAACTATTTATGATAAGGACAAAGGAAATGTACAGATTTGGAATAGGCATTTGGATTGGGGCTGGCGTTTATAGTGCAATAAATATGCTTATGAATCTTAGGGGTGTTGCTCAGTCCAATATTTTAAATTATAATTATATAATTACAGGGGTTGCTATTGTTGGTTTGATTTTAAATATAATTTTAATGAAAAGAGCAAAAGAGTAAGTTAGTGTTGCTTTTTAAAAAAATAACGTCTGAATCTCAATTACTTTTTCTTCTTGGAGAAGGTCGGCTATTGAATCCTCTTACAGTCCAAATAGTCTTCCTATTTATAATAAAAGAAACATCAATAGACCTATCTTCTGGTTTTGGTTCAGGGCTATCTGGACACCAATAGGGTTGAACATATTCTTCGAGTTTTTCTCTTCCATATTTTCCCACAACAGTATATCTTTTGATTCCCTCTCCATTTCTTGGTAATACTGCTACTATGCTTGTGCATCTATTGAAATAGCCTCCCTGTGCAAGCCTTTCAAAATATCCTCTTCCTCTAAAAGTAGGAGGATTGTCTCTTCCAGTACTTGTTTTCATATATTCCTCTAGGGCGCCACTTCTAGGATTGTTGAATGTTTTTGGTTTTTCATTTGCCATTAAAAAAGTCTCGGAAGAGAGTATAAAAAGCTTTGTAAAAAGTTTTCTAAAGAATTTAAAAAAAATCTGAATAATTTTACTTCTTCTTCGCTGCTGGTTTGGCTTCAGGCTTGGCTGCGGCTGCTGCAGGTGTCGCTGCTGCTGGAGTTGCCCCCGGTGCTGCGGCTGCTGCTCCTGGCGCTCCAGGTGCTGGAGCTGCTGCTGCCTTGGCTGCTTCTTCAGCGGCCTTTGCTTCAGCAATTGCTTTCTGCTCTTTATCTTGCTTCTCTTTAAGAACTTTATAGAATTCTGCGAGATTTTTCTTCTTTTCTTCTGAAGGAACAGTTATTTCTTCCTTTATTTCTTTGTCATATTTTCCTGCGTCAATATCTTTTTCAATTTCTTTTGCAGGCTTATTATCAACAAGGACTCCTAATGAGACGCATGTTCCTACAATTAATTTAACAGAAGATTTCATATCCTTTGCAAGCAATGAAGACTGCTTTGTCTTTGCAATATCAATTATTCTTTCAAGAGAAATGTTTCCAACCATATATCCTCCAGCCAATCCTGAACCTTTCTCAAGACCTAGCTCTTTCTTAATTAATTCTCCAACAGGAGGTGAAAATACTTTTATCTTGTAATTTTTCGACTTAGTATCGACATCAATTTCCACAGGAACTTTTGTTCCCTTGAATCCTGAAGTTGCAGTATTTACGTCTGCTATAACTTTTCCGAGATTAATTCCGAGTGGACCTATTTGCTGGGCTACTGCTGGCCCTGGTTTCATGTCTCCGCCGTCAACTATTAATTTTATTATCATCTTAGTTATTCGAAGGTGAATTCCTCCTCGTCATCCTTGCTTGTAATTTCTTCCTTCTTGTCTTCTTCCTGAGCTTTGTCTTCACGCCTTATAACCTTTACGTTATCTATTTTGACAGTAACAGGTATAGGAACAGATGCTCCAAGAAGAGAAACGACGACTTCGCCTTTTTGCTTGTCTACTCTTGTTACTTTTGCCTGTTCATTCTTGAAAGGCTCTGCAATCATTTCAACAATATCTCCAACCTCAATGTGATAATCTTCAGCTTTAGGCTCAATCATATTCTTTATTTCTGCATACTCGACTGTTTTTCCTACTATTCCTTTTACATAGGGAAGATTAAATGCTGCCTCTTCGGCTGATTCCCTGTCAGCGGCTTCTAGTATTATATAACCCTTTAATCCATGTGGTTTTATTATAGAAAATACATTTAATGCTTTTTTCTGAGCTCTTTCTGATATCATCTCAACAGCTCGGTCTTCCTTATTCGTTGTGACTTTTATTATAAATAACATTTTTTTGTTTTTTTGACTTTAAATTTAAGCTTCGCTACCCCTTAATATCTAAGAAGTAGATATGTATATGCAGAAAAAAGGGTTTTTAAATATTTCTAGAGGTAAATTTTTCGGAAAATGTGCCTTTCTAGACTATCAAAGTATGCTTTTGCTTCTCTATTTCTTGCAAGACGTGAGAGACTAATAATCTATAAGGAACAGAAAGTTCTCCTGCGCGTTTATTTCTTGCAAATTGCGCTTGGAAAAACTGTTCGCTAACAAGTATTTGATAACCTCTAATTGGGCTGACTATGGGGTCTACCATTCTGAAGATATTTGCGTAATGAGTGATATCAGGATAGGGTATCCAGACTGCTCCTAATTCGCCATCGGCAAATTGGTTTACTTCATGAAGGGGAGTTGAAATATCAGGATTTTCAAATGCTTTTTTAACTGCTGATTCTATAGTCAACTGATTTGGTAAGTAATTGGGGATAATTTTATTAGGATTAATTTTTTCCCATGCGGCAACATATGCTACAGAATGAGGAATATATTTTCTGTCAGCTGGTTGTTCTCTTCCATCTCCCATTAATAATTATACTATTAAGGGTTTAAAATTATTTATGTGCTTTCTTTCACATCTAACTTTTTCAGATATTCCTTTATTCTTTCAATTATTTGAGGAATGAGGAATTTTTCTATTTTTGACTCGAATATTTCTGAAAGCGAGGAAAACTCAGAAAGACAGTATTTATTCTCTCTTTTATCGACAAGCAATGCATCTCTTAATCTTTTAAGTTGCCTTCTAATATTGCTTTCGGCAAGTCCTTTTTCATCTTTGGAATTTTCTTTTCTTGCTGCCTGCACTTTATCTCTTATTTCAAAAGAGGAAAGCCATTCTTTTTTCTTACTTGCATTTTCAAGAACAAGCAAAATATCAACGATTATATCTCTAGAGTCTCCTGGCTGCAACAAGCCCAGGGAAAGGCAGACTTTTCTTACAAGCTCTCTTCTTCCAGAATCATAGGGCTTTTCATATCTCCTAAGAGTAACTTCGCTCAAAGGGATGTCTTTCACCATGCTAATACAATATGAAAATAAGTTATAAAGCTTATGGGTTTGGCTGGCTTATGCTTTCATTCTATTATATGAACATGATAATGATTATAAATCCTCTAATAGTTTCCAAAATATGAAACTAGTGGCTTTTTTAGGAAAAGATAAGGAAAGCTGGGGTCAGATATCTGCGCTTGTTAACAAAGGAAAATGGGATGGAGTTATTCTTATAAAGAGCAAAGAAGCTGAGGAATTTCCGATAACTTCATCTGAAAGTATAAAAATCAATACGGAGCAACCTATTTCTCTTCTTAAGGATGAAATAATTCAAAAAGTAAAGGGCAAACTCTCTTCTGATCTTGAAGTTGCGCTTTCTATCGCTTCTGGAAATGGAAAAGAGCACATGGCAGTTATATCTTCATTGTTAAGCATACCTGTCGGAATAAGGCTTGTTGCTTACACAAAAGATGGAATAGAATTCATCAATTAAAATGTATACCTATCTATATTATTCTTATAGCTCTGAACTTCTTAGGAAAATGGGAGAGAAAGGAACATTTCTCGATAAAGAAAAAATGCTAAATTATCAAAGGGAAATTTCAACTAGGCTTATGGAAGAAGGAATTAGACCTGAGTTGGTTGAAGGAGGTGTTTCTTTTAATTTTGGAGTATGTGGAACTATGTATCTTGATTCGGAAAGAGAGATGTTTATCAGTCATAGAGATTCTGGAGAACTGGAAAGATTTATTCATGAGTCAAATCTTCCTTTCGAAAGTGAAAATGTTCTTCTTAGGCAAGAAAGTCATTCTTCTGTATCTTCTTCACTTATGGTTTCAATGTGATTCTCTCTTAATTCTCCAAGAGGATCTTCAAAATCTTCCTCTAGCTTTTCTACTCTTTCTTTTTGCTCTTCATCCATCTCTGAAAGGGATTTTTTCATTTCTTCCTCTACTTCCTTTCTCATTTCTTCAAGTTTTTCAGCGTTTTGCTTCTCGTATAGGTGCTTTAGAAGAATCCATATTTCATCAAGATGGTTCTCCTGCTCAAGCCAGACCTTTTGCTGATTATCAAGATGCAAAAGGGGAACGAAAGTAGCTATTCTTGCTTCATTTGTTTCTCCAGCAATTTCTGAAAGGCCCACTCTTGTTTCTCTTGTAGCGAATATCTTTTCAAGCTTCTCATGGACTTCTTTTA
>CAZHCL010000015.1:0-19074 GCA_964530955.1 Candidatus Woesearchaeota archaeon | reverse complement strand
GAAACTTTTGAAGAGATAATTGAAAAAATGTTAAACATATTCAATATCTGCAAGCAAAATCCTATTGAGGCAAGACAAGCACTTAGTTCTCTTGATTCTCAAAGAAAAATAAATATGCCTTCTGACTGATATATATTTTAATATTTTTACTTAAGGAGTAAGTCTATCTCTGTCTCTTGGGAACATTGTTGCTTCTTTTACATTGTCTAATCCACATATAATTTGGGTTATTCTTTCTAATCCTATCGACCATCCTGAGTGAGGTGGGCTTCCGTATCGAAAGCTGTTTATGTAAGATTCAAAGTTCTTAGGATTAAGACCTTTAGATTTTATTCTTTCTATTAGTAATTCTGGGATATGAATTCTTTGTCCACCCGAGGATATTTCAACTCCTCCATAAAGAGCGTCGAATCCTTCGCTTACTTTAGCGTCTTTTTTGCCGTCTTTTGGCATTATATAGAATGGTTTGATTGAGGCAGGCCAGGAATATGTAAAAACAAGGTCTCCAGGATACATTGCACATAGCTTTCTTTCTTGCTCTGGTGTGAAATCCTCTCCTATTTTGCCTCCTACTTTTTTTATTGCATCCTCATAGTTTAGGTAAACTGCTTCTGGAACTTTTAATTTGATTCCTAGGAGGTCAAGTTCTACTTTACATTGTTCCATAACTTTTTTTACTATGTATTTGACCACTTCTTCCTGCTCTTTCATTATCCCCATTTGGTCTAGGAAGGCAACTTCAATATCCATTTGTCTTATTTCATTAATATGTCTTGGAGTATTGTGCTTCTCTGCTCTCCATACAGGTGTAATCATATATGTCTTTTCCATCGAGCAAGCCAACATTTGCTTGTATAATTGTGGACTTTGAGCTAGATATGCTTTTTGCTCAAAATACTGGACAGGGAAAAGCTCTGTTCCTCCTTCAGAAGCAGCACTTATAATGCAAGGCGGCTGTAACTCGATGTATCCTTTGTTATAGAAATGCTCTCTAAATGCATTCGATATTGCTGATTGTATTTTGAATACTGCTTGAATTTTTCTTCTATGGAAATCTAAGAATCTGAAATCAAGTCTTTTTGGAAGTTCTGTTTTTGAAAAGTCTGTAACGTCGATAGGCAACGGATGTTCTGATTCAGCAAGAACTTCAATCTCTTCTGGTGCTATTTCTCTTTTTCCTGGAGCACGGTCATTCTTTTTTACTGTTCCTGAAACGATGAATACGCTCTCTCTTTGGGCTTTCATTTTCTTGAAAACTTCAGGACTTGTCTCTCCCTTAATTCCAGTTATCTGAATTTCTCCAGTTATATCTCTTAGAACAATGAACTTTACTTTTCCTAGGTCTCTGTCATCGTAAAGCCAGCCCGCTACTGTGACTTTCTTTCCGTCATCCTTCTCAGTCAAAGAGCCTATCTTCGCTCTTTCTTTGTTGAGTTTAGCGAAATCTACCATACTTTATCCAGAAAAAGGGTGTTTTTAATTATTGCTATCAACGACTCTTACTATATTTTCATCTTTGTCGAGTTCGATAAAGTTGACTATTCGCTTTTCGATAACATCATTGCACTGGTTTTCTGCAAGGTCATCTTCTGCTATTCTTGGATTGTGAACTATATCTACTGCGTAGTCTCCGCATCTTCCGAGGCATTGTGAATCAAATACTATTCCATCATTCTTTGCTATTTTGTATAATGTAAATGCGCAGACAAGCCCTTCTCTCTGCAGATTTACATAATTTGGATTTATGGAAGGATTTCCATGCTTTACCCAGATTCCTTTATCATCCTTTACCCAGTTGTCTTCTCCTCCGCCTACGGAAAATCTTGCAATTATAAGTCCCAAAATAAGGATTGCTGCAATAATTGAGATATAAAGAACTTTTCTTTTCATATTATTTTACTAGTTTGTTTAGAATTTCCATTGCTTTTCTTTTATCTACATTTGCTCCGAGCTTTTGGATTACTAATCCCATATATGCATTTGCTCTCATTCCTGGTTTTTCCTTGATGATTTTAGATATTTCTTCTTCTAATTTATTATCATCTCCTTTTTCAACTATTAGTGCTTTTTCTACGCTCTCTCCAGAGGCTATTTTGAATAAAATAGGTTTTATGTCTCCTTCTTTTATATTTCCTGCTGCAAATTGAAGCAAAACCGTTTCAAGAACTCTTTCTGTAAGGATGTTTTTTATTTCTTCAATGCTTTTCTTCAATTTTGAAGAGAATTCTGCTCTCCAAAGAGCAACCATTTTTGCAACAAGGTTTGCATCTTTGCTGTACGCTCTTAAAAGAACTTCAAATTCATCAAGATTACCATCAAGAACAAGATTAATTAATTCATCACTAAGGCCTTTCTTTTTTAGCTCGTCTCTTATTTCATTTCTTAGTTTTGGAAGATTCTTCTTGAGTTCGTTTATTTTGTCTCTTCCTATTTTTAGAAGTGGTAAATCTGTCTCAGGGTACATTCTTGCTTCCCCTGGAATAGGTCTTTCAAACTTTGTGCTTCCATCTTCAAGCGCTTTTCTTACAGAGCCTTGCTTTTTCCCTTCTTTTACTTCAGATAATTGCCTTTCAATCTCTTTGTTGATTGTTGCAACCATCATTTTAGGGTCCTGAAATCCTTTAATTTCAACTCTGTCATGGCCTTTCACAGAAACGTTTACATCCTGTCTTATTGTTCCTATTCCTCTTTTGACTTTGCATGCTCTTAGTATTTCTCCAATCTTCAAAGCAGCTTCCTTTACTTGTTCAGGATTTTTCATAACTGGGTCTGTTCTTATTTCAACAAGGGGAATTCCAAGTCTGTCAAGTCTATAGATTGCTTTTTTTTCATTTTCGCTTACAATTCTTGCAGAATCTTCTTCAAGTGCAAGGGTGGTTACTGGAACTTTTCCAAAACTTGTTTCTATATAACCTCCATGTGCTATAAGAGTTGTTCTTTGAAAACCAGAGGTATTGCTTCCGTCAATTACTGTCTTCCTCATTATCTGTGTTACGGGATAAATTGAGCAGTTTAGTAGAAGGGAAATTCTTATTGCTTCGTTAAGAGCCGATTCATTGATTTCTTTTGGAGGCTCCTCATCAATTTCAATTAAACAAGTAGTGTCTTTATAACCCTGATAAACAAATTCTCTGTCTAATGAGGCTTCATGCTTGACTGCAACATCAACTTCTCCGCTTTCTCCTGCCACTTTATGGAGTTTTCGCATTATAGTGAAGTTAGGCTCATCACTTCTTAGATATCCGGGGCATTTGCAGAATAGTTTTCCAGTGTCAAGCTGTTGATGTATCTCCAAACCTGACTTGAAGCCAATTTTATTATAGTCAGCACTGCCTTTCGTTTCTGCCATGGCTTATTGAGAGAAAAAGGGTTATTAAAATTAATCCTTCTCTATAGTTTTAGTAGCTCTTTCAAACAATTCGTATTTTTCTACTAATTCAGGATTAGGTACTCCAAGAGTCTTATCAGGACTGCTAAGAAGATATCTTACTCTAGCAATGTCGATAGGTTTCTCAGATTCTAGACTATGCCTGTATAATGAAAGACCATCCGCAAAGTCTTTTGGTCTATTTCTTGCAATCTTGGTTGCTAAAAGGTCTTCTGCGCTTTTTATTTTTAATTCCACTATCCTTCCTTCGGAACAGTAGTTTAGTTTTACTGTGCTCGGTCTCTCCATAAAATCAAAATAAAAGTTTTCCTCAAACTCTCTCATGCCACCTTTCCATTTCTGATTTGTATCTTTTGGGCCCTGATATAGATTAAATGAGACATTATTTTCGTTACCCAATTCTTCACTGTCTAATTTAATTCCGAATACGGGTCTTTTTAATCCACTTCTTGCTAATACTACTTTAGTCAGATGATTTTCAGAAGGTGAAACGAATATGCCATCTCCGACAATTTCATCCAATGAATCAATGATTACTCTTCCTACATCAGTATCAAGCCCTAATTTTCTTGGATCTAGTGTTATGTCTATGTCGTCTGTTGCTCTCAAATGATCCTGCAATCTAAATTTAGGAGATTCTACGAGATGTCTTATGGTGTCTCCAGTTTTTTGATGAATATAGTTTAATATATGTGCTTGAACAGCAGTTCCGCCTACTAGCATATAAGGTAAATTTCTCTTTGTAAATACTGTGTGAGCTCTCTCTAAAAGTGTCAGAAACTCTTCATCTGCCAGTGTATAAATTCCTTTTTTCATAATTTTTCATATGTTTTATTATTTTTAAACCTTTCGATTTGTAACTTCTATGTAGTTACAACATAACTCTTATTCCTTACTTAAGTCTTTAACGAAAGTGGCTGCTGAGAATATTCCTACTACGAGGGTGGCTATTGCAATAACTGGCGATATATATGTGAATGTATGGAAGTAAATGCTCAGAATAACACAAGGGAATGCGAATCCTTGCAGGAAGGTGGTAAGTTTTCCTATAAATTTCGCGTGAGGTATTTCTTTTCCTGATAAAATAAGTATTAAAGCAAATGGGAATGTGATTATTTCCCTGCTCATTATCATAAATATCTGGATTATATGCCAGTGGTCAAGCAAATTGAGGTAGGTGTAATAGAAAATAAGTCCTACTACTGTTGAGATCATAAGGAAACGGTCAGCGATCATATCAAATTTTCTCCCAAATTCAGTTGTCAGCTTAAATCTTCTTGCTATTTGACCATCAAGGAAGTCTGTAAGCATTCCTAGTGTGAATGTTATAACTATTGAGATGATTGAATACCTTCCGAATATTAAATAGAGAGTTAGGAAAGTAAGAATTATTCTCATAAAAGTTATGAGGTTTGGGAAGTTCCAGATATTTTCTTCCTTCTGCGGCTTTTTTACTGCTTTAGCCTTAGCCATATTATATCGAGGATAGTTAGGTTTATAAGCCTTTTTCATGCTCTATGTGTATAGCAGCGTAGAGCAGCCTGGAGTGCTCGCGAGGCCCATAACCTCGAGGTCGGTGGTTCAAATCCACCCGCTGCTAGTTTTAAAAAAGATTAAAATAATAAAAAAAATGGCATTTCCATTAGCGATAATATTTACCCTGGTAGCGATTATAGGTTGGGGTTTTGGTGATTTCTTTCTGCAAAAATCTATCAGAAAGCTTGGAGATTGGGAGACTTTATTCATTGTAACAGGTTTTGGAGCAGTTGTTTTACTACCTTTTGTTATAAAAGATATTCCTTCTCTCTTTTCTTTTAATAATAAAGAATTTTTGGTGCTATTTTTTGCTTCCTTGATACTATTTTTTGCTGCGTTGCTTGATTTTGAGGCACTGAAAAAGGGAAAGTTGTCTGTTGTTGAGCCGATTTGGTCTTTGGAGATAATAGTTTCATCAACGCTTGCTTTTCTCGTCCTTAGGGAGACTATAAATCTATTGCAGGGAGTTCTTGTAGCCTCTTTAATAATTGGGCTTGTTTTAGTTTCTTTAAGAAGTTATCATCTTGAAAAGAAGTTATGGCTTGAAAAAGGAGTTTTTCTTGCAATTTTATCTGCAATTGTAATGGGTTCTGCTAATTTCCTGATAGGAGTAGGTTCTCGTGATTCAGGTGGATTGATGATGAACTGGTTCTTGAATATATTTATGGCAGTAATTTGCTTATTTTATTTAATATATCATAAATCTACTCGTAAATTGTTCAGGGATGTCAGGAAGCAAAAGAAGATTGTGCTTGGAATGTGTCTTTTCGATAATGCTGCTTGGGTAGGTTTTGCTTTTGCCATGACTCTTGCGCCTATAGGGATTACAGTCGCTCTTTCAGAAAGCTATATAATAATAGCAGTCCTTATTGGAATGTACATAAACAAGGAATTTATCAGAGTTCATCAGAAAGTGGGGATGGTGCTTGCTTTGATTTCTGCAATATTGCTTGGTTATGTTACCTATTTAAGATAAAATGAAAGATAAAAGTTTTTCGGAAAAATGTTATTCTATACTTAGAAAGGTTCCTAAGGGAAAGGTTACAACTTATAAGGAAATTGCGATTGCTCTTGGAAGTAAGGCATATCGTGCCGTTGGAAATGCGATGAATAAGAATCCCTACGCTCCTGAAGTTCCCTGTCATAGGGTTGTTTCTTCAGACGGAAAGCTTGGGGGATTTGCTTTTGGCACGAAAAAGAAAATTGCGCTTCTTGAAAGTGAAGGAGTCAAAGTAATTAATGGAAATGTCGGGGATTTTGATAAGGTGCTTTTTAGGTTCTAGCTGCAAACAATTTTAAACCTGAAATATCTGTTTACTGAAATGGAACATAAATCTTCTGAGCTGATTTTGGGAATAGATGATGCAGGTAGAGGACCTCTGATTGGCCCGATGATTCTCGCAGGCGTCTTACTTAGAAAAGAGGATGAGGAATTTCTCAAGAAACAGGGAGTTAATGATTCAAAGCAACTCTCTCATCCTGTTAGAGTAAAGCTTGCGGAGGTTATAAGAAATACTGCTGTCGATTCTCATGTTGTTATGTCTACTCCTGAGCAGATAGATAATTCAATTACTGGTGGAGTAAATTTGAATACTCTTGAGGCTATTAAGACTGCTGAAATAATAAATACTATTACTGAGGGAATGAAGGAAAAGATTAAAGTTATTGTAGACTGTCCTTCTGTAAACACTAAATCTTGGAGGAACACTTTGCTTGAGCATGTGAAGAACAAAGAGCATCTTGATGTTCGTTGCGAGCATAAAGCGGATGTCAATCATGTTTCTGCTTCTGCTGCTTCTATTCTTGCAAAGGTTAGAAGGGAAGAGGAAGTTTCTAAGCTTAAAGATGCCTTTAGAGAACATGGAGATTTAGGGAGCGGTTATCCTTCTGATCCTGCGACTAAAGAATTTCTCAGAAAGAATGGAAAAAAACTTGCTGATTCTGGGTTATTCAGAAAAACATGGGCAACTTGGAAGATACTTTTCCCTGAAGGAAAAACTCAAAAGACTCTTGGAGAATATTAGATGGAAGAAGACATAAATAAACTAAGGAAAGAGATTGACAAGCTGGATACTAAGCTGATTTCTTTGCTTAGGGAGAGGCTTATTGTGGCAAAGAAAATAGGAAAATACAAGAAAAAAAGATTTCTTCCTGTTAGAGATATGAAAAGGGAAAAAGAGTTATTGCTTAAGGTTTCTAATAAGGCAAAGGAACAGGGAATTAAAGATATTGAGAATATTAAGAAGATGTTCAAGTCAATTATTAGCTATTCCAGAAAAGTGCAGGAAGAAGATTAACCTTCAGTTTCTTCATTATCTATATTTTGTGCGTCTTTTTCTGCGATTTCTTCCTCTAATTCCTTTATTTCATTTGCATCTTCAGCTTTATCTTCTGGAATTGGATTTTCTTCCTTTAGTTCTTCATCAGTGTGCTTGACTGGCTCGTTATTTATCTTAAGGCTGAGGACTTTGGAAACTCCCTCATGCATGCTTACTCCGTAAAGGATGTTTGAACTCATTATTATTGAGTCATTGTGTGTTATTACTATATATTGACCTGATTTTATGTATTGGCTTAGAAGGGCTGCAAGTCTCTCTGAGTTTCTTTTGTCTAACGCTGCGTCAATTTCATCAAATATGTAAAATGGATAAGGTCTATACTCTTGTATTGCAAATAGAAGAGAAAGTGCGACCAATGTTTGCTCTCCTCCAGAAAGAGAAGTTACATCGAAGTATTTTCCTTTTGCAAGTCTTACAACTATATTTATTCCTCCTGCAAAAACATCTTCTTCGTTTTCAATCTCAAGATAGGCGACTCCTTTTGTATAAAGTTTTGAGAAGTTTTCTGTAAACAAGGAATTCATTGCCCTGAATGTTTTCATGAAAGACTTGAGCTTCTTTTTGTCTATTTCCTCTATTATTTTCATTATTTCATCTTTTTCTTTTTCAAGAGTTAAGACTTTTTCCTGAACTGCATCATATTCTTTCTTTATTTCATCATAAACTTCAAGCGCCCTCATGTTTATTGAGCCTATTTGGTAGAGAGATTCCTGAGATTTTTTCAGTCTCTCTTCAAGATTTTCAATTGTTGCCTTTATTATCTCTAAGCCTGGGAAATCATGCATTTCCATTTCAACTGATTCTTTTTCTGCATCAATCTTTGCTTTTCCTATCTTGAGATAATTTATTTGTTCTTCAATTTGCCTTACATTGCTTTGTATTTCTGTAAGCTCGATGTTTTTATCCTGTATTGAGAGCTGCATTTCATCTCTTGATTCAAACATTTTTTTGAATTTTTGATTAAGTTCTTCTTCCTGCTTCTCTTTTTGTTCAAGGAAGGAATGTTTCCTTTCTAGATTTGAGGTTATGTTTGTTATTTCTACCCTAACTTCCTCAAGGTCTCTTGAACTGTGCTTGATAATATTTCTTATATTTTCAATTTCTCTTTCTTTGTAAAGAAGTGAAGTGTCAGTATCTTCTTTTGTTCTCGAGGATATTTCTTCTATTTCAAGGACTATTGAGTCATATTTTTCCTGTATCTTTGGAAGGTCTACTATTCTTACTTCAAGGACTTTTCTTCTATCTTCTATCTTAACAATCTCTTCTCTTATCAACCTTTCAGATTCAACAAGCCTCTTCAGCTGTTCTTTTCTTTCCCTCAGAGTTCTCTGCTTAACTAATTCTGATTCTAATTGTGCTGTTTTTTCTTTAATTTCCTTTATTTGTTGATAGATTGTAGTTCTTTCATTCTTTATTTTACTGGTTTCTTCAGTTGAATTAGTGAGTTGTGATTTAAATTCAGATATTTTTTGATCTGAATGGAGAAAAACATGATGTATATGCTCTGGAGTTATTTTGCTCTGGCATAATGGGCAGACATCAATCTTTTCAACTTGTCCCTTTATTTTTTCAGCCCTTTCTATTTCTGATTCAGCTACAGAAATTATTTTAGCATTCTTTATTTCTTCCTGATGGAGAGAGTCAAGAGATTTTTCCTTTTCATTCAGGGAGTTTTTTAATGAAGAAAGCGATTTGGAGCATTCTTCTTCATTTTTTTCTTTTAAATTGACTGATATATCTTCAATTTGTTTAAGAAGGGAGTCAGAATCTGAATTTGCTTTCGCCAGCTGTCTTTCTTTGTCTTTAGATATTTCTTTCAGAGAGAACATTTCTGTTCTTAAATTGAAAAGCTTGTTCCTTTCTTCCTCTATCTTTGCTAGGTCATCTTTCTTTTTCTTTAATTCCTGGGCTTTTCTGGCTACAAGAGGAGATTCTTTTCTTAATTCGGTTATTTCCTGTTCAAGAGAAGGAATTGAATTCTTCATTTCTTCAATTCTTCTTTCAACTTCTTGCTTTTTGTTTTCATAATTTTCTTTTCTTACTTTAAGGCCTTCTATTTCTGCCTTGGTGTTGGCTATCTGGTTGTTTAGAGAATCTTGCTCAACTCCTGTTGCCTGCTGTATGCTTTTATTAATCTGATTTATCTTTTCCTGTAATTGCTCTATTTCTTCTTGGAGTTTTTGTGCTTCCTGTCTTATCTTATCCTTTTGGGAAGATTTTTCATCTATTGATTTTACTATGCTTTGAACTTCCTTTGTTTTATCCTCTATTTTTCTTGTCAGAATGGAAGCTTTCAGCCTTTTCTGCATTGTTTCTAATTCTTTGAATTTCAATGCCTGTGCTCTTTCTTTTTCTAAATTTTTAAGATAAATTGTTCTTTCTCTCAGAATTGCAGAAATTTCTTTTAGTTTTTCTTCTGTTTTTTCGAGTTCATGTAGAGATTTTTCTTTCTTTGATTCATAAATAGATATTCCTGCGACTTCTTCAACTATTTTTCTTCTTTCATCAGGATGCATTCTTACTATATGTTGAATCTGGCCCTGAAGGATAATATTAAATCCGTAAGGGTCAATTCCTGCATGAGCAAGCATTTCTATTACATCTGCTCTTGTTTTTGTATCTCCATTTATTTTGTAAATACTTTGACCATTGCGTCTTACTATTCTTATAAGGCTTATTTCATCCTTGTCTATGGCAAATGTTTTTTGAGAATTGTCAAAAACTATCTCTACCGATGCTTCTTTGCCTGGTTTTATGTATTTTGAGCCTAGAAATAGAAGATTTTTTGCTTTTGCAGCCCTCATTGACTTGATAGAGAGCCTTCCAAGAACAAAGCAAATTGCATCTGCAACATTGCTTTTTCCGCTTCCGTTAGGTCCAAGTATGACATTAACTCCTTTGTCAAAAAGAATTTCTGTGCGTCTGGCAAATGACTTGAACCCAGTCATCACCATCTTTTTCACATAAACCATTCCTGAATTAAACAAAAAGGCTATTTAAAAATTCCTCTATTATCTTCTATTGTATCTTTCAACTGCCCAATCTCTCAGAAAACTTTCAGTAGGTATTTCAGTTATTTCGGGAGATTTACCCCATCTTGCATTTCTAAAGAATAGGAAAGGGAAACCTGCTCCCGGTACAAGGAGATAGTCATTTCTTGTCAATCTAAATGTATCTCCGTTGTTTTCGCTTTCAATGCCATTGGAGTAATAAACTTTTAAAACTACTCTGCAGGTAGGCAATTTTCCCAACCTATTATCTATTTGAAGTGTAATTGATTCATTTACTTTGTCAGCGTGGCGCCATTCTTTTAGCCTACTTCTTACTTCTAATTTGCCTATTGTGCTAGGTCCTTGATTTGATTCCCAATCACCGCATCTATCTGAAGCCCAATCTATTTTGACCTCTGCCCTATAGTCAACAGATGCTCTGTATAGTTCATTGCAATCCCAGCCAGGACCATCTTCAGATTCTCTTGAGTAATATCTTGATTTAACTGAGGTTTTAAGTCTTGGTTCTCCAAAGCTTGTAAAATAAGTGATGTGTTCATCAGTTCTCTGACTATTTGCATAACCTGATAAGAATTTTTGTAATTTACCTAAATCAAATGCTCCTGAAATAGGATTGTTTAAGAATGCAAAAGCTAAATCTCTAGAATTATTTAATGGGCGTTCCTGAAGAGCTTCCATTAATTTTAGGAAGTTTTGTTGTATATAAAGATTCTGTCAATCTAAAAGATATTATATCTTTTTTAATAAAAAATAATAAAAAAAGAAAAGGCTACTCTAATAAAAAAAATAAAAAATTAAAAAGAGTGTTTAGTAGTAGCTTTCGCCAAATTCTTGGCTTTTTTCAGGCTTTCTTGTAAGCAAGACAATCAGTACAACTAGAAGCACGACAAATACTATAGCAAGTACAACAGTTAATACAACTGCTGTATTTCCTGTAATTGCACTTCCTGTAGAACTTCCCGAGACATTAGCGGTAAAGCTTTCTTTTGCCACATTATCGCCAGCAGATTGCACATTGACTGCAAAGGTATAGATATCTGCTTTTGTAGCAGATGCTGTAACCTTAATAGTCTGGCTTGATCCGGCTGGAATTGCAACAAGGGATTGATCAACACTTACGCTTAGAGCATCACTTGAGCTCACTGCTGCAATGTTGTAAACCTTTATTTTGTCACCAGAATTAACTAGCGTTATGCTATAGGTGCCTTGATCTCCAACGCCAAATGTTTGGCTTTGTATTGGGGAGACAACTAGAGTATCGCTGCTAGGTCCTGCAATAACAACTTTTCTTGTTACTTCTGTGGAAGAATCGCCATTATATGCGTCAATTTGAACTGTGTATACACCGGGCTTGGCACTCAAAGGAATGCTCAATACCATACTTCTCTCAGAAGCATCTTGGGTGTTCAATACATCTTGTCCATTGGATGAAAGTGGCTGGTCGACTGGAGACATATCTCCGAAGTAAGCTCTCTGTTCAACACCAAGTGCAGGTATACTTACCTTCACAAAAGTGTCGTCCGAGTTATGGCTTCCTCTGTTCCTAAGAACTACATCAACTGGCACATTATCTCCGGCTTGGACAGTGCTGTCCATATTCGCATCAAGAATCTCAAGTAAATAAGATTCTCTCTGTGCTGCTAAGTTAATTACTTGTTCAGTGTATCCGGAATCTTGACTTTCCAAAGATACGTGAAGCTGTAATCCTTCAGTTGGATCAATGTTCAAAGGAACCTGCAGAGCAACTGTGTTGCTGTAGCTGCTTCCTGAATAAACATCAAACCTGTCTGAGGAATACGAGTAACCGCTTGCACCTGAGATCCATGCTTTCAATCTGACGTCCGAAGCGTTTCCTTGTGCTCCAAAGTTTACCTTTATAGGTATAGTCTGTCCAGCAATAATGCCGACATTCACATTTGATGCACTAGAACCGAGATCAACGACAACGCCGTTGACTTCTACGCTTGTTATACTGGCGAAATTATCTGCGCTAACACTTGCAATAGTCATTGACACTGCAAATATTGCCACAAGTAAAACCAATATATTTTTATATTCCATGGTTTGCATTAAAATTTAATTAATAGTAGTACCCACGGGGGCTATTTAAACTTTATGGTGACAACTATTCCGTAGTTATTATGTAATGACATAAAGCTTAAATAGGTATACCTTTGTATACCTGCATGGACGCTGGAAAAGACTCTGAAAATGGTAAAATAACGACGATAAAATTAAAAGAGAGCACCAAGGGAAGAATAGAAAATCTCCGCAGTTACAAGAGAGAAAGCTATGATGAGCTGCTTCAAAAAGTTCTTGAGGTTCTTAACATTTGTAGGCTCAATCCTGAGAGAGCGAGGTCTAGATTGATAATGATTGATAAGGAAAGAAAAATGAATATCAAATAGGGCTGCCAGTAGTTTTTTATATATCAAAAATTAACTAATTCTATGGAAGCATCATTAAAAAAGATAACAAAAAAGGGCAAAGCTTTTTTTATTGCCTATGACCAGGGACTTGAGCATGGACCTATAGAATTCAATGATGAAAATGTGGATCCTAAATTTATAATTGACATAGCCAAGAAGGGAAAATTTACTGGACTTATTTTTCAAAAAGGAATTGCTGAGAAATATTCTTCTGAGATAAAGAAAAGCAAAGTGCCTCTGATTATCAAATTAAATGGTAAGACAAGTTTGTATAAAGGAGAGCCTATGTCTGAGCAACTTTGTAGTGTGAAGGAAGCTCTTGCGCTTGGTGCTGTTGCCGTTGGTTATACAATTTATGTTGGAAGTGAATATGAATCTAAAATGTTAAGTGAATTTAAATCAATTCAGGAGGAAGCGCATAAAAAAGGGATTCCCGTAATTTCCTGGATATATCCAAGAGGAAAGGCAGTTGAAGGTAAGCCTCAGGGAGAATTAATGGCTTATTCTGCAAGGACTGCACTTGAGATAGGGGCAGATATTGTTAAGATACAATATGATGGAAATTTGGAAGATTTGAAATGGGCAGTTAAGTCTGCTGGAAAATGTTTGCTTGTGCTTTCTGGAGGGAAGAAGACGGATGAGAATGCTGTTCTTCAAGAGGCTAAGGATTCTGTTAAAGCTGGAGCTGCCGGTCTCGCAATAGGAAGGAATGTCTGGCAGCACAAGAATCCGGATGAGATTGCTAAGAAGGTTAGGAAGATTGTGTTTGGGTAGATTTTCTTTATAATGTTACTACTAAAAAGATACATTTAAATAGTTTAGATAATGAACTTGACCATGTATAAAGAATATAGTAGTGAACAGGGAGACAGAATGTATTTTTTGGTTGAAGATTTAGTCAGAACTGGCAGAGCAGAACTTCTTCATCAATTAGACCATACAAATATCTATTCGTTACATGAACCTGCTGAGGTCGCAGTTTTCAGTAATTGGTTTTTTGGCGGTCGTGAACTTAAATCAGGTTATACTTGTAATGTTATCGGAAGAGAAGAAGATGTAAAAAAATTAGAGGATATGCTAAATAGCATCCCTCAAGAAAAGAAATAATTTCGTGTTAATAAATTTTTATCTGCTATTCCAGACTTCAGCTTATCAAAGGGCAATCTTTAAAAACCTACTTTATTATCTCAAAATATTCTCATTGACTAAAATGGCAGAAAAAGAATCAAGCTTAAGGAAGATTGAAAGACTCACGAATGGACAGAAGAACATAAGAAACGTAGCTACAAGTGCGCACATTCACCATGGAAAAACTGCTTTTACGGATAATCTTCTTGCAGCTGCGGGAATGATGGCTGCAAAAAATGCGGGAAATCTTGATGAGGGAATGACAACTTGGCAGCACACTGACGAGCAGGAAAGATTAATGACGGTTGACGCTGCAAACGTATCCATGGCTCACGAATATCTTGGAACAGAATACTTAATTAATTTAATTGACACTCCTGGTCACGTTGACTTTGGAGGAAATGTAACAAGGGCAATGAGAGCAATTGACGGAACCTTCGTTCTTGTATGCGCTGTTGAAGGAATAATGCCTCAGACAGAAACTGTTCTTAAGCAGGCTCTTAGAGAAAGAGTAAAACCAGTTCTTTTCATAAATAAAGTTGATAGATTGATAAAAGAATTGAAGTTAACGCCTGAGCAGATGCAGGAAAGATTTACAAAGCTTATTCAGGAATTCAACAGGCATATAATGGCAATTGCTGAACCTGAGTTCAAAGAGAAGTGGCAGGTTAATGTTCTTGATGGAAGCGTTGCTTTTGGTTCTGCAAGGGAGAACTGGGCTTTATCTGTTCCTTTCATGAAGAAAAGAAATATCACTTTCAAAGATATCTACAGACTTTACAATGAAATGACTGATGAAGAGAAAAAGA
Organism: Candidatus Woesearchaeota archaeon; assembly: GCA_964530955.1. Taxonomy (GTDB): domain Archaea; phylum Nanobdellota; class Nanobdellia; order Pacearchaeales; family GW2011-AR1; genus VGKP01. Next base: position 4,434 of record CAZHCL010000015.1, on the reverse strand, counting down.
AATGGGTATGGGAAAAGGCTCCTTTGCATGAAGTAGTTCTTGACATGGCTGTAAAACATCTTCCAAATCCTATTGAAGCTCAGAGTTACAGAATTCCTAAAATATGGAGAGGAGATATTGATAGCAAGTTTGGAAAAGATTTGCTTTCATGCAACAAGGATGGAGAGGTTGCTTTTGTAATTACTAGAATTGTCATCGACCCTAGATCAGGAAAAGAAATTTCTGCCGGAAGATTATATTCTGGAACTTTGGTTAATGGAAGTGAAGTTTATTCAAATATGAATAAGAAGAAATATAGAATACAACAGGTTCTTGTTTACAATGGAATAAAGCCAGAACAGCTTGATGCTGTTCCTGCTGGAAACGTTCTTGCAATTGCAGGTCTTAACTGTGATGTTGGAGATACAATCACTTTGAATGAGCAGACTCCATTTGAAGAGATAAAGCACATATTCCAGCCAGTTATTACCAAAAGCATCGAAGTTGTAAAGTCTTCTGACTTACCAAAGCTTATTGAAATACTTAGAAAAGTAGGAAAGGAAGATCCAAGCATCAAAATAGAAATTAATGAAGAGACTGGAGAGAACTTGATTTCTGGAATGGGTGAACTTCATCTTGAAATTATTGAAGGAAGAATAAAGAGTGAAAAAGGACTTGAAGTTAAAACTGGAGCACCAATAGTTGTTTACAGAGAAAGCTTAACTAAGAATAGTGGAGAGATTGAAGTAAGAACTCCAAATGGACACAACATATTCTTCTTTGAAATGGAACCTTTGGAAGATTCTGTTTATGGCGCTATTGAAAGAGGAGAGCTTCCTGAAGCAAGAATAAAGAAAAAGGCAGAAGATATATGGAAGAAACTTTCTCAGCTTGGAATAACCAATGAAGAGGCAAGACAATATCAGGAAATTTACAAAGGAAATGTTTTCGAGGACAGGACAAGAGGACTGGTTTTGCTTCCTGAAGTAATTGAATCAATAATTGACGGATGGAGATTGGTCGTTGATGGAGGGCCTATGGCAAAAGAGCCACTTATGAAGTCAAAGTTAATATTACATGATGCAAAGCTTCACGTTGACCATATGCATAGAGGTCCTGCTCAGATTTATCCAGCGGTAAGACTTGGAATGTATGATTGCATGAAGAAAGGCGGAGCATCTATACTTGAACCAATTCAGACTCACTTGATTGAAACTCCAGTTGATTTCATGGGAACAGTTACTGCTTTGATAGGAAGCAAGAGAGGAATTTTAATTGACGTACAGCAGGAAGGAAATGACACATTCATAAAAGCAAAGATTCCTGTAAGCAGCATGATTGGATGGAGCAATGACTTAAGAAGTTCAACTGAAGGAAGAGGAATTTCTTCTCTTATGGATCAGGAATTCCAGAAAATGCCTCTTGAGTTACAGGCTGAAGTTATCAGAAAGATTAGACAAAGAAAAGGATTGAGCGAGAACCAATAATCTATTTCTAATTTTTAGCTCGTTTTTGTTGTAACTAATGAATAGTAATATTTAAATAATCTCAGAGCATATGATAATTATGAAAAATGATGTTACCTATGAAAGATACGATAAGATATCATGCAAAACTCCTTCAATCCTAGTGGAAGGAGCGAATATTCGGTATCCAGAAATTTTGTTTATTAATATAAGGAATAAATCTAATAATAATGCCATTTTTCCAGACACTCTAACTCAGATAGCAGATAGGTTAGATAGTGTTAGGGGTAGAGTTAATTATGTAGTTTTTTATCCTGGTTCTTACCCTCCTCAACAGCCCTTACAAAGAGGCTTGCGCGGAAGACTTAATAATTTTTTAAATATATTATTTCCATATGAATCTTCTTTACTTAGCGAAGGAGCATTTTCTGTCGGAGCGGATGTTCCATATATGGCTTCTCAGACAAATGAGACTGCATATGGGTTTTCAAGAGTTGGGCAAATTGCCATTCAAAGAATAGAAAAATCCCCATTGATAAAAATTGCAGCTATTGATGGTTTTTGTATCGGGGGAGGTTGTGAATTAGCCGCTGCCTGTGATTTTAGAATATCTAGCCCTAAAGCTAAATTCTTAATGCCTGAGAAAAGACTAGGAATATTGCCAGGTTGGGGTGGCTGCTCAAGGCTGCAACGTCATGTTGGTACGGAAGAAACATTAAAGATTCTTTCTGATGGAGAAAAAAGATTGAGCTTAAAGCCAGAAAAAGCTTTTGAAATAGGGTTTGTAGATTACGTTGCCTCAGAAGGAGATATTGCTCAAACAGTTTTTGATATGATTTTGGAAGGGTATTTTGATAATATGAATTCTCGTTCAAGAAATTCTCAAGAGAAAAGCCCTCTTCTTCCAAGAAACGATTTAGAAGAAGCAAGACTATTCCAAGAGGCATTTCGTAATGGAGCTCCAGAATCCATGATAAGACATATTGAATCTGAAAAGGCAAGGTCTATCAATAATTAATTTTGAAATAAGGTATTTAAATGAACGTTCACTAGCTTTAACATGTTAAAGCTTAAGTCGTCTATGAGGATGAAAAAGAGATATCTTCTTATTGAGGTCGAGAGTAGGGAAGTTGTTGAGAAAACAATTCTTGATTATATTGGCATATTGGGATGGGCTAAAGCTGCTCCTTTCTTTGTTAAAAGCTCTGGTGGAAAGATAGTTCTTGCGGTTGAGCGCGCTTCTCTGAATGATGTCCGTGCTTCATTTGAGCTTTCTAAGTCTGGAATAAAAGTGCTGAGAGTTTCTGGGACATTGAAGGGACTGGACAAATAATCTTACCATTACAAAATGCACAAATATTCACTTTTAGTTAATAATGTAATGGTAAGCATAATATGAGAATTATCAAAAGAAATAACTTATTATTAACTAGTAATGTTTATTTTTAAACTCTCATGGAACAAGTTTACTTTATTACGTTATTAATGAGAATAAAAAGCTTTAATAAGTAAACATTTCTTTTTTGCATATGCAAAAAAGGGCGCAGCTTCAGTTGTCTTTTGGGGTTATATTTTCGATAATAATTATTGTGGCAACACTTGCGGTTGCTGGTTATATCATAGTTAAATTTCTAAATACTGACAGCAATGTGCAGTGCAAGCTTTTTGTCCAGGACTTACAGACTAAAATTAATTCTGCTTGGGCTTCTGATGGTGCATCTTCCTATGTCTTTACAGAGGATGTTCCTTCTGGCGTGCAACAAGTTTGTTTAGGTTATCTTAATGCTAGTGCATCAAGTCAGGCTGATCAGAGTGTGCAAACAGGATTACATAATTATGCTCCTCTAAGAAATAATTTTTTCTTTTATCCTAGGAGTTCGTGCGGCGGAAGCTTTTACAATGTTCTTCAGCATACAGATATTAATGGATTTTTCTGCTTTCCTACCCAGAATGGAAAGGCATCAATTACTGTTTCAAAGGGTAGCTTTGATGCTCTTGTTAAATTAGGCAAATAGTAGGTAATATAAATAATGAAAGGTAAAAAGATGAGATTAAAAAATAAAAAAGGATTTGAATTCAGTTTTGGCTGGCTCTTTGCTCTTATTGTGGGCGCGGTGATTCTTTTTCTTGCAATATATGCAGCGACTAATCTTATAAATCAGGACAGGAAAGTTCAGGATACTTTTGCAGGGCAACAACTTGGAATAATTCTTTCTCCCGTTGAGACTAGTCTTGAGAGCGCTAAAACAACTTTGATAACTTTTCCTGTTACGACAAGAGTGTTTAATTCATGCGATTCTACTGGAAGTTTTGGTTCTCAAAAGATAAGTGTTGCAACCGAGTCGGGTGTTGGAAGCCAATGGACAACTCCTGGAGTTCCAAGCACATTTTACAATAAATACATATTCTCTGCAAGCACTGTCGAAGGAAAAGGGGCAACTGTTTTTGTCAAACCTTTTAATTTTCCTTACAAGGTTGCTGATTTGATATTTCTTTGGAGCAATCAGGATAATTATTGTTTCATAAATGCGCCGACCGATGTTCAGGATGAAATCTCAGGATTATCAATTAATTCAATTAATTTTACTTCTGATATAAAACAATGCATTAAAAATAGTATAACTGTTTGTTTCAGCAGCTCAGGATGTAATGTCGATGTTAATCTTAATTCACAGAGTGTGAAAAAGAATGGGCAAACTGTTTTCTACTCTTCTGAAAATGGAAACTCTTTGCTTTACGGGGCTATTTTTGCTGATCCTGAAGTGTATAACTGCCAGGTTAAGAGATTGATGGAAAGGACTGCTAGTCTTGCTGTTCTGTATAGACAGAAAAGCGAGGCTCTATCTTCGAAAGGATGTAGTTCTAACCTTGAAGGGAGTCTTGATATATTTGCCAATGATACTCTCTCTTTAAACAGTACAATTCAATTAAGGAGTATTGATATTGAACAGAGCCAATTGGGTACTATTAATAGTGCTCTTTCATGCAA
>CAZHCL010000014.1:0-21114 GCA_964530955.1 Candidatus Woesearchaeota archaeon | reverse complement strand
ATCAATTACTTTAGCAACAAACCAACTAATATAACCTTCCAGTTGCAAGTCATTATAAGTTTTATTTTTGATTATATCTTCTTTGAGAAACTTAATTATTTTCTTATTGCCTAGCACTCCTAGCATGAACATTATTGAAGTTTTAGTGTTTTGATTTGTCTTTTCTTTATTCTTTTCGTAGAACAAGATTAAATTATTTTGAAGTTTGTTTAAGTTTGATGGTACAATTCCTTTCTGAAAATTGTTATAAATTACTCTGATTATTCTTTCACTTATCTCATAGCTTTCTTTTAATAACTTTGAGACTAAATTGGTTAGTTGGCTAGGCAACAGACTAATAGAGTTCATTGATTCAAGTTCAATAAGGGCGTTTTTCTTCATAGTTGGGTCTTCGCTCTTTAATGAAGATAGAACTAAATTGTAGTATTTTGGAAGAGAATCATTTCTAGCTAGTGTTAGAAAACGGGCTTTTTTGTCTGTTTCTGTCAATCCAAACTTTCTAAAATCTTCTGACTTAATTGTAATAAGTTTTTTCAGCCCTATTAAGTTAGAAATGTGCCTATTCAGTGTTGCTTTAGATATATCCAGCTTTTTTATGTCCTCTTCCGCCCACAAATCCGCCATTTCCGCCGTGCTCTGCTGTGGAAAAATAGGCGTCTGCGCTGGTAGCGTACGCTCTAGCGTGGGCTCATGCGTACGCTTACGTGAAATAAAGGGACTTTGCGCTACGTTAGCGTAATTTTTTGCTGATTTTTTCCCCTGAATCCCCTTTTTCCCCTTTTTAGCGCTGCTGTTTTTGTCGGATTTAGTGGTATTTAGCGGGTTATTTTGGTTATTTATGGTCATTTTAGCGTTTTTGTACTGTTTTAGCACTATTTCACCACTTTTAGTTGTGCTTTCTCAGCGTTTTGTGCGCTGTGCTTTTTAGTGTGTGCTTGTGTGATGTTAAATAATATGAGTTAACCATTTTTGTGCTTTGTATTCGACTTAGTTTTTTCATCTTCTTTCAATAATAATTTGAGCAAATCTTTCCTTCTGATGAATTGTCTCACCTCTACGGCTTTTAATATCGCTTCATCAACGTCTTCGTTATCATTTTCACTCATTTTAGTCTCATCTTGTATATACTATCTATATCATATTAGATATTAAGCCTATATAAGAATATAGGTAGCCTAGTTTTACCATGATAGAAACAAGTAAACTATTGGTGTGCCTTCCTGAGGCTCTACGAAGGGTTTTAAGGAAAGCATCAGAACATAGAGGTTGTTCACAGGCTGAGATAATCAGAACAGCGCTGTATGAGCACTTGAAAGATTTCTTGCAAGAAGACAATAACATGAAAGGGGGTGCAAGTTGAAAATGGCTTTAAAAAAGATTGGCGCATTGTGGCGCAAAGAGAAAAATAACAAAAAGTTCTTTTCTGGCGTGGTTGAATTGATTGCGGGGCAAACTGTTAGAGTGATAGTTATGCCTTTTGAAGCGAAGAAAGGAGAGAAGCTTGATGATAAAAGTCCAGCTTATACGATTCTCTTAGCTACAGATGAAAAACAGAAAGAGTTGCCTACTGCACAAGTAGAAGATTAACCATACTGATGAGCTATCTAGTAGCGAAACACAATTTATTTTTATTTTCTTGTGTCTATGGAAAAAAGAGGTAGATTTTCAGCAAGACACTCGTCTTTCAATCATTGGAAGACACACGTTAATAATAATTCAAGATATTATAAAAGAATAACAAGGCTTCACGATTATTTTCCTAATGAATCTCTTAAAGTTTTAAGAGAAAAAAGATTAAGCGATTTAGATTTGTCTAAGAAAAGATGGACTTTACTAACTGCTAAGCAAAAGCATAAAAGAATTTTGGCTTTAGAGATATTAAGACAGATGAGAAAAGGGGAATCTCTATCATCTGCTTGTGAAGAAATAGGTTTTGCTCAATCTGAGACTTTAATTTATCTAGGAAAAGCAATAAGGAAGAGGTCGGGCAGATGGATAGCAAATAAAACAGATTCAATACAAAGAGCTTTGCAGATTTATGAAAAAGGTAGAATAATCACAATCATAGTAAACAAATCAAAATATGCTTCTTTGATTGGGTCTTATTACAATGCAGTTAAGAATTATCTTTTAACTGGAGATTCTAGCTATCTTACACCATTCAAAGATAAAATAATAATTGATATTTACAGAAAGAGGCACAGATTAGAAACTAATCCTGAGAATGTTCGAGATATTGAAGAATCAAAAGAAGATTCAGAAGTCTATGAGGTGTATTCCGATGAATGAAGATTTAACCAGATATTTAGGGAATAGAAGAAAGAGAATAGAGAAGGGAAAGATGGATAAGGTTAATTTGAAAGCGCCTAATCAGAAAATAGAAAGCCATCATGTACATGGAAGAATAAACTCAGAACAGCAAATACCTCTACTTAAAGAATTTCATGATTTTATTAGCTGTTTTCAAGATTCTCTTCCAGTTGAATTGAGAAAAGATAAAGAGATTATGGCTATAACTAGCTCTATTGGATTTTTTGAGTTAGGTATAGAATGTTTACGTGAACTAAGAGAAAAAAAGATTAATGAGTTAAACAATGAGAAATAAGATAGCAATTAGAGCTTATACAGAAGAGACTAACAAAAAACTTAAATGGGAAGGCACAGAAGTGAATAATGAATTTACTCGATTGCTTATATTTGACACTGAAACAACAAGTGATGAATATCAAAACTTAAAGTTTGGCTCTTTTATGATAGTTCAGAACTCACAGAAGAATTTAACGGGAATTTTTTACCATAAAGATAACCTTACTAAAGAAGAATTAGAAATTATTAAGAAGTATTGCGATAAAAATAACATTCAGCTCTTTGATGTTGAAAGATTCATTGAAGATATCTTTTATCCTGAAATGCTTGAAGCTAAATCTTTATGTGTTGGCTTTAATCTTCCCTTTGATTTGAGCAGATTAGCTATACATTTTAGTGATAGTAGGCATACACATAAAGGAGATTGGTTTTCTATTCAACTATCACAAAATAAGTTTCTCCCTAGACTGAAAATAAAGAGCATAGATTCGGCTATTAGTTTTATTCAATTCTCTAAGAGGTTTAAAGGTCATTTCTTAGATTTGAGAACTCCATCAGTTATATTCATGGATGATAAACACGCTAGTTTAGAAAGCGCTGGTAAATTCTTTGAATGTGAGACTATAAAGAAGAAAGCTAAAGAACACGGAGTTATTAATGAAGAATATCTTGACTACAATCTTAATGATTTAGTCTCAACTTATGAATTGTATAAGAATATAGAAAAACATTTTGATAAATTCCAAATTAAAGGTAATCTCAATAAAATATACTCTAGCGCTTCTCTAGGAAAATGTGCATTAAGACAAATGGGAATACAACCATTATCTAAAATCAGCACAAAGATTAATGCAAAAGTCAAAGGGCAACTAATGTCTGCTTATTTTGGTGGAAGATGTGAGACAAAGATAAGAAAAACTCCTATTGAGGTCTCTGTTTTAGATTTTCTAAGTATGTATCCTTCGCTCACGATAAACATGGGTCTATGGGATTATGTAATCGCTAAAGAGATTCAAGAAAAAGATATGACAAAAGAAACTATCGAATTGTTGAATAGAATTACCTTAGAGAGCTTAACAAATAAAGATGTCTGGAAGTTAATGAATATCTTAGTTGAGTTAGAGCCTGATGAGGATATTCTACCAATAAGGTCTAATTATCTCGCTAAAGGAGACGTGTATAATGTAGGAATTAATTATTTGAAATATGGCAAGTCTCTTTATTATGCTTTGCCTGATGTTATCGCTTCTTTGTTATTAACTGGCAAGATTCCTAAGATAAAAAGAGCTATTGGATTTATTCCAGTTGGAAAGCAAGAGACATTAAAGAAAACTAATATTTTAGGTATTGAAGTAGACCCAAGAGAACAGAATTTTATAAAAATATTAATTGAGAAAAGACATTCTTTTAAGGAATTAAGAGATAAAATTCAAAAGGTCTTAGAAGAATATAGTAGACTTGACGGAAAGCAGAGAGCGGTAAAGATTCTAGCTAATTCTTTGACATATGGTATATTTATCGAACTTAGAACTATGCAGAAAGATAGTGATTTGACTGTTTATAGCAAGGAGCAATTTTTCACTAAACAGAAAGTAGAAGAAGAGGGCAAGTTCTTTAATCCACTAATTGCAGTTATGCAAGTTGCGGGAGCTAGGCTTCTTTTAGCGATGGCAGAAAAGTATCTTCAAGATAGAAATACTTGCCATGTCTATATGGATACTGACGCTTGTTACGCTCCCTCAGAATATGCAGAAGGGCTAAAAGTCCTCTTTAAGCCCCTTAATCCCTATGAATTTAATGAGGACTTTTTCAAGATTGAGAAAGAAAAATATTTGTTCTATGGAATCAGTGCAAAGAGATATGTACTTTATCGAATAGAAAATGATAAGATAATCATAGAGAAAGACAACTTTAAGCTTCATGGATTAGGCTATTTGCTAAACCCCTTCGATAAACAGTTTAAGGATGGGGAGAAATGGCATAAAGAAATATGGGAAGACATATTAAAATTACATTATAAAATAATAACTCAAGAAGATATCATAAACAAATACTCCTCTTTGTATTCGATGTCTAAGATTGCAGTCTCGACACCTTCAATTTATAAAAGATTTAAGGAATTTAATAGGGATAAACCATTATCAAAACAGATTAAGCCTTTCAATTTCTTTCTAGTTGGTCAAAAGAATCATAGAAATGTTAAGCCTATTGCTCCATATTCTAGTAATCCTCAATCTGCTGTTTATGAAAAGTTTATTGATTACAAATCTGGAAAGACCCTTAAAGGTTTAGAATATTGGAAAAGCTTAGCAGATACAATTTTAGAATATGCAAATCATCCCGAATCTAAATTTGTTAATGGCACTCAAAGCGGTAAGCTTGAAAGAAGACATGTAAATGAAGCAGAATTAATCTTTATCGGAAAAGAAATAAAGAATTTAGAACAATTACCTTTATTGCTTGATAAACCATTAGAATATAAATCTGAAAAGGAAAAGATTGAGAAGATAATGAAAATATCCTTTAAGGAAGCTAGAGGACACAAAGTATCTAAGTCTACTTTATGGGAAATGAAAGACCGATTAAGAAAAGACCCTATTAATTTTAATTGGAAGACTAAAGCAGTAAAGAAATTATTGAATTGAGTATTATTCAATATGTTTTTAAGTTAGTTAAACCAATATCTTTTATGGATTCAAAACCCAAAAAGAGTGTGTGGAAGAGAACGCTTTGGATTATCTTTTGGATTTTCATTGCTTTAGTTCTGATTGGATACTTCTTTGGAGATAATTCTTCTACCAATAACTCAAGTAGTACTTCGGCTAATAATCCAGCACCAACTTCTTCTCAAGGTCAAACCTATCTACAAACGCCCTCTCAAAATGACCAAACAAATACTTCTCAAACAATTCAAAGTCAGAGCAATACATTATCTGATTATCAAAAAGGAGCTTTTACTAGAGACTTTAAATGGGATTACAAAGGTTATAGTTATGAGACAACCATTACATTATATCCCGAAGTTGATAAGGTTTTCAAAGCTAGAGAAAGAGTTAGAGATTATGATTTATTTGCCTCAGATATTTATAGTAAACCATTTATCAAAAGTATTACTGAAAATTTGAGAGATTACGGTAAAAATAGCGGATTGAGTGATTCAGAAATACCCTATTTTATTATTTCTTTTGTTCAAAGTCTCCCATATACTTCCGATAAAGTCACAACTGGTTTTGATGAATATCCTAGATTCCCTTATGAAACTATTTATGATGATGGCGGAGATTGTGAAGACACTTCGATTCTAGTATCTTCTATGCTTAATGAGTTAGGCTATGGTGTAGCTATGTTAGAATTTAAAGGAAATCCAGTAGGTCACATGGCTGTTGGAATAAAATGTACACCTTCGGCTGGACAATCCTATTATGCATATGGTGGAATGGACTTTTGTTATTTAGAAACTACATCTAAAGGTTGGGATGTTGGACAAATACCTGACGAATTTAAAAATTCACAAGCGATTATCCTTCCTATTGTTGAAAAACCATCTCTTGAAATTCATTTTATCTCAAATTATGCTTACAACTATCGAGATGTGTATACTAATGTAAATGTTACTGTGAAAAACTTAGGCTCTGAAACGGCAAAGAATACTAAAATATATGTTGCTTTACAAACCGTAGACCAAACTAAAGTTTGGAGTGATGTAACAAGTGACTCTTTAGAGATAGACCCAGAAGGAGCTTATCAATATACAGTAACTAATCTACACTCGCCAACTGGACAGCAGTTTAGAATTTATGTGAGAGCTTATGGAGATAATGTTATATCAGGCGAATCTTATAGCGATTGGATTTATTGGAAATAGACTTATTAATCTTCTACTTTAAATTTTTGGTCACCACAAAAATATATTTTTTCATCAATAATTTTATCATCTTTCCAATGTTGAACATTTACACGATAAATTGTTTTCTTTTCTCCTTTTTTATTTTCAATATTTATTTCCCATTCTGTTACTGAAAAATCATCATCAACTCCTCCAAAAGCAACTAATTTTATCTCAGCAGAGTTTAATTTTTCTATTTCTTGAAGAAATATCATTTCCCTCTTTTGTTCTTTTCCAGTTATAGGCGGTTTTCCATCAATATGTATATTTACATCAATATTGTAATACTTTTGAAAGGCTTCGGTAATTTTACCTTCTTTAAGTAATGCGTTCAATTTGTTTACATTCTCTTTTAACTTTGTCATCTGTTAATACCTACTTGATTATAAAGACCTATATAAAGTCATAGCTGTATTAAACCATACAATAAATTAAATTTTACTCTAATATCTATACTTTTCCTATATCTTTTCTATAGAACTATGCTATATAGGGTTCGGAATTCGGGAGATGTAATATACCCCTGATGTAAATGGCCCTGCCAAGAATCGGACTTGGGCTCTCTCGACGTGAACGAGATGTTCTACCATTAGACTACAAGGCCTTTTTGTCTTAGAAAATGAAGATATAATTACCTTTTGGTGAGAATGATTGCGTATAGATTTTAAAATGCTCTTAAATCTAGGAACATTTAAGGAATTCTGACTAGGTTTCCTAAATAGACAAAGGCATCTCTGGGCATGTAATTAATATGATACTCTATATTTTTTCCAACTAGAGAGGTAGCAAGGGCTTCATCGATGTTAATTATAATTCCTAAATCTCCCATAAATAGTTCAGGTCTTTTGAATGGCACACTTAAGCCTACATATTCTCCTTCTATCCTGTATATTTCTTGTCCAATTCCATTAGATTTATAATCTCTTTCTAGGAAAGGATTAGCTCTAAGGGCCATGCTTTCTAAAGATAATGGATAGTCAAATCCCCAACCGCCACCGATTTCATCTCCGAATTCTTTTTTTGCCCTAAAAAAGAAGTCTCTCCAAGACTCAGCTCTTGAAACAATTTGTTCTATATCTTTTGCTGAAGTATCTTCGCGTAGCAAATTATGCAAAGAAACATTATTTTCTTCCCTTTCTACGTGTGAACTAACTACTGCAGGATTAAAATTTATGTACTCGCTGGCAATCTTTTTTGATTCATCATCTAATCTTAGAGGTCTTTCTTCTTTTAGAGGAATGACTTTCATAAGATGTTTAGAGCCAGATAAAATATTATTTCTGACCTCACCAATAAATGTTTGTGCCAGTACTCCTTGAAAAATTCCAATTCCATATGAGAAGTAACGCAATATTTCAGAGGTAGTTGTTGGAGGCGGATTCTCATAATTGCCAATAAGCTTTCTGATGAATTCAAATTCAGGAGTTTCTTCTATTCTAACTTCTGCCATTTATAATTGCGGTTATTATCGATATATAAACATAATTATTATAGATTACATAAAGGAAATATTTTTATTTTAATGATTTGTATATGATGATGAGAATGGCCCATCGAGGGATCGAACCTCGGCATGGTCGGTGTAAACGACCCGGTCTACCATTAGCCTAATGGGCCTCATTATGCTAATGCTATAATCTAAAAGTGTTTTTTAAATGTTTATGTTTATGTGCTCAATAGTCCTGATAAACCTGTTTCAATAGATAATTCTGGGATTTCTCCAGCCCCTTTTTCTCTAACTCCGCCTCTCTTTTTCCTCACATAGTTTACTTGTATAAGATTTTCTCCTTCAAGCTCTTTTCTGTAATCAATTTCAGCTAATCCTCTTTCTTTTAAATCTTCAATTCTTTGGTAAAAATCGGCTTTACTAACAGTCCAACTTTGAAATGCTAAAAGATATGCTGCCTTCTTCACAGGAGTTAGTTTATTAAGTCCGAGTTTTTCAATTAAATCATTCCTTATCTTTCCTCCAGATTGCCATTCATATGTAAGAGCATCATAAACTTGGTCTTCTGTTACATTTACCATAAGATATTTTTATGATTATTATTTTTAAATGTTTATGTTTGTTTGAATTTTATATAACTATGATATATTCTAATTCATAAATAAGTTTAATAACCTCTTTTTATGTTTTGGGTTGTGATTAAAAAACCTTTGTCTGTAAGCTTCGGATATAAAAAGACTAAGTACGGTGATACTTATGATATTTATGTCAGGCAGCCTATTTTAATTCGTGCTGTTAAACTACTTAAATCTAGACCCCATGTCAAAGTTTCTTCAGGCTACAACGCAGGTTCTGATTCTTTTTATCTGATAGATGGATGTATTGTTTGTGTTTCGCCCAAGACGACATATAAAGGTACATCTACTAGGTGGGATTATTCATCTCCTTCTGAAATCGAACTCATAGGAGAACCTAAGAATTCTGATAATTTGAGTGGTCTGCTAAAAAAGTTAAAATTACCCTTGGATGCGCTTTTAAAGAGAGGATATTAATAATCAGATTTATTAATCTATATTTCTTTTTTGATTCATGGGTAAAAAAAGAGTAGCTAAAATAGCTAAGAATGCAAAGATTAAATGTCCTTCATGCGGTGCTGTCAGTCTTAGAAAAGTTCCTCTTGACAGTAGCCCCCAGTATTTTGACTGCGATAAATGCGGAAAGAGAATTCAGACGCCTATAACTGGCTGTTGTATAATTTGTGCTTTTACTGACAAGAAATGTGTGCCTTCAACTCTTATGGAAGCGAGGGCGAAGGGTCTTGAAGTGAGATATCCTAACGATTAAATAATTAATAGAATTTTATTTATTAGAATGGCACGAGAGATTCTTTGCCTTTATCTTTTTGTCTTTTGGCTGCTGCCTCATTTCTGACATTTTCCCAATAAGCTATATCTTATTTCAACACAGCATTATGCGCGCCGTTTATTCTTGTTAGGAAAGCTTCAATTTGAGGCATTGCTTTATTTAAACCAGCAATATCATCCGAAACTCCAGTCAGTTTTTTAGTTAATTCTGTCTCAAGCTCTTTTGTGTTTTGCACATTGACTGCTTGTCTGTTGATTATGCAACTAAATGAAAATGGAAGTCTATCATATATTGCTGCCCTTGAAAAAACGGGTCTGCTAAAGTCAGTATCTTTCTGCCAAGTTGAATTCCTATTATGATGGTCAAAGAATACTCTTCTAGGGAATGCTGCCATTACGTTGGGTGTGGCTATTAAAACATCAGGTATATGGACAACTCTTCCCTGAGGCATCATGTAACTAATGGACGAACTTTCATATACTCTGCCTAACTGTTCTTTTGTAGCTTTTAATAACCCTTCAAAAAATCCATCTTCCCTGCTGCGCATGATTTCAAGGTATTTTTCTCTTTGCATGACTCTTGCTCCATCAAGTGATGTGTCAGTCCCATCTGCTGCATATCCATGTTTATGACTATGGTATGAGGTATAATGAGATACTAGTCTGATATTGCCATCATCACCTATTTTTTGAAGTGCTTTTGCTAAGTTTGCCATGCTTTCAAGACTAAAAGATTCTCCCGAATCTTCATGCATTATCAAAGGTCTTGTTCTTTCTAGCTCGCTTTCTTTTAATCTTAATTTCTCGTTTAGACCCTCGCCTTCTCTTATTGTTAAATCTTGAGAATTTTCTATTTCTGGCAATTCGGTCATGTACCTTTTATTTTCTGGGTTTTGGGGACTTAATGATAAACCGTATGACATTCTTCCGAACCCTTGGGGAGAAGCCACATAAAAACATCCATTTCTCTGGAAGAAAACAGGCTCCGAGTCGCCTACTCCTCTAACCGTTGCAATCATAGCATCAACTGCGTAAGCTTTTTCCATATTAATTAAGGTATCAGCAAATATTTAAAGTTGCTTGTTGATTTTCATCTTGAGCAGTAGTAAATTATTTTTAATTAATCAAATTAGAAAATCTGATCGCTTTTTATTGTTCATCTTTATGATAGATATCTAAGAAAATAAGTATATCTCTGGATTTATCGTAAATATAATTTAATCTAAAAGGTGGCAGATGTAATTCTCTCGTTTCTTTTCTATCATAGCGCATAGGTTTTCCTATTTCAGGATTATTGATAATTTTGAGAACTAATTTTTCAACTCTATCTAAAATTGATTTGTCTATCTTTTTCAGTCGCTTTAAGAAATTATCTGTTCTTATAATCTCTTTTACCATTTTTTATTTTAGGCTTCTTATTTCTTTAAGAAAATCCTCACTGGACATTCTTTTATATTTTCCTTGCTCTATTTCTTTCCATGCCGCCTCAACTCTTTTTGCTACGATTATATCTTCTTCTATTTGTTTATCAAATTTGTCTGCTTTTTTTAGTATAATCTGGTCATCGTTCCTTATTACTATAAGTTTATCTCCTTCGTTGAAGTCTTGCCTAAGTTCTTGAGGTATTACTATCTGTCCTTTAGAACTAATTTTAGTTATATCTATTTGTGACATAGTAAGACTATTCTTACTGAATATTTAAATCTTTCTCTTTTGTTTAATGGATAAATTATTTTTAATAGGTCAAATCAGAAAATGCGCGGTACGGGAATCGGACCCGTGTCCGCTGATTGGCAACCAGCTGTTCTACCATTTAACTAACCGCGCTTGGAAATTTATAATATCCTCCCTTTTTAAACTTTAATTAATTGAGAGTTATTTTGACTGGTTGGATAGATTTTTATATCTTATTTCCATAGAATATTAATGGATTTTGACTCCGTAATTGATAAGAGAAAGTCAGTTCGTTCTTTTAAAAGTAAAAGAGCTAGCTGGAAGGATGTGCTTGAAGCTGTTGACTCTGCTGGCAAAGGACCTTTTGCTGATGGACTTAATAATTTAAGATTCTTGATAATTGAGGAACCTGGAAAGATTGATAAAATATCAGAGTTTGCTGGGCAGACTTGGATAAGTGAGTGTTCAATTCTTGTTGTTGTATGCTCTGATGATACAAATCTTGAGAATTTACATGGAGAGAGAGGAAGGGTTTATTCAAGGCAACAGGCAGGAGCAGCGATAGAGACTTTCTTGCTTAAATTGACTGATTTAGGACTTTCTTCGTGCTGGGTAGGCTCTTTTACAGATGAATTGATAAAGCAGATGCTCAAAATACCTGCGCATATACAGGTTGAGGCTATCGTGCCTATCGGATATGAAAATGGAAAGAATCCAAAGAAGAATAAAAAAACTCTTGAGCATTCACTTTTCTGGGAAGAATGGGGAACTAAGAAGAGAGCTTCATTAATTCAGGAAGGAAGCGAAGACGATTAGTTAATCAAATTTCTTTCTTATTAAGTGAGTTTTTCTTTATCCATTCAATCTTTTCGTCTTCATCTGCTTTTCTTATCAAACTTAAATAATCTGCGACTTTTAATTTATCTACTTTCAGAGGTTTGACTTGGGAAAGGCAGAGCCATTGTCTTTTCAGGCTTGTTTGTAGGAATTTATTTGGTGAAAGAGTGTAAAGATAAATTTCCTCTTGTTCAGGCCATCCTTCGTATATTGTTGCTGGTGGACTTTGTGAAAATCTTATGCTTGACATTTTTACTCCCTTGCATCTAATAAGGGCCATTGCTATTGCTACTTCTCTTGAATCAGTTGCATAAACCCCTGTGTGCATGTTTTCAGGTCTTTTTCTTGCGTCTTTACCTTGTTTAGGTAAAATATATTCTCCTTCCAATGGATTTGAACTGCCATAATAGAGGTATATCGGAGTCATAACCTTGTTTGTTTTTCAGATATAAATAAATTGTTGTTGTGAAGAATGTTATTTATTTACTAGAAAGGTAGTTTCTTGCATGGAAATATTATATCTATACTCATTGTTGCACTTTCAATCTTCTTTATGTTATCTTCAAACATTTTAGTGATTTCTCCTATTGCCAAGTCATATTCTGAGAAATTTCTAGTGAAAAATATTATTTCTAAATCCCAGGGAGCAATCTGTCTTACCATATTTATGGCTACTTTGCTGTTTTCAAGGTGATTATTTATTTTATTAAAGAATTCGGAGTCAAACTTTTTTATATAAATAAATGCCTTGTGATATTCGTATCCTATTTTTTGATAATCTATTACTGCAGAATATCTGATTATTACTTTATCTTTTTCAAGATTTTTTATTCTTGTTCTTATTATATCTACAGTAGTATTAAGTTCTGAAGCCAAGGTTGCTATATTCTCTTTTGCGTTCCAGTAAATCTTCTTCAGTATCTTTTCGCTCATTTCATCAAGATTATTTTCTTCTAATTTTTCTGTGAATGAGGTAAGTTTGGTCTTTTCATTTATCAAAAAGTTTTTTTCATGTATGCTTACTCCTACAAGAGAAGTCATCTTTACATCAAGGATTATATCTCCAAATTTGTTCATTAGCTCATGTTTTATTCTAAATAATTCCTCATTTGATTTAAAATAAGGAGATATTCCTATATTCCAAGCCCCCTCAGCAACACCTATCCAGTATGTTCTCGGGTCATTTGTGATAAAATCAATCAATTTTTTCTTTTTTTCTGGAATATTTAATAAAGTAAAGTAAATTGTTCCGCTTCTAAATCCTAATTTTGACATATCTATCCATGTCTTATAACCCGTAATTATTTTTTCTTCTTCAAGTCTTTTTATTCTGTATCTTACAGCATCTTTGCTTTTTCTTACTATCTTGGCAAGTTTAACGTCTGGGATGCGTGCGTTTCTTTCTAACTCAAAGAGTATTCTTTTGTCTATTTCATCTAGCTCAAGAGGCATATTTATCATAAATTGGATTAATATATAAATATTTCCATTTTATGCTTATTTTTATTTAGAAATATTCTTATAATATGGATTAGCACTTACTTTCAAGGAGTAAAAATGAAACACACGGATATTACCACACGAGGACTTTCGCCTTTAGAGATACAGGTGGCTGAGATGGCTTTGGCAATTAAGGATATAGGCGATGCTCTGCCTTCAAATTTAGCAAAGAAATTCTATAAGGAAGTCTGGTTTGCCGCATCAGAGGCATCAAGATACTATCTAGATATTTCCGGAAGAAAGAACTATCTTCTTGACGATGTAATATCGTTTGTAAAAGATTTTCCAGTCAATACTCTTTTTACTAGTTCGGATGTCCATGAAAAACTCAGACATAAGTCTGTTTCTATAGAAGCCGCACTCAGAAAACTTTCAGCCACAGATTTGGACTTGGACTTGTGCGCTATACATGGTAGATATATAAAACCTCAAGAAAAATCAACTCTTTTGAACGTAGGTTATGAGCCTAATTTAGGCAAGAAGTGGCGTCTTGAATTAAGTGGGGAAGTTTTTCTCAGAGCTGAAGATTCGGGGAAGGTCATTCAATTGAGCAAAGAGTTTAACAAAAAAGCACTAGATTTATTAAAAGCTGAATCTAAAAGATTTCGTAGAAAACAATGGAGCATAATCTCTGATCAAGAGATTGAAATTCAGAGATACCTTTCAAAGGAAGTTGTTCATAAAATAGTTCAGGATACCTTTCAAAGAATACAGGAAACTCTTCTAAAAGAAGGATATATTCATCTTTCAGATTTTCCAGTTCTAAATTATTATGACCTTCCTAGAGTAGCAATTAGATTCAGAAATAATAAAATAAGAACATACGAAACTAGAATTATCGATGAGAATCTTGGGAAGAATATATATGGGTCAGGTGATGAAATTTATTTCAGAAGTTTTGAAGAAAGCTGTTTTCATAATTCTGGATTAGTAGCTCCCAATGGTTTAGGTGGTGGGTACTTTAGATATGATCCTGTTCTGTTAAGAGAAGCGAGGAAGAGAAAATTAGAAGAAAAGCTATCTTCTCGACAAAATATAGAAAAATAAGAGAATAAAATAAAAAAAAAGAAAAAAAGGGAATAAAAATAATTCCCGGTTTAAGGATTATCTGAAGACCTCTATTCCAAGCTCTGACATTTCAGACTTCATTGCTGACTCTTGACGCATTGCCTTCTTTCCAAGGACATATGGAGATTTGACTCCAGTCATTATTGTAATGACTCTTACCTTGTTGGCAAAATCCTTGTTGACTCTTGCTCCAATAATAACCTGAGCATCCTGGCTGATGTTCTCTGTTACGAGTTCACCAATGCCTGCGAATTCCTCAAGCTTGAAGTCTGGTCCGCAAGTTATGTGGATTAAAGCGCCAGTAGCGCCTTTGTAGTCTACATCCAGCAATGGATGTGTCAATGCTTGTCTTACTGCTTCATCAACTCTTGATTGCGTATCGCTCTCTCCAACGCCGATAACTGCAACATCGCCGTTCTTCATAATAGCTGAAACGTCTGCATAGTCCAGGTTGATTAATGAAGGAAGAGTGATTGTCTCAACTATTCCTTTAATCATTGTGGAAGTCAGTTCGTTTGCTACTGCGAAGGCCTGCTCCATTGGCAAGTTACCTGCAATATCTACGAGACGATTGTTGTCTATAACTATAACAGTGTCAACAACTTCAGTCAATTCCTGCAATCCGAATTCTGCCTTATCGTACCTGGCTTTTTCGCAATCAAATGGCATTGTAACAACGCCAATGACTACTGCTCCTGATTCTTTCGCTAATTGCGAAACAACTGGAGCTGCACCAGTTCCTGTACCGCCGCCCATGCCTGAAATAACGAATACCATGTCCGCGCCGGTGGCAGCTTTCTTAAGCTCTGACAAAGATTCTTTAGCAGCTTCTCTACCTTTTGCTGGGTAACCTCCGCAACCAAGCCCTCTCGTAAGCTCCTTACCGATTAGAATTTTCTCATCGGCTTTGGTAATACTCAAGTGCAAGGCGTCAGTGTTTACTCCGTAAATTGTAGCTCCGCTAATTCCTTTGTTGAAAAGCCATGTTATAGAGTTGCATCCTGCTCCGCCAACACCGAAAACTTTAATGTTAGCTTTTCCAGCTCTTAATTCATCAAAGTTGATGCTATGCGTCGCAACATTCTGTAAAGCCTCTTTTGCAAAATCTAGTACCATCTTTTTATACCTCCTTTCATGTAATATTTATGCAAGAAGAAGAAATTACTAGTATTTATATTTTTATGTTGCAGAATTTTATTAATTTTTAATGAAAATTCATAGATTTTTGATTCTTTTTTTAAATTCTTCCAAATCTTTCAACATAAAACTCGCTCCGGCAGCAGCCGTATGGCCTCCTGCCTTGCTATTTTCTAATCCTGAAACTAATTCTCTAAGAAAAGAGTCCATACTTTCTTTTTTATCTTGTCTTCTTGCTGACATTTTGTATATATCATTTTCTTTTTGAGAAATAATTATTGTTTTATTCTGAATTTTTGAGCTGATTGTCGTGCATAAATAGGAACTTAGAGGTAATCTGCTTTCTATTTCATAGAAGAAGCCATCTTTAATATTTATTTTATTTTTTTCGAAATCGATAAGCAATTTATTTATTTCATCTCTCACTTCTGCTGAATGTTTTTCAATATTTCCTATGTCTCCAAATTTTTCTCCTATTTGCTCGTATATTATCTTAACTTCTTTTTTATGATAGATTATTCCAAGACTTATTTTATCAACTATCTCAAAAAACTTGCTTTTCTTTATTCCTTCTATTGTTGGACTGAATTTCTCCTTATATTTTTCATATACATCTTCCATCCATCTTGCATTTTTTGTATATTGCCAGTCACTTACTGAAGCGCAGGCTACAAGCCAGTCGTATTTTTCAATGTCTTTTGTTTTTCTAAATAAATAGTAGGTCAAATAGGCTGCACAGAATTCCTGGGCGTTCATAAAAATTATTTTATCCGAATTCCAATCATTTTCAAATAAGTGGTGGTCTATTATAAGGATTTCTGAAAATTCAGCTAATTTATCAAGGAAGTTTCTGTCTTTTATGTATAAATCAGTGATTATTACTTTATTTGCTCCTGATTTTTTTACTTCTTTAACTAGCTCTATGTTTGCGTCAGTGTAGCCTATAAATTTGATAAAGCTGGTTTTTACAGCAGCATTTACTATTTTAGCGCTTATGATACCGTCAGGATCGCTTTCATGGCTTATTAGGGCTATTTTATCGCTGCTTTTTAATTCAGATACAAACTTATTGAATCTTTTCTCATCTCCTTTAACAAATTCGGGCTTAACTAGTTCTATCATTAGTTTTAAACATAATTTTAGTTTAAATAATGTGTTATTATCTTAAATTTTATCCAGAACTTGGGCGTAAACATCAAGTTGCTTGCAGGCTTCAACGAACTTTTTGGCATCATCTTCTGTGCCTGCGACTCCTGCTCCATAATGCATGGGTATGGCTAAATCTACATTAAGCATTGAGGCGACATCTGCTGCTTCATCAGCATTCATGACGTAGGTTCCTGAAACAGGTAGAAGTGCTATGAATTCCTGGCCGTGCTTGCCATATCCTGTAAGCCTGCTCATTTCAGGTATCTTATCGGTGTCTCCCGCATGGTATATTATTACTTTATCAAATTTCATTACATATCCTACCCAGCCATCTGCTTTTGTATGAAAATCTTTTCCTACATTATATGCAGGCATTGCTTCTACTTTGAACTTGCCGAAGTCTATTTCATCACCTACTTCAATAACCTGCATCTGGACATCTTCTATTTTTGTTATCTTGCTTTGTGCATCAGCGGGGACTACTATTACAGTTCCTTTTTTGACCAGCTTTGTTATGTCTTTTATAGAGCAATGGTCGTAGTGGCTATGAGTTATAAAAATAAAATCTGCTTTTTGGGTTGCAACGCTCTCCGAAATGCTGAAAGGGTCTATGAAAATTTTCTTTCCATCTCCATTACTTATTAAAAATCCGCTGTGTCCTAGGAATTCAATTTTAACATTGTTTATTTCCATCTTTTATGTTAAAATTTTCCAGCCTTATAAGCTTAATTATTAATTTCTTCAATCATTTTTGCAATGGAAAGCATTTTGCTCTCCTGGCCTTTTGCGCAGAATATCTGCATGCCTACTGGAATTGAATCAACTTTGCCTGCTGGCATTGAAATGGCACATATTTCTGCCAGATTTGCTGGAATAGTGCAAATATCATAGGCATACATCTTTTCTGGAGCCATTTTCTTTCCTTCTCCTATTTTCCAGGGTAATCCCGGAACAGTTGGAAGAATTATGCAGTCAACATCATTGAATACTGATTCAAATTCTTCTTTTATTACTTCTTTTACTTCAAGCGCTTTCTTGTAGTATCTTCCTTTGTATTCTGCTTTTGTAATTTCACTTCCGCCCATTATTCTTCTAAGAACTTCTGGACCGCAAGATTCTTCTATCTTCTTTCCAAAACGTCTGCCATCGAATTTTCTTGTTCCTGAGAAGAATTCAGTGTAAACAAGAGGATAATATGTTTGTACCGCAAGATCAATATGACTTATTTCTACCTCTTTTGAAGTCCATTTTAGTTTTTTAGTTAACTCAGCAACTTTATCGTCAATTAATTTTTGTATTTTTTTGTCAACATTCTTTATATTTAACACACCTATCTTTACTTTCTTTAGATTTTCTATTTTTATAGGTTCAGATTCAAATGTTTTTGTATCCTGCTCATCTTTTCCTTTTATTATATCTAAAACTAAAGAAGCATCAGCAATATTTTTTGCAATAACTCCTATTTGGTCAAGACTCATGGATAAATCAATTAATCCATACCTACTTACTAGTCCATAACTAGGTTTTATTCCTATTACTCCGCAATTTGATGCTGGATTTCTTATGCTTCCTCCTGTGTCGCTTCCCAAAGCAACGTCGCAGAAACCTGCTGCCACGGCAGATGCGGAGCCAGAGCTTGAACCTCCAGGAATTCTATCTTTTGCGCTGGGATTTAATGCGCATCCAAATGCGCTATTCTCTCCGCTTCCTCCAGCAGCAAACTCATCCATATTAGTCATTCCTATTATTACTCCGTCTTCTGCCTTTATTTTTTCAATCACTGTAGCATCATAGGGTGCAACGTAATCTTCAAGAACTTTAGAAGCGCAATTCGTTATCAAATCTTTTACGTTAATGTTACTTTTAATTGCAAAGACATATCCATAAAGTTTTCCCTTCTTAGCCTTTGAATCAACTGATTTTGCTTCTTCCAGTACTTTATCATTTAAATGAAGAATTGCATTAATCTTTCCATTATCTTTTTTTATAACTTCAAGATACTTCTTGACTTTATCTTCAACTAAGCCCATATTAAAAAGAAAAAATCATTATTATTAAACCTTACCTTAATTATCTTAAGGAAGAGTTCCAGTTCCAAGCTGAGGGGTGTTCATTGCTCCTTCTGCTGCTTGGTAATATTGCTTCTCAGAGAATCCGAACATTCCAGCGATTATGTTTCCAGGGAATACTTTGATTGCTGTGTTGTAGGCTTGTATTGATGTAATGTATCTTCCTCTTGCAACAGTTATTCTATTCTGTGTTCCTGATAATTCATCAGTTAATGCAGTATACTGCTGATTTGCTTGCAATACGGGATAATTTTCAGAGACTGCACTTACCAATGCAGTTATTCCGTTATTTAACTGCTGTCCTGCTGTATCTTTTTCAAGCTGAGTCTGCGCACTCTGCCAACTTGTTCTTTCTGCAATAACATCCTTAACAAACTTAGTTTCAACTCCTACTGAACTTGATACTACTGAAACTAAATTTGGAATTAAATCAGCCTGTCTTTGGTACTGGTTTTCTACTTCGCTCCAACCACTATTAACATTCTGATTAAGAGTGACGAAACTATTATATGAGCCTACTACAAATCCTATTAATAATAGAACTACTACTCCAACAATAATCCATGCGATGGTTGATTTCTTCATATTAGTATTAGAAAAGTTTAGTTTAAAAAACTATCTTCCCGCTCCCCCTCCGCCAAAGCCACCGCCACCAAAGCCGCCTCCACCGAATCCACCACCTCCGAAACCTCCTCCGAAGTTGCTTCCTCCTGAGGACCTGCCTCTCCCTCCCCTGAATATTATTGAAAACAATATGCTTCTTACTAGGAAGTCTATGAAGAAGAATGTCCAGAAGTCACCAAATCCTCTTCCACCCTTTCTTTTTGTGAAAGGATAAGATATCAAGGCTATAAAAAAGAAAAATATGAATAATCCTAGAACAATAGGGATTATTCCTATTGCTCCCTGTCCTTGCGATTGATTTGATTTAATTTCATCCGCATTTTGTTCAATTACCTGAGAGATTGCTTCTGTGAATTTAATAATTCCTTCACTTACATTGCCTGAGTTTTTTAGAGGAACATAATTTTCATCTAATAGTCTACCTATTTTTGAATCAGGAAGAATTCCTTCCAATCCATATCCAGAAGCAGCGAATATTTTATTTTCTTCCGCTGAATATAGTATAACAAAACCATTGCTATTATCTTTATTGCCTACTCCCCAAGCCTGCCCTAAATCTGTTGTGTATTGAGATATGTCTGAGCCGTTAAGACTTTGTAAGGTTACTATTACTACTTGAGCAGTTGTATTTTGCTGTACTTCATTTAACAATGCTTGTAGGTAAGATGTATCTGGAGCAGAGAAAATATGTGCGTAGTCATTAACGTACATGTCATAGGGTTTGGGGATGCTTTCTGCCTCTACGGCATTGATAATTAAAATAACTGACAGAAGAGATGCAAGAATGACAAACGCCTTTTTCATACTTAACATAATAAAAAAGGATTAATAACCCTTGCTATTTCACCATTCAATCTTTTTCATTGGTTTTTTGAAATACATTATATCTCTAAGCTCATAGAAGTCCAGGGTTGATTCAACTTGGTCATCAAAATACCTTAGCTGATAATCTCTGTCTGATTTTGGCTCAAAGATATCTAATGCCATTTCTTTTGTTGAGCCGTGATCAATGAGGATATAATGGCTGTCAACTTCATATTCAACTCCATCAATTTTTATTTTATCTCCCTTCTTTACTTTAGCTAGAGGCTTTGAAGCCTTGAACGTTATCTCTCTATCTACCGGATCATCTGAACTATTTATTGAACTGCTTATTTTTTCTTCCTCTTCCTCTGCTTCCTCTATCTCTTCTTCCATTTCATCTTCATTCATCCCTTTTTTCTTTTCCTTTCTAGGCTTTGAAGGAGCGTATTCGACTCCTTCATCGTCTGCGAATGCATCATCGAGTGAAATTTCTTCTTTCTCTTCTTTTTTAACTGCTTTCGGTTTCTTGTTCTCTTTTTTATCAGCCTTTTTTGACTTTTTCATACTATATTTTGAGGAAATTGCTTTTTAATTGTTTTGTTTGGTTTTATCCTGAATTTTTATGGACAGTTAATAATCCCACATGATACTGGCAAATCTCCGTCTAAAAACCATTTCTCTTTATACTTTACCAGTTTTATTGTTTCTCCAGAGCTTATTTTACAAAATCCATAGCTGTCTGTTTTATTAATTAATTCTACACAACCTCTAAATTTGTAATAATTTTCAAAAGTACTATGTGCAATGTTTAGGTAAATGATGTAATATGCTGCTGATAGAACAATAACTAGGATAAAAAGTGAGATTATAAGAATTATTTTGGTTTTATTTTTCATATTACCATTTTTTCTTTTCTGCTATGATGTTATCTTCGTCTTTTTGAGGGGCGTTTCTGAACATTATTTTTCT
>CAZHCL010000013.1:0-28336 GCA_964530955.1 Candidatus Woesearchaeota archaeon | reverse complement strand
TACAACTCTCATAGCCACTTTTAGCAGAGTTATACTGAGAAATAATCTTCTGTCTATCAGAAAGAGATTCATTTCTAGCTTGTTTTCTCCAGCCCACAATTGATTCTCTTGCATTTTTTAAATCATTATCAAAATTTCCCTTGACATAATCTTTAAGTAAGGTTAAATTTCCCTGAGAAACATATGTCTGAATCTGATTCTCGTCCTGCTGCAGCTTTGAATCATTATTCACTCCTAATGAGCCAGAAACCCTAGATACAAAGTCTGCTCTGCACTTTAACTCTACAGTATAGCCATTCAGGGAAACTGCGCTAGCTAAAGAAATACTGAGAAAAACAGATAAGACAAAAACAAACATTCCAAGATTCCTATTTTTTAAGGGCATTAAAGACTAGAGAAGAAATGACTTATAAAGATTATGAAAGAGAGATCTATTAACAAACTAATTAACTTTAACAAGTTTTATCTTAAATATTAATGTCTTTCCAGCAAGAGGATGATTTAAATCAAGTGTAACTTTATCGCCGATGACTTTAGTTATTCTTGCAGGGAATTGATTCCCATCAGGTGTTTTCATCATCAAAACCATCCCTGCTTTAGGTTCCTGATCTTTAGGAAGAGCTTTTCTTGGCAACTCATGAATAAGCTTATCATTTAGTTCTCCATAGGCGTCAGAAGGAGATATTTTGACTTCTTTTTCCTCACCTTCATTCATTCCAATAACAGAATTTTCAAATCCAGGTATAACTTGTCCTTCACCAACGACAAATTCAAGGGGATGAGAATGATCCCCATGCATAGAGGAATCAAATACTTCTCCGTCCTCAAATCTCCCTTCATAATCTACTGACACTCTATTTCCGTTTTTTACTGCCATATTCCCATTCGTCTTTTGGATAGTATTTAAAGGTTTTGAATAGTTAAGATTTATTTTGAACTATCCAAACAACACCATAAGCAATATAAATAATTATCACTAAAGTTCCAAGAGCAATCAACAAATTAATTGATAAAATAGCACCAATAATTATAAACAATAGCGCAAACATAAAAACTAATGATAAAAATTTAATTCTTGAGAGAGAGGTTCTACTTGCAGAATAGAGCATTTTAAGGATGCTTAACTTTTACTCTACCGTTTATCTTTCGGCTTTTGCCCATACCCATAGCAACTACCACGATTATAATCACTAAGACTACTATTCCAATTATCCAATAAATCATCTTGCTTGATGTATTTGTCTGAACATTACCGGCACTTGCCCCATTATCTGAAGCAGCATTCCCTGCAGTATTCGTTGTTTCATTACCTGCACTGTTTGCACTTGCAGAAACAAGGTCATGAACATATACTGTGCTAACATTAGCTTTTGATCCAGTTATACTATTGAGAGTTACCTTTACATCATAATATCCATCACCATTCAAGTCAAACTCTTGACTCTGGCCTACATTCAAGGTAGCTTGTTGTGGTGTAGACATAACAACTATCGTTGCCTGAGTACTAGAAACGCTTGTTACTCCAACATAATGAACTACATTATTTACCTTAACACTTTCTCTCTGATTCTGAGTCAAGTCTCTGGTGACAGGTCCTTGAACACTTAATTCAGTGTCTGCATAGGCATAAGTCGCAGTCCAAGAAGTAGTATCGCTACTACTTGATCCACCACTACTTCCGCCACTACTTCCACATCCAGCTGTAGCAAATGTTTCAGTATCGCTTCCATGATTTCCCGCATAGTCTGTGCAAGTTACAGAATATTGATATCCACTGTCACAAGCAAGATTATCTTCAGTTACTGTCTGGCTAGTATTGCTTCCACTAATAACTGCATTATCCCTATTTACGCTACAACTAGATATTCCAGTCATAGCCTCAGATATTCCTATATTAAGAGTCAATGAAGTCGTATCTGACGAAGATTTGCTCAATGAAACTGCTGGAGCATGAGTGTCTATTGTAGTGTGCAATGTAGAAGTTGTATTTATGTTACCAGCAGCATCCGAGACAGTCACATTGTAGCTATAATGCTCATCAGGTAATCCTGACCAAGTAATCGTATGATTATCTGATGAATTAGTAGTAAAAGTAGTTATGTTAACAACTCCAGTACTATTTGCTAAAGTGAAAGTAATATTTACAAGATTAGCATCAGAAACATTGCTTACATTTGCAAATATTGATGTTTGTGTTGTATTTAGATAGTCCGCCGCATTTCCACTTAATGCCCATGATGAGTTAGGATAAACAGTATCCACCTTTATCATTATCCCATTAGCACCCATAGATGTCGCATTAACATTTCCAGCAGTATCATTCAAACTTATATTAACAGAATAAACTCCATCAGGAAGATTAAATATAGTAAGATTAGTAAAGTTCGTTGTACCCGAAAGAGTAGTATTAGTATTGTTAAGAAGAACTGCAGACGCTCCAGTCATATTATAGACATATATCCCTATAGTTTTCAAAGCAACATTGTCAGCGACGCTCACATTAATAGTAAGGTTAGAGTAAGATAGGTTTGCTACATTAGACGGAGTAGGAGATATAAATGAAAAACTCGGAGCACGGATATCATTAACCCCCACAGCGATATTTGTAGTATTAGTAGTAGTTGCAGTACTATTTGCCATGGTAACAACAGTCATAATATACGTTGCCGCAGAAGCATTAACAGTAGAGTTCGCAGTTGCGTTGAACCACACATATCTATTCCAAGTTCCGTTAGCTAATCCGGCAGTATCATTGAACCAAGAAAGGAGATTGAAAGTGCTATTGAAAGTGAAACTAGCAGGTGCACATCCAGTAGGGACTGTACAATAAGAACCATTTGAACCCACGACAAAAGTGAAACCTGCAGGCAAAGTTATATTGATTCTTGTTACGTTATTGATAGAACTTATATCATTATTATTTATTGTTATATTGTAGAAGAAATTTTGACTCTGATTAACTGTAAAACTCAAGGGAGTAACGATATGCTGTGCAAGAACAAGATAAGTGAATAAGACGCTTATGAAAACTATTGACAAAGAAATAATTGCCCTAGGAATTTTTTTCTGGCTGGTCATTGTACTCTTTTTTTGCTTCAGTAAAAAGGAATATCCTATTTATAAATGTTACTACTTTTATAGATACCAATCGCTTTTCAACAACTTTTATCTTTTACGACGACAAAAATATTTCAGAACTTTTTTATTTTATTTTTCAGATAATCCAAATCGAAAGATTCTTCATTGAAACATTTATAATCTTCCCATTATTTTGCCCAGTATGCCTCTATAGCTCAGTTGGTCAGAGCGACTGATTCGTAATCAGTAGGTCGGGAGTTCAAATCTCTCTAGAGGCTTTTCCATTTCCTCGACAAAATTTCAAAAAACAAAATATTTATAAAAAGAAAAAGGCTATATTTATCAATTAAAGAGGTGTAAAATGGGAAGTTGTTTAGATTTACGTAAGTATCAGAGTGAGGATTCTATCCAGGATGCTTTTTCCAAGATTGTATCAGGTGGAAAAATGGGTTATAAGACGGTAATAGAAAGAAAGAAAATCCCTCCAAAGTGTGTTGGTTGTGGAAGAGGAGGCGATCATGACCAGAAGTTTTGTCCCCAGTGTGGAGGAAAGATGGTAGTTCCAATTACCAATTGTCCAGGGTGCAAGGTATCTATTGATGAATCTCAAAAATTCTGTACGGGATGTGGCTATAATTTAAAGCCAACGGAAGTTTCCTCTGTTGCTGCAGTTCCTGCGCAATAGATAGCTATATTTATTAATTGCATTTTCTATTCTGATTAATGAAAGATATTATTGTATCCGAACTATCTACCCTAATTAAATTGAGTAGAGAAGATATCGAAAGGGCATTAGAAGTTCCTCCTTCTCAAGAATTGGGGGATTTTGCATTTCCTTGTTTCTCTCTCGCGAAAGTTTTGAAGAAAAATCCTGTGGAAATTGCAAAAGATATTTCTTCAAAGATAAAAAATCCTGCGTTTGAAAAGGTAGAATCTCATGGACCTTACATAAATTTCTTTCTTAATAATCAAAAAGTAACCTTCGATATACTGAAGGATATATTGAAACAGGGAGATAAATACGGTTCTTCAAAGCAAGGAGCTGGAAAAAAAGTTGTGTTAGATATGTCTTCTCCAAACATAGCAAAACCATTCGGAATAGGGCATTTACGTTCAACAATAATAGGCAATTCCATATCCAAAATATACTCTTTTCTAGGGTATAAAACAACAAAAATTAATTATTTAGGGGATTGGGGAACTCAATTTGGAAAATTAATTGTAGGTTACAAGAAGTTTGGAGACGCAAAAAAACTCAAAAAAGAGCCAATAAAGCACTTGCTTGAATTATATGTGAAAGGAAACAGCGAAGAGTATGATCAGGAGGCAAGGGATTGGTTCAAAAAACTCGAAGATGGAGATAAAGAAGCCCTAAGACTTTGGAAACTTTTCAAGAATATGAGTATGAAAGAGTTTAGTAATTTATACTATTTGATGAACATTAAGTTCGATGTTATTTCTGGAGAATCTTTGTACAATAAAAAGATGGACGAAACGGTAAAAGAGCTGAGAGAAAAAGGTCTACTTGTAAAGAACGAAGGAGCAGAGGGAGTTGACCTTGAAAAATATAATTTAGGTTTCTGTCTTATAAGAAAAAGCGATGGTGCGACTCTTTACGCAACCAGAGACCTAACAGCTGCAATAGATCGTTTCAATAAATATCATTTTAATAGAATGATCTATGAAGTAGGCCAGGAGCAGAAGCTACATTTCCAACAATTATTCAAGGTTCTTGAATTAATGGGATATTCCTGGGCGAAAAATTGCACCCATGTTTCTCACGGTCTTTATTTGGACAAGGATGGAAAGAAGTTTTCAACAAGAGAAGGTAAAACTGTGTTCATGGAAGATATTTTAAATGAAACTATTTCCCTTGCGAGAGAAGAGATATCGAAACGAGAAAAGTTAAGCAAGAACGAACTTGAAAAGAGAGCAAAAATAATTGCAATAGCTGCGATATTTTACGGAGATTTAAAAAATAATCGAGTAAATGATATGACTTTTGATATTGGCAAGTTCATTTCATTTGAAGGAAACACTGGCCCCTATTTACTTTACACATACGCAAGGGCAAAAAGCATTCTAAGAAAGGCTAAATACAAACCAAAGTCAGGCATATCTGGCGTAGGTGACAAAGAAAAATCTCTTGCGTTACTTCTTTCAAGATTCCCCGAGATAATTAATCATTCATGCAAAGAGCTATCTCCAGCTATCATCGCAAATTACGCCTTTGAAATATCTCAAAAATTCAATGAATTCTACCATTCAGAGCAGGTCATAGGCTCAGAGAATGAACAATTAAGACTTACTTTAGTTGATTGTTTCTCTCAGGTGCTAAAGAATTCTCTTTCTCTTCTTGGAATTGAAGCATTGGAAAAAATGTAATGGATGACATAAATGCTTAAATACAATTTTTTTCTCCAGATTTGATGGATATTACCTTGGCAATGATTGTCGGAAACATTTTATTATTAGTAATACTCATCGCGCTAATAATTGTATTTACCTTCCCTAGAAAGAATATCGGGACTGATTCCACGGAAAATCTTACCAACATAAAGTCTCAGATTAACGGAGGCAGAGTTTCAAAGTTATCTCTGCCAGCTAAGAACAAAAAGAAAATTTCTAATTAATGCGCAACACAAGGCGTCTGGCTTCTGAAAATAACTCCCTGGCCATTTATACATGCATAGACTGTACCATTTCCAATCAAATTAGTAACTACGAGAGTTCCATCAACATAGACTACCTTATTGTCTGAAGTCAAAACAAGATTCCCCGTGCTACCTTTAGGTGTTGAAATTATTTTAGAAACTTCACATATAGAATCTCCATCACAGGACTTCGCCTTGAAGCTCGCAAACTTGCTGTCTATATCTGTAGTAGTATAGACTTTATAGTTCCCAGAAGGTAGATCAGTACTTCTTATAACGCTGCCCGTAAAGGAAGCAGTTACAACTGAAGAAATCACCCCAACAATGACTGCCACTGCAATCACTATTCCCCACGTATTCTTATCCATTTTTATCCCTCCTTTCATCTTCGCTCTAGAGCTAGATTGTTCCAGAAGATAAATCTCTTATTTATATTTATCTGAATTGTGCAGATAAATCTCTACTTAGATTGTGCTGCTGGCTTAACCCTAAAGAATAGAAAATAAATTAATAATGTAACTAATAATAATGGCAGGACGTTCCCTACAAATACTTCTATTGAAGAAGAAAAGTATAATGCTTCAGGATTAAGAAAAGGAGCAATAGGCCAAACTAAAGAATAAGCGAATGCAGTACGCGAGTTATAATCCGAAGACCAACCACCACTTGAGTTGGGCATATGGGTGGTTCCGAATCCATAAGACGAATCAAGCGCAAATGGCAGATTAAAGAGGACTATCCAAGATATATAGAGGAATAAAAATAAAAAAAGTAAAATACTCCATTTCGAATACTTATCCGCAATTTCTTTACGTCGGAGATAAATCATAGAAATAAAATAGGCATATACTACTTCACAAAGTAAAGACAAATAGGAAAACGCCGAGGGTATATCTGGATGAGCAGTGATAGGTGAGGCAAACAAATATTGATAGATAAACAATGGAGTTTCAAAGCCAAGGCTCAATATCTTTGTTATAGGAAGTATCCTGCAATCTGCTGGCGCTCCACTCCAGTTTAGAAAATTACATCTCATCTCAACAAAAAAGAGAATCAAAAAAGCAGCAATCAAGACAATTACCATAACCGCAATTCTTTTCTTCCAAGAGATAATATTGCCACCAGCCATGCTGATATATAGTCATGTAGTTTAAAAACTTTTACTCAACAATCTTGGAATACTCACATTTAAATATCTCTTCAATTACCTGAAAATGTAGACGAGCCGGCGCGCTAGCCCTGCGCCATTCACTAGCGGGCTTCAAGTGGGCTTAAAGGAGCAAGTGAGGCAAAGATTTGTAAGTCTTTTGTCCAACGTTGACGTTTTGTCCTGTTCGATCTTGCTCCTGTGAAACTGGTCAGGCCTTGATCGGAGCAGCCATAAACAGGAAGTAGGGTGCTTGCAGGAGTGCAAAGCCGAGAAAGACAAGAGTAAACTTACCTATCCTAACCGAGCAAGCTCCCCGTCTGCATAATTTTTTATCTCTCTGCATAACATATAAAAAGAAAGTCGAACATATTCAATCATGGCAGTAAAAAGAAAAAGAGGTCAGTTTTTCCTTATCGCAGCACTTGTAATAATCGTTGTTGTTTTCAGCTTTGGAGTAGTTTCAAATTCAGCGAGAACATCAAATTTTGATTCAGGAAAATTAAATGCGGTTGCAAAGGACATAAAATATGAATCAGTCCAGTTAATCAATCAGGGAGTTTACAATAACTTTACTTCTGCCGTAATATATTTTGATTTGCAAAATATAACCTCCTCCTATTCAGAATTCTATCCTCAATACAATATTTCAATAATTTATGGAAACAGTTATGATTCCGTTTTTAATGCAGCAACATATTCTTCTGGCACAAGTTATAATTTAGATTTAACAACAGACCCAGTTCTCGGAGTAAGTTTAAATAATGTCCCCTATTCTTTTAATATAACTAAAGGCTATAACTTTTATGTTATAGTTAGCGCAAATCAAGATGGTGAAACCTATATATCTGCAGAATAAAAAAGGAGTAAGTGAACTAGTCAGCTACACTTTACTAATCATTATAGCAATCGCAGCAGGAGTTCTTGTTTTTGGTTATTTGAAAGTCTATGTCCCAAAAGACAGACCAGTATGCCCTGATGAAATAAGCCTTTCTCTTCCCAGCATTAACTGTGCCTATGGAGTTGATAATTCCACTCTTTCTATTAGCTTTGTAAACCGAGGAAGATTTACAATAGACGCAGCATACATAAGAATAGGCCTCCCTGGAAAGTCAACAAAAACACTAATAAATTCGAATAATTCAGACCTCTATTTCGCTTCCGGGTTGATCCCAAGCCAGCCTCCTCTGAATAAATCATTTTCGATAAACAATAAGATAATTAGCAATCCTGGAAGTTATATTTTGGAAGTTGAGCCTGCAGTGACTGACAAGAATCTTAATGTTCTTGCTGCCTGTGACAATGCAATTATATCCCAAGATATTTCCTGCTAATAACTCTCTTTCTTTTTACAACAACAATCTATAAATAATCTCTCCCTGCTAAAAATTTAATGAAATTTGCGCATATGGGTGATTGCCATCTCGGAGGATGGAGACAGCCAGAACTACTGGAATTAAATTTACAGAGCTTTCAGCTTGCAATATCAAAATGTATTGCAGAAAAAGTAGAGTTCGTTCTTCTAACTGGGGACTTTTTTGATAATCCCTACCCTCCAATAGACACAATTAAGGATGCCTTTGGAGAACTAAAAAGGCTGAAAGAAGCAAAAATACCTGTATTCTACATAACTGGGAGTCACGACTATTCAGCTTCTGGAAAAACATTTCTTGATGTACTTGAGAAAGCAGGTTTCTGCATAAATGTAATGAATTATGAAGAAAGAGATGACAGCATAATTTTATTCCCGACAATTCATCAAAATGTTGCAATATACGGATATCCTGGAAAAAAGTCATCAATGGAAGTTCAGGACATTGAGAGAGTCAAACTGCAGGACTCTCCAGGATTATTCAAAATATTAATGCTTCATACAGCATTAAGAGATGCAGTGGGTACATTACCTATTGAAGCAGTAGACCATTCTGCTCTTCCAAAAGTAGATTACCTTGCGCTTTCACATCTCCACATAAATTATAGCAAAGAAGGAAGAGTTTATTCTGGTCCAATTTTCCCAAACAACATTTCAGAACTTGAAGAGCTTGAGTCCGGATCATTTTATATTTTTGATAATGGACTTGTAAAAAGAATTGACTTAAAGCTGAAAGAAGTTAAGGTTTTCAGTATAGAAATAAAAGATGCACTTTCTGCCACAGACCAAATTCTTTCTCTGCTTGAAAAAGAATCTTTGAAAGATAAAATAACCATATTAAAATTTTTTGGAACTATTGAAAAAGGAAAAACTTCAGACATAGATTTTGCAAAAATAGAATCCTTTGTTAAAAGCAAAGGAGCTTACTCCATATTAAGAACCACCTCAAGGCTTTCAATTCTAGAGCCCGAAATAATGGACGTAACCGACTCTTCAAATATTGAGGAACAAATAGTAAAGACTTTTGTTGATAAAAATCCTGGCAAGTTCAATCATCTTATAAATTCACTCTTAAAATCACTTCAAATTGAAAAAATGGATGATGAAAAGTCATCCGTATTTGCAGAAAGAGTAATATCAGAATCAGAAAAAATATTAGGAATTTAAAATGAGAATAAAAAAATTAATACTAAAAAACATAAGAAGTTATCGTGACTGTGAAATAAATTTTCCAGAAGGTTCACTGATGCTTGCCGGTGATGTTGGCTCTGGAAAGACCTCTTTGCTTCTGGCAATAGAGTATGCTCTTTTTGGTTTACAGCCAGGCCAGACTGGTTCAGCGCTTCTTAGAAATAGTGCATCATCGGGAGAGGTTTCACTCGAGTTTGAACTTTCAGGAAGCAATATAATCATTGAAAGAAAATTGAAAAGAGGAAAGAGTGTCGTAAATGATTATTCTGCCATAATAATAAATGGAGAAAAGACAGAATGCTCAATAACCGAGCTTAAGTCAAAAATAATCTCTCTATTGGGCTACCCGTCAGAGTTCATAAAAAAGAATAATATTCTCTACAGGTATACTGTCTATACTCCTCAGGAACAGATGAAACAGATAATTTCAGAAGACTCTGAAACAAGACTCAATATATTAAGGCATATTTTTGGAATAGACAAGTATAAGACGATAAGAGAAAATCTGATCATTCTTCTTGATAAGATAAAAATTGACTCAAAACTCCTGCAGGGAGAAATTTCTTCCCTTGACTTAGACAAGATATTGCTAATCTCAAAATATGGGGACATAAAAAGTCTTGAGCTCACAGTAATTGAGCAGTTGAAAACAATAGAGCAGGCAGTCATTAATAGGAAAAGGGTTGAGGAGGAAAATAAGGGAATAGAAGCAAAGATGCGCGAAGGTGATAAGCTTCAGACGGAGGTTGAAAAAGCTAAAATAGCCCTAGGAGCAAAAAAAGAAGTTTTATCTTCCGTGCAGTTGGAAAGCAGAGAAATTGAAAAATATCTATCTGAAAATAAGGATAAGTTTGAGGAAAGTCAACTAGTCAGCTTCATTTCTCAAATAGACAAAATAAACTCTGAACTTGAATCAGTTCAGAGAGAGTATACTACTTTGTTAAGCGAAGTAAATTCCCTTAAGCAGAGAAAAGCAGAAAGTCTCACAAAGAAGGAAAGGGTTTTCAAAATAGACATCTGCCCTACCTGCCTACAGGACGTTCCTATTGCCCACAAGCACAATATTCTAAACGAAACTGAGCAACAAATAAGCTCTATTTCAAAAGAAATAGAAAAAATTGAGTTGTCTATTTCATTACTTCCCGCAAAAATAAAGGAAATGAGAATAAAGAAATCTGCTCTTGAAGAAAATAAATTAAAACTAGAAGTATTAAAGTCAAAAATGTTTGAAGTTGAAAAGTATAGAAAAAAACTCCAGGAACTTCTGAAAAATCAAGTTAGTGCCGAAAAGGATATTTCTCTTTTAACAAAGCATCTTGAAGACCTAAAAGCAGGAATACTTGAATATTCTCGTTTTATTAATATTTACAAGCTTAAACAGGATGAATTAAAAAAAGCATTTGTTAATGAGAAGAGATCAGAAATCTCCCTTGCAGAACTGAAAAAAGAAATAGAATTAACGAGCAAAGAAATCACCCTTCTTGAAAAAACAATATCTGAGAAAGAAGAGAAGAAGAGAAGACTTGGTTCTCTGCTTGAGTTGAATGACTGGCTGTCAAATCATTTCTCTAGTCTCATAAATTTCACAGAGAGAAGTGTAATGCTAAGACTCAGAAGCGAATTTTCAAAACTGTTCAGCAAATGGTTCTCTCTTCTAGTCCAGGATTCTTTTGAAGTTCATTTGGATGAAAATTTCACTCCGATAATTGCACAGGGCGGGGCAGAAATGGACTATTCTTTCCTTTCGGGAGGGGAAAGGACCGCAGTAGCTCTTGCATATCGTCTAGCTCTTAATCAAACTATAAATTCAGCAGTTACAACAATAAAAACCCGCGATTTAATAATTCTTGATGAACCTACTGAAGGATTTTCAGATGCCCAAATAGATAAAATAAGAGAAGTTCTAAGGGAACTTAATGCCAAGCAGCTAATTCTTGTCAGTCATGAGCAGAAAATGGAAGGCTTCGTAGACCATATTATCAAGGTGAAAAAGGATTCAGATTCTTCTCAAGCTCTTTCAGAATAATTTTTATCTAAATATTTATAAATAAAATGATACGTAAAATCTTATGAGTCTTGAAGAAGTTCTTAAGGAATATGATTTTTATTTGAAATTCTCTTTTCAGCTTGCGGGCACAGTAGTATATGTTGCAGGAGTCTATAAGATAGGAGAATTAACTTATAATTATAAAAAAGAGAGGGATAGAAAAAGAAGAGAAATTGAAGCTCTCCTGCCTCTCTACAAAGAAGGGATCCTTGACCAAAAGCCTACAATGAGAAATATAAAATGGCTTTCAGCCTATGTTCGGGATAATAAAATTTCTCATTAATTAATCATCGGGAAAGCAAATTTATCAAAACCAAAAATTTAAATACCTCTTATTTCTCAAAACAAGGTAGGGGTTTTATCATTCTCATGAATAACGAAATACAAGATTCAGTTTTGAAAACAGGCACTTTGACAATAGGAATTGTCTGCAAGGATGGAGTAGTAATAGGAGCAGATAGAAAAGTTTCTTTAGGTGGTGGGGGCGGAGTATCTTATATAGCAAGGTCAGCAAAGAAAGTGATTGAGCTAAATGAAAGAATAGTATTGACCATGGCTGGAACCGTTTCAGATGCACTAAAAACAATATCTATTTTGAAGGCAGAATTAAGGTTAAAAGAACTTAGAACAAAGAGAAAAGTATCTGTAAATGAAGCTGCTTCTTTGGCTTCAAATATGCTATTTCAAAACATAAGAACTCCAAGCATGATTCCAAGTATAGCTCATTTCATGGCTGCAGGCTACGACGAAACAGGATTGCATATATTTGATATCTCTCCAGATGGATATCTCAAAGAAGTCCAGGATTATGCTGCAACTGGTTCGGGAATGGTTCAGGCAGATCCTATTCTTGACTCAGAATATTCAAAAGGTATGAGTATAGAGGATGGAATAAAATTAGCAGTTAAATGTATTAGGGCTTCTATGGCACGAGATCCTGGAGTCGGTGAAGGAATAGATTTGTACGTAATAAGAAAAGGCAAAGTCGAGCAAGTTGTAGACAAAAAGTTCGTTTACGAAGAGAAAGATTCTAAGTAATAACTTTATTATTTAATTTAAAATGGCAGATATTTTGAAAAGCATTAAGGAAGAATTACCTAAAGTAATAAGTGACGCGGCATTTGAAGGAGCGAACATAGTTCTTTACACAGAAGATAAAGAGTTCTTTAAGACTGGAGAAAGCAAGGTCAAAGCAGTAGTTGATAAGATAAAAAAAAGAATAGAGCTTAGAGCAGAGCAGTCAATCCTTCTTTCCGAGCAAGAGACTGAAAAAACAATTCGTGCTCTAGTTCCTGAAGACGCGGAGATAACGAGCGTCATTTTCGATGTCCAGAGATCTTCAGTAATAGTAGAAGCGAAAAAACCAGGGCTAGTCATAGGAAAACAAGGTTCAATTCTTTATGACATAAAGAAAAGCACTTTCTGGTCTCCTTCAGTTAGAAGAAGTCCTATAATTCCAAGCAAAATTACTGAAAAAATAAGATCTGTTTTATACGCAAATAACGTGTATAGAAAAAAATTTCTTAATGATATAGGAAAGAAAATATACAACGAGTGGAATCCTGAGAAAAAAGATATGTGGGTTAGAGTTACCTATCTTGGTTCGGGAAGACAAGTAGGTCGTTCATGCCTTTTGCTGCAAACTCCAAATTCAAAAGTTCTTTTAGATTGCGGAATAAATCCAGCGATTTCAGAAGGACCAGATAAATTTCCATATCTTAATGTTCCTGAAGTCGGAGATTTGAATTCAATAGATGCAGTAGTTCTTTCACACGCACACCTTGACCACTGCGGACTTCTTCCTTATCTTTACAAAATGGGTTACAAAGGACCTGTCTACATGACCGAGCCCACAAGAGATATTTCAGCGCTTCTTGCACTTGATTTTGTCGGAGTAGCCTACAAACAAGCAGCTTCTCCTCTTTACAGAGCAGAAGATATTAAGGAAATGGTAAGACATTCGATAAGCCTAGATTATGGAGAGGTAACTGATATTACTCCAGATATAAGAATAACTTTCTACAACGCAGGGCACGTACTTGGCTCTGCTCAGGTGCACATAAATATCGGGAACGGATTACATAATTTTGTTTATGGCGCAGACACTAAGTATGGAAAGACAAGATTGCTTGATCCCGCAGTAAATCATTTCCCAAGAGTTGAAACTTTAACAATAGAATCAACATACGGAAGCAGAGATGATGTTCTTCCTCCAAGAAAAGAAACAGAAATGAAATTCATTGAAATGGCTAAAAAAGTTATCGAGAGAAAAGGGAAAATACTTCTTCCCGAATTAGGTCTTGGACATGCACAGGAAACATTGCTAAGAGTTGAAGAAGCAGTCAGACTTGGAGAGCTTCCAAAAGTTCCAGTATATATTGATGGAATGATTTGGGACATCACAGCAATTCATACAGCCTATCCTGATTTCCTTAGCTCTTCAGTGAGAAATCAAATATTTCAGGATAACAATCCATTCATTTCAGATATATTCAAAAGAGTTGGCAGTCCTGCCGAAAGAAAACAGGTAATTGAAGGAGGCCCATGTATAATAATTGCAACTTCAGGAATGCTCGTGGGCGGAGCTTCAGTAGAATATTTCAGGCATCTTGCGGATAATCCAAACAACATGATTGTCTTCGCATGTTATCAGGCAATAGGCTCTCTAGGAAGGCAAGTTCAGGAAGGAAATTCTGACCTCATCCTAGGAGAAGGCGCAGATGGAGAAAAAATAACAGTCAAGCTAGAAGTCGAAACTTTAGTTGGTCTTTCCCAACATTCAGGAAGAAACGAGCTAATGCAGTATATAGCAAGAATGGTTCCAAGGCCAAAGAAAATTATTATTAATCATGGAGAAGTTTCCAAATGTCTCGACCTTGCATCTACTCTCTACAAGCAGAACAAAATTGAAACCATTGTTCCAAGAAATCTCGAGACAGTAAGATTAAAGTGATCAATAAGATAGACTTTTATATTATCTTACTTTAATTTATTCATGAAAAAGAGAATATTGCTATTAACAGGTAAAAAAGCAGAAGGCCGTAAAGAAGATTTATTCTTGGCAAAATATCTAAAAAAGAAATTTATAGTTCAAGTATCAAACATCAATAAATGCGAAGATATGGCTAAAACTTCTGACTTAATATTGATCAGAAATATTTGGCCAACTAGCAATTTTTTAGCCCAAGATAGAAAAATACTTTCTTCATTGATTAAAAAAGGAATGACTATATACAATCCAGGAATAAATGAAGAAGATATTATCGGGAAGGAGTATTTAGTTTATCTTTACAAGAAAGGTTTTCCAGTCATACCTTCCATTGATGAAAAATTAGATTCTGATTTGATATCTGGACAGAATTTTTACTTTATTAAGCCAAAACATGGCGGTGGCAGAGAAGGGTGCAAAAAGATATTAGCTAAAGATATAAGAAAGGTAGATTTTCAAAAGTATATTGTTCAGCCTTTTTTAGATTTCAAATATGAAGTGTCGTTTTACTTTATAGATAATAAATTTATTTATGCTCTTTACGCACCCGATAAAAAGAAGCGTTGGAAATTAAAAGAACTTAAAGTAAATAAAAAAGATAGAGCTTTTGCTCAAAGTTTTGTGAATTTGAACAATCTTCCCTATGGAATACAGAGGATTGATGCTTGCAGGACAAGAGACGGCAGTCTTCTGCTTATGGAAATTGAAGATTGGTGCCCTTATCTCTCTCTTTTGGATATTAATCCTAGGTTAAGGAATAAGTTTATGGAAAAACTTGTGATTTCTTTGAGCAAAGTTACAAGTAAAAAGAACACCCATAAAAATAAATTTTAGAAACTAATTTTTCCAAAGTATTAAAAACCATCTTCTCCAAACCCTATAATGAAGCATTCTCTTAAAATAACATTAATCTTGCTTGCCATGTTCTTTCTATCTCAGCTAGTCGGACTTGCAGTTATTCATTCGTATTCTCCAACAATAAGTCAGACAACAGACGCAAATGGCACAATAGTGAATGTAACAAATTATAACCTTCCTTACGGAATGGCTCCACCCCAGGGCACTGACGCCAATGTAAATCTCATTTCAATAGTCCTTGCAGTAATAATTGCAGCACTAGCAATGTTTTTCCTTATGAAATTCGGGGCTAATGTATTCCTAAGAATATGGTTTTTGTTTGTCATTACCCTAGCACTTGGAATCACGATAAACTCTTTAATTCAGAATGTAGCCTATTCCTCAATAATCGCATTAATAGTCGCGCTTCCCTTCGCCCTAATTAAAGTTTTTCAAAGAAATATAATAGTTCATAACATAACTGAAGTTCTAATTTATCCAGGAATTGCAGCAATATTTGTTCCTCTTCTTAACGTCTGGACAGTCTCTCTGCTTCTGGTATTAATTTCATTATACGATATGTATGCGGTCTGGCATTCAGGAAGTATGCAAAAGATGGCCAAATATCAGATAAAACAGCTTAAGATTTTCTCAGGATTTTTTATTCCCTATCTTGGAAGGAAAGAAAAAGACCTGGTTAGGAATTCACGAATATCAAAAAACAAAAAGGTAAAGAATCTTAAGGTCAGTGTCGCTATTTTAGGCGGAGGAGATGTAGTTTTCCCAATGATTCTTGCAGGAGTTGTCCTTAACACCCTAGGATTGATTCCAGCATTAATGATTTCAATAGGAGCAACAATTGCACTGGCAGTATTATTCTACTTTTCAGAGAAAGGCAAGTTCTATCCGGCAATGCCTTTCATCTCCATAGGTTGCTTTATTGCACTGGCACTAGCATACATTATTTAGAAGTGTTGTAACTATATAATAGTACAAAGAGAAAGATTTAAATAGTGTTTATTTCATCACTATTGCATGATAATAAAACCTGAATTGGTCAAGAGAATAAAGGATTACTTTAATCTTAATATTTATGAAGCTAAGGTCTGGCTAGC
Source organism: Candidatus Woesearchaeota archaeon (assembly GCA_964530955.1). Classification (GTDB taxonomy): domain Archaea; phylum Nanobdellota; class Nanobdellia; order Pacearchaeales; family GW2011-AR1; genus VGKP01. The sequence continues at coordinate 11,906 of CAZHCL010000013.1, read as the reverse complement.
ATTGCTTTCAAGAGGCATCGCTTCTGCAAGAGAAGTAGCTGATTTGTCTGGAGTTCCAAGATCAAGAACCTATGATGTTTTAGAGTCACTTGAGAAAATGGGATTCGCAATGACAAAGATAGGCAAGCCAGTAAAATATATTTCTGTAAAACCTACTGAAATAATTGAAAAGATGAAAACTTCAGTTATGCAGGAAGCACAGGAAAAAGTAAACTCTCTCTCAACTCTTAAGACAACTTCAGAATATACTGAGCTTGAAAGCTTGCATAATTCTGGAATTGCCCCTATAAAATCTCATGATATAACTGGCTCATTGAAAGGAAGAGCAAACATCATGGCAAGATTGCGTGATTTACTTGATAATGCAAAGAATGAAGTAATTATATGCACATCAGTTTCAGACTTTGAGGATAAAAGCAGAGTACTTGTTCCAGCACTTGAAAACTTGAACAAGCAAAATATAAAGATAAAGCTTTCACTCTCAGGCGATGCAGAGAAAATAAAGAAAATAGGCGCAAAACACAATATAAAAGTAAAGTCCATTGATTCAAATGCAAGATTCTATATCTCTGATAGGAAAGAAACATTCTTTATGGTTACTCCAGAGCATTCAGAGGAAGAAATGGGTGTCTGGCTTCAATCTCCATTTTTCACATCTTCAATCACTCAGATGATAGATTATTCAATGAAGAATGGTTCCGGATTAGTAAAACAATAAAATGGACCTTTCTGATTTACCTATCGTGACTGAGGAAATGCGTAAAGAAAGAAGTTATTCTGATATCGCTCAAGTAACATTTAGAGATACTAATTTTTTTGGAGGATTGGTAGAAAGAACCCAGGTATTTTATGTTCTAGGATTAGGAAACAATAATAATCAAAAAACCAATCTTCCCAATAGAAGTTTAGAAGTATATACTCACAAAGTAATAGGAAATGTTTTAGGCTTCAGAAAAAAAGGTCATCTGAGCATTCCACTTAGAAAAGTTCTTAGATATTCTTCGATGTATGAAAGAGATAGTTATTAATTTTTATTTTATTTCAATCTTTGCAATATCCATTTCTTTTATCTTTTTGGAATATTTTTTAGTCCATTGAAGCATAAATTGTTTAGGAGAAAAATTAGCCTTTATTGTGGCATGTAAATTACCATTTTTTTCAAAAACATTTTTATTTGCTTTTTTGAAAGCTGCGCAGGCATCTTTCATTTTTGAAGGAGGGCCTATCCTAACTATCTCTCCTTTTGACTTCAAGATAAAGTAGACATTTGCTTCCTGCTTGTTATTATAGATAAATTCCTTCCTTTTTATTTCGAAATACTGCTCAATTTCACATACAACAAAGTTAGTGAACTTCTTCATCTTTGTTCCAGCAATGTCTCCCGATTGTTTTTCAGTGCTAATTATAAAATGAAGTAACTCTGCTTTACTTCTTTTAGCTTCTTTTTTCATCTCATTAACATCAAATTTCTTTTCACTGAAATAACTAATGGAAGGTCTCTTCAAGAATTCTCTGGCTGATTCCTTAAACCTATTAAATGTCTCCAGACTTAGAGCTGCAAGAACGTTCCTCTCCTTCCAGGTAGGATCAATTAATATTATCGGGCTCTGTAGTTTTCCTTCATTAAGAGAAATAAAAATTTCATTTTTATCTTTATATTTTTTAGCAGGATCCAAGATTATTCTTTCCTTAGCTTTCAATAGTTCTCTGAGCATTTTCTCAAAGCTTTTATATTGCAAAATTAAACATTCAAGAGCATACCCTGAAAATCCTTGAATATAGCTTTCAGCCCCATAAACTCCATGCGCTCTGCAAAAAGTTTTAGCAGCAGCAATTTCAGCAGCCAATCTTGAATTTATTTTGCTTTTTATGTACCTTACATGAAAGTAACTTAGATCAGTTACATTTCTTTCTTCTCTTGGATTTTTAACTCTAAGGACAGGTATCACCTCAAACAGAATGCCTTCTTTATTTATTTTGAAATAATCTCTGCTCCCATGAATTTTTTCATATCTAATCTTGTTTTTCTTACATACATTCTTGATAATATTATCTAGATAACTGCTTAAGTTTTCGTACTCCCAGTCAAATCTCACGAATATATCAATATCATATCCCTCTTTTTTTACTAATGTCCCCTTTGCAAAACTTCCACCGATAAAAATATCTGCATCTATCTTTTGTCTTGATATTTCATCTTTAAGCATACCACAAAATTTTGCTGCTTCCTTTTTTAAAGAAGATATTTCAGACTTATCAGGCAAAAGAGAAAGTTCCGCTAGAATATTTTTCACGCTCATTAATCATACTATTAATCATTATATTTAAATTAATCTGCCGAGCCTTCTTTTTTGGTCAGCTTAAAAGGTTTTGTCAAATCAACTATATATTTTCCATTTTCAATCTGATAAACTCTTGGCTTGTCCATAGAGAAAAGTTTCTGCAAATCAAGTAAATATTTTCCTGGCTTCATTACTTTAATGCTTTCAAAATCGAGAAATACGGGAGTTTCATTGTCATCTTCAAGCCCTACAATGTCTCTTATATCCTCTTCTATCTGTTTCTTTTCACTATCGCTTAATTTAGGCTCAAGCTCTCCCCTCTCAGCCATTTCCTTCAGTTTTTCTTCTTTTATGAAAAAGAAAAATTTACTCCTGCAATTTGTACATCCTGTAATCAATTCTTCCGAGCCGTCTTTGAATATTTGCGAGCAATGAACACATTTGTATGGCATGAAATTATCAAAATTACTCCATTAATAAAGTTTTATGTGCGTAATAGATTATTATCAACTATAACCAGCAGGAGGAGTCGCAGGTGAATTTGCTCTTGTATCCACAACCGGAGCAGAGTCCGAACTACCAGCAGGAGGAGTCGCAGGTGAATCTGCTCTTGTATCCACAACGGGCGCGCTATTAGGATCACTAGGAGGAGTCGGCAAAGGAGAAGGCGCTCCATTTATATTGGAAGTCTGATTACTTGAATTTACAACAGGGGGCTTAGAGGTATTAGGGTTTATAGCAACATTATTCACCTTTTGATTGTTTTGTAGAGCAGTGTTAATATTATTGGAGGGAGTCTGATTTTTAGAATTTGTAAATGTTCTAATAACTACAAAGATAAGGAGCAATATAATTATTACTGCAAGAATAACTGCAGTTATTTTCAAAGTTTTTTGTGTTCCTTCTTCCATTTTATAAAAATCAAATTGGTGTAATAATTAAGTTAAGGTGCTTGTGGTTGTGTTGGGTAAAGAACATTCAAAGTATCTCCAGTTCCCAGTCCACCATTAGCATTATACCCCCAGCACTTAACGTTATTATCAGCTAAAGTCGCGCAACCAAATCCTATGTTTCCATAGCCAGACATAGTAATATTAGTAACCACATTACCAAACTGTATATTCACAGGAGTTGTTTGAGGAGTTGTCGTGCTACCTATTCCTGTTTGCCCATAACCATTATACCCCCAGCACCACACTTTTCCATTAGTAGTCAACGCACAGAAAGTATTGTAATTACCCCAGCCAAATCCTTCAATGTCGGCGACACTTGAAAGAGTAGCTACCTTCGTAGGTGTTTTTATTGGAGAAGCTGTGGTTCCCTGTCCTGCCGAACCTCCACCATTATACCCCCAGCAATAGACATCGCCATCAGCTGAGTTTGTACCTACCCCAGTTATCGCGCAAACAGTGTCAGTCGCACCAGCACCGATTGTTCTTAATGCTTTGACTGGTCTTCCATTTGCCGATCCAAGTATGAGGGGCTTATTAGGGGTAGATGTACTAGTAGTATTCCCAGTACCCAACTGTCCATAACCATTATATCCCCATGCATAAAGGTCTCCTTGTGCAGTTATAGCATAAGCACTGCCGTAATCATCATTTGCCAATTCTACATCAGTGACACTAGTATTCCATATTTGTAAGTTAGTATTCCAGTTTCCAGGCAAATTCAGAACTGAAACCGGAGTAGAATTAGAAACCGTCTTTCCATTACCCAACTGTCCATAACCATTATACCCCCAGCACTTAACAGAGTCAGGCAATAAAGCACAAGCAAATCCTCCAGAAGCATGACCTCCAATTTTAACATCGCGCGCATTTGCTATCCCAACTACATCATCACTAAAATTCTTACTAGAAGTTGTTTTTCCATTACCCAACTGTCCATAACCATTATACCCACTACACTTTACATGTCCATTATTAAGAATAAGACATACAAATTGATAACCGCTTGACGGCCTTCCTTCTGCAAACTTTATAATTCCCGTTAATGGCTGACCTGTAGACCCTAAAACAGGGTGAGGTATTAATGCATTGGCAGTACCGCCAGTACCCAACTGTCCATAACCATTATACCCCCAGCCCAAAGCAGCCCCATCGCTAAGAAGGGCAAAATTGAAATCACCATAAGTAGATATTTGAACGGCATTACTTACATTAAGATTGAGTGCCTTAAAGTTAAGTCTTCTTGAAACATCTCCTACTCCAAGTTGTCCATAAGTATTAGCTCCAGAGCATTTTATTCCAGTACCAGTAGTATTCAATTTTACTAAAGCGCATACAGAACCACCTCCAGCACCCATAACTCCCAAATCTATCGTCGAGCCAGCAGGCAATCCATCTCCGCCAACCGAAGGAGTTATTGGAGTGAAGGCACCCATATCGATTGCATCTTGCAAAGTCATTTCATTACCATCAGGAGTCGTGACCCAAACTTGGTCTCCGCCATGACCTGGATTTGGAATTGCATTATCATAAGCATATACTCCTAAAACTCCAAGAAAAATAATCATAACGACAATAAGACCAAACAAATACTTCTTTCCCAAATCCACCTCGAATTTCATATCTCTTCTAGTATTATTTGGTATTTAAATATTTCTTCATTTTTTGTTAGGAAGAAATTCTCATTTTTTAGCTTAGAAGTAGTTCTATTTTCTTAGGATCTCTTCTTATTTCCTTTACAATAGAACTCGGACCTATTACTGTCAAAGCAGCGCTGTCTCCAACAAGAGATTTTGCAATATTATATTTCATTTTATCAAACATACTTTTATCTTTTGTATTTGGTTCAATGACTGCAAGCTCAATTCCCTTGAATCCTTTAACATGATCTACCATTGCCATAGTATCTTCAATAAGTCTTGCCTCTTCTTCAGAGCGTAATCTTCCATGAATAATAACTATCCTATTTCCAAGGACAAGTCCAAGTATTTTCTTTACTCTTTCATTGATACTCATCTTTTCTATTTCTGCGAATGGAATAACCTGTAGGCTCAATCCACTCAATTTTTTATCTTTCATTTTTTATTTTTTACGCTTTCTTAGCAAGTTTAAATAATGACTCATAAAATTCTTCGATATTAATTCCATCCTTTGCGGAAATTCCTATTACATCATATTCTGGAAATGCTGCCTCAACTTTCTTTATATCTGCTTTTTTCAAATCTATCTTGTTAGCAACTATTAATACAGGTATTTTTCTTGCAACTATGTTCCCTATTATTGTAATATTCACCTGTGAATAGGGATTCTCGCTTGCATCAAGGACAACGACAATTGCATCCATATCCTCAAGCCATTGAATGCTTTCGATTATTCCCTGAGTAGCTTCCTTAGCTCTTTTTTTAGCATCGGTCTTTTTCAATCCAAAAGTTATAAATTCTTCATAATCTATTTTAGTGGCGATACCTGGAGTGTCAACGAGTTTGAAAGTCAAGGTCTTCCCTTTATGTTTTATCTCAACTTTTTCTTTAAATTGAACATGTCTAGTTTCATGGGGAATTTTACTGACTATCCCTATCTCTTCGCCAGTCCAATCTTTGCATATTCTATTAGCAAGAGAGGTCTTCCCAGCGTTGGGAGGTCCGTAAAAACCTATTTTTATATTTTCTTTTTTCTTGAAAAGAGCCCTGAGCATTCTCTTCGAAAAATCTCTAATTATTTTAAGCATTTTATTTGTTAATACTGTGTTTTAATAAACCTTCCGTTATTCATATTTTGCTCCTGCCTTTTTTGTATCTCTGCTTTAACTTTTCTGTTTTCAATGAACTTGAATATAGGTATTTCCCACATTCCAGTCCTTTTTCCATCTATCTTTCTGAATGCATAGCTTAACTGCTCACCTCTCCAATTATATCCAGAAAGCTTATTTCTTATGTCATCATCTCTAAGTCCAGATATTCTAGAATTAAATATAAAATTAATTAGGTTATACAAATCATCCTTGTTTCTAAATAAGGAAGATTCATATCTCCTCTTGTACCATTCCTGTAGCGCGACATACAGTACTAAAAATAACAAAGCTAACCAAATATAAAGCCAGATACCTGTGCTTGGTCTAGTATTTACAGGTACTTGAGTAATATCCTGATTATTTCCAACGCCAAGAGCACTCAAAGGAGGAGCAATGTACGCCCCAATCTGTGAAATATCTACGCTTCCAGGCAATAAAAATTCAAGGGAACTGCTTCCCGAAATAGGAATGGCCGTCGCAGAGCTTGAATCTGCGTTAATATTCTTCGGGTTATAGTTTTGCTTAAATAAAACACTCTGTGAGGGGTAGTCTATTAAAAAATTGTAATTATCATTGGTATTATTTTTAGAGTTAGCAGTTATATTTATGTAAGTAAAAACAGGTATTAATCCAGATTCTGTCTGCTCGGAGATAACCTTATAGTTTACATTAGTATTATAATTATTCGTATTCCAATCTATCAAATTCTGTTTAATATCAGCAAGTTGAGTTGCAGTCAAAGTATTATTATTTCCTGAAAGAGACTCGACATAGGAAGGATTTATTCCATTGAATCCTATTTCCAAAGGCACGTTTCCGATAACTCCAGAGGTTATTCCCTGCGGGATGCTCAAAGCAAGAAGATTATTTACTATATCCGAATAATTGTTTCCAGAATCGAATTCCTGTTTAGCAAGAGAAAGAGTCTGGTTCATACTGCTCAAATTAATTTTGTCAGAGATAGCGTTTCTTATCCAAGAGTCATATCCATTAAGATCCGAACTTATATTATCCATATATCCAGTATCTCTTTTTATCAGTAAATCGGCAGCAGTTTGAGCGTCACCAACATTAACAGTGAAATTCTTAGTTATTGTTGCTCCAGCTTCGCTTGTTGCCTGAACAACAATGTTGAATTGCCCCTGTTGTAAATAAGTATGGAAAGAATTTCCATCAGGAGTTGAATTACTTGTTCCATCTCCAAAGTTCCAAGCCACAGAACTTAAATTAGCACTGCTAGTTAAACTAAACAAAGTATTAATTCCAACTATTATTGTTTTTGGAGCAACATCAAATGTAAATCCTTGAGTAACATCTATCGGTAGTGCAGACTTTAGTAACTGTTTTCCTCCCAAATATAACTGGAGGGTCTTTGCAGTAGATGAAAAAGGAATGGTTAATCCACTATTAGCTAATTCAAGAGTTAAATACGGAGAAGTTATAGTTGAATTTGTTTTTTGAAGTTGATAAATATCTGTTCTTTGAGATGTACCCGTTCCGGTTCCTGATTTTCTAAAAGTTATTGCTGCATTCGTTATGTTTAAGTTTTGATTATTTTGAGAAAATACTTCAAATGGAATTATGCATCCAGCATTGCTACAGTTTCTATTATAAACCTGATCAATATAAGAGTCTGCTGCTCCCGCAAAACTGGCTCCAGTCAGTTGTTGATAAGTGCTTTCATTTATTACAATATTTGTTGAATCAAATTCAAGTGGTTGAGCAGAGACATCATAATCTATTACAAAATCATTAAAGTTGGTTCCCGCATTTCCGCACACAGGTTCAGAATCTTCAGTATCTATTGAATATCCTTGCCCATCAGTCGATATACATAAATAATCTTGCTGAAGAACAGGATTAGGTGCTGCTATAACACAATTGGAATCCTGAACTCCCTGCGTAAGATTAGAAAGATGGCAAGTTCCTTTTGAATTCCAGTTCGAATCAAATAATTCCATTATTATATCTCCGTTTGCCCCAGAGTCTTGCTTTATATGCGCTCCGACTTTGAAAGCAGGAGCAACCGAAAGATTCATTTGTTCACAGAATTGTCCTTGTTCAAGACTTACCCAATCATTACTACTTGAACCAGCGTAGCATCCTTTTGTAACTGAGCCACAGGTCTGATTTACATACGCTCTACTTTGCATGTACTGACTAGTATCATTTCCTAGAAAATTTACCTCTGCTCCAGGAGAGCAGGAAGGTCCTGAACTTCCGGACAAAGAAAGGGAGAGAGAAACAATCTCGACTCCGCTCCCCGTAATTTTGAATCCTATATTCTTATCATCAGGATTCAAAAGTGAAATTGAAGAAATAGCTGAGCCAGAAGATGAATATATATCAGAACAAGAAGTGCTACTGCAGTTATAGTCCTGCCCAAGAATTAAACCATTATTATTCAAAAAATCAACAAGCCGTATACTTTGATTACCTACACTACTTGTAAGAAGAGAACCTGCAGGTTCACTATTGAGGCTTAAGTTTATTGTTCCGGTTATATTATCTCCTCCAACATAGGTGTCTTGAATATTATTCCCCGAATAGGAAAAACTAGCAACAGTTAGTCCAACAAAAAATACGACTGCAAAACAAAAAGCTATTACAAAAACACTCTCCTTTTTCATTAATGTCCTAATCCTGCCTTATTTAAAAACATAGTGCTGATTTAGGTCTTTTTGCATAGTTTCAATGCATGTCTAGATAGCGCAATAAAAAGGTTTAAATATAGTTGTTACTACATAATAATAACACTAAAGAGCAAACTAAATAAATTGGTTTAGGCTCATAATAAGGTAAGAAAAACATGAAAAAGACACTCGAATATCTGCTTGAAAAAGCAGGCACAGCAGCAAGGAAAGTCAAGAAAGCCATAGGCTTAGCTCCGCTAATAGCTGCTGCTAGTCTTCCTCTTTATTCTAATCCTGCAAGTGCTGACGTTATTTTCAGTGTAGAGACTGGCAATAGCAATGGATTTACAACTAGAAATTTTGCCAACAATTCAAATCGTTCTATTCAAGTAAATGTTTATGCAGAAAGCACAGATACAAACGGAATAAAAGAATTAAAGTGGACGTTAGTTCCTCCAAGCGACCCTGCAATAACTCTTGCTACAATTATTTCTACAAATAATAACGGGTGGATAAATCTTACAAATGGTATTTCTGGGGCACAGGTGGATTTTTTCAATCAGTATCAAATGTCTTCAAAAACAAATTCGACAGGAAGCAAGACAGGACCAAATTCTCTTTCTCCAGCAGACAGAGCAGTAGCTACCTCCATAGGTCCTAAGGGTACTAGGGGCTTAGTTGGAGCTTATATATTCAACATGACTACAAATACCTCTTTAGGAAACAAATGCTTCAGAGTTACAGGCACAGAAGCTTACCTAACAAATGGCTCTTTAGAACCTTCTTCAGGTTCAGCTATGCATATAGAAGTAGTTCTTAATTATAATTCTCTCACAAATTCAGTAAATGTCTTGATGGATCAAACCACCCTACCTAACACCTCAAAACTAGGACCAACTCTTTTTGTAGATACTCGTATGAATGATAAAAAGTTTATTTTAGAATCTTCAAGCGATTTAAAGCATTGGACACCCTTAGCAACTAATACTACCTATTCTTCAAGCGTAAATATGTGGCTTCCTTATTCATTTAGAGATAATTCATCAACTAATTCGCCAGCAAGATACTACCGAGCCAGAAGTCAATAATTTATTTTTTAGAAATTTTCTTTATTCTTTTACTGCTTTCTATTATTGCATAAATTATTACTAACAATCCAATTACTAATATTAAATTAATGCTTGTGAAGAAAGGCAAAGCGACAATCGCCTGCCCGCAAGGTATCTCGCATGAGCCTGAAGGACATAAGCTATTGCAAGTTATAGGGTCAGAACAAGCGATGTTATTTGATCTAGTATCAACTAATATTTGTCTAACTCCATTTACACAGGCGCCTATCGAATTACTCGCTGAAGATATACAAGAAGCTACATTAGTCTGTGTAGTATCAAAGAAATCAGTTCTAGTTTCACATAAATTAGTTGTGTCGTTCCATTGGCAATATGAAACACTGCTTTGTATATTGCAGTTAGGAGCAGTTATGGGATTTCCATGGATTGGCACGGCATTATTACAATCATCTTTGTTAGGCTGGAGTATCTCAAAACAGTAACCTACCTGAATATTTGTTTCTTTTTTGTATACTGTCAAGTCATTGCTTCTTATGCTTGCTCCATTACTATCATAAGCAAGGAAATAATATTGGTCGCCCATATTTGCATTTCCAGCAAGACCTCCAAATTGGGTTTGTTGAGTATTCGCATTTCCATTATTATCTATTTGAATATTTTGAATTGAATCAACACTATCTGGGCTACCCTTTTGATATACTTCTATGTTAACAGTATCTCCTGCAGGATAACCCTTAGTTCCAACAGACAAAACAACATTTGCATCCAATGGAGCAGTATATATTGTTTCTTGATCCGCGTTAGTCCAATTAGCCGAAGTAAGAGTCTTTATTACACTAGTATAAGTTAGGCTGTTACTCTTTACCTGAACACCCAAATTGCCTGACGAATCATAGTATCTTGCAATGAAATAAATACTTCTTTCAAGAGGGTATCCAGAAGGAATTAAATTATCAATATTTGCCTGATATCTTGCGTGACTTTCTTGTACATTTGTTGAAAAGTTTTCAAGCCAATTATCTGCATCGTCATAAACGGAGAGAACTAGATTTTTTCCATTCAAATCATTGGAGAAAAAGTCAACACTCATATTAACTATTGTTGAAGGAGTTGCCTGCGTTATAACTTCTCCGCTAGCTGGATCTGACCAAGTAGCCTGACCTGAAGGTCCAGCAGAAGTGCAGCAAATCCTTAAAGGATAACCACTTGATTGTGCATTTACAGATACGTGTGCATTAGTTGCTGAAGACAAAGCACCTACTTCTATCTGACTTGAACTACATGTAGCATTTATTACACAAGCAAGGTCTCCATAGCATACAGGTATGTTATAAGTTGAGTCTCGGGTTGCAGATGCGTGAGAGTTTGAAGGAGAGTCAAGATAAAATAAAGTATTTGCTCCATTGCAGCTCCAAGGATTTGGAGAAGCGGAAGAACGCCCAAATAGAGAGTCATAACATACAGAAACATCCGCAACGGGATCACTAACTGTGCTGTTAAAAATTGCAGCGTGTGAATTCACATTCTGATAAAGAGAATATATTGTTTGGCTTGGGTCTGAACAAAAAGATACAATCTTATTAATGCCTGATGTAGGACCATTTGCTGGGTTGTCAGTTTGAGTCTGTACAGGAGCCTGCGCTGCCTGTGTAAAATAAAAACTTAAAGTGAATACACACACCAAAAGCAGTAAAAATATAGCTATCCTCTTCATATTTTTTTTAGATTAAGGAACTTTATAAATATTCGCTCATCTAATCTACTTTGTTTTCCAAACATATAGTCTTAATTTCTTTGGAGTCGTACTAATATCAAAATTTGTTGAGTTTACATTCGCAGCAATTATTCTTTCGTAATTGTATAAATTACCATTCAAATCAGAAGGATTATCTATTGAACAAGATTCATTCATTCTACAAATAAGTGCTGTATAATTTAGGTCAACTCTAGTTATTCTTTCTCCAAGGAAAGAATTTATCTGGCTTTGAATTGCCAGTACATTGCTTTGCTGGCTCATGTCAAGTTCAATTATTCCTTCTCTTATGGTTAAATTCTTAGCTATTTCATCAGTAATAGCAGGCAGTTCACTGGCAAAATTATCAGTGACTTTGGAACTTCTGGTTTGATAAAATAAGAGAACCGCACCAAGAATTAATATTATACTAATTGATGCTTCAACT
>CAZHCL010000012.1:0-29078 GCA_964530955.1 Candidatus Woesearchaeota archaeon | reverse complement strand
CGTTAAGGCCGTCGTAGCTTAGTGCTTGCGCAGGTTCGAATCCTGTTCCCCGCATATTTCTAAGCAAATTAATATTAACTCTCAAGTTACTACAAAAAGAAAGATTTATAAAGCTAGAACAAATCAATATCCTATCATGAAAAACTTAGGTTCACTTGGATTAGCAGGTTTGTTAGCTTTGTCAGCAGGATGCTCAACAGTAAGTCATTACATTCCTCACTTTAATAATTCTCCAAAATCAAGAGTTATTGCACAGCAGCCTGACCCTTACACAGTCTCCAGTTCGACAAACAGAAACACCTATTCATCAATTTCCCAGAATGGAACAACTTCTCTTGAATTCATTGCAGACCAAAGAACAAATGAGGTCGTTGCCCCATTCATCGTCAGAGACAATGAAAAATTCTTCACAATTGTTAATACAAATGGTCTAGATTCAGAATCTGCATTCGTATTAGTTCCTGAAGAAAGAGCTTCAGTCTTGCTTCAAACAAACGGAACTGCAGTATTTGCCCCTGAATCAACAGCTTATGTTGGAAACGTTCTTACAAACAAGTCCTCTGTTTTCTATGATAACGACGGAACAGACGGAATAGGAGCGAGAAGACTCAGCTCAGGTTCTTATAATTCAGTTGGTAAGAAAACAAGCATAGTCCAAGACCACTTTTTGAATACTTACAGAATAAATGGAGCAGATTATGCGTTGCCTCAGGACAAATTGTCTTTCGGTTCACCAAGCGAGACAGGTTTCTTGGCGCAGAGAATAGATACTAGACAGTATAACTTCTTCGGTGGGCAGACAAGCCTACAAGTGAATGGCCCTATTTACAGATTTGGAAAGACAACTCTTGGAGATTTGGAAGCAAGAAAGCCAAAAGTTAATCCAACAAACGCTCCCGTTAGAGCAGTAAATGGCACAGTTTCCCACTAAAAACTAATCTTCTTAGGATAAAATCATTTTTCGTTTTTATTTAGCCCCTATTGCAACACCATTTACTCCAGTTCCTGAAGAAGATGTCTGCTGCGTATTCGAATTTGTAGTAGTCTGCACAGTAGTCACACCATTGTTAAGAAGATAAGAAACTCCGTCATTATAATTTTTACTCCTTAAATCAATTATTAATTGCGAATAACTGCTAGATATACTACTTGGAATGCTTGTTGATGATACAGAAGTCCATGTAACCTGATTATCTATAGAAAACTGCCAACTATTTCCAGTTCCATCATCCCTAAAGTAAATTGTTGCAAACGGACTTTGCGTAAATGAGTAAAGAGGACTTATTTGAGACTGTGTGTTCTGCTGACCCGTTGCCTGAGAATTTCCAGCCGCACCATTAGTATTTGTTGAAGTGGTCCCAGAATTACCAGACCCTTGTGGAAGAGAATTATAATAAGCCTGCGCAAGAACACCTTTCAATCTAGCTTTCAAGTAAAGAACCTGTGCCTTATCTGAATTCAAAATAATATTTTGTAAATTAGGACCAAAAATATTGTCAATCTGAGCAAGCTCATTAGTAACCTTTGAAAGAGTATTCTGCAAAGTATCAGTTGAATAAGTGTTTACAATTGTATCAACATCCTGTTTAACCTGATCAATGCTTGCCTGAGGATTAGCAAGCATTCCCGGCTGCTGTGCCAATGCCTGCTGTTGTATCGCCTGCAAATCACTTAAAGTTGCATTTTTAATTCCGACATCTGCCTGACTTATGGCATTGTTGGCGCTATTTTTATCAAGCCAGCAAATCACTTTTGAATCTCCACAGTTTCCAACAGCAACATATCTTGTAGGATCAGTTGAACTTCCCGGATTGCTTGTAGCACATATTCTTGTAATTCCAGTATTGTAATCCTGAGGCAACAAAGAATTCTGTATAGCTGATTGAGGATTAGGGCTAGTAAGTAATCCTGCAGCATTCGCACTTCCACTGACACAACCGCTTTCAGAATTTATATTTGTCTGATTAATCTGACTCTGTGCATAGGAATCAGAAAGATAATTTACAGCAAATGAAGTTGAAACTTCTTTGAATCCGCATTGAGATTGTCCATTTATGTCGACGCAAAGCTCCTGATATCCTGTAGGAGCAGTAAAGTCCTTTGTCTGGTCAGCATAATTCCCTCTGTTTATGAATCCCGAAGCAACAGTGAGTATAGGAGATGAATAATAATATCCAGTATTTGCACTGCTCTTAAGATAAACATTATAATAAACTCCCGAATCCTTTCCTCCAAATATGTGATAATATACTTTATACTGTGAAGTTGCAGGCAAAGTCACAGTAGTGTAAGGAGTTGAGCTAAACCACGCACTAAACTGTGGAGGACTATCAGGTTCTATCAGTGTTTTTATCGAGGTAGGCGCACTTGCAGAAACAAAAGCCTTACAGAAAGTTGAACCAGCCTCTTCTATCGACCTTGCTTTAAATGAAGTCAATGAATTTACTGCATACATATTAGTGAAATAGTCAATTGCATTTTTTGTATTTTGCCAAGCACCAATCACAGTCATATATTCTCCTCCGCCTCTTGGTTGTCCTCCAGTATAAGCCAATTCAATAATCTTAGGAAGAAGCAAATTAGCAAATGGAGCAACCTGACTCCAGAAAAATTCGCACGTATAAATAGAAGTCAATTCATTGCAAATTCCAACCATGCTTCCAGTATCAAGACTATTTTGCAAACAATCTCTTCCCGCCTTCAAAACAGAAATATAACTATCAAGTCCAGCATTTATTCCAGTAAGGCAAACTGGAATAGCTACTCCTCCCTTTGAAGGATTTCCAAAGTTTGGTAAGCATAAAGCTACACTTCCAATTATTCCCGTCTGAACAACATTAGCAACAGGATATGCTCCTCCCAAATCACATCTTGAACTTGGGCATATTACTGGATCACAGACATTAAATAATAAATTGCAATCACTTGGACTCATGAAATCCTGACACTGGGCAGAAGGAATATTCAAAGCAGGACTCCCCCTCTGAACAGGGACATCCACACCAGTTATTTTAACAGGTCCTTTGCCACTTCCATATTGATTAGAAGCATCATTTAATGCCTTTATCGCTTTTGTAGCCAGAGTCTGAGCTTGCGAAGCACTCAAACCAGGGAATTGATTTGTAGCCTGACCAGTATTCATATTCATCTGCTCGCAAATATCATCTCCAAGTCCTTCCTCAAAATTATTAACATGATTAGGTCCTACATTGCAAAGCCAGAAACTTGAAACTTTCCCAGAAGCATCGAATGCTCCCTGTCCTCCAAATGCTGGCAAAGTCTGTTTAGTCGCAGCATACCATCCATTCTGAATGTCGAAAGGAACAATCGCAGGCATTCCTTTGTAAGGCTCAGTCTCAAAATATTTTATCTGCGGATTAATATAATTATTCGCATAGGATATCTGATCCTGTGAAACAATGTTCTTTATCTTAAATGCATCGCTAAACTGTCCTATGAAAGCAGGAGTGTTTATTTGAGTAGTTTGCCCCGAAGATGAATAAGATGTCTGAGCAGTAGCGGAAGAAGTGTCAACTAAATATAATTCATTAATAGTATAAGCATTTTGACCGGAGCTCTTTGCCAATCCAGCAACATAAGTCCCTCCCGGAATTGCTGCGTTATTATTTCTCCCTGCTGGGCCAGATGAACCTTGCACACTTGTCGTTGTGCTTGGAACAACAAATTTTGTAACAGCCACAGTATTAGAATTGAAATTAAATCCGGTAATCCCGCTGACACTTGAAATTGGAACTACATTCTTATAAACCGTCTGCTGGCCCGGCGCTGAAAGAACTGTGCTTGAATCATCAGGAATTCCAAACTTAGCTAGTTTCTGAGAATCCAAAACCTGATTGTAAATATTCTTGTTATCTCCAATCTGCTGGTAAACTGTCCTAAGAGCAGAGTTACTATTTGCCTTAATGGTGTCTGAAGCGCCAGCAGCTTGGCCACTCTGAATATTTAATTCAATATTCTTTAATTCATCCAGAGTGTAAGCACCAGAGTTATAGTCTGCTCCCTGCTTGAAAGTTAGCATATCATTAACGGTTGTAGTCAAATCGCTTCCTTTAACATTTGAATATGCTTTTTTATCTGAACCAACTATATTATAAGTTCCGTCAGGATTAACATTTGCAGAACTTACAGTTATTTTCTGTCCTTGATAATATATTATATCTCCTGGAGAAATTTTAGCTCCAGCAAGATTAACAGTGTTACCTCCATAGGTAGATTTGACATAATTATAATAATCTGTTGCACATTTATTTCTGTCAATCATATTTGCAGAGCCGAATAATGAATTTAATACTCCAGTGTTTTGAGCTTTGCAACTGCCTATCTGTTCCATATCAGTATTTATCTTATTTATAGCGGCAGTCCTAACAGCAACATCAGAATCTATATTAGCACTGTTTGAGCTGTAGCATTCATTTACGCTTTTATACTGACCAGCAGCAACCATCTGTTGACATTTAACATTCCATCCATTATCCCCAGTCATCACCATCTGCCTCGCAATTCCTTCACCATTCACTCCATTGATGAAACTCTTTGCAGTAAGCACTGCAGAAGTAGCGAAGCAAGCAGCCTTAAGTCCAGAAACTAAATTTCCTATATTATTATTTATGCTCTGCCATTTTTGTATGCTCTGATTAATAGTTGCTATCATTTCTTTTGTCTTATCAGGACTTAACTGAATAGCACTTTTTTCAATTCCTATTCCAATTGAAACATTAACCTGACTTTGAACATTATTCGCATTCGGCAAAAGCTTGATTATTGCAAGTTGTTCCATATCAATTCTATCTAACTTTATAGGCTGCCCGCAAATAGTCTGAGTTGTCTGGACTTGTTGACCTGGTGCTTGAGTTTGCCCAAGCCTGAAAGTATATGTTGAAGCAGAACCTCCAGATTGTACTTTCTGTGCATTAACAGTCTGCGCGCAAACAGCACTGATTACAGCAGTATCTGCAGTTAATGAAGTAAGAGTTATTGTTCCAGCAGGAATAGCTGCCTTTCCCGCACTTGCAGCAGAAGCAGACAAATCAAGAGAATTTCCCTTTTCAAGCAATACCGAATTAGGATTATTTCCTATAACCAAGTAAGCTCCTGCCTTTTTAGCAGGAGATTCCAAATCAACCAGCTTAATACTTCGGTATTTATTGTCAATATAAACGAGATTACTCGCCTGACTCGAATCAACACTGTAAAATCCTTGCAACCTTAAATTGTAAGAATTTATTAAAGCAGAATTAGGATATAACTGAATAAATTTGTTTATCAAACTTGCCTCAGTCGCAAACTTTTGATACTTATCAGCCAAATCAACCGCAGCACCTAATGCCGTTTCTCCGTAGGTAGGAATTGTAGAAGCAAGGTCTGCACTTTGCTTTTCCTGAGGATACTGATCAGCAATTGCCTGATAGGATTTTATTGCATCATTAACTGCATTTTCAGCATTGACATCGCTTTGAACTTTATCCTGAAGAGTTTGTTTTGTAGTAACTAACTTTCCTCCAGCTTTAACTACTGCGGTGCCCCCAGTTACTCCATCAGTGGACTGCAACTGAGAAACAACATTATTAATAGTAGAAGGAACAGAAATAGTTTCAGAACTCACAGAATTCCAGTTCACCTGATCATTAGACCATTCCCAAAAACTATAGACAGTATTATATCTAAAGTAATAGTTACTTAAAATATATGTTGCAAAACTTGGCTGCTGTGAATTAGCAGAGCTAGATTTTAGTGGCTCTCTACTCAAACTTATTTTATTGGAAAAACCACAGCTTATTGATACATTTCCAAAACCATTTATTGCCGAGTCTGAATTTAATTGAGATATTTTAACATTCAAATAAGATTTCCTATTTGAGTCAATAATATTGTAAGTCCCATCAGAATTAACATTGGTTACTGTTGCCTTGATTATTCCACTTGCAGGATTATAAGTAACCTGACTACCAATTGACAATCCATTGTCGATAGTTATGCTATCTACTCTGCATTTTCCATTCAAAATATTACTTCCAGCATAAACATCTAGGGTGTCTCCATCAATTTCAAGTCTTGCCTTATTTTCAGCAGTAGTGAATCCATCATATTCTACCTGTAGACTCGCCTGACAATAAAATCCTGGAAGATATATCTGAGAAGAAGTCTTTCCAGCAGTAACTTTTGTTGAAGTAATTTTATTATCGCCCTGATAAATTGAAACCTGAGCATTTTGAGGATCTGCACTATCAAGTCTTACATAATATCTACCCTGCCAGAAACTCTGTCTGCTTTTCTGGGATGCCCATGTCTGATCATCCATAGGGCTCAAAATAAAATCAGCACTTCCTATTCCGAGAGCATTTCCAGCATCATAAGTTATCGAACCAGTAAGATTGGCCACAATAAGGGAAGGCATGGAACTCTGATTTGGATTTTGCTTCAATATGACAACAGCATATCCAATATTATTCAATACGGGACTACCAAGTAATGCGTCCCCAGTTCTAAGAGCTGCATTTGCAGGATGAAATCCTATTCCAGAAACTCCTGCAGGATATTTCTGAGTGAAACTTATAGAATTTATCGAGCTTATATCAATTAAAGGATTTAATTTCAAAGCATCAATCTGGCAGAAGACAGGAACATTTTGACTCTGAAGCAAATCACTCGTAACAACACTTGGCTGGCATCCCCCTGGAGGAACCTGAAGTATCAAATCCTGTCTCGCCTGACAATTATTCTGTTGATCAAGAATTGGCCAATAATTACTTATATCCTGTGGAGAATAATAGGTCTGATAGGCAGTCTGATATCCAGCAGGATTAACATAATTCGTCCCATAACTTACTCCTGAAAAGCTAGTATCACTCAATACATTGCTAGTAAATAAAACAGCTCCAGCCAAAAAAAGAAGCAACATCCCAAATAATTTTCTTGTTTGTTTCATTTTAATTTACGACCACTCCCGATTGGTCAAATGATTCATAATTAAATTGCAAATCTTCCAGTGTTGCAGGAACTTTAAACTTATCTACATTCAAAGTGATATTTCCTTTTTGTAAATCACTTTCAAGAATATATGCTTCTGACTGTCCTCCACCTATAAGTGCATAGGTTATATTAGTTGCAGGTAAAGTAACATCATAGCATTGTTCTTTTGTTGCGCCAAACAATCCTGCTATGCCTGATTGAGCAGCCTGAACGCATTGCGTTTTAGTGCTTGCCGGAATAGTCAAACTTGAATTTCCATAAATATATACACTTATATTGTATAATCCTTCAGAAAGCTGAACATTATTAGTTGTAGGCAATGTAGCACTTGCAGTTTTTTGCCCAGTAAACAAAACAATTGCTTGTCCATCAAGTGGTTGCCCACCAACATTGACATTAATTAAATCATTATACTCTTTGTCAAGAACCATATTCGCAGAACTTTCATTATTGCTTGAAAATATCTGCTTGACTTCAGTATAATTATCTGCATCTGCATAAATATATCCATTAACGCATGCAGGAGCCTTTCCACTGAAAACTCCATTAACAGTCTTTCCTAAATGACATTTCTGGTCAAAGCATCCGTAACTTATTTCAGCATTGACAGGTTTTAACTGCGCATCATAAACATTAACTGATACATCCTGAGTTTTGAAAGCGCATAAATCAACGCTCTGATTTCCGTCTATTTCAGAAGGAATTCCCTGCCTTGGAAGATTCTTGCTGATTACAACTCCAACTGGGAACTGGAAAATTTCCTGATCGTTGTAAACCTGCACAAGAACAGGATAGCTTATATCATACACGAAGTGATAAGGCGCATAACAGAAACCTAAAACTCCAAGACCTGGCTGAGTTCCAACAGTATCAGCAACCATTAATGAATTATCAACCCCATTTCCAGAAATATCTATCTTAGTAGGCCAGCTCTGAGAATAAAGAAGATTGACATTCTCATTAACGGGAAGATTAACATCAAAATATTTGTTGCTTGCATTCCCTCCTAAAAGACTGCTACTCTGGAATTTTATAGCTGCAATATTATTAACTAAACCTTGTTTCAATGCGCTAATAACATCAGGAGTCTTCCATATTTTAGGAGAACATCCTATTTCAACTCCATCAACAGGAGCATACAGCCTCAGAACATCGACACTATAATTCTCAAGAAAAGAATCGCTCTTTTCCTTATTATAAATCTGCAATGCAATATTGTAAAACTTTCCAAGTTTGCTTGTTATAGCGATTTTATGTTCGCTCTTTATCGCAGAACTTGTTCCTTTTGTAACATTAACATTTGAAATTACATCAACACTTACGGAACCATCACTAATACTCGTTGTAACCGTAGGTTTAGTAAAAGAAATAGAAAATCCCTGTGAATAAAACTGTTCAAAATCACATTTACCGATTCCTTCAGATATATATCTTGAAATATCATTCTGGATATCCGTCTTGCTTGGAACCTGTTCTTTTGCAAGTCCATTGCCTGTGATATAATACCAGTAAGGTATGGGGAGCCCAAGAAAATTAAGCTGACTTGAAAATGGAGAATAATCGCTTGCAGGAGAATAGCTGTTTACATAAATGTGCCCTCCCTGACTTCCAGCAATATCTATAGCCTGTTGAGCCTGCTCTTGAATGCACGAAAGATAATAATTGTAAACTGGAGCTAATTCAGCAGGAACAGAAGAACTTGCAACATTTGAAGTAGAAACAAAATAAATAACAACGGCTGCAACTATCACTATTGCAACAATAACAATAAGAGCTAATTGGCCTCTTTTTCCCTCCATGTTAAGCATTATTTAAGCAATAAAACCGAATATATAAACCTTTTTTGAATAGAGAATATAATTCTATAACTCTCTACTTTTCTCTCTCAGAGCTTGTTTTTTCATCCTTATTAAGAGTAGTAAAAGAAGCCCAAAAAGAAGTAAATTAAAAAGCAGAATAGGTAAAACTCCTGCTGGAACTTCTTTAATTGCAAATGAAGTAATTCCCTTGTTGGTAGAAGATTTTGACTCTGCATTGAGCCACACCCCCAGAGAAGCACTTCCATTGACCACATCAACTATCAACAAACCATTATATCTTCCTGCTTTTGTAGCCCTAAAACATACATTAATAGTAGCATTTCTCCCAACTCTGATATTTTTCTGGTAGTCTAGAGAAATATTAAGAGCATAAGCATTAATAACATATTTTTCAATATCTCTACTATTGTCCGATTTAGGATTCCATTTATCATATAGCTCCAGGTAAAGGCCAAGTCTAGAAGAAAAAACGTTAATTTCCTCACAATCCTGCTCACCTTCAACTGCTGAAAAATCAACTGAGGAAGGAGAGACTCCAACATCTAAGGAAGAAGCAAACTCGGAGCAAACAATTACAAATAAAGCTAGAAAGAAATAAAATTTAAGCGAATTAATACCTTGCAACCGCAATGAATTTGACATTAGCTTTGTGTCCCACCATATCTTTGTTTATCTGTTTGGTATAATTTGTAAGGTCAAGAGTCACGTAAAAGTATTCATCATTATAAGTATCACCAGAAGCAGGCTTGGTGATATTAAGGCTGAAATTACCTATTCTTGTAAATGGAACAGCTGTTCCATTACTTGTCTTAAACCTCCTGAAGAAAAGATATGAAAATATATCTTCAGTTGCATTAGTAAGTTGAGGTTTGACATTTATGTCCACATTTCCAGTATTATTAATATAAACTTGGAATTCATCAGACTTCTGCCCCTTTGTCAAATTGCCAAAGAAAAGATAATCAGGAACCTGCACACTAACAATAGATAAATTAGACCCTCCCAAAGAAGAGTTAGCAAAAACATTGGCTTCAACAATCATCGTATCATTCTCATTTGAAGCACCTACAGAATAGAAAAGCACACTAACAACTATAATAGAAACAACCAATGCGAATACCACACCGTTTGTATTTTTCATCGTATCTAAACGACCATAGCAATACAATATATATGTTAGACTCATATATAAACCTTTTTGTCGAATAGAAAATAACAATTTGAAAGAAAATGGCCCCACCAAGGATCGAACTTGGGCATGATCCACGTCAAAGATCCGGTCTACCATTAGCCTATGGGGCCTGCTGATTTAAGGGCAAATAATTAAGGCTATATAAGCTTTTTCGCTAACTGTAATGTTTAAAAACCAAAGCCCAATAATATTTGCATGCCTCTATAGCTCAGTGGTAGAGCATTGGTTTTGTACGGTCTAAAAACCCAAACTAACCAAGGGTCGGGGGTTCAATCCCCCCTAGAGGCTTTTACATAAGAATATGTTTATTAAGAATAAGAACATCACCGAGACATGAAAAAGTCTTTTTATATAACTGGAGGAATAGTCATCGGCTTGATTTTAATTTATGCAATTTTATTTTATCTTCCATTAAAATATCCTTATTGCGGAGGACATACCTGGTCTGGAGGTGTTCCCGCTTGTGATTGTATAGGTCTAACAAAAGGAAGTTTCCTTTGGGGAGTTAATCAGTGTGTAGGAATTCGTACACAATGTTACGCGTTAAGCAGCGTGACTCCTCTTTCGCAAGAGAACTTTAAAAACAATCAAAGCACGCCTATATCAGATGTAGAATCTTTTCTAAAGATTAAATATACAAATACTACCTATCCCAAAACTGGAGAGTTCAAAATAGTGAAGGTTAACGAAAAAGATGAATACAATGCTACAATATGTTCCAACGGAACATGTATAAATCAAACCATTAGCCATCAGTATTTTTTTAAATATAACATAGCTGTAGACTGCAAATATTACGATGAAAATATTGCAACAAACTGGGTAAGATAAAACTCAACATCAAAGTAAATAACCTATTTATTATTTTAGCAAAAGAAATGAGCTTTATTTAAAAAGGATATCTTTTTATCCATAATGAATCTAATTTAGTTATGAAAATAATCTCATGGAATGTTAATGGTATTAATGCATGCACTAATAAAGGAGCTATTGAATTATTAAAAAAAGAATGCGCAGACATTTATTGCTTTCAGGAAGTCAAATCCCAAAAAGAGAATATTCCTAAGATTTTTGAAGAATATTATTCATTTCATTCATTCGCTAAAAAGAAAGGTTATAGTGGAGTTTCAATATATTCTAAAATTAGACCTATTAACGTTATCGAAGGCATAGGAATTAAAGAGTTCGATGATGAGGGAAGGATAATAGGATTGGAATTTGAAGATTTATTTGTTATTAATGTATATTTTCCTCATTCTCACAGAGAATTAAAGAGATTAGATTTTAAATTGAAGTTTAACAAAAACTTTCTAGACTTTTGTAAAAAATTAGAAAAAACAAAACCAATAATAATTGCATCAGATTTCAATGTCGCCCACAAAGAAATTGACTTGAAAAACCCTAAATCAAATATGAGTAATGCAAGTTTCACCCCACAAGAAAGAGAATGATTTGACAATTTACTAAAGAAGGGTTTATTGATACATTTAGAGAATTTGAAAAAGAAGGAGAAAATTACACTTGGTGGCCATATATGAACAATGCAAGAGAAAGAAATATCGGATGGAGAATAGATTACCTTATTGTAAGTGCAAGTTTAAAAAACAAGCTCAGCGAATCTAAGATATTGAAAAATTATTTCGGCTCCGACCATTGCCCAATAAGCTTAACTCTGAATAATTGAGTTTACTAAATAGTTAGTTAGGCTATCCAAAAGATTTAAATACAAGTGTTAATATAATTTAACACATGTTAGAATTATTAAACAGACTTGGTCCATTTTTTGAAGATACTCATAGAGAGTACTCTGTTAGAGAATATGGGAGAATATCTAAAATATCTCCACCCACGGCCTCAACCTTTCTCAAAAAAGCGGAAAAGCAAGGATTGCTATTGTTAAAAAAGCAGGGAATATATATTTATTATCGGGCAAACAGAGACTCTTCCTTCTTTAAAGACCTGGCAAGAACTTACTGGAGACTTAAATTAAAACAGCCTATTAATGAAATAAGCAAAGACTTTCTTTTTAAGAAACCTATCCTGTTCGGCTCAATTGCCAAAGCAGAGAACACCATTGACTCAGATATAGACCTCTTTATAGATATTGACAAAAGAGAAATTAATTTTAAAAAGATAGAAAATAAACTAAAAAGAAAAGTGCAGGTTCACTTTAAAAACAGCCTAAAAAACGATAATCTTAAAAATAATATTGAAAAAGGAGTTCCTATTGAATGATGGACTGGAAAGAATGTATTGCAAAGAAAATTGCACGTCCTGCACAGACGGATTTAGAGCTTATAAAATCACTAAAACACACATCTGAAAACAAGCTACTCAGCGCAGATTTACTTCAGTTAAATGAAACCACTTCAATATCAAAAATCTCATTATATTATGACTCCGTAAGAGAATTGCTTGAAGCATTAGCAATAAATAAAGGTTATAAAATATACAATCACGAATGTTATGTTGGATTTCTCAAAGAAATAATTGGAAACATAAATTTAGCTGAGAGATTTGATAGATTAAGGCTATTAAGGAATTCTATCAATTATTACGGAGAAAGTATATCCCTCGCAGACTCTAAGGAGTGTATCAACGAACTAAAAAGACTGATTAATGAGCTAAAGAGTTTTCTGAAATAGTTGGTACCTTCAAACAAAATTGAAGTCTTGAATACCTTTATATATTAATCATCAATTCTCTCTAGTATGAATTGGAAAATATTTTTCAAACCAACACTTTTGAAGATTATTATTTTTATAATTCTCTGTTTAGGAGTTTGGTTTTTAGCAGTTTTTCCAGGCGGAGAGTATTTTGCCAGAGGTTTTCCATTATTATATTATGAAAGAGGAGCAAGTCAGTTAGGGGGAAGTGGCTGGAGTAAAATTCATTATGTTAGTGCAATTATAGACATATTAATTTTATACTTAGTTTCTTGTGGGATTTTTTCATTAGTCAAAAGAAAAGATTAATTTCTATTTCTCATCCACAAACTGAGCTTTCCCACCATCAACCAAAATCTCAGAAACCTGCGAATCAAGATTTGCAAGTTCGCCTGAATTGAAAGGACCAATTATATTTCCAGACATGTCTGCAAACTGATCAACATTCTGACTGAATAAAATCATTTTCTTTGACTCCCTTACCTCTTCTTTCTTACCATTCATCATCTTAAGAAGTTCCCTATCTCCCTCTTCAAACGCCCTTACTAGTTTATCAAAAACTTCTTTCTCAAAAACAAGCATATTATCATAATCTCTTTTCATTATACCTGTCTCTGCAGCCACAAAAACTAGACTAAGAAGCTTCTTTTTCCTTCTGAGTATGAGTTCCTTGAATATTGAGATTGAATTCTCAAGCTGCTTCTTTGATTTAGCAACAGCGTCAATAAACATGTCATCTTCCTTAAGAGATTGCCCTTTTTTATCATGCAAATACTCTGAAACATCCTCTACAAACGACTTTGGAAGCTGCTGCAAAGTCTCATTATTCTTCTCCTTACGAAGTGTTTCATACAAATCATTATATGTTAGCATAAAAATCCTCATAAAAGAAAGTTTATAAAAATGATTATACTCTAATAAGTGAATACATATCAAAAAATGGTGAACAAACTACATATCTATCTTTTCAGACACGGCCAGACAACCTATAATAGGGATGGAAGATTTACTGGCTTTGACGACCCAAAACTGACAAAGTTAGGGATAAAACAAGCAAGAACAGTAGCAAAAAAACTTAAAAAAAAGAAGTTCGAAGTTGCGATATTCACAAGATTATCAAGATCACAGCAAACATTGAAGGAAATTCTAAAGTATCATCCAGAATGTCTAATGCTTATAAAAGACGATAGAATGATTGAAAGAAATTACGGTGATTTGAACGGCTCTACACATAAAGATTTCATAAATAAAATGGGAAAGAAGCTCTATAAATTAGAAATTCAAGGAGATTTAATTCACGATTTACCTCAAGAAGGCAAGAAAGAAGTTAAAAATTTTCTTGGAGAACAAGAGTATAACCTCATTCATCGAGGATACAACGTTCCACCCCCTCATGGAGAGAGCTTCGCAATGGTTGAAAAAAGAGTCTCTGCATTTATTAAGAATTTAATCAAAATGATGAAGAAAGAAAAATGCAATGTCGCAATTTCAGCGCATGGAAATTCAATAAGAATGTTTAGAAAAATAATGGAAAAAGCAAACCCTAAGGATGCCTGCTCCTGGACCATCCCCTATGACAAAGTCTATGAATATACCATAAAAGCCTAATCCACAAATCCAAAAAGTTTTAAACTACCATAAAACTCATATTTCTATGTTCGACTTTCTCAAGAAAAAAATAAGCTCCTGGATAGGTAGTGATAAGGAAAAACCTAAGAAAGAAAAGAAAAAGGCTGAAAAAAAGACAAAAGAAAAGAAATCCAAGGACCAAAAGAAAGAAAAACCTGTAAAGAACAAGGAAACTCTTAAAAAAATAAAGAAAGAAATTGTAATAAGTCAAGAAGAAGTTGAAAGGGAACAAAAAAACCTCACAAAAGATGAAAAAGAGACAAGAAAAGAAGTTAATGAACTTATAGAAGAAGCTGAAATTCTCCCAGAAGAAAAACCTGAAGAAATAAAACCAGAAACAGAAGAAAAAGGCAATTTCTTTACAAGACTTATTAAAAAAATAACCTCTTCCAAACTTTCAAGAGAAGATTTTGATGAAATATTCCAAGAATTTGAAATAACTCTTCTAGAAAACAATGTTGCTCTAGAAGCAGTTAATAAAATAAAAGAAAACCTAGCGAATGACTTGGTTAATCAGCAGATGAAAAAGATAGAAGCAGAAGCAAGAATTCTGCAGGCGCTTAAAGATGCCATACTTTCAGTTCTTACAGAGCCTCCAAATTTACTAGAACAAATAAAAAAGCATGAAGGAGTTTATACAATAATCTTTTTTGGAATAAATGGAACTGGAAAAACAACATCCATAGCAAAACTGGCACATATGCTCAAAAAGGAAGGAATTTCCTGTGTCCTAGCTGCAGGAGATACTTTCAGAGCCGCATCAATTGAACAGCTAAACACCCATGCAGACAAAATAAAAGTACCTATCATCTCTTCAGAATACGGGGCAGACCCTGCTTCTGTCTCCTTTGACGCAAAGAAATACGCCTCGGCACATAAAATAAAAGTAGTTCTTATTGACACCGCAGGAAGAATGTACACAAAGGCAAATCTTCTGAAAGAAATGGAAAAAATAGTGAAAGTATCAAAGCCAGACCTAAAAATATTCGTCGGAGAAAGCATAACTGGAAATGATGTTATAGACCAGGCAAAAACATTCAATGAAACCATAGGTATAGATGGCATAATTCTAAGCAAAGCAGATGTGGATGAAAAAGCAGGAACAATACTTTCAGTTTCGCATATAACAAAGAAGCCAATTTACTTCCTAGGCACTGGACAGAACTATCCTGACCTGCTACCATTCACCAAGAAAGCAGTCCTGAAGAATCTAGGATTAGAATAACTCGCATCTTTTGCTTATCTCTTCCAAGGCGTTTGTATCATTGACTGTAAGCAAAAAATAAAGCAGAGAACTTCTTTTTTTACTGGATATGCGAGAAGGAAAGCAAATTTCATCACTAAAATCAATTACTTCATTCACCGTTTTACTAGAGGGTAAATAAAAATACTTTCTTTTAAAAATCCAATGATTTTTTTCTGTAAGATCCTGCTCCACGAGCAATTATATCTGATTTGTATCTCTCCGCAACAGATAAAATTTCTTCGCGAGTAACGTCAACTGGAATCGAATCTAGATGTCCTAACCTTTTGACGCTTACCAAAGAAACAGAGACAATAGAAGAAGGTATGGCAAGATAAGCAGATTCCTCACCCTTAAAAGGAAGATAGAAATTATAATCTCCAGCATACCATCCAGAAAATACATTTCGTATTTGCCCGTTACCGCCTGCTAATTTCTCTTCATTTTCCATAAAAAAAGGATAAAACAACCATTAATAAGAATTGTTGTTGTTAAAAGTGAATAATGATTTAATCGCCTTTCCCAAGTTTTTCCTTCAACCTTTCAATAAACTCTTTCTGTGCAGGATTTATCTTTTTCCCAGCATCCTCAACAAAAAAGAATCCTGCCTTATCAACCTCAGGAAACTTAATCATCTTTCCAGATTTATAAGGCCATTCGATTGTAGCATAGCTTTTGCAAATCAATAAACCAGACCAATCCCCCTCAAAAGCCCAGCAATAAACCTTTTTACCAGACTTTTGAACAACCATTCCAAGTTCAATAAACTCTCTTCCGGAAGCATCAACTCCAGTTTCTTCTTTCATCTCCCTGATAGCACAATTAAGAAACCCCTCTCCTCCCTTTAGCTCTCCTTTTGGAATGCTCCATGCTCCAGAGTCCTTGTCCTTCCAGAAAGGTCCTCCCGGATGAACGATAAATACTTTCAATTTACCCTCATAAATCTTATACATTAACAATCCCGCACTTTCCTTTACCATGTAATAAATAAAATGGTACCTGTTAAATAACCTTACTATAGAAATAAATTAATCGCAGTAAACTTTAAAAATACCCTAATTTAGCAAATCCAATGGACCAAAGTCATGAATTAATTGAAGAGCAAGGATTTAAAGGAAGAACTGAACTATTGAGAAGAAGAGTCCGCTATGGAGATTTTAGTACAGTCTTCTATAGATCCAATCTTTATAGACATACTTTAAGAGTAGCGTGGATATGTGATTATCTTGCCCCTATGATTTCCTCCCGTATAGACAATTTCGATCAAAAAAAAGCACGCACCCTTGCACTAGTCCATGATGATTATAAACTATTACCTGGCGGTTCAAGAAAATCTAGCCCCTCCAGAAATGCCGTTCAATTTGCTGTAAATAATGGAAGTGAAAATGGAACTAAAAAAGAAGACGAGAATATAGAATTCTTATCCCAGGTCTGGCCAGAAAAATTGAATGGGTATGACTACCCTGACCTTTTAATTAGCACTGTAAAAAAATATTCTGTAGAAGCACAACTTGTAAGTGCTATGAATGACCTTGATGGTCTATGTCAATCTTTGCATGAAATATTTGCAGGTAATAAGGGATTTTATGCAGGTGGTTTCAATGGAATTAGACCTCCTACTAGAGGTTCAGAATTTAAAAAGAATAGAGATAGATCGGTATTTCTATTGCCTCTTATAGAAAATAACTACCATCATCCCCTATTTGGTGGATGGCCAGAAACGATAGACGTTCATAGGATATTGAACAAAGGGAAACCTCACACAAGAGAATCAATTCAACAGAAAACAGGGCTCGCGCATTATGATTTCTGGAGAGAAATTGTTATAGAAAGAGGCGGAGAAGAAGGTATTCTTTGGTTGACTGAAAAAAGAGAGTAATTATTTATATTCTCAAAACCACAAATTTATTAACCCGCCATATGCTCCCTTTCTTATGCTTGAAAAGCTATCATCAGCACTGAAAAAAACAACAGATAAAATAGCGAATGCCATATTCCTTGATAAAAATCTGGTTGACCAGATAGTAAAAGACCTTCAAAGAGCATTGATAGAAGCAGACGTAAATGTCTCACTTGTCCTTGAAATAACCCAGAAGATAAAAAAAGCAGCACTTGATGAAAGAATAAGCGGAATAGAAAAGAAAGAGCACATTATCAAATTGTTACATGATGAACTGGTTTCTATTCTAGGACAAAAAAGAGAAATTGAACTTCAAAAAAACAATGTATTCATGATGCTTGGTCTGTATGGACAGGGAAAAACAACATCTATCAGCAAGCTAGCCTCCTACTACTCAAAAAGAGGAAGCAAAGTCTGCGCAATAGGGCTTGACGTTCACAGACCTGCTGCATCAGAGCAATTAAAGCAACTCTGTGATAAGCTTGGAGTTGCCTGCTTTATAGATGCAAAAGAAAAAGACCCAAAGAAAATATGGAAAAAATATGAATCCGAACTGAAAAAATACAATCTTATTTTAATTGACACTGCGGGAAGAGATGCTCTTTCCTCTGATTTAATAAAAGAAATAAAAGACATATCAAAAATAGCAAAACCAACTGAAATTATTCTAGTTATGTCTGCAGATGTAGGCCAAACGGCAAAAAAGCAGGCACAAGCATTCAAAGAAGCAGTAAGCGTCTCAGGAGTGATAATAACAAAAATGGATTCAACTGCAAAAGCGGGAGGAGCGCTTACTGCCTGTGCAGAAGTTAAAGCGCCCGTAATATTTATTGGAACAGGAGAGAAGCCTTCTGATTTAGAATCATTTGACCCTGAATCCTTCCTTAGTAGATTGTTAGGAATGGGGGATCTTAAAGCGCTTATGGAAAAGATACAATCAGTGGTTAATAAAGACCAGATAGAAGATGCCCAGAAAAAAATGCAGGAAGGTAAATTTACTCTTAAAGACCTTCAGGCCCAGCTTGACTCAATGGAAGGTCTCGGCTCATGGGATAAATTAATGTCTATGATTCCAGGACTTGGACAGGCAAAGATACCTGAAGAAGCAATGCAAAGCCAACAGGAAAAAGTCAAGCGCTGGAAGCACGCAATCTCGTCAATGACAAAAGAAGAGATAGAAAACCCAGAAGTTCTTGAAAAACAGACTTCAAGAATGCAAAGAATAGCGAAAGGTTCAGGCACAACCACATCAGATATTCGTGCTCTGATAAAGCAATGGAAAATGATTAGTGACATGATAAAATCCCAGTCTCAAATATCAGAAAAAGGTATGGACCAAAAAACAATGATGAAACTAGCAAGGAAATACGGCAGGAAACTCAAGTTCTAATTAGAGATAATTAATAATTCATCCTTAAAGTCCAAATATCCTTTCTCTTGATAAGTTTTTATCTTCTCTAAAAATTTCAAAGAGTCTTCTCTGCTTGGAATTTTATCAGCATTATGGATAAACTTGTAAAAATTACATAAATCATAAACATTTTTATTTGTTAATATATCTCCCACAAACATTCTCATCCTAAATTTTATAGAATTAACTTTGAATCCTTTTTTCTCATAATAACTTTTGATATACTCTGAATAGGTAAAAGAAGGATAAACCTGTGATAACATTATATTATAATGATCGCTCTTTTTAGGAAGAGTTAATATTAATAATCTGCCATCCTTCTTAATCAAAGAAAAAGCTTTATCTAATTGTTTATTATAATCTTTTTCATTGTCAGACCAGTAATAATTAGTATGAGAAGTAAATACTATATCATACTTCTTTTTAGGCGTAAATTCTTTTAATGTATTGGCGAAAGAATCTCCAATTTTATTTTCAAATTTAAGAAATTCCTCTGCTAAGTTAATAGCTTTTTTATCAGGTTCAAGTATATCACAAGTATACTCTCCATCAACTCTGTCAAGTATTTGCTTTGTTGTATGTCCTTCCCCACATCCGACATCTAGAAAGTATTTTCCTTTAAATTGCAATGCTACCTTTTTAACAATCTCAAACCAATCCTCAGTAAATGTTCTTAAGTATATATTTTCATAAACGCCTTCTATTCTTCTATCTCCCCAAAAGACCCACTCAGTCATAGATTGACAAGAAAATCAAATTTTATAAAGATAACTAACCAGATAAGAGCAAGATGTCAAACAAAGTAATAGCGCAGGGAGCAGAAGCAATAATAAGCAAGTCAGGAAATAAAATAATAAAAGACAGAATAAAGAAATCCTATCGCCTTCCTTTTTTAGATGAAAAGCTGAGAAGGCAAAGAACAAGAAAAGAAATAAGATTGCTTGAAAAAGCATCAAAAATAATTCAAGTTCCAAAAATAATCAAATCAGGTGAATACAAAATTGAACTTGAACTGATAAAAGGTAAAAAGCTCTCAGAAGCTCTTGACAAATTAAAGAACAAAGAAAAAATAAGCCAGCAAATAGGTATAAACATTGCAAAACTGCATGATGCAAACATAATTCATGGAGATTTAACAACCTCAAATATGATTTTAAAAAATAATGAAGTTTATTTCATCGATTTTGGCCTAGGCTTTGAATCAAACAAGATAGAAGACAAAGCAGTGGATCTGCATTTGATAAAAGAAGCCCTAGAAGCAAAACATTACAAATATTTTGAAAAACTTTTCAGTTCTGTTTTGAAAGGCTACAAAAGCTCAGTTAATTCAAGGGATGTTTTGAAACGCCTTGAGGCAGTAGAACAAAGAGGAAGATACAAAGCACAGTATTAACTAAGTGCTCCACCAGAAGCTAAATCATTGCATAAATCATCTATCTCTCTATCTCCACCCTTATAACCTCTTTCTGAAATCTCACCCATAATTATTCCATGATAAACGGCAGGGCTATCTTTATCTCCAGATAATTTATCAATTAATCCTTCAGAAAAGACCACTCCCTCTACTGAACAAACTTCATGCCAAAACCTTCTAGCATTTTCTTCGTAATCTGGACTTTTTTCTCTTGCGTCCATATAAAAAGCAGATAAACACTTTTTGAACGACCTTGCAAACCTCTTCGCATATTCTAAATTTCCATGCAATTCTATAAAACTTCTTACATACCTAACATCATCTTTAGTGAACATAGAATTAAAGGAAAAATAGAGTTTAAAATTATTTAGTTAATCTATTAATCAAATAAAATATCAATCATCTGCTGAAATCTTTTAATAATTCAGCAAAAGCATATTTTCCAAATATCATTGTTTTTGGAGCATTAACATATCTACGCTCAGCTCTAAGATAAAACTCGGGGTGAAAAGCTTCGTATCTCTTTCCCTCAGACCTCATGACAATCATCCCCAAATCAGGATGAATCATTTTAACCTCTCCAAATGATCCTCCAGATGCAGAAGGATTAAGAGTCCTAAGTGCATTCTCAATTGTCTTTGCATTTTTAACAAAATCACATATTTTGCCTTTCCATACTCCAATACGACTATGACCATATCGTTCATAGGTAGGATGCCCAGTATAATTCCAAGAATTGATAGAAATGCCACCATTAACAAAACATGAGTAAGCAGTCAGAGCATTATCAAAAAATGGTGCCCAGATTTGCCAAGTTTTCTCTCTATCCTTATCAGGTTTAAATTCTGTAACTATCTTATTAGAATACTCTCCAGTTCCATAATCGTATCTTATTGGTCCTCCGCTTATGACATCTTTAACCAATGGTAAAAATCTATTTCGCATTAAATTATGCCAAGGCTCTTTACCAAATTTATTTGGATTAACCATTCCAGCATTAAAGTCCCAAAAATAAACTTCAACAGGCTCTTGCATTCTTTTGCTAAACTCCTCTTCTTCTTTTCTTTCCATTCCTATATTATAAGGTCTCCATTGAACAGGCTCATTGCCTCTAACAGATACAAACCTTTCGGGTTGAGAAGAACCATTAATAGAAATAAGTGCTCTAACTGCATCTTCTATTCCAGAAGTATTGAATCCGAATCTTCCCAAAGTTTCTATATCATTAGCGAAAGTAAACTTTGAAACTTCAGTATTTAGCTCAGTCATTCCCAATCTTTCATTAAGTGTATATTTATCCCCCTCCAAAGTTTGCGTTTGCATAATAAAAGTGAAAGCTATAGATATATAATGTTTATGGTGCTTAATGTATAACTATTCTAGACATTTAGAAGAATATCCATATATCCACTATTCCAAACCATCCTATTTGTATTTCTAGAATCTCGATTATATGGCTGTGAATATAATACATGTTTCCAGACAGAATCCATAACTCCAGTCACCTCCGGTTTATCATCAATAAGTATGTCTCCACGTATTAAGGTCTTATCATTGCATGAAATAATCTTTTTTACCCATTCCTTTCCAAGCCATTTGTTAACCCAATCATATTTTTCTTTGATGCAATATTCGTATTGGGATATTGGGGATGTGCAGATAAAAACATTATTAGTTCTTGAAAGATTAGAAATACCTTCTAGAGACCCGTTAATCGGCTTTAGTCCAAAAAAGAATCCCTCTGAAAAATATACTGATTCAATGTCTGCCCGCATATCTTGAGGGTACTGATCCTTAATATGAAATGTTGTTCTATTTTCAAGAGCTATAAGCTTTTCTTTTGGGTATTTTTTGGCAATTTTTTCAAGAACTCCCCCCTCAAAATTTGCAATAACACCATACATATCCACAAGCACTATCATGAGAAGACAAGATTATAGTAAGTTTTATAAATTAGTATTAATTATAAATTATTAATGGAAATATTTAGGGAGCTAGGTCTGACAAAGTATGAGTCCTTAGTTTATGAGACTCTGTTAAAGATAGGAATATCCGATGCGGGCAACATATCTAGAGCATCCCTAGTGCCACAAACCGCAGTTTATCCTGCACTTAAGTCATTGATAGAAAAGCAGCTTATACAAGAGATAAAAGGAAAAATATCTCTTTTCGAATCGATTCAGTCAGACATTGCAATTAGAAACTTTTTTGAAAAAAAAGAAAAAGAATTTCTAAGCATAAGAGAAAAAGCAATAAAATACGCGCTTTCTCTGCCGAAAGAAGGAAGTAAAGATAAATCTAATGAAAAGGAAGTTCTATCAGTTACCTATGGAAAAGATATTTCCTCAGAAATATATTTTGAGGCAATGAAGAAAACCAAAAAGACATTCTATATATTAGGTTGGAGATTCGACCAAGTAGATGATAAGTATAATGTTTTGAAGCATCTCAAGAATCTAATAAAGAAAAAAATAGATGTGAGAATTATTCTCATTGGCTCAAATCCTGCCGAAAAAAAAGCAGACTTGATAGAAGATTACCAAGCAGAAGGTATAAAAATAAAATATCTTCCACTGAATAATTTTTCCATATTTATCAGAGATGGAGAAGAATGTAAAATAACCTTGAAAGACAAAACCCTGCCAGAAAGATTTAATATTAGGGTCTTAGACAACTCTCTGGCAAGTGCGATGAATCAATATTTTCTCACTAGCTGGAAAAATGCCCAAGAAATAGATAATATCAAACCCAAACCATTATAAATTAACTAAAATCCCTATCAGAATACGAGCAGCCCCTTAGTCTAGTGGTCAAGGATACAGGCCTTTGGCGCCTGTGGCCCCGGTTCGAATCCGGGAGGGGCTATTTTATAAAAATTAAAATTTACTCTTTCTTCTCAGCCTTAGCCTTTTTGGAAGCCTTTTTCTCTTCAGCAGCATTAGCAACCACTGCTGCCTCAGACCTAGCTTCCTTTTCAGATTCAGCCTTTAGCTCTTCTCTTTTCTCAGCCTTCTCAGAAATCTTCAAAGCAGGCTTTTCTCCAATCACTTCAAATATCCTTATTTCACAGAAAGCAAGAGGATATATCTTCTTAAGTTTCAAGGAAAGTTCTTTCTGAATCTTGTTAGTCATGATTTCATTAAATATTTCCTTGGAAGTTCTCATCTTAAGATGACCTACTAAAAATTCCCTCGAAGTATTTCTAAGTTCTCTTCTTACTGCTCTGGATACTTTATTTCTTGTAAGCATAAATGATTTAACAATTGCCTTTACATCCTTGCAGTCAGCAACAAAAGAATCTTCAACATAATCTGCTCCCTTTCTGAATGCCCTTCTTATGTAAGAACCTGCTAATTCAAGACTAACAGGCTCACAGCTTAAAACTCCATTCTCAGCCTTTACTCTAAGTCTTAATTCAAGACCTTTGCCAC
This sequence comes from Candidatus Woesearchaeota archaeon, assembly GCA_964530955.1. Lineage (GTDB taxonomy): Archaea > Nanobdellota > Nanobdellia > Pacearchaeales > GW2011-AR1 > VGKP01. Next base: position 5,382 of record CAZHCL010000012.1, on the reverse strand, counting down.
GAAGACTTCTTGTAAGATCCAGTTTGATAATTCTTCCGTTGAGCTCTTCAGCCGAAGCAGCATAAAGAGATATCTTAGAAGCAGTCAAACTAGATGAAACCTCAAAAAATATTTTCTTCTGTAGTTTTTTTGCTTTTGCCATTTTACTTGGATACCTTTTCTCCTATTTCTATTCTTGATGCTCTTATTGCACTGCTCATTCCCTTTATCTTTCCGCAGGTCTTGCATTTAAATTGAATGGTAATTCTCTTGGTAGCCTTTGTCTTCATCTTCCAATCTTTAGGACCCTTTCTAGAGTATTTACCCTGGTTTCCATAACCAATTCTAAGTCCCCTTAATCTCATTCTAGAATTAGAACCTCTGGATAAAGGATGAGAAGCAGATCTTGACTTCTGTTTTTGAGTCATGACTGTCTGAGGAGTGTGTTTCCTGCAGTATGGGCAGTATCTTGTAGTTTCTTTCGGTAATTTCATGTTAATCAGGTCAAAAGCGCTAGCCTCAGACAGACCAGTGAGTCTGGGGGTGAGCATCTTCCTATTAGGAAGTATAAATTCAGGGCAAAAACGCTTTTTAAAGCTTGCTGTTTTCCTCCCGCAGAAAAAAATGAAAAAACCCAACCGTAAGCTTTTTAACCCTTCTAATACAGAAAAAGACATGACAGAAAGCAAATCAGAATGGATGAAAATGAAACCAGCAGAAGTAGAAAAATTAATAGTCGAATTGCACAAAGAAAGCAGTTCTCCTGCAAAAATAGGTTTGATGCTAAGAGATAAACATGGAATTCCAAAAGCAAAGTTAATAGGAAAAAGAATAACCAAAATATTGAAAGATAACAAACTTCTTCCATTGACAGAAAAGAAAATGTCTGAGGATAAAATAACTTCTCTAAACACCCACATAGCAAAGCATAAGCACGATTACACTGCAAAGCGTTCATTAACTAAAAGCCTTTGGGCCGTCAAGAAGCTTAAGTAAAATATATTCTTTTAAATTTTAAATTTAGTAAACAGACCTGAAATCTAATATAACCTTTACAAAATCAAAAGGTTTAAATTAACACTTAAATTTTTAAGTAGTGAAGAGGTAAAAAATGCAGGAAAAAATAAAAGAGGCAATAGAAAAAATAAATTCTCTGCCAGAAAATAAGCCCATAAAAGTAATAAGTCATTTCGATGCAGATGGTATAACTTCGGCAGCAATATTCTCAAAAGCAATGCAGAGATGGAACAAGAAATTTTCTCTCCAGATAGTTAAAAATCTTGAAGGAGATATAATAAAATCTCTTCCGGAAGATGCTCTTCTAATATTTCTTGACCTCGCATCAGGCTCTCTGAATTATCTGAAGGAAAAGAAAAATGATATAATTATTTTAGACCATCATGAAATAATACAAGAAGTACCCTCCAATGTTTTAATGATTAATCCTTTAGTAAGCAAGAGCGACCTTGTATCGGCAGCGGGAATATGCTATCTCTTCGCAAAGGAGCTCAATCACAATAATATAGACCTTGCGAACTTGGCAGTAATTGGAATGGTGGGCGATATGTTAGACAGAAATTTAAACAAAACATATGAAGAAATAATAAAAGACTCTGGAACAACAATAAAGAAAGGCCTATTGCTCTATCCTTCAACTCGCCCTCTGGATAAGGCTTTGGAATATTCTTCAAATCCATATATCCCGGGAGTAACTGGAGATTACAAAGGAGTTATTGATCTATTAAGAGATGCAAATATACCTAGAGTAGATGGAAGATTCAAATCCCTCCATGAATTAACGGAAGAAGAAATGTCAAATTTAGTCACTTCAGTTGCATTGAGAGGAGTTGAACAGCATAAACTTTCCTCAATGCTTGGCAATCTCTATCTCGTAAAATTCTTTAATAAATTAGAAGATGCAAGAGAATTTTCAGCACTCATAAATGCATGTAGCAGAATGGACAGGCCTGAAATCTCTCTTGGTTTTTGCATGGGAAACAAAAAATGTAAGGAAGAAGCTGAAAAAATATATGTAGAATACAAGCACCATCTTATTTCCGCGCTAAAATTTGTCTCCGACTCTCAAAAAATACAGGGAAAAAAGTATGCAATAATAAACGCAAAAGACAATGTTAAAGATACAATAATAGGAACAGTCGCATCAATAATTTCACAATCTCCTCTTTACGAAACTGGAACCATAATAGTCGCCCTTGCCTACAATGAAGACAAAATTAAGGTCTCAGCAAGGCTTGCAGGAAGAGAAGGCAGAAATGTTCGTGAAGTTCTCAATCAGGTAGTAGTTCCTCTAGGAGGAGAAGTCGGAGGGCACCCAAATGCAGCCGGCTGTCTCATATCCAAGGACCAGGAAAGCTTATTTATCCAGGAATTGCAAAAAACCCTTGAATTGGAGTTGGTAAAAGTTTAAAACCTCTTATTCGCACTAAAATTCATGATGAATCAAGCAAAAAACGACGAAAAAGGAAAGTTCCTCAAAATCTCCTGCCCTAGATGCAGACACAGACAAATTATATTCGGCAAATCTTCAATCAAGGTTAAATGCGGAGGCTGCAATTACCTTCTATTAAAGACGGGTGGCGGCAAAGCAAAAGTCAGAGCACCCATCAAGGAGATACTAGGATAATGGCATTAAAAGAAAATGATGTAGTAATGTGCACTGTCAAGAAGGTAGATGGAACAACAGTATTCATTGAAACAGAGGACAAGCAGTCAGGCTCAATAGTCTTCTCTGAAATAGCTGCAGGAAGAATAAGAAACATAAGAGAATATGTCCATCCTGAAAAGAAAATAGTTTGTAAGGTCCTTAAAATATATCCAGACCATGTAGAGTTAAGTCTTAGAAGAGTTACCGGCAAAGAAAGAGAAGAAATCCAGGAAAGATTCAAGAAAGAAAAAATCTTCCAAAATATGATAAAAGCAATCTGCCCAGACTATCTGGCAGTAATCTCAAAGATAAAAGAAAAATATGAAATCTGGGACTTCTTTGACCAAGTCAAGGAAAATTCTTCTCTGTTAGAAAAATACCTTAAGAAAAGTGAATATGAAGCAATTACAAAATCTCTTGCAGACAGAAAAGACAGAGAAAAAATAATAAAAAAGACAATAATATTAAGAAGCGATTCGGAATCTGGTTTAACAGATATAAAAGAAATTATGAATGTTAAAGGTGTTGGAATGCATTATCTCGGTTCTTCCAATTTCATGGTCGAAGCAAAAGCAAGAGATTACAAAGAAGCAGAACTTCTACTTAACAACGCAATAAAAGAAATGGAAATCAAAGCAAAAGAAAAGAAAGCATTCTTTGAAGTAAAAGAAATCATTTAAAATGAAAATAAATAAATGCCCTTCCTGTTCTACCTACACTATGAAAGATATCTGCCCAAAATGCAAGACTGAAACAAAATCAGCTCATTACAAGTTTATCAAAATAAGAAACGCTAATAACTCTACTCAATGATTATTGATTTTTATCTCATTTTTAACAATCTCCATATCCTTCTCCCATTCAGTAACTAATGCTCTATTGTATATTATTGCAGCAGGATGAAAAAGAGGAATGAGTTTTATTTGCAAACCCTCAAAATTCATTATTTTAATTTTCCCATGTACTTTAGTAATTCCAGGTTGCTCTTCCATTTTGTCAACCTCTCCATTCGCAAGGAAAAACTTAGTGGCATAATTTCCGAGAGAACATACAATTTTAGGTTTCATCTCTTTTATCTGCTTAACAAGCCAGGGCGTGTGAGCCCTAATTTCATCAGGCAACGGAGCTCTATTTTCAGGAGGTCTACATTTCAATATATTAGTCACATAAATATCATTTAAACTAAGTCCAACTTCCTGAAGTAGTTTATCAAGATTTTTTCCCGCAGCACCAACAAAAGGCAGACCCTGCTCATCTTCATTCCTTCCAGGGCTTTCGCCCACAAATAATATCTCTGCTTTTTCATTTCCCTTTCCAACTACAACATTTATGCAGTTCCTGCATATTTCAGTATCTTTAGCTAATTGAATAACATCGACTTCCATTATATAAATAAATTATTCAGATTAATAAAACTATTCTCTGAACAGTAAAAACTCCCCACAATTAATCTTAAAAAGCCTCTTTTCCAGAACACTTTATGTTAATAGAACAAACACTCATCCTTCTAAAGCATGATTCAGTGCAAAGAGGAATAGTTGGAAAAATAATTTCAAGATTTGAACAAGCGGGCTTCAAAATATCGGCAATGAAAATGGCCTGGGCAACTGAAGAATTAGCAAAGAAACATTATCAATTAGATGAAATCTGGGCAAAGAATGTTTATGACAAGACAAAGCTAGCCTATGAAAAAGAGGGAAAGAAGTTCCAATACACTAGCCATCTTGATTTCGGAAAAACAATCCAATCCTGGAATATGAATTTCTTAAGAGAAGGGCCAGTCATAGCGATTGTTCTTGAAGGTCCGCATGCAGTTGAACTTGTAAGAAAAATGGTTGGTTCAACAGAACCTAGACAGTCAGCTCCTGGAACAATAAGAGGAGATTTCGCAATTTTAGAATCTTATCAGTTAGCAGACGCAAAGAAGAGAGTTCTCCGCAACCTCATACATGCATCTGACTCAGTGGAAAATGCAAAAAGAGAAATTTCACTTTGGTTTGATAATAAAGAACTTCATAAATATGCGAAAGAGCTTGACAAACATTTCTAAACCCAAAGGCTTTAAATCCAGCAAGCTTATCACTGCAGTCCATGCCCCTATAGTTCAGCCTGGATAGAACATGACCTTGCGGAGGTTAAAACCTCGGTTCAAATCCGAGTAGGGGCGTAACAAACCAGTTATTGCTTAAATATACAAATTCTTTTAAATACAACAACCGCTGATTTTTAATGGGAATAAAAGTCGAGTTCAATCCAGATTTAGCTTTAAGAAGTTTTGGAACTCTGGGGAGAGAAAAAGAAGAATGTTTGCCTGCTAAACTCGAAAAAGGAAAAACATATCCTTTCAAAAAAGAAGGTCAAAGAAACTATTGGTTAGAAGGAGAAATACCTTTAGTTGAAACAAACGGTAACCAACAATTATCTAGACCTCTAGCTAGTATAATCATCTTAGAAACTACTCATTTATTAGAAAACAACAGACCTTACACGAAAGGAGCGTATAGAATTTGCGAAGTTTATTCCCTAAGTGACTCAACTATTCATTTTGAAGGATTTGCTAAGACTAAATAAAAAATCTTACTCGCTTTCTTCGTCTCTGATACCTTTCTCAGTCAAGAAGAACACAGTTTCATTATCTGGAAGGTTTGGACTGTCAATAAGTTTTGCAACTCTACTTCCCTGTTTTCCTCTTCTGAAATACATTCTGTAAGTAGAAGCATGGGCAACAATATTGCCTC
>CAZHCL010000011.1:24276-34515 GCA_964530955.1 Candidatus Woesearchaeota archaeon | reverse complement strand
TGTACAGCATGACCAACTTTATAGATTTTGTTCAGGCAAGCATCATGCAACCTTCTCCATTCTTATATATAGGTGTATACGGAATACCCATCATTCTCCTTATCGTAGGAATAGTATTAGTTATAGGATTGATAATATTGATAATTGTCGCCTACAGAAAAATGAATCTTCTTCTCTTCGCCAGAAAAGGAGATAAGGTAAAACCTTCCGAATCTGCCAAGAACAGACAATTTGATGATAGAATAAAAGAGCTTGAAAGAGAGCTCAATGAAGATGAAGAATAATTTAGAATAAATAATAATTTTATAATTTTCCTCTGAGCAATCTTATTCCCCTGAATCTTTCTGTACCAAACATAAACCCATCCAATGAAAAATTAATAGGCTCTTCAGCTAAAAACTCACTCAGCCCTTCAAAATATATCTGCCTGATAAAAGGTCTTGAATCACTTTGCTCGCATTCACGCATGAATTCTCTATTCATGGATAAAAAAGATATTTCTTCTACCTCAGCATCAAGAAGAAGAAATCCATACTGACTTGCTCTGTTTGAATCTCCATCACCAATTGCATAAACAGCAAAGTCATCCTCTCCAAACCTATTAGTAGGTACTTTCCTGCTCTCCGAAGGATATTCTATAGAGTTTTCTAAAGCACTTTCAACTTCCTTATCAGAAAGATAATATTCTTTTGATTCCTCTAATCCGTCTAAAGAGCGCCCAAAAAGAGGAGAATTTCTGACGAATCTGGTTTGTTTGCCTGGAACAAACAAAATTCCTTCTCTTACCCAATTTCCTTTTCTAGAGACAGAAGAATCCCTTTCTGCAAGAAGTCTCAAATCTACATTTTGAGGTATGGAAATTATTTGATAATCTTCTTTCTCCATCTGGGGCTTGGCTGACTTATAAGAAGCATCGATATATGCAGATTCAACACCAAGTCGAACAAAATCACGAATCAGTTCCATAAATCTCATTAAAATATTCATTATATAAACATTATTCTGTTAGATTATATCTATTGATAACTAGAATCAGTAAAACTTATCGTAAATTGCGTTGTAAAAGCTGACTATCTGCTCATAAAATTCAGGATATTTTATAGACATGGAATCATAGAGACTTTTCATTGAAAGATATTTATTCTCAAGCTCATTTCTCTTTGCATTATCGATCATTCCAAAACCTTCTGCAAGAAGATTCTGCAGTTCCATTGCTTTTTGTTTATCATTTAATGAATTTGTTCCATTTATGTAATCTCTTGCAGATTCCTCTGCTTCAGCAGAATGCAAAATAGGTATTGCCGATTTTAATTTGTCAATAAAACTGCTCTTTTTCTCAGGAGTGCTTGTTGTTGGAGTAACTGTAAAAGTTTGAGGGAGACTTGGCTCAGCAGGAGTATTTTCAGTTTTTTCAACCTGAGCAGGTTGTTCTGATTTCTCTTCCGCATTTTCTTTATCCTCTGTTTCCGCAACTACTGATTCTTTTTTCTTGACGTGTTTCTTCTTAGCTTGCTTATGCTTAGATTTTATCTTTGGCTTTTGTTGTTTCTCTTCTTCCTGAACCTCCTCTTCTTTAACTTCTTCAGTCTTATTTTCTTCAACAACAGCAATCTGCTCTGGCTGTTCAGGCTCTTTTGGTTGTTCTACAGAATTAGTTAAGCTTAAATCTTTTTTATCTTCAAGTTTTTTATCAACTGCAACAACAGGTTCTGGTGAAGGAGAAGGAATTGCAATGTCAGGAGTTTTAACAACAGCAGATTCTTTTTTCTTGACTTCGGCAGGTTTAACTGCTTTTTCAGAAGTCTTCTCAGAAACTTTTTCACTTGAATGAGGCGTATTCTTGGAAGGAAGAACAATATTAGCAGTATGCATTCCTACTTTTTTCTTAATCGCTGCAATCTGCGCCGCAAGAGTATCAAGAACTGTCAAAACAGAATTAAGCTTTTCATCATAATCTCCCACTCTTTCTATCTTGTCATTTCCTACCGTAAGAGCTATGTCAGCAATGCTCTCCTGATTCTTCCTTGACAATGCAACAGTTTCCTCAACAACTCTAATAAGCTTGTCATTTTCGTCCTTTTGCTTTTCTATATAAGCAACTCCGCTATCAACCATTGAAATTTTACTCTCTACTCTTTTTTTCAGCTCAGATAAATCGGACTTAGTAGCAATATTGCTGAAGTCGAGTCTCATTTTTTCTACATCTTTCTTCAAGGAAGAATAATTAGATTCAAAATTATTCAATGTTTCAAGAACCTGATTGTATTCATTTGACATTTTCTCAGTTTCAATAAATAACTGCTCAGCTTTATCAGCATGCATTTTTGCCCTTGCATTTATCTGCTGTATATTCATCAAATCCTTTTTAACATCTTCCTGAAGATGAATCAGTCCCTCCGCGCCTATAAAAGATTCTGCCTTTCTCCTTAATTCTTTCATTTCTTCAAGTATAGTATCAAGATATTCTTTGTTAGAATCAAGCTTTCCAGATAATTCATCAACCCTCTGTTCAACTTTTTCATAATCAAATCTTATTTTCTCAGGCTTAACTGCATTTACAATATCAATAGCTTTTGAAGATTCAGCCCCTAATTTGGAAACTGATTTTTCATTCGATAAAGTAAGTCCTCTAACTTCCCCTATCTGCTGGCTTATATTTGAAAATCTCTCGGTAAATCCTTTTATTAAGCTATTAATAGATTCCATACGTGCATCAAGCCTCTCAAGCTTCATTTTCATAATAGCGTTGCTCTTCCTATCCCTTGCACTCATCTTCATAACTTTAGAGCCTTTCTTCCCCTTTCTTACAGGTTCATCATCGTCATCTTCCGTTCCAGAAGCTAGCTCACCAGGGTCATATGCATTTTCAGCACCTATTTCAGAAGAACCATTCTCAGGTAAAGGAGCGCTCTCTCTTCCTACATCAGGAGGTACATCCTCACCTTTTTTCTTAAAAAAATCGAATAGTCCCATTTAATTATAAAGCATCCGCCTCCTTTTTCAAAGAGTCAATTTCTTTTTGTATATCTCCTTTGTCCTTGTCACTAAGTTTTCCTTTAAATGACTTAAGTCTTGAACTGAAATCATTCAGCTTTACCTCAAATTTTGAAGTGTCTTTCTTACCCTTCTTAGCCTTTACTACTTTGCTTATTTCACTCAGACTCTCTTCAAAGGATAATGCTTGTTGTGGATTTTTCTTTAAATAGTTTGCTCTTTCCTCGTTAGCCTTGGTTAATCCCTTGGTAATCTCAGTCTTACTCAACTGCACTTTCACAAGATGTACTTGCTTCTTACCTGCTTTTTTCCAGGAAGCTTCAACGTTTGGAGCTAAAGACTCCATATACATATCAGCTATCTGGAACTGTCCTTCCTTGACTTTTTCTCTTGCAAGTTTCAATTCCAAATTCAAGTCAAATACATCTACTCCAAGTTTCTTAAGCTCCTCAATCTGATATTCAATGTCTTCAATCTGGTCAAAGTATTTTTCATACTTATCAAGATCTATCTTGGACAATCTCTTTGTGCTATGCAACAAAGGCCTGAAAGCAACGAAATAAGGTCTTCCCGAATTATATTCTGCGTTTACTAACATTCCAGTTCCTATAGGTTCCTTGACTACTGACTTAAGTACATCTTCTCCATACTTGACACTTACTCTCTCCAGGTCTCCTTCATATCTTGTTCCCATCTGTATTTCTGTTCCTATGTTTGCTTTTATTTCTCCAACGAAGTCGCTCAAAACCTGTGAAATAAGGACAAGACCTATTCCCCACTTTCTGAATTCTCTACATGCCCTTTCGATTTGGATAAATCCTTGACCAGTTCCTCCGAATTTAGGCAGTAATCTATGAACTTCGTCATAAACTATCAATGTCTTTAAGTCAGAACTTTCTTCAGGATGACTATTAAATATCTGCTCGATTGTACTAGCTGCGAGAATATCTATCTGAGCAGGAGTTAGATTACTTACATTGAAAACAGTTATTTCTCCAGGTCTGTCTACATATTTCTTTATGTCTATGAATTCATATGGATCATGGATTGTCTTGATAATTCCGTTGAATGACCTTGCTTCTCCAGTCTTCATATCGAAGAAAGAATATCTGTTAAGCATGTTTTTCTCTTCACACTTTCTAAAGAATCCTGTCCATTGTGCTGTTGGGTCAAATACTATTACGCTCTTGTTATGCAATAAAGCTGCTTCTACAATTGCCTGAGCTGCGACTGTCTTTCCTCCTCCTGTCGAACCTGCAATCAAAGTATGCATCTGCATCTTGTTTATGTCAGTAAATGCCCTGATGCCTGTTTCAGCAATCTTTCCTACAAATGCCGAATTAACTCCAACCTGAGGAAGCTTATTGAATTCTACCTTTGTCTTGAATCTCTTAGACTTGCTGTCCAAATATCTTAGGTAATAGAATGCTCCTGCTCCAAGAGCTATTGCTCCAAGCACAATAAGCCATATCCAAACTGGAACAAACAAAAAGTTCTTTTTCCATAATGGATAATCTACATTAATTTCAACAATCGAAGTTGCTGTCTGATTATTTAGTTCTATACTTGCATAAGAGGCAACTCCCTTAATTAAGTAATGCCCAAGAGGCGTGCTTGCGGGAATAGTTAGATTCTTTATCATGCTTGTTGTTGTTTCAACTGCAAATGCTTCCTCCTTCCTCGTTATAATCTCGCCCGTATCTGCACTCACAAGTTGTAAGTCAAACTGTACGTCAACTTTCTTTGTCTGCCCGAGATTAAGCAAATCAGTCTGCAAACGAAGTATCTCTCCAGGTTCGACAGTGCTCTTCAATGGCTGTATTTTTACATCAAGAAGTTTTCCCTGAGGAGCCAAAACTTTTATGTCAACAGGTATTGTTGCATTGCTTCCCTCTGAACTAAGAACTAAGTGTCCAGTATAATCTGCCGGAGCAGTGAACTTAGGAACATTTATTTTCAGTAATACATCTCTCGCCTCTCCACTTGCAAGAGTAACTACCGTACTTTCAAAGCTCAGGAATGGCTTAACTTCGCCGTCCGCACTTAAAAGTATATCTGATTGCTTGCTTAATGTATTAGTAACTCTTACAGTTACAGTGCTTGAATCTCCGGAGAATAATTCTTTGTAGATAGAAGTAGTTTCTATCTTTACTCCGTTTAAATTGATTGAACCTTTAATTAACTGGGCAATTTTATCTAAATCGCTTTGCGTCAATCCTGCGCTTCCTCCTCCGCCACCACCGCCTCCTCCGCCTCCACCAGTGCTTCCTGAACTTGAAGAGCTTCCTTTGCAGTCAAGAGCACAATTGCCGCTTGTTTCACCATAATTAGCTTCACATGCTCCATTTCCGCATTTATTTTCTGCGATGAAGAAACCTGTACTGCTCAATCCCGTACCATTCCCCTGCACCATCTTAGCATCTCTGTCTATTGATGAAGGCAAAGCATTCCAATTTCCTGAACATGACCTTGATGCATAACTCCAATTATTGCATTCAACAATCTTTAATTCAGATGAAGTATCATAGGAATATCCTGTGTAATTAAACAATGAAGTGATATTATTACCATCAAATCCTGTTGCATTTGTAACTATCCCCATGAATGGCTTGAAAAGAGGAATTATGTCCGGCAATGAATCTCCTGCAAGTCTCTGCAAATTCAAACTTATATTAGATTGAGTTACGTTACTAAAATTCTCCTGTTGAGCAAGCACACTATCTCCTGTTAAAGAAACTTTTACATCATAGAATCTTTTGTTTACATTGAAGCTGAATGCTCCAGAGTTATCGGTAACATTATTCAAAAGTATCAACGATGTACTAGGTCTAATTAATGTTATGTTTGCACCAATTACAGGAGAAGAAACATAATCTACAAATTTACCTGTCCACAAATACTTGTCATAAACTTCAAACCAATCATTGGTTATGTTTAAGTTTCCAGAACTGTCGTTTGCAATGTATTTAACTTCATATTCTCCAGGAGCATCAAGAGTGAAGTTGCTTAATTTATAATAACTTCCAGTCAGATTAAGAGGATATGAATAGATACTTCCATTAGGATAGGTTATGTTTGCAATAACTGTATCAACCTGCACGTTATCAGTTACATTTACAGATAAACTTATGTTGCTTCCTTTGTTTACATTATTCCTAGTTGCATTAAAGAATGGAGGGCTTATATCTTTGTAAGATATAGCATTGCTTTCACTCTTGCTATAGGTTCCATAAATATTATGGGTAGCTATAAGAGTAATATTGTAAGCTTTTCCGTCTAAAATATTAGGAATATTGCATGTAATATTCCAAAGAGTATTCAATGTATTATAGCTGAAATTAATATTCAAACAATCTGAATTCCCCACAGTTACATTCCAAGTAACATTGCTTCCCAAAGGAAGGCTCACATATGTAAGATTTGCAATTACTGAAATGTAATCCCCTGCAAGCACATTAACTAAAGGTGAAAGAGTTGTTGGAGAGATGAAATTAATTGCAAGCTTTGTTGCAGTAAGATTTACAGTTATGTTAATCTGCGTAGGAATAGCGCTTAGAGTACTTTCATTTATAGTTATAACCTCGGGATAAATTCCCTCCAAAGTAGGAGCAGTATAATTAATATCGAAAGGCAGTCCAGTTATAGCTGGAACAGTCAAAGAAGATTCATTCATAGTCACAACAGATTCATTTGTTGAACTCAGTAAGAAGCTTAAAGGAGTATTTCCAGTGTTATTAATAAATACTGCACCTATTCTTCCAGAAGAACCAGCTGCTGCAGAGCTTCCAACAAATAGAGTAGATACATTCCATGTCAATGTCTGTGGCACGGAAGCCTGAACTTCAAAAGTATTAGAAGAGTTCTGGTCAGAAACATTAATAAATCCATTATAGGTTCCTGAAGCAAGACCCAATGCAGCAGTTAAGGTAATATTAACTTTCCTAGAAGAATTTGTTCCAATATTAAATCCTGAGTCATTATAGTCTGATGTGAAATTGAAACATAATCCTCCAATATAACAGTTTAACCCTACTCCAACCAATGGAGAATTTCCTGTGTTATTAATTTGCACTACGGATGAACTTGAAGTTCCATGCACTATACTTCCATAAATATCTGTTGAAGGAGTTATTATGAAAGATTTGTTTTGCAAAACAGTTATACTTAATATCTTTGAAGTAGTTGAAACGATACTATTAGGATTTCTATAGGCTAATGTGGCAGTTATATTATATTGACCCGGCGCAGTAAGAACAGAGACATTCATCAATATGGCTGCACTGTTTATTGTTCCTGAAGCTATATCACTAAATGCATATCCCTGAACAATTACTGAAGAATTTCCAGTAAATGTTAAAGTAGGATTGTAAGCCTGCACTAGACCCGAGTTATTTATGGTATAGTTTACATAAATGATTCCCTGGTGAGTCAAATCTACATTGCTCACCGTAACTGCTGAGGTATTTTCGCTTAATGAAACTGCTGTTGAACCTATAGAGGTGAATGTAGACGAGTTTGAAACAGCTAAATGACCTGCAGCATCATATACGTTTGCAAATACTGTGTAAGTTCCTGCGGTGGTAGGCATAAATATTGCAGTGTAGTTAGCAGCTATTCTCTTTATACCATTGAAAACACTCTCTGCATCTAAAGCAGTTGCATTTACAATCGTGCTCCCCGATGACCAAGTTACATTAAATGTTGTTCTACCAGGATCAAGGTCAACATCATCTGTTGCATAAATTTTCAAAGTCATATTTCTATTTTGTTCTCCTATTGAAGTATTTGTAACAAAATTATCAAGCGAAAAGTAAAGTGCCACTGGAGCAGGGGGCTGCTCTGCAATATTAAATGCATCCTGAATATTTGTAGTATTTGGACTTGCCGTCTCATTAAATATTTTAAAAGTCACACCTGCATCCGGAAGAGGATCTGGATTACCTCTCTGCCATAGAGTTATAGTATAATTCTCTCCCCTAGTTACATTTACAGAAGTAGGATTAGTTATAATACTTGAAACCCCAAAGTTAGTCTTAAACAGATTACTTCCAAAGTTAGAATAATCCGTCGTCGCTCCCGGAGTAGGACTATAGGAAATATTAAAAGTCACATTGATATTTCCTGTATTGACTAGAGTGAAATTGCCTATTTCCCCAGCAACACCTAATGAAAAGCTCTTGTTATAACTAAAGTTTCCTGAAGGAGCAATATACCACGAAGCGTTGACAGGAACAGTTACCATTAAATTCATATCTTTTTCTCCCCCGTTGCTTGTTACATTTATCATTCCCGAATAATTTCCAGGAGATGTTTGCGCAGGTATTGATATGTTAATTGTAACGTTCTTTGAAGTACCAGAGGCTATCTGAGCTATCTGGGAAGGAGCAATATTTACCCAAGAAGCGTTTAATATTTTATCAGAAGTTACATTTTGTTCCATGTAAGTAAGATTAATTCCAGCAAGAGTATCTGTTCCTATAGAAGATACCACTATTTTGAAGCTATCATTCGATGCATGTTGAATTGTCCTGTTTATGGAATAATTTGAAAGAGCAATAGAAGCGTTCAATGTAATAGTAATATACATTTCAGTATAAGCAATAAAGTTATTTCCTCCTGCAACACCCCCATCATTATCAGTCCAGTTTGCTCTCCATGGAATCTGATAAGTTCCTGCCTGAGAGCCTCCAGCTACTAAAATTAATACACTTGCATTACAACTCTGTCCAGGATAAACTTTCCCTGTCTGACATCCTTGCAGTAAAGTGAAATTCTTTATTATGTTAGGTCTTGTCGAATTATAAACAATAGTGCCTAGCATACTCGCATTTCCAGTATTTGTTATTGTCACATTCCAATAGAATGGATAATCAATTCCAGCAGTAAGGTCGGTTATTGTTCTATTAGGAGCATATAATGTTCCAGAAGTATTTCTTTCCTCAAGAAAATCATTAAAGCTTGTTGATGCATTCCAGTAATAAGCTGATTCATTGCTAGCAGTTATATTTATTGTATAATTTCCATACGAAATATTGGCAGGAACAAATGCAGTCAAAGTGCATTGACTTTGTGCAGTACAAATAGTACTCCACCTAGTACTTCCACTTAGATTTGAAAAGCTTATATTAATAGTTCCATTCACTAAATTAGAAGTATCTGTCCTTGTGAAATTAGTTGCTATGGTATAATTACTGTTTGGCTGCGTATAATTTCTCATTACAACATAAGGCAAACTAGTCACTGCTTTTACAGTTATATTAGTTGTATTTAATCCAACTATTCCCTGTGGACTTTGTACAATAGAAACCTGCAAAGGCAAAACTCCTAGACTATCGGTAGGTATACTAATATTATAATTATATGCTCCTAGACTATCAGTTGATGCATTGAAAAACGAAATATTTACGGAAGACAATATTGGTGTGGAACTTAAATTACTTGTTGACAAAAATGCCTGATACTGCAAATATGGCTTTGAGAAAGAAGTTATTCCGTTTACCAGATTATTTGAATAGCTGCTGCTCCATGCTCCCCAAGTGTTTCCATCACTACTTTCTCTTAATTGAAGAGTAATACTTCCTCCGCTTGAAGATAGATTCTGATCCCATCCAAGAACAGTGTAAGTAACTCCAGGAAGATATATTGCTCCAGAAGTAAAGTTTCCTGATGAAGCATAATTATAATTTACATAATTTATCGAATAATCAGTTACAGGATTTTCGCTATTCAAGCTGTCAGTATCAGACCTTAACATTACATAAAATACTGTAGAATTAGCAATAGGAATATTAGCATTCAATGCTGCTCCTTTCGCAGTGGTGCTATTGAGCACAGTCCAACTGTTTCCATTCAAACTGTAAAGTATGCTGGTATTTCCAGTTGTTCCCGCACTTGAAGATAATGTGTCAATAGTTACACTTGCATTATAGAATTTAGTCGGACTTTGATATTTGTAGGTAACATTTCCTACAGGACTGCTCATCTGGTCCAATCCGAATATATACCCTCCAGGCCCATAGTATCCTATATTTGTATAATTGTAAGCATCAGTCAGATACTGCGTTGTTGAATAATCGTCAGTATACAAAGTGTTATTTCCAATATAATTCAAGAGCAAAGTAACATTTCCATTTAATGCAGTTACATTTGTCCCACTTCCAGTACTGAAGTTCCTATCTCCATAGGAAGCTGAACTTACAGTTACATTATTCAATTTAATTACGAATCCATTATTTGTAAGATTTT
>CAZHCL010000011.1:0-24176 GCA_964530955.1 Candidatus Woesearchaeota archaeon | reverse complement strand
GAACTTACAGTTACATTATTCAATTTAATTACGAATCCATTATTTGTAAGATTTTCTAGAGATGTCCCATTGAACAATCTAATCAAACCAGATATAGGGATTATATTTGTCGTGTTTACACTTTGAGAAGCAACAATACTTATAGAGGTATTTTTAACAATGAAACTGGTTGTAACATTCTGAACAAAGTTAAATCCATTTGTAAGATTCGCAGAATAAACAACTGAATAATTTCCAAGCAATGTTGAAGCGATATAGGTAGCATTCCATATTCCTCCAGCACTATTTCCAGATAGGTAGAGTTTATTTATTGCTCCATTAGGTAAAGTAATGTTTGCCCAAACAGCACTCAAATTATATCCCGCACGGGTCGTATTTATTGTTCCATTTGGAATATTCAAAGTCAAGTTTACATTTTCATTATAATTAACTGTCTGCAATGAAGTTATCAGTCCATTATGACTTTCATTTCTTATTGCAACAACTGCGTTTACAGTAGTTATATTGGCGTTATTAGTCTCATTGCTTTCAGGAATTACATTTAGAGGGTCAAGAGTTACATTTAATGTGAAGTTTCCTGAATAAAACGTTCTCGTACAATTGGTAATGTAATCCTGCCCGCCATTTATCTGGCTTATTAAAGAAGAATCAAACAAAACATTATCAAGATAACAGCTTACATTTATGTTCGTTGCATTAGGCGCACCATCATTTGATACATTAATAGATATTAAAGTTGAATTAGGGTATACTGGATTAGTCAAAGTGACACTATGGATAGTCAAGTCAAGCAAGTTTACATTGAAATTATACATTGAAGCAGAATTCCAGTTATTCAATGTATCATTACATGAAACAGTAACATTATGCAATCCATGACCTATTCCAGAATAAGAATAATTAAAGAATGTTGTATTCAATGCGCTCATAGTTACATTCGCTACATTATCAAGGCTGTAAACACATGAAGAAATTCCTCTTTGCAAATCAATCGCAGTTGCATTGAATGATATTACTGCAGAAAAGTGCGTTGTAGTATTTAAAGGATAATTTATTGTTATATTAGGTCCAATTGTATCAAGAGTTATCGTTCTAGTCTCAGTACTATTTTTATTTCCAAGAGTATCATAAACCGTAGAATTGAAGGAATAATTCCCATCTAAAAGACCGACATAGTTAATATATGAAGGAGATGTTGTGCTAATTGTAGTGTTAATTAAATTATTAGTTGAATTGTAAAGAAATATAGTAATATTTTTTAAATTGGTATCTGAAGCAGTTACATTTACTAATATATTACTACGAGAAAGCTGAGAAGCATTTGTATCTGTAGGAGATACAAACTGTATTAGCGGAATTATGGAGTCAACAAAGAAAGTAACTGAAGTAGAATTCAAATTACCGAAAGTATCATTTGAATAAAATGTAAAATTGTTACTGCCCTCAGGCGCAATAACACTTGTTACCCCAGAATATGTAATATTTGTAGTTCCATTGTAAAACCATCGGGCACTTATTCCATTAAAGTCAGCAGAAGTGAAATTAATTGTAATATTATTTGTAGTATAATTCTGGGCTAAAGGAGAGGTTACATTTATCGTAGGCATGACCGTATCCACGGTAATCCTTCTAGTTTCAGTTGAGTTTAGAGTTCCAGCCAAGTCAGCAGCAGTTGCATTTAAATAATAAGTGCCATCACCGAGACCAATAAAGTTAACATAATAAATAGGACTTGTTGAAGTTGTGCTATTAACTAATGCATTGCTTGTCGCATTATAAAGATTAAGAGTTACATTTACAAATGTAGTATCAGTCACACTAACGTTTGCAAATATATTGTTTCTAGTTAGATTAGAACTATCTGTATCAGTTGGAGATACAAACTGCAATGTAGGAACAATGTCGAACAATCCTGCATTTACAAGATAATTTGTAGTCAAATTAATAGTTGCATTTGAATAAGTATTATAACCGCTCTTTGTTGCATTAAGGGTATAAGGCGAATAATATGTAGTTACAGTACCTCCAGCACTGTTATTTGTCATCGTATACTGAAGTAAAGGATAACTAGAAATATTCCCCAAACTGCCAGATATCTCGCTAAACATACTGACATTGTTCACATTCCAAGCACTCACATTTACTCCCGCCAAAGGACCTTTCGTCTGATTCACAGTTGTATTCGCACTTACCCACCACATATAATTCAAAGTACCCTTTGAACCACCAGTCCAAGTGACATTAATAAGACCACCATTTAAGCGACTTACATTTGTGAAATTCCAAGTTCCTGAAGCAACTCCAGCAGATATGTAAAACTCACCAGTTGCTGAATTTGAAGAGTTTAAGTATGAATCATTAATGAAAAAACTACTCGAACCGCTAGTCTGAATAGCTCCCGTTCCAGAAGTAGAATTGATTATTACATTAACACCTGAAATCAAATCATTAGTACTAGATTGAATATAAATTCCATTCTGTGCAATTGAACTAACTCTTATTGAACCTTGACTGATGGTGTTGCTACTTGATTGTAAAAGTTGTATTCCGTATGACTGAATACCCATCATTGCTATTGAATTATTAGTAAGTACATTTCTATCATTTGTAGATACACCCTGAGACAAAATGCCTGCTGAATTGCTATTAGAACAAGATATAGTATTATTTATAATGCTGTTGTTGGAAGACGATTGTATATCTACTCCAAATCCATTAGTACCTGTAGAAGTCAATGAATTGTTTAAGACAATATTATTATTTGAAGAGGATAAAAAGATAGGCGGAGCTGCAGAACTCGTGGTCTTTATAATATTCCCACTCATAGTGTTATTATTTGATGCTGTAAGTAAACTAATTCCCAAACCATACAGCCCAGTCCCAGAGCCTGTTGCGGTAATATTATTATTGTTAATAATTCCAAATAAAGAAGTAGTTAAAGAGACGGCAGATGAACCAGTCGTACTTGTAGTAATGTTGTTCCCAATAACACTAGTATAATTAGAAGAAGATGAATAAACACCATACAATAAATTGTTTGTTTTTGTAGCAATAGTATTATTTACAACAGTATTATTAAACCCGTTAACAGAAATGTATACTCCAAACCCCTTATTGGTTGTTAAATTAGAATTACTTACAACTGAGTTGGATGAATTAATCAAGTATATTCCATCTCCATTGAACATGGTGATGTTATTATAAGTAACATTATTACAATATACGCAAAATATAGAGCCATATGTCGAACTGTTGGCATTTTGAATAACTGCATTATTCAGTGCAAATGAAAAATTAATTGGAATACCGCCTATTAAGTTTGAAGAGTCTAAGGTATTATTAAGATTCGCCAAAGTTGTTCCAGTCAAAGTGAAAGTAATAACATTAGGGTCAGAAAATTTATTTCCAGTAAGAGTATTATTACCCGCAGTTATTTGAAATGGATATGCAAAAGTATCATATGCATTTGGAATAGACCAAGAATTATTAATCAGAATATTATTCGAATCAATTGAGAATCCTCTTGCACCAGATGGAGCAGCATCAGTTAAATTGTTTCCAATTATAGTGTTACCAGAATGAACATAAATTTGATAGTCATATGAACTTATATTATTATATCCAATGAAGAGATTATTTCCTCCACTGACACCACAACTACCGTATATAGAACGTATGCTATTTCCATTGCTCGAAGTAAATATCGAATTACCTGAAATATTATGGTTAGTACTACTACAGCTCATAAATACTGCATAACCTCCAGAACTAGCACCTCCAGTAGTTGTATTAATAATATTACCTGTGATAAGGGCATATTTATTATTAGCCATATCAATTCCATCTGAAAACAGACCGCTCGTTAAGAGAGTATTATTTTGTATGGTTACATTGTATGCATTTGATAAAGATATCGCTGGCTTACTATTAGTCGTCGAAGTCCCTTCAGTAATTTTGACATTTTTTATTGTTGTAAAATTATAATTAGTGACATTAATTCCGTATCCTATTGAACCACCAGCGCTAGAATAATTAATTGTATATCCTCCCCCGTCAATAGTTACATTATTCGCAAGCACTGTAAGACAAGTTCCAGTTGAAGTTATATTCGCAGTAAGTAAAATATAAGCATTTGGATTAGATATATTTACACATCCACTAGTCAGATTAACAAAGCTTAATGTAACTGCACTTGAACCCACCATATTTCCCGTGATATTGATAGAATGAGCGTCTCCATTTCCATAAACATCAGTTCCATTCACAGTATAATTAGAATACCATGTATAAACACTACTTCCTGCAGAGTTGTTTGTAAGTTTATATTGCAATACAGTCTGCCTTTGAATTAATCCATTTGAGTCAGTAAGATTACTAAACCAAAGGAGGCCATCATTTCTATATCCAGTTATGTTAGCACTGACCGCTGGCGTTCCCGTTGGATAGCTTGCGTTTGCATCAAGATAATATATATTATTTGCAGTTCCATTCGCTCCCCCGCCCCAAGAAATATTAATAGGAGTTCCATCTGCTTCAGTTACATTTGTGAAATTCCAATATCCCCAAGGAACAGAATTACTGATTAAAAAAGCACTATGGGTTGATGAAGTATTTAATACACTGTCAGTCATTGTGAAATTACTTGCAAAAGCAACCTTAAAACTATCAATAGCATTGCTAACGCTCCCATAAATTTTCAGTCCAGTGAAAGTAACGTTTGAATTTCCAGCCACACCAAAAGTAAAAGGATTTTGGGTAGTCGCAACAGAAGTAATAGTGTTATTTATGAACCTACTATTTGTGATTGCACTTTCAACATACATAGCAGGAATATCTGCAATAGTAGTAATCGTGTTGTTAGCAACATAAAGACCTGAAGCAGCACCCCCCCTAAAATCAATAACACGAGCACTATTGGCGCTGGTTATACGATTGTTAGTTATTGTATCGTTATCAAAGATACCAGAAAAATCAAAAGCATATGGAACACTGATATTATTAAGCTGATTGTTATCAAAAACACTATTGGGAGCACCCCCGCTCATCTCTATGCCTCCAGTAGAAAAGATATTAGACAAAATAGAAATGTTATTCGCTATTACAGAGGGCTGAGCCAAATAGAATCCATATTTTGTACCAGAACCTCTGACCGATAAGTTATTATTACTAACAATGGAGTTAGTAATGGGAGCAGTAAAGTAAACCGAGCCACCACTAGCACTAGCACTAGTATTATAAGTAATGTTATTTCCAGTTATATAAATATTATTGGGTATAACCGTATTAGAAGTCCAGCCAGTGTAAACACCGTATAAATTAGCATTCAGATATTCATAGATATTATTATTTGAAACCGTAATGTTATTTGCTCCAGCAGTTATGTATACACCATATCCTCTGTTAGAAGTAAAATTAGAATTATTTACAACCATACTAGTTGAATTAATCAATGAAATTCCATCGACATTATACATAGTAATATTATTATAAGTTACATTATTACAAGATGCACAGATTATCTGCCCATAGGTAGAACTATTTATATTCTGAATAAGAGAATTATTTAATCCAAAAGTATAATTTACGGGCAGTCCTTCGGCTAAGTTTAAAGAGTCAATTGTCTGGTTTAGCTGATTAATAGCTGTTCCTGAAACAATAATTCCTAAGCCTTGAGTTGTATTAAGTAGATTTTGTGAAAGAGTAATATTTGTTGATGTTCCTATGCTAATTCCAGTAGCAGTCGCAAGGCAATTTATAGTGTTATTGAACATAGTAATATTATTTGCACCTTGAGTTGTAATCGCTCCTCCAGATCCACCGGTAAGAGTTATACTATTATTATATATAATAGACCCATCATTTCCATTTATTAAAAATATCGCATATGGACTTAAACTTTCTGTTGAATAAAGTTGATTATTGAATATTTGATTTTGCCCTCCAGCTGCTAAACGAATTCCGGCAGCCGAATTAGCTCCTGAATAAGTTATATTATTATTAGCAAGAATATTAAGCGAACCTGAACCGAAATCATTAATAAATTGATTCGTATACCCGTTACCAAAGGCGAAATTATAACTTATATTATTTTGTGATGAAGATGATAAAGAAAAGAAAGGAGCAGTGCCCTGAATTGTCCTTAAAAAAGTATCATTAACATAAGTTCCATTGTTTGATCCTGCCAAAAGGAATGCAATCCCAGTATTAGGAGTAGTAATAGATGAAAATAAAAACTTCGTATTCTTTACCGTAGTAAAATTGTAACCACTGATAGAAAAGCCACTATCTGAAGTTGCGCCTACACTTGAATAATTGACCGTAAATCCAGCTCCATTAAAAGTTATATTATTGGCAGTTATATTGAAGCAAGTAGATGTTGTGCTTACGTTATTAATTAATGTATAAACCGCATTACTAGTATTCAATATTCCGCAATCATTGACATTCTGGGCCAAAGCACCCGTATCTGTGTAAGGGTCAACAACATAGTCAAAGTCAACTGGATTACCTTTAATCAGCAAATCAAAAGTGCCTTGAGAATAATTATCATCACTGCTTAAATTATCCAAAGTTATTCTATATTTGTTGAAAGAGCTTACGTTATCAAATAATGCGATAGTTCTGTTTTGGTCTTTCTCATAAACCTCTATTGTTGAGCTTGAGTTATCAGTTGAATTGCTTGCTCCGTAGAAAGTAATATCGTTCTTGTTTGTCAAGTTCTGCTGGAAACTTACTCTTAAGTAATCTCCTGCAGGTATTTCAGCAGTTACATTATCTAAAGCTTGAACCTGAGTATAAACATCCTCAATGAAAGTCTTATTTTCATCAAGATGCTCTGCCTTACTGATTAATATTATATCATAGGTCTGGTTTGAAAAGTGAGGAACTACCCATTCAACATAATCAATATTCCCATCTCCGTTTGTATCATAGGCATCAAATGGAACTTCCTGAAGAATATACTTTCCTCCATTGGCATCTGTAAGAACGCTTGTGCTTACACCTACGTTAGTATTATTAGTTGCATTTAATGTTGCGTTGTCTGTTACATTGCTATCATTAGTCATATTTTCTATGGCTGTTGAATTTGCAACATCACCATCAAGAATTGCATTTCCTGTCAAAATACTTGAAGATACATTTGAAGAGAAATTATCTGCTGTGCTATTATCTGTAACATTACCTAAATCAGAAGTTGCATTATCAAATGTAGAGTTAATTACTGTTGGAAGTGTTTCATTGCTTCCAAGATTGACATCCTCAACTACGGTAGAATTTGCAACTTCAGAGACTTGCTTTGCCTGCTCTTTCAATGCCTGCAAAGCAGCAGCATCTTTATCTTCCGCAGCCTGAACAGCTGCAGGATCATAATTATGCCAATAAATCTTTATTGTTCCTGCATCAGCAATCTTGCTTGCATCAGAAATATTTGTATTAGCAATTACATCAGTGTAGTTTAATTCTTCAGGAGCAGAAATAGACATTTGTTTCCCTCCCAAGATATCTTTTTCAGTTGAAACTGGAGAAGGAGTTGTATATTCAACAGTGTATTGGGTTGCATTATCATTAAGAGTAACCTGAATAGTGGCATTTGTAGTATTATTTGCTATGTCCTGATTTTGGGAAGTATCTGAAATTGCTCTTCCAGTAAGAAGGAAAAGCCTGAAAAAATTAAATAATCTATCTAAAAAGCTTAATGATTTTTTATTGCCATTGGAATCAGATATAACGTTTCCTGTAATACTCTTTGAACTAGAGCCTTGCGAGGAATCAGTTTTAGTTACAGTTATGTTGCTCGCATCACTAGGCAATTCAAGAGAAAGCTGTTGAGGATTGTCAAGAGTTACGTTCTTAGTCCATTTAACAGGCTCTCCAAGTTTTATCTTGTTTCTTATTGTCTGAATATTTATTGCTCCTGAAGAAACAAATATGTCAAAACTATTACTCTGCAAAGAATCGTTTCCTGAATAAGCAGTTATTGTTCCTTTCCTCGCTCCCCTAAATCCAGAATCAGGAGTCAAAGTCAAAACATCACCATTTATTGCAGAGCTGATATTTAGAGCATTGAAAGAATAACTTTCAGCCCCAGAAAAATAATCAGATAATGTTACCTGCGCACTACCATTTGCAGCAATCCTTATAGTTGGAATTACTGCCAGTATGCTCAAGTTTTCAAGCGTTAAATTTACCTGAGTCTGATTAGTAATAGTTTGGTTTATTATTGTTTCATTTACGGCTGTTTGATTTGTCAGTGTTTCATTAATTATTGTATTATTTGAAAAAGTTTCATTTGTTAAAGTTTGATTAACAATTGTCTGATTAGGCAAAGTTAGATTTGACTCATTATTTGCAGAAGTTTCATTAGTTATAGTTTGGTTTATTATTGTTTCATTTGGAATAGTTTGATTAGTAATAGTTTGATTCAAAGATGAATTTTCTTCTGGAACATTGACTGTTTGATTAGTAGGCGTATTATTTTCTTGAGAAACGGGAGCCTGCTCTTGTTGCTGATTTGAAGAGTTATCTGTTGCTCCATTTGTTGCTGTTCCTTGACCAGTTGAACCAGAATCTGAATTTGCTGGAGAAGTTGTTGTATCAGCAGTTCCACCAGTTGTCAGATTTCCAGAATCCGAACTTCCAGAATTGCTGTCAGAACTCTGAGCAGAAGTTGCAGAATTTCCTGTAGTGTCTGCAGGTGCATTATTCTGGTCAACAGAATTTTGCTGAGCAGAATTATCTGCTGATGTTCCATCACTTATTGCTTTCCCAGTAATGAAATGCGAAACACCAAAATAAGCAACAGCAATGATTAAAAGAACAATTAAAATTTGTGGAGTAACTGATTTAATTTGGGAAAAATCAACGCTAAAATTATTTTTTTGAGGACTTGTCCCAATATATTTTTTCTTTACCTTTCCATCTTCTCTGTAGCTTTCGTAGTAATAGGGACCATAACTTTTACCACCTTTTTTGATAAACCTTTTATGCACCATCTTTCCAATTTGTAGAGTAAAAATAGATATTTAAATGCTTTCTTGGCATGTCATTTTAATGCTTGTGGAGTAACTAATATCTCTGATTTAGCAGATATAAAAGAAGAGCAAATTTTTTACTGACAGATTAATAAATATTTAAAGTTCGTGTTAATTTTAATAGAAATTTATACTTTGCAAATAAGATTAAATCAAAGTTATATTTTTCATTGCTTCTTTTATCTTAGGAAGTTCATTCTTAAACTCTTTCCAAACTTTATTTAAGCTAACTTCAAAATATCCATGAGCAATTAAATCTCTGAATTGTGACATATCGAACCAAGGTACATGTCTGTTTTTTTCTTTTAATGCTCTGGGAATATTCCTACTGGCTTCACCGATAATCTCAAACCTTCTTATAACTGCATCTTGGAGCAATTCATTCTTTCTAAATTCCTCTTCAGAAACACCTTTCATGTATCCTTCAATTTGTTTAATACAATTAGTTATATCATTCAAATAAAGTTTGTATTCTCTTTTCATCTTAAAATAGGAATCTCGTCATGAAGTATATTTTGACGTAATTCTTTTCTTATTAAACTATATTCTACCAAATCAATTTTTCTTCTGATAGCCTTCTCCAATATATTTTTTAATCTGATAAATCCCATTAAACTCATTTCATTATCATCTATTTCAACAAGGATATCAACATCGCTTTTCTTTTTCTGCTCCCCTCTCGCATAGCTACCAAATATACCTGCTTTAATCACTTTATGTTTTTTTAAAATAGGTAATATCTTATTCTTTATTCTTTCAATTTCATCTTTCTTTGCCATATTCATCTCTATCCATTTAAGTTTTTAAGGCTTATGGAACAATTATTGGAGTGAAAAAAATAGATTCACCACTTTTTGAGTTCTTCAAGAAACTCGTTGGCAGACATTCTCTTGAAATCCCCTCTTTCATGTCTTTTATATGCCTCTTCAGTTCTTCTGGCAAATTCTAAGTCCTCTTTGAACTTCTCATCTAAATCATCAGCTTTCTTAAGGAGAAAGCTGGACTTGTCTTTAATAATTAAAAATCTATCTCCTTCTTTTATATCCTTTCTCATACTTGCAGGAATTACAATCTGCCCCTTTGAGCTTACGGTTGCAGTCTCTATTTCTACCATGGTAAGGCATGACTTACCAGATATATAAACCTTTCGTCACCAACCGCAAAAGCTAATAAGAATATAAAATCACAAAAAATCAACCAACAAAAAATAATAAAAAAGTAAAAATTAATAGACTCGTTACTTAATCTTAGCTGCAGTTTCCTTTGAAACAACTCGCCAGCATTCATGAGGTCCAGATTGTGACTTTGCAACAGCGAAGTTCCTTCCGCCTTTCTCAACTAGTCTATAATCCTCAGTGGAAAACTTCTTCTTGCTCTTCACATCATAAAACTCCATTTTTTCTTTTGCCATTTTACCTCCTGATATGTTTAGTTAAAACAATACGATAATGATTCTAAATAGCTGGCTTTTATAAACCTTAGGTTTAGCCAAGTTTCATATTGCAGTAGTGAAAAGAAGGTATAAGGTTTAAGAATATGAGTTTATTTCATATTACATGACGCTTGCGCTGGGTTATAAGCATCCAAGAGAGTTCAGACATATTTCTCCCGAAAAAGTGGCTGAATTGGAAAGGAGAGTAATTGATAGTTTTAGATGCATGCAAAATGCCCCATTAATACTTAGCGGGGGTTTGGCAATACAATTTTTAACTAAACTATACTCAGAAAGAGACAAAGAAAGTCTGGAATTATATTCCCTACACTTAAAAAATCCAGTAGATGGGTTTTACCGAGATAGCTCAGGAGTTATTCATTACACATGTATGGAGCAGGATCTAGAGACAATTGCTGCAAAAACTGAAGAAAACGGAATGGGTATCTACCAAATAACTTCCACTGCTTCAATAGGAGGAGGCATTAAAGTTGATGCTGCCCACCCAATAACTCCAAAACAAATAAGAGAAGGAAGAGAAACTTGGAAAAGGGAAAAGCATACTTCACACAGGCTTAGAATAATGAAAAATGCAAATGTAAAAGGGCACAGAATAGGAGATTACTTCGACTTATTTGTCCACCATTATAAGGATTCTCAAAATAATATAGTAACTAGAGATGGATACAAGTTCACAGCAGGCGAAAGATTAGTCTCCCAGTCAGAAGTATATATTGTGTCCAATAAAGAAGGAATAACTCTCCCTCTTGCCAGCTTTCAACCAATACAGCTTTGCCTAGAAGGAACAAAAATAAGCATTGCCAATCCAAAGTATTTATTTGAAGTCAAAAAAGAGCATATGAAAAAAAGAGAGAAAGAAGGTAAAAAAGACGACCCTCGAGACATTGTTGACCTGGACGTTTTAAACGCAATACTCCAATACACACAAACGAGCGTCCTTGATAGAATAAGAAATGCCGCTTAAAAATTCAAGAAATTTTTTGAATGCTACCTATTATTTCTTTTGTAGTTAAAACCCTGATTTTGTTCTGTTTTTTGAAATGTTTATCATCGCTCCAGACTCCATCATTTCTTACGGCCAAAGAAAGAGCAAGAAAAGGCACATCTTTATAATCTATTTTTCCAATCAAACTATCGGCTTCCCTTAAAAAAGAGATATATCTGGATTTGGGGATTATCTTAACTCTGCCTAAAATAGTCAAAAATAAGATTCTGAATTCTTCCTCAGTAAAATGAGCCTTGTCGAGTATGATATCTCTGTGTTTATATACTTCTTCCATAGTAAATTCAGGAGATATTAAATCGACATTTCCAAAAAAGATTATTTTTCTTGCCAGTCCATCTTTCACCATAGCAGCAATTATAATATTTGTATCTATAACTAATTTCATAAATTAAGCCTTGTTTATTCCATGTCTTTTAGCAATCTCTCTTTTTATTAAGTTGCCTATTTCCTCTGCATCAAATTCTGTTAGCTGACTTTTCTGGGCAATTGCTTCAGCTATAGCTATTTTTTTCAGATGCTCCTGCATAGACTTGCGGATTACAGCGCTCCAATTAACCTCTGGATGACTTTGCAATTTCTTCTTTAATTCATCTGGAACGGTCAAAGTTATATTCACCATATTGTTCTGTGTATACATGTGTTAACACATATTTAAATCTTTCTATTATTAATTTGAGTCTATTCCATAAGACAGTAAAAAGCAAGCAAAGAGCTCTTATTTTAAAATACATATATAATAAGTATTTTATGTTAAATAACAACTTTTATAAGCTTATTTTACATATATAATAAGTAATGGTAAGGACTAATTTAATCAGAGATAGGATTAACTCTCTTTCCAGGCAGAAAGAGATTTCTAATAAGTACAAAAAACAATTAATACAATTCCTACAGAAAAAAAATGAGCTTCTTCTTAAGAAAGAACTGACTCTTGCAGAGTATAAAGAATTCCTTTCCCAAAAGAGAGAAGGAAAAACAATCTCTGAATGGATTGAATATTATGAGTGGTTTGAAAAAGAATGTGAAAGAAGAATAGAACTTGAAAATAAAAATGTTACAAGAAAAAAGATTGTAAATTCAGCATTCCTCTTTCTAATTATCTCGATTCTTCTCATTTCATTCTTTTATCTCTCTCCAAAGCTATCAGGGTTCATAATAAACCAGAATGAAAATAGCTATCAGGATTCCCTTGGACTTTCTTTTTCAAGTCCAGATACATATGTTTGGACTCCATTGAATAACGGAACTTTGACCTCTGTAAAAATTTCAGGAAATATTCAGCTAACCAGTAATGATGGTTATGTAAAAATCTATTTAGGAAATATTCTAATTTTTAACTCGGATAATTATCAGGCAAAAAATCCTTCTTCAAATATGCAAGCAAATCAATCAACAAACCTGCTGACTGGGTTTATTACCTCAGATATAAACATCACCGATTCTCAGCAATCAAATATTCAAGAGGGGGCTTCCCAAAACCAAACAAGTCCTTACCAAGGGAAGCCCTCTATTGATAATTCAACCTATTCCTACTTTCCAATAAACTATTCTTTCTTAGAAGTCTGCACAGAAAATTGCGATCTGAGTCAGCTAAATGTCTCGCAAAACTCATATCCTATTAAAGTTGAATTAAATAACGCTTTCTTATCCCTAAACAACATTTCTTACTCAATGATCAATCTAAATGATGTTAATGTATCTGAAAATATCTCCTTGCCAGCTCAAAATAATATCTCTCAGGATAATTCAACTGCGAACGAAAATATTACTCTCAATGCAACAATAGAAAATCAAACTGACTTGCAACTTCCTGCAGAGATTAACAAACCAGTTCAATGGATAAGAAATATAAAAGCAGGACAACCAGGGTTGCTTTCATTAAATTTACCCTACAACGCGCAAATAAAAAATATTTCTTCCGCAAACAATGCAAGCCGCGGATTTTCATATAGGCAAAAAAATCCTCCTGCAAAAAAAGGAATTAATTCTCTACCTCAGGTTCAGAATGACAATATAATAGAGTTTACTGCAGACAATAGCACAGACATAAATGTCATTTACGAAACTCCTGCTCCAACAACTTCTGAAACACAAATGGATACAACACATAAAATAGTAACAGTAACTGGACCAGATTCTCTTCACTATCGAAATGTTTTAACCTATGCTAATATCAGCACAAAAATATCAATTAATTCTCAAGATAAAATAAAATTATACTGGATAGTAAACGGAACTCCACAAGATTTCTCATTTAATCCAATCGACAGCAATAACGATGGATATATCGACCAGATTTCGTGGATAACTCCTCATTTAAGCAATGAAACATTCGAAATAATAATTGTTACAAATGCCCAACATCTGGATGAAAATAGGACATTCATAGAAGATATTTATGACAGTGTAAAAGCTCTTGACAACATCTGGAGCCCTGAAATAAAAAACAATGAATATATCAGAGTTACTTTTCAGGAAAATCTAACAAATAAAAATGATATTACCTTATATCCAAAAACTATTTCAGGTAATCCACAGATAACTGTCTTTGAAAATAATCAAACGATTCCTATAGCCACATTTTCAAACATAAAGAATAATGCCTACAACAAAGTCTATCTTACAAACTTACAAGACAGCGAAGATACTTTTGATTTACAAGTCACAGGAGGCAGCTTAGAAATAGACCATATAATCGACCCAACAACTTCTGTAACATTAGTTCCTAATCTTTTGACAGGAATAGGATACAATGGAACATTAACTGTAAATACACTTACAACTAAATTCAGCTCGCCTCTTTTATCAACCGAATATTCAAAATTAAATACGAGTGGAGGAACAAGTTCATTCCAGGTAGGAAATACCACATTGGATTCTTTCTTCCAGTTTAACTTTACCCTTCCCTATTACAGCAGCATTTCTTCCATTGCATTAAGAACCATATCCACTACAAACGGAACTGCAGGAGAAAAATTAAATATTACATTATGGAATTACACATCGCTAGCCTGGAAAATGGTTAATGGCTCTAATACTTCTTCCCCTACAGCTTTCCAGAATTTCACACTAACTTACAACATTACCTCTGCCAATGGTTTAAGTAATCTTGTCAACGGAACTTCTTTAGTAATAAGAACGCATACGACCGGAACAGCAGCAACCATATTTTACCTAGATTATTTAGAAGCAGTAATGAATTACAACACAGATACAAATCCTCCAAATGTTACCGGATTAATTCCTGCAGCAGCAACAAATTATACGAGCACACAAGGAATAGAAATAGGAGCAAATGTAACCGATGATTTAGGGGGAGGAGACAGCGCAGCATTAGCAAATATTACTCTTCCAAATGGAACAAGCACATTACTTACGCTAAAGAATCTAACATTTAAGACAAAATTTAATACAACATATACTATCCCTTCCCTATTAGGAAGATATAATATTACATTTATAGCAAATGATACCTCAAATAATATTAATAACACTCAAACAACCTACTTCTCTCTAAAAGACCAACAATCTCCATCAATCAACTTAACCTATCCTCTTAACACGACCTATAGCACAACGATTAATGCTCTTAATTACACAGTTTCTGACACCTATCTTCAGGCATGTTGGTATTCATTAAACAAGGGAGCAACAAATACAACAATTACCTGCGGAAATAATGTCACAGGATTATCTGCAAATCCTGGTTCAAACAATTGGACAATTTATGCTAATGACACTTCTGGAAATGTAAATTCCTCTTCAGTAGTATTTTATGACAATGCAGGATTTCCTGCGATAACATATATTGATGCAATTCCCGCTCAAACAATAAATGAAAATAGTTACCTTCCAGTAAAATTTTATTTTACAGCTCAAGATAGTTTAGGAGTGGCAAAATTAAATGACACGAGTATTATTGCAAACTTCACAATAGCAGGAAATCCTGTCAGATCTAATTCATCCTGCGTAAAAGTAGGAAATATAGACTCAAATAATGTAAATTATTCCTGCACAGTAAATTTATGGTATTTTGATACTTCAGGAACGTGGAATATCGGAATAAGCATTAATGATACATCAGGAAATGCCGCGTATAATACAACACAGACATTCACTTTACAACAAACAGCTGCATTTGTAATTTCTCCAACTTCTTTGATTTGGAATGCACTCGTTCCAGGCATTCAAAATCAAACTGCTACAAATGACCCCATAATTCTTAACAATACAGGAAACAAGCCAATTACAGTAGGAAATATACAAATTAATGCAACTGATTTACTTGGAGAAACAGATAATAGCAAGGGAATTTACGCAGAAAATATTTCTTTCAGTACATTTACTGGAGGTTCTCCTCCCGTTGAATGCAATAGCACTTCAACTAATATGAGCACGGGAGGATTCGTATCCATAGCAGGAGCTAATCTTTCAACAGGAAACAACTCCATAAATGACGGAGTAACAGGTCAGGAAAGAT
Organism: Candidatus Woesearchaeota archaeon; assembly: GCA_964530955.1. Taxonomy (GTDB): domain Archaea; phylum Nanobdellota; class Nanobdellia; order Pacearchaeales; family GW2011-AR1; genus VGKP01. Next base: position 8,205 of record CAZHCL010000011.1, on the reverse strand, counting down.
TGTATGTTTGCATAAGAACTGTTGGTTCTGAACTGAGCTCCCAGGCATATTCTACTTCCCAGCAGGGCTCTTGGACAGTAAAAATCCTTGTTATGCTATTCTCAACTGGAAATATGAGTAGTAAGCTAAGAAAGAAAAAGAAGAAAATCGAAAATGACCCTCTGACTAAAGCAATAACCATTCTGATTGCAGAATCAGAAAATAATGAAAGAATCAAAGAAAGCCTTAAGCCTCTTATTGAAGAGTTCCAAAAAAAGAATTCTCTTACAGAAAATGAAGCAACACAGATATTAGAATATCCAAGAGCAGCATCTCTGCCTGTTGAAATATTTTCAAGAGAACTGGGAATTTTGGAAGCGACATGCAAATATCTGAGAGAGAATTATAAGATGAGATACAGTGAAATCGCTAAAGTGCTGCAAAGAGACCAGAGAACAATATGGGTTGCATACAAAAAAGCGCAGAAAAAAAGAGCAAGCAAGATTATAATTAAAGAGTCAAGAATCTTAATACCTATCAGTATTCTCGGCAATAAAAATAGAACATTAATGGAATCAACAATACAATATTGCAAAGAGCAGTATCAGATGAGATACAGTGAAATCGCTAAAGTGCTGCAAAGAGACCAGAGAAACATCAGAAGCACTTACTTGAAATCAGTGAAAATACAACGGAACGTTTAAATAGTTAAAACAGCAATGATTAAAAATATAAAAGGGTAAAAATGAATATAGGAAAAAAGAACACGTTTGTATTTGTATTGTCAATCCTTACTCTGGTAACAATTAGTTCTTTTGTCTCATCGAGCTTCTGGAGCGATATTACTGGAAAAGCAACAAGCCAAAATGTGGCCACGAACATCAGTGTAGGAGTTCCAAAAATTACTTTTGTTGGAGCACCATCCGCACAAAATCCAACTGAAAACAGCTTCTTGCCGATAATATTTTACGCAACTGCAAACGACGGAGCAGGAGCGTCAGTGTTAAGTAATATGACTGCAAACTTCACAATAGCAGGAAATCCTGTCAGATCTAATTCATCCTGCGTAAAAGTAGGAAATATAGACTCAAATAATGTAAATTATTCCTGCACAGTAAATTTATGGTATTTTGATACTTCAGGAACGTGGAATATCGGAGTAGCTGTTAACGATACCTATGGAAATAATGCATACAATACAACTCAAACATTCACCTACAATCAGCTTTCTGCTTTCGTTCTTGGTCCAGGATCATTAAGCTGGAACGCATTTGCTCCGGGTTCTCAAAATCAGACGCCTACAAATGGTCCATTGATACTTAATAACACTGGAAACAAGCCAATTACAGTAGGAAATATACAAATTAATGGAACAAACCTAAGAGGAGAAACTGATTCAACAAAAGCAATCTGGGCAAATAACATTTCATTAAGCACATTCACTGGAGGTTCTCCTCCCGTTGAATGCAATAGCACTTCAACTAATATGAGCGCAGGCGGTTTTGTAGGAATAGCAGTAGCAACTTTAGGAACAGGAAACCTAACATTGAATAACGGAACAGGTCAAAGTAGGCTTTATCCATGTATCAAAATTGCAGGTGCTGAATTAACATCACAATCATACTCAACTGCGAACGAAAGTTCGTGGACAGTTAAAATAGTATAAAATGATTAAACAAAAAAACAAAATACAGAAAAGTATTGTTTTAAGCCTAGCTCTAGCAACAAGTATTATTACAATTTTACTTGTAATGCAGAATGTAGCTGCTGCAGGAATAACTTCTCCCTACTGGGACGGATTTCCACTTAAACTGCTTCCGGGGGAGTCGAAAGATATTCAATTTGGACTTCAAAATTTAGTCGGAGAAGATAATATAACCTTCAGAGCGAACTTAATAACTGGAAATGACGTAGCACAGATAACTGATAAAAATGCAACCTACCTCGTACCTGCTGGAAGTAAGAATAATTATCTAGACTTACATATCACTATTCCCCAAAGTGCAAAGATAGGAGATAAATATCGTGTCGGTCTTTCATTTACAACAATCACCTCAGGTACGGGTGGACAGCTAAATTTTGGTACTGCCTATGATACTTATTTTGACGTCTTGGTTCAAAACACTTCCCAGAATACCCAGAATTCGACAGCTAATACAAGTTCGAATACCCTTTATATATCAATAGGAGCAGTAATTGTGTTGCTGGTTATCCTAGCAGTCGTCAGAAGAAAGAGAAAGGAATAATTTAAATATCTGACAGATTCTTTTAATAAATGCATTCATTTAAAAAAGGATTAGTCTTTTTTATCCTCGTAATTGGTCTGTTAGGTGTTGCTTGTGCAGATAACTCTGTTTTGTATGATAACTCAACCCTCACAGGATTTGCTACGGTCCAGCAGACTGCTTTGAATGTTCAGATTTTAGCCCAAATACCCTCAATTTCAATCCTAAGTCCAATAAGCGGAAATCAATATATAAAAAATACTGTCTTTCTTAATTTCCTAGCCTCAAATTACTATAGACTTATTTATAATTTAGATAATGGACAAAATTTAACTCTAGCTTCTCCGCAATATATTAACGTTACAAATGGAACACATATATTATATGTTTATGCCACAAATTCAGATGGGTTGACTTCAGTAGCAACAAAAAGTTTTAAGGTTAACAGTGCATTGCTTAAACTAAATTACACTAGCTATCAGAATGGAAGTTCGACCGATTTAAATGTATACAGCTACGAAGCGCTTCAAAATATAACTAATTTGACATTTGACGTTCCAAAATATGGAAAAATACAATTTAATCAGGGAATAAATATCACTAACAATCAGGAGTCAAATAATACTATTGACCTTGATGACAATATAAAAATTTCAGATAATGAAATAGAAATTAATACAACCAATTTGCCAAACCTGAATAAGAGCGCAACTCTTGAATTCTACAATGTTCAGTTTCAAAATCCCGCTATAATGGTAGATGGATTGCCCTGCCCAGATACACTTTGCCAAAAACTAAGCTTTTCCGGAGGTAATTTCATTTTTAATGTAGCGCATTTTAGCTCATATTCTCTAGCCGAGTCGTCAGATAATTCAAGTCAGTCTTCTGGAACTGGAGGAAGCGCTGGAAGCAGCGGAGGAAGGGGAGAAAGCTCTTTAATAAAACAAAATCTTCCATTAAAAATTTCCCCCAAAGTACTTGCAGTTAATATTGGACAGGGAGAAACTGACCTTGAACAGATAAATCTGACAAACACCGGACAGGGAAGTTTAGATATAAATATTAACGTATCAGATAATCTCAAAGAATTTATAAAATTTTCTGAAGTCAGCTTTTCCCTTGCACCTGGCCAATCAAAAACAATAGACTTCGACTTTATAGCAAGAGAAAATGCATTCCCTTCAATTTATGCTGGAGATATCAACATTAATTCACAAGGAGAGAATGAGCAGATACCAGTAGCAGTGGGTGTGCAAGCTAAGAATGCCCTCTTCGACATCAAATTATCAATACCTAGTGAATTTTCCATTGTCTCACCTGGAGATGATGTTATAGGAACTATTAATCTATATAATCTGGGAGAAACAGGTAGAATAGACACTGCAATTACCTATTCAATAGAAGATGCCCAAGGTAATACAATTGAAACTGAAAAAGAAACCATAGCAGTTGAAACCCAAGCCAGTTTACTAAAAACAATAAAGTTACCTCAAGATATGAAGGAAGGAAACTATTTACTTACGATAACAGCAGAATACAACGGAAAGTCTGCCCAATCATTTGCCTGGTTTGAAGTAAAACAAAAAGCAAGCACTTCAAGTCTCCTCATTTATATCCTTACTCTAGTTATTATATTTATACTTATGATTATCCTATATAATATCCTTCTGACACGTTATTCTCTTAAAGGAAACATTAAACCTATTGACGGATATTCTCTTTCAAAGAGCGGATACCTGAAATCAAAAGTAACTGTAGAAAATTTCATAAAACAAGTTAAAAATTAAAAATGGCAAGCTTTAAAAAAAGAAAAGTCTATAAAAGCAAAGAGGAAAAATGCAAGTAGATATTTCAGCAGTTGTGCGTTTTGTAACTATTATTATAGGTCTGGCAGCAATAATCATAGGCTATTTTATAGTAAGAAGAAGTGCAGGAGCCTTGAGATATGTAATTATATCGATAATGGCAGCAACCCTACTTATTCTTGTAAAAAAAGCGATTATTCTCATTTCAGGAAATAACGTTACTGATTTATCAATAACTCTAAGCAATTGGAGCGACTTTGCAAGCCTCTGTTTATATTTAATCTCTGGAATTTTAATGCTGTATATAATAAATAAAATATCAAGAGAAGAATCAAGTAAGGTTAAAAGTATTATTTCTAAGAATAATCAAACCAGAGGTAATATAAAAATCAAGCCAAAACTAGCTAATGGAATTGAAACTTACAACTGACTTAATTCTATTTTTATAAATAAAAAGCAATAATTTATATATCGTATATTTACTATATATTATAATGTGGGTTTTAAAGATAAAAGGTAGAGAGAAAGGTAATATTTACGAAGAAAAGACTCTAAAGCATAAAGTAAAAATTTATTTTTATAGTCATAATTATTATGAAGATGGCAATAAAGTATTCCTTATAGGCTCAGGAATTATTGAAGGAAAAGAAGAAAATAAGATGACCTTCCTTGAAGACTTGAAAAAAGACAAGAAGGTTACATATTTTGAAAGCAATGGGGATTATTTTATTTGCATTTATACAGAAGAGAAACACAGCGTGCGAGGAAAAGCAATTAAAGCATCTTATAATCCTCTCTATATATTTTTGAAGCCAGCAATTATTGATGAAAATGGATGGGAATGTTGGGAAATTGCTTCTCCAGATAAGAAAATACTTGATGATATGATTACTAAAAGTGAAAAGATTCAAAACTTTACATACAAAATTCTGAAATTTAAACAGGAAAAAGTACAAAATTTAATGATTTATTCTACAATGCCAAATTTAACAAAAAAACAGAAAGATGCTTTAACATTAGCCATAAAAAGAGGATATTATGGATATCCTAGAAAAGTTAAACTTGAACAGCTTGCAAAAGAAAGAGGGATTTCAACTTCAACACTTCACTTCCATCTCTCAAAAGCTGAGCAAAAGATTCTTGCCCATTTAAGTAATAAAATCTGAGTTATATATCGTAAATATACGATAAAAATTAGTTATAGAGTGCCTATCTGCAGATTTTATGAGGAATAAAGAAAACTTAGAAAAACTTACTCAGGAAGAAGCAAATGCGATAGTTGAAAAAATCGCTTTTGATAAATGGGAAAGACAATTGTCTTCAAACAGACTGCCGGATTACCTGCTAAGCAATAACTCTCCTGTTGAGACAATTCGCATTTTGCATTCCAATAGTAGCTATGACGTACATCTTAAAGCAAATACAAGAGTAAATGGTGTTCCTTTGTCAATAAAAATTTCATATTCCTTTACAGAGTCTCGTGAATATGAAAGTGAATGTGTAGTATGGGATTCAAGACCTTCATCAGATAAATATAATGCAGTTATTTATTCTGGAGAAGTAGAAATTTATTCTTTTTCAAGAGACAAAGCAAATGAATTATTCTGGAAACTAGAAAAAAACTATCAAGAATTAATAGAAAAAGAAAAAATTGAAAGGGAAGAAGTACGAAAGCAAACAGAATTAGAAGAGGAAAGAAAAAATAATACCCTTGCCAATAAAATAATTTCTAAATTAAGAGTAAAATAAATAAGCGCACGCCAAAAACCCATGCCGAATGGCATCTTGGGGTGATGTCGATCAGATAAAGCGAATATTTAAATAAAACTTACTTTTTACAAGAGAATGAGATTTATAACTATTTTTTTAATAGTTGGAATATTATGCCTTTCCACACTGACAGTTTCAGCTTTTTCATTTGATAATCTATTCAAGAAAAGCACATCTTTTGTTGTAAAAGATGTAAATTACGAACAACAAGCTAAATATAATAAAAGTATTACTATTCCAAATAGCAAATATTGTAATGATAGTGACAATGGTATTTATTTCTTTAAACAAGGAACATTAGTTAAAACAAATAAATTTTTCTTTTTCAATATAATTTCTACTTATACAGATACCTGTCTTGGGAATTCAAATAATCTCAAAGAATTCTATTGCTATCAAGATAAGAAAAATGAAATAATTGAAACTTGTATTAATGGCTGTAAAAATGGTGCTTGCTTGCAACCCCCAATAAAAATTAATTGTACAGACTCAGACGGCGGATTGAATTATACTATTCTAGGTAATACTACATGGATTGATAGTTCAGGCAATAAGAGAATTACTTACGACACATGTTCAAATAATGGACATCTCTTAGAAGCAGAATGCATTAATAATCGAAGTATTTCTTATGAATATACCTGCCCTAATGGTTGTAAAAATGGAATATGTATAAATGCGAATGTTTCCCATACAGAGAAAAATTGTCAAATTATTAAAAAAGGAAATGGAAATATTAATTTTTTAGTAGTTCCAAATAGAAACATTAATCAAAATACGATTGATAATGGAACCTTTGTGAAATTAGCTAAGGAACTATTTTTTGGAAAAGAAGACGCATATTACTATTCTAAAAAAGATTATGATAATGGAATATTAACTTTAGTCAAATCTGCGCCTGGTTTTTTCAATATAACTCCTCTTAATGAGTATAGTGATAAAATTAATATTTACTATTATAACAAATCGACATCTTTAGATTGCGAGCTTGCTAATCAGCAAGAAGGCTCTGGGCCAGTTGCTTGTCTTTCGGGTGCTAGTACAATACTAGATCAATGCAAAACAGAACTCAATGTATCGAAAATAGATAGAGTTATTGTTGTTGATTTGAATGTCGGTTGGGATTTTGAATCTTCTATTTATGCTCAGAATTGGAGTATGTGGTTTGACGATTTCCATACGCAAAATCAATATATAAACTCTACAACAAATTTATCATTTTTCGATGTTGGTCGTGTAGCTGCGCATGAATTTGGACATAGCATGGGATTTGCCCATGATACAATGGCACCATTACAAAATATTATTTTACCAGTATCAGATATAATAAATTATAGTAATTCTCAAGTCCCTCCAATTAATTGCGATACATTTTCTTCTACTAAATGGTGTAATGGAGTAAATGTTACTAGTAAATGCATAAATAATTTTCAGAATTTTCTTAACCAAGTAGAAATACAATGCGGTTCACAACCATCTTCTTCATGTGAAAGCAAAATATGGAGTAACCAATTTGTTGAACTAGGGCATGAACCAATATCTTCTTCCTGTAATATCGGCATTAATTGCAGTATTGGAGGATCTTATTTAGGTTCTTGCGATGGATCGTCTTTTCTAACAACAAATGGCGATTCTGTGATGGGTGCCAATCCATTTACATTCAATCCGTATGAATCAGAATTAATAAGAAAAGCACTTAATGCTATAAACATACAGTAAATATATTGTATTATTCATAGCAAGCAATGTAGTTAACTAATCAAAAAGATTAAAAAGGATTAACAACATAAAAGTATATGAAAGCAACAAACATGTTTGTTTTTGGGATTATCATGTTATTTTGTTCATTAGCAATAGTTATTGCTGCTACAGACTCTTCAATAAGTTCTCCACCGCCAATTACAAAAAATGTTAATATGGAATGTCAATTTTATTCTTATTCGCAGAATTCTTTGATAGGAAATCTCTGTTTTGATATAGATAATCCTTCATATAATTGCACCACAAACGCACAATCAGTCCATATTTCTTCACATAGTTCTTCGATACCTTTTCTTAACAGAAATTATTATGGTTCTGCTTGTGATTTTCAAGTGCCTTTGAATTTGCAACATAGCCCAACTGAGAATAGCATATCTGTTAAAGGTTATTGTGATAATATTCTTTCAAATCCCAATCCAAATAATCAAGGAACACCTAACTACTTCAGGTTTTACTGTGACCCTGAACCAACTTCAACATTACAACCAATTTTTGTGGGTCTAGTAATTTTTGTTTTAATCATAATTATAATTTTACTAGTTATAAATAAAAAGAAAAGAAGTTAAGCGCACGCCAGGAATCGAACCTGGACAAATTCGGGCTGCAGCCGAACGCAGTACCATTGTGCCACGTGCGCATCTCTCTGCAAAAACATATAGAATGTC
>CAZHCL010000010.1:0-35711 GCA_964530955.1 Candidatus Woesearchaeota archaeon | reverse complement strand
TTTCTTCAAAAAACGGAGAATAATTTCCTCAGGTTCCTTCCCCGCGCTAGTTATCAAAGAAGATTCTTTGTCCTCATTTTCATCCCTAGGCAAATATGGAGGATTGAATGCGATAACATCAAATTTTCCTTTTATTTTCTCAAAAAGATTTGACTGAATAGCATTAACTCCCTTATCTTGAATATGTTTGACTGCTTCCTCATTAATATCTGCTGCAAGAACATCTCTAGCTCCGTTTTCCTTAGCAGCAAGAGCTATGACACCAGAACCGCTTCCCATATCGAGAACGTACTTATCTTTAGAAAATTTCTTAACTACCGAAGCAAGAAGAAATGAATCTTCAGCAGGCTCGTATATCATTATCTCTCCTTTTCAGTGTTGCCGTATAAAAAAAAGGCAAGGATGAGAGCAAGATAAGGATAAACAATTATGGTTGCAAGAAGTTCTCCCAATTTGATTAAATTAAAGACAGCAATTGAATCAAGATATGTAGTGATTTGTAAGATTATAAAAAATCCAACACTCAAAACAAGAACTTCGATATAGTGCAATTTAACAAATGAAAAGCTTTTCTTTATGCTTCCCATAAGTCCAAATCCTCTTTCTATTAAAAAGAAATTTGCAAAAGTAAAGAATATAAGCCATCCGATTAAACCTGCAAAGTAAATAAAGAAAAGAAGTAATTTAGCAGAGCCAAGGCTCAAAGAAAGAGACTTCCCTATAAAGTAGGCACCATATACGGAAACTAACTGCAAAATATCAAAGAAAATGACCATCACTATGATGATGATAAAATTCTTTAACCAGTACTTATTAGCGTTGCTGAAAAAATCACTAGACTTTATTTTCCCCTTTATTGAAGCAAAACATAGACCAATCAATCCTGCAAAGAAATATGAAAGCATAAGAAGACAAATCGCAGAGAAAAGAACAAACCATCCAGTCACAAGAAAAGAATTGCTATTCCCAATAATAGAATTAAATTTTGTTGATAACTCTGATAAAATGCTAAGAATAAGCATAGCAATCAAACTAGGAAGAAAAATAAGAGGATTTTTTACAAAAGATTTTCCAGATTCCTTCAAACTATGAATTAAAGATTTAGCCATGGTTACAATTTACTCAAAAATAAATCTAAAAGATTGTTAGAAAAGAGAAGCAGTCCAACTATTCCAACAATAAGAACAAGAAGAACTATTACTATTATAATCCACTTCTTTTTTGAGCTCTTAGGCTGAAGCTCGCCTGCAGGATTAACTGGGTTAGAAGGAGCAACCACCTGACTTTGACTGTTCTGACTCTGGAAAGGTTTTTGACCTGAAAATTGTGAGAAAGGTTGCTGAGTAGTAAATGTTTTCATGACATTTGAATCCATGGAAGGATTATTCATATTCTTGACAGCAGAATTATTAGCTGGTTTGTCAGCTTGAGTAATAGGCAAAGTACCTGGAGCCAAAGTGCTTGCTGCATCTTTTACCTCAACAGGATTATAACCTGCGCTTATAAAACTCTGAACTGCCTCTTCAAGACTTGAACCCCTTTCAAGGGCATTTTTCAGACCAGCCTGTATTTCATCTCTCATTTTACTTCTTTGTTAGAAAAAAGGTTGATTTAAATGTTTTGATTGCTAGCGAATAAACATTGATAAAAAAGCTTTCTCCAATTTTCATTTTTTCACTATTGATTGAATATATTTTATATTGAAAAGGAATAAGTATACTCGAATCCTCTCTTTGTTATGACTGCACTAGAAAAGCTTTTTGAGGGAGATAGCCTTGAGATGACCTGCGCAAATGATAGGAAATCTTTGAGAGTACCTTCTTTCATGATTGATGATGACAGAAGAATCAAGACAGAATACAGACACAGAAACTTCGGTAAATTCTATGCCAGCCCATGTGGCTTCGCCTACTGCTCTGCAGAATGCTGGTCTAACTTCTGTTCAGATTAAATCTGCAGTTCCTGTCCATTCTGCATCAAATGCACAGTCTTGTTAAGTTTATATCCCATTTCTACGGCAAGACTCGCTCCAGCAGTAAGCTTCTTCAAATCACCATGAGAAGGAATAACATGCTGGGGCTGCACAAGTTTTATCAAATCTCTTAAATCCTCTCTGCCACCATGACCTGAAACGTGAACATTGTCAAATATTCTTACCTGATGCTTCTTAAGCCTTTTTTCAAGCTGCTGTCTATTCTCCTCATTTGTAGGAGTTGGAATCGTTTTTGAAGAAAATATTATATGATCTTGTGCGGTTAACTTTATAGGCAACTGATTCCTAGCCATTCTATCAAGAATAGAACCAGGTTCTCCCTGATGACCTGTGCAAACAATAAGATAATTCTTTTTCATCTTATTAACATTTTTCAAAGTTCTTTCCAAATGTTTTCTATACATTATCAGCTTAATGTCATTTATGAAAGGAGCTTTACCAACATCTTTTGCTGCAGAAACATATTTGTTAAGACTTCTTCCCAAAAATATAACCTCTCTATTGAGTCTTTTTCCCAGTTCAGTTATTGTTTTTAATCGGGCAATATGAGAAGAAAATGTGGTTACAATCATTCCAGCATTATGATTATCTGTAGAAAGAAATACATCTTCAAGAAGACCTTTAGCTATCTTTTCAGAAGGAGTTTTTCTATCATCAGGAGCATATAAACAGTCTACAATAAGTGCTTTAACCCCAGATTTAGCCAATTCCTTAAGTCTATGATAATTAGGCTTATCGCCATAAACTGGAGTATTGTCTAACTTGTAATCATTTGCATAAAGAACAACTCCCTCGGGAGTGTGAACTGCTATTATTGAACTTTGTATTGTCGAATGAGTCATATTTATGAATTCTACCTTATAACTTCTATTTTTACCCTTGACTGTGTAGGAATTATCTGGATTTACAGAAATAATGTTATTATTCATTTTATGATTATTATCATTGAGAAGGCTTTTCAAAACAGCCATGGTGAAAGGAGTCCCGACAACATTAGCTCTGTATCTAGGAGCAATATAAGGAATTCCGCCCACATGATCCAAATGCGCATGAGAAACCAAAATAGCCCTTACCTTATCCCTTAGATTATGAGTTTCCAAATACAAATCATCGGGCAATGCACCAAGAGATCTCATTCCTTTCTCAGTAGGTATCTTCTCTCTTTCAGAAACACCGACAATAGCTGGAAGAAATAGCCCTGCATCAAAAAGAATAACATCATCGTCTATTTCAAGAGCAGTCATATTTTTTCCAACCTCATTATAACCACCTATAGAATGAATTTTTATCATAAACTGTAAAAGAAAACGCGGTTTAAATAGGTTTTTGATTCGTTTAATTAATTTATTTAAACGAAAGATTTAAAAATATTTTTGAAAAAGATTAAATACTTAGGGTGTTTGAAAAAAGTGAAAATAATTATGGAAACTAAAAAAGAGGTGCAGGAAACTATTATTCCCTCAAAAACAAATGGTAATAATAATGCAAAAGTAACAGAAGAGGAGTTTTTCTCAGTGCTTAAAATGATAGCCCCCGGTACAAACCTTAGAGGAGCAATCGAACTTGCACTTAAAGGAGGAAAAGGAGCCCTGATGGTAATAGACAATGATGATCTCTTGCCTCTTATTGACGGAGGATTCCGAGTTAACTGCAGATTTACCCCTCAAAGAGTCGCAGAGTTAGCAAAAATGGACGGAGCAATCGTTCTCTCTAAGGATGTGAAAAGAATTGACTACGCAAATGTCCTTCTTACACCAGATTCTAAGATAAAAACCTCTGAAACAGGAACAAGACACAAAGCGGCAGAGAGAACTGCAAAACAGACAAAGGGAATAACCATAGCAATTTCTGAAAAAAAGCACGATATTAATCTTTATTACAGAAATATAAAATATCCTGTAAAAAGCACTGAAGACATAAGAAGAAAAGTAAATGAAAATATTCAGATGCTTGAAAAGCAGAGAGAACTGTTTGACTCCTATCTTGACAAACTTAATAAATTAGAGCTTAGAAATTATCACAATGTTGAACAGGCAGTTTTGGTCATCCAAAAAGGTAGATTAATCCAAAAAATAGCAGAAGACCTAAAAAGATTCATAGTTGAACTAGGAAGTGAAGGTCCTCTTCTCAAAACAAGACTGAAAGAAATAATATCTGGAATCGACAAGGAAACTAGTTTGGTAATAAAAGACTACACTAATTTAGATGTTAAAAGAACAAGAAATCTTCTAGAAACTCTCTCCTATGATGAAATACTTGATGAAGAAAAGATACTTAACTCCCTTGCCTACGAAACACTTTCAGAAAGAAAATTGATACCCGGGTGGAGAATACTCTCAAAAACACTTTTGCCAGAGCAGGATATAGCAAAACTCATCAAAGCTAAGGGTTCTCTTGGAGGAATACTCCATTCAAGTGCAAAAGCATATTTTGAAGTAATTGGTGAAGAAAAAGCCAATCTTCTCAAGGAAGAAATAGAAAAGATAAAGCTTAATCCCTGGCAGCTTCGCTAGTTTTATCGTTTTAAAACTATAAGCAAAGCATAGTTTTAAAAGAGCCTATTTTTATTCATGCATGAGCTGGCAGGATCCCTTAACCCGGCCTGCTGGCTCACTTTAATTATAAAATTATATAACTAATTTTCCTTTCTGCCAATCCTGAATTATAAAAATAGCAGTTTTGGTCTCATCAACCTCTCCGCCCCTCTTAAGAAATCCTCTCTTCCTTCCTATATCGAGTAAAATGTCATATTCTTCCTGACCTTCCTTAATTTCTATTTTATAATGCTTTTCCAAAGCAGATTTATTACTTTCAATAAACATTCGGATAACATCACAAGCAACTTTTCCAGGCTGATGTGTTTTTTGAGCATGTTTGCTCCCAAGAAGAATTAACTTAGAACTTTTATCTTCATAGGGAATAACTCCTGGAGAATCTAATATCATTAAATTGCTTACCTTAATCCATTGAACTCCTCTTGTAGTTCCTGGCATGTCTGCAATGGCTGCTCTGGCCCTTCTGGCGAGAGCATTTATTATAGCACTCTTTCCAAGGTTAGGATATCCTACAACTCCTATTCTTGGCTCTGCAATTCTTATTCTTTTTCCAGTTATTTGCAAATATTTTCTCAATGCACCAATTCCTATGTTCCTTGTTCCTGAAACAAAGAATGCATTAGGATATTTTTTCCTTAATTCAGAGAGAACTTTGCTACTAATCAGGTCTATTTTAGTAAAAACAGAAACATATTCTTTTCCAAGTTCAACAACTTTTCTTTCAAGCTCGCTGTTTCTCGATAGCTCAGGCATTCTCGCGTCTAATACTAGGATGACAATATCAGAATTTCTGAGTACATTTTCAACAACAGGCCAAAATCCCATATATTATACTGAGCGAAAACCTTTATAAACCTCTTTTTTTTATTCAATTAATGAAAAGATCATCTAGGCGCTGGAAGAAGAAGAGACAAATGCGCTGGAAGTGGCAGAGAAAGCGTATTAGAAAAGAAAAGCGTAGAAGAAGACTACATAGATTAAGATCAGCCTAATTAGTCTTATTTTTAAATAAGAGAGATTAAAGATTGTTCACAACAACAATCTTTATAAAAACTCTTTTCTCAAATCTATTATGAGTCAGAGTGAAATATGGACAGAGAAATATCGTCCGTCAAAATTTGAAGAGGTGGTTGGCCAGCAAGAAATACTGAAGAGAGTCAAATCACTTGTGCAATCTATGAATATCCCTCACCTTATGTTCGCAGGACCTGCAGGAACAGGAAAATCTACCCTGGCATTAATAATTGTTAAAGAACTTTTCAAAGAAACCTGGAGAGATAACTATCTCGAGCTAAATGCTTCTGATGAGAGGGGAATTGATGTTATAAGACAAAAGGTAAAAGACTTTGCCAGAACAAAAGCTATAGAAAATATCCCATTTAAGGTAATATTTCTTGATGAAGCAGACGCACTCACAAAGGAAGCCCAGCAAGCATTGAGAAGAACAATGGAGAATTTCACCAATACCTGCAGATTCATAATGTCATGTAATTATTCATCTTCAATAATAGACCCAATACAATCAAGATGTGTAGTTTTCAGATTCAAATTGCTTGAGAAAAAAGATGTTGCAGAAGTAATTAAGAAAATAGCTGAAAAAGAAAAATTAAAAGTTGATGATGGCGCTTTCCAGACATTATATGAATCAAGTGAAGGTGATTGTAGGAGAGCAATAAATCTCCTTCAGGCAACAGCATCGATTTCTCCAGACATAAATTCAGAAATGATTAATATGATTTCTTCCTCAACAAAACCTTCAGGAATAAGAGTCATTCTAGATTATGCATTAGCAGGAGACTTTGTAAGCGCCAGAGACAAGCTTCTAGATGTAGTTCTAAAAGAATCAGTATCAGGACAAGAATTAATAAAAGCAATCCAGAAAGAAATCTGGAATCTCCAGATAGAACCAGAAATAAAGGTAAGATTAACTGAAAAAACGGGTGAAGTTGAATTCAGAATGACTGAGGGAAGTGATGAATTCGTACAATTGCAATCTTTGCTTGCGTCCTTCGTTCTTGCGGGTCAGGGCAAGACTCTTTAAAAAATGATAAAAGAAGGTGACTAAAATGATAAAACATAACAGCCTTGCTGAGAAGTATAGGATAAAAAAATATTTTGATATAATAAAGCAGGATCCTGCTGTCGATGAAGTTAAAAAATTCATCAAAGAATTCCCAAAAAAGAAAGCGCTCATCCTTTATGGACCTGCAGGAACGGGAAAAACCTCTCTTGCATTGGCAGCAGCAAAAGAAAATGACCTTGAAGTTCTGGAGCTTAATTCCTCAGACTTAAGAAACCGAGCGCAGTTAGAAATAGTTTTAAAGCCAGCGACAGAGCAGATGAGTCTCTTCAAAAAAGGAAAGATATTGCTTGTTGATGAAGTTGATGGAGTCACAGGCACAGATATCGGGGGCATAGCAGAATTGATGAGATTGGTAGAAACAACAAAATTTCCTATGATAATGACCTGCAATGACGTCTGGCAGTCAAAACTCTCCCAGCTAAGGCAGAAATGCAAGATTGTTGAAATGAAAGCTCTCCAAACAATAACCATAGTTGAAATTCTCAGAAGAGTGGCAGATAATGAAGGAATAAAAAAAGATATCTCTTTCCTAAACAAAATAGCAATCAAATCACAGGGTGACATAAGAGCAGCGTTAAATGACCTACAAAGCTATGCTGGAGGAGATATTAGTGAAGTAGACACTCTAGAGAGAAGAGATGTTGAAGATAACATTTTCAATATACTTAAAAAAATATTCAAGGAAAGACAACCCTTCCTAGACATATTTGACTCAACAAAAATGTCATTGGATGAAATTTTGCTCTGGCTTGAGGAGAATATTCCAAAAGAATACAAAAATGAAGCTCTTGCTAAAGCATATTATGCTCTAGGAAAAGCAGACGTATTCAGAGGAAGAATTTACAAGAATCAATCCTGGAGATTTTTGATTTACCAGAATATTTTCCAGAGCGCAGGAATCTCATTCGCAAAAACAAACTCAATGCCACAATCATTCACAAAGTATGAACCTCCAAAAAGAATATTAAAAATATGGCTTAACAATCAAAAGATGGAAAAAAAGAAGACAATTTCAAAGAAATATGCCAAATACGTTCATTGCTCAACAAAGAGAGCAATGAGAGATTTCCAGATGATTAAAATGATTATTCAAAAGCCCGCCGTGCAAGAACAATTGCGTCTTACCGAAGATGAAATTGCTTTTATTAAGAAATAATTATTTCTTTTTATTTTTTTGTGTAGAAGAATAAAGTTCATCGACCTTCTTCCAATTCACAACATTCCAGAAAGATTCTGCATAAGCTTTTCTATTTGATTGATGCTTCAAATAGTATGCATGCTCCCAGACATCAATCCCAAGCAAGGGAGTTTTTCCTTCCATTAAAGGAGAATCCTGATTTGCAGTGGAATAAATTTCAAGTTTTTCCTTGTTCAAAACAAGCCAAGCCCATCCGCTTCCGAATCTTCCGAGCGCAGCAGTTGAAAACTGTTCCTTAAACTTATCAAGACTTCCAAATTCTTTACCTATGGCATCAACAACTTTTCCTTTGGCAGGAATATCCTTTGCGAGCAATTCCCAAAACAAAGAATGATTCAAATGTCCTCCACCATGATTTTTAACTGCAATCCTTATATCTTCGGGAACAGAATTAATATTTGCAAGAAGTTCGTTCAAAGGCTTATCAGCAATCTCGGGGTGCTTAGCTAAAGCCTCATTAAGCTTATCAACATAAGTCTGATGATGCTTTGTATGATGAATTTCCATAGTTCTAGCATCTATAAACGGCTCCAATGCACCATAATCATAAGACAACTTAGGTAAAGTATATTTCATTTTTATAATAATCATCCAAGGGTTTTAAAGCTTGTGAAAGATAAAAAGGATTATAAGGCTATTATCAAATTGGTTTTTATGATAAAGGCAGTTATTCTTGACTGGATTGGAACATTATACCAACGAGATATAGGACTTTTTCCAGATTCAGAGCAAACTCTTTCAGCTTTGCAGAAAAAAGGAGTAAGAATGAGTTTAGTTTCTTTAACAAAAAATGATAATTCAAGAAAAGTAGAAATAGAAAGTTCTGGATTGACAAAATATTTTGACCATGTAGTCATTAACAAAACTAAAGATGCAAGTCAGTATCTTATGTGCATGCATTTAATGAATCTCAGGCATAACAGTCCGAATGAACAAATATCCAACAGAAATACATTATTAGTAGATGACAGAACACTAAGAGGAATAAAAATAGGAAATGAACTCCAATGCCCGACCGCATGGATTAGAAGAGGAGAATACTCTCACGAAATTCCCAATCAAGAGACGGGTCAGCCAAGCTATACTATAGAAACAGTTAGTGATATATTAAGAATTATTTAAAACTCAACTTCTTCAATATCTTCAGTCTTCTTTGGTTTCTTTCCCTTTGCAGTCTTAGGCTCTTCAGGCATGTCTTCGCTTGGTTCCTCAGAACCCTCGCCAGAAACAACTTCAAGCTTTCCGAACTTTCCAGATGTAAGCTGCTTCTTGCCGTTAAACTCAGAAACATAACCATTTGTTATCTTCAAAGTGTCACCAGCATGAACCTTATCAACATCAGCATTCCACAATGTTAAAGTTATTTCTCCAGACTCATCTCCAACCACCGCATTTGCAACCTTAAGTTCCTTACCATACTTCTGCATAACTCTTGGCTCAGCCATACTCTTAACTTTAACTTCGACATCAACCTTGCCCTGTCCTGCTTTCAATTCAGATATATTCATTTTAATAACCTCCAGTTTGGCTATTTAATTCAGAATCTATAATTTGTTTGAATTGTGAATAAGGAACTGCTCCCTCAACCAATCTTCCATTAATAAAGAATGCTGGTGTTCCAGAAACTCCTGCCTTAGTAGCTTCGCTCTGTTCCTGATCAAATCTTGATTGATATTTATTGGAGTCAAGACAACTCTGTAACTTAACCATATCTGCTCCAAGAGACTTAGCATCGCTTTCCATCAAAGTAATATTTTCAGTATCTGCACTCTGGTGAGCAAAAGTGTCTGAATAAAACTTCCAATAAAGAGCAGAACTCTGATCATTCAAACACCATGCAACTAATTGAGCGGGATGCCCTCCAGTATGTCCTATATCATATTTAACTGCGAATCTTACTTTACCCGTAGCAACATAATCCTTCATAAGGTTAGTAACTATTGGCTCCCACCCAGAACTTTGCTGTTGCATTGCGGCGCTCATTTGAGCATTATCTCCAGATGCAGCCTCACAATAAGGGCATGAAAAATCTGCAAACTCAACAA
This sequence comes from Candidatus Woesearchaeota archaeon, assembly GCA_964530955.1. Lineage (GTDB taxonomy): Archaea > Nanobdellota > Nanobdellia > Pacearchaeales > GW2011-AR1 > VGKP01. The sequence continues at coordinate 25,837 of CAZHCL010000010.1, read as the reverse complement.
TAGTAACTGGAGCGCTTACATTCCCTATAACTGGAGCATTTCCAATAGTAATATTGACTCTTTGAGTCGATGCAACATTACCTGAACCACTAGCCGCCTGATTACCAGAAGAACCAGAAGTAAGAGGAACTGGCTGAGTAATTAAATTCTTTCCATCCAATGTAACATAAACAGAAATTTTTTGTGACTGATAATTAACAGTTACATTGTAAAGAGATCCCTGCTGCACAGAAGAAACAAGCTGTGCCTGTCCATTTCCTAAACCATTAATAAAAGAAACAAGATTCTGACCAGCTTGATTTGCACTTACCTGTCCTGAAACTCCACTTCTCATGAAAAGAGAGATAATAAGCAAAACAAAAAGAACAATTGATGCAATGATCCAAGGATTGTTCCTTATTTTTCTAAGAAAACTTCCAACAGGAATCTCGATGACATCTTCTTTCTTTTTTTCAGTATGTTCAGCCATAATGCCACTCTCAAAATCTTCTACTTTAAAAACCTTTTGAAAGATTTGCTTTGCAGAACTCAAAACATTTAATAAATATGTTATTCTGAATAATTCATGGCGTTTGATATTTTAGTTGGAAGAGACAGTGCAGACAAGGAAAAATTTGGTGACAAAGGATTAATATTTCTTGGTAAAGGATATGTAAAGATGGGAAACTACACATCACTTTCAAACAAAATTTGGATGGATGTTGCAAGATCCCACGTAATTATGATAGCTGGTAAGAGGGGAAGTGGCAAGTGTTTGCATGAAGACACATTGATAACATTAGCAAATGGCTCACAAGTTCCTATAAAATATTTAGAAAAAAATACAGAAAGAATTATTTCTTTGAATGACCAATTAAAAATAGAACAAGCAGAAAAGTCAGATTTCTTTTCAAGAAAAACTAACAAACTTATCAAGTTAAGACTAAGAAGTGGAAAAGAAATTAAGCTTACTCCAGAACATCCACTATTGACAATAAAGGGTTGGGAAGAAACACAAAAACTGACCATTGGAAGTAGAATTGCAACGCCTAGAAGAATACCTGCTTTTGGAGAGAAAGAAATGCCAGAACATGAAATAAAAATTCTTGCTTATTTAATAGCAGAAGGACACACAAAATCAATTGTCCTATTTGCTAATAATGATGAAAAAATAGTCAATGAATTTTCTGAATCGTTAAATAAGTTTGATGAATCTCTAAAGTTAATAAAAGAAAGAGAAGCCCATTATAGAATTTCTTCCCCGAAATGGCAAAATCAAGTTTTAAAAAAAGATGAAAGAAGAAATAAATTCGGACAATTCATAAAGGGAGCTAAAAATGTTTACAAGAAAAGAAGTATCAGAGAATTAATTGAGAGAGAAGGATTATATAACAAACTATCTGTTGAAAAAAATCTTTCAGACAATATAATGAAATTGAAAAAAGATAAGCTTTCACTTTTCCTAAATAGGTTATTTAGTTGTGATGGAAGCATATTCAAGACAAATAACTATTGGCAAATGTCTTACGCCTCTTCTTCTAATAAAATGATTAAGCAAGTGCAGGATTTATTGCTGAGATTTGGAGTAATATCTAAACTAAGAAGTAAAAAAGTAAAAAACAACGATAAAATATTTGATGCTTATGAACTTGTCATTAACGCAGAGAATTCGCTGAAATTCATAGAAGAAATAGGCTTTTTTGGAGTGAAGGCAGAAAAACAAATGATTGCAAAAAAAGAAATATCTTCAAAGCAAAGAAATCCCAATATAGATACGATACCGAAAGAAGTTTGGGAAATGTACAAACCAAAAAACTGGACTGACATAGGAAGAGAATTAGGATATAAACATCCAAAAGCAATGAGAGAAAGAATGTTTTACGCCCCATCAAGGCAAACTCTTATGCAAGTGGCAAAAGTAGAAAATTCAAATCCGTTGATGACTTTGGCGCAGTCAGACATATTCTGGGACGAGATTATGTCTATGGAAATCCTAGAAGGAGAGTTTACTGTCTATGATATCTGCGTTCCAAAAAACCATAATTTTGTAGCAAATGATATTATTGTACACAATAGCTACACTCTAGGAGCAATAGCTGAAGAAATATCTTCTTTGCCAAGCGAGACTTCAAAGAATATCGCTTCATTGATTTTTGATACGATGGGAATATTCTGGACAATGAAGTATGAAAATGAAAAAGATTCTTCATTACTAAAAGAATGGGAATTAAAAACTAAAGCTTTGCCTGTAAAAGTTTTCGTTCCGTTTGGAAAAGTAGATGAATACAAGCTCAAGGGAATACCCTTCGATTCAACCTTCGCATTGAAAGCATCAGAACTTGAAGCAGAAGACTGGACCCAGTTATTCAACCTTCAATTCACAACCTTAACAGCTGCTTTAATAGAAAGAATAATAACCTCACTTAAAGAAGCATCCTCTACGTTTTCAATTTCAGATATAATTGAGGCCATAGCAAAAGACACTGATGCATCGCCAGAAACAAAAGAAATAGCATCTTCATTATTTAAGGCAGCAGACACCTGGGGAATTTTCGCAAGAACAAATATAGGAACAGAAATATCAGATCTCGCAACCAGGGGAGCTTCAACTATTCTTGATGTCTCTGTTTACAGTTCAATAGGCTCTTTCAATGTCAGAGCACTGGTTATAAGTATAATATGTAAAAAACTTTTCCAAGCAAGGATGGATGAAAGGAGAAAAGAGGAAATGGAAGCCATTCAACATGGGCAAGATTATTTATCTTACAAATCAGGAGACAATGCACCTTTAATTTGGATATTTATTGATGAAGCTCACGAGTTTCTTCCAAAAGAAGGTAAAACTCCCGCAAGCGATTCATTAATACAACTCCTAAGAGAAGGAAGACAGCCAGGGATTTCTCTCGTCCTTGCAACCCAACAGCCAGGGCAAATACATAAAGATGTAATGACCCAGTCAGATATAGTAATAGCGCACAGAGTTACGGCGAAACCAGACATAGAAGCATTGAATGAAATAATGCAGACCTATCTTTTAGAAAATATAAAGCAACAAATGGACAATCTACCATCACTGAAAGGTTCAGCTTTGCTTTTAGATGACAATTCAGAAAGAATTTATCCAATAAGAGTAAGACCAAGATTTACCTGGCATGGCGGAGAAGCCCCTTCGGCAGTAAAAGCAGATATAAAGTTATAAAATAGAATAATAGATTATAACAAAGATTAAAACGTTCTTCATTGAATAAAATTTATGGAAGCTAGAACAGAAGGGATAATTTTTGCATATAGATTAATAGAAGAAATAGATAGATTAATTCTACGCGTTCCCTGGACAAACGAGGAAGTAGACAGATTGTTTGCAAAACGCTCAGGAAATATAATAATCAAAGAAGGAAATACTTTCTTCATGAACCCTTGCCTGGACCTTTCACTAGCTTCAATGGCAAAAATAAAAGAAAAAGAAATTGAATGCGCCTTAGCAATAGAAGAACATGAAAAAACAAGAGAATTCCCATTCAATAGACTCCACTTCGCAGTTGAATTTACAGACCCTACGGGAAAGTATTACATTAATTATCATAGCGGAAATATAGCTAAAGTAGGAAGAGGAGAGTATGATGGAAGGAAAGACATTCGCCAAGTCAAGTTCGTTAGGTTTCCAGGAAGTAAAATAAGATCAGATAGACCCTTACACACAAATTTAGGTTATGAATCAATAGAAAAAGCGCTCAAATCTATTTTTCCAGGATTCAATCTTGAAACTCAAATTGAAAGACTTAAAGCAGACAACACTCCAGAAAATTATAACAATTACCAAAAAAGATTCGGTGGCTCTCTTAATGTAGATATTATCAATTAAGTACTTTAAAATCTACCCTATACCTGAATTTCCTCATCCCTATATCTCCTGCTTTCTTTATCTTTAGTATTTTAATTTTCTTCTTTGCCTTTTTAGCCTGCTGCTCAATCAACTTCTTTAAATTTTCAACTTCGCTTTCAGGATAAAACCCATAATAATGAATTACTCCGTTTTTCTTTATTTTAGGAAAAGAGACATCCAAGAAAGAATCAGAAAGATTTGGCCTTGCCATTACAATCCGGTCAAATTTCTCTTTCATTTTAGGAAGCACTTTTCTGACATCTCCCTGAACAATATCTACTTTTCCAGTCAGCTTATTCTTCTTTACATTTTCAAGAGCATATTTATTGCATTCTCTACCCAGTTCAACAGAAACCACTTTTCCAGCAGAAGAATTCTTTGCAATCACAATTGCAAAAGGCGCAACCCCCCCAAATAGGACAAGCACATTCTCTCCTTTCTTTATTTTTTTAGCAATTTCAAGCCTCTCATTACCTAGTCGAGGGGAAAAATAACAAGTATCAACATTCAATCTAAAAAAACAATTATTCTCCTTGTAAATAGCCTCTTTAGTTTTCATTCCAGAAATAAATGAAGTTTTTAATGTTCTCAATCTTCCGCTAAACTTACTTTTCTTTTCAAGAACAGTCAAAAGGCTTTTATGCTGAGAGAGCAACTTCTTAGCAAATAATTTTTTACCTTTGCTGCTTTCCTTCCTATCAAACTTTACAATGGCAATATTCCCGATAATATCATATCCTTCCATGAATAAAATTATCAAATTTAGCTTAAATACCTAACTGAATAATACGAGGAACAAGAAACATTTAAATATTAGTTTATTAAGATAATAGTATAAAAGAGAGGAAAAATGGGGATAGGAAAAATCATAGGTTATATCGCAGCAGTTCTTGGAGTAGTAGTGATTGCATTAGGAGTAGTTCCAGCTCTCAGAACGGCACTTAAATTCATTCCAGCATCCATATCGAACACCGTTCTGATGATTATAGGACTAGTAATAGTTGTTATCGGGATAATCCCTATAATGAAATCGGGCAGTTCAAGCCAAAAATCAGCTGAAGTTCCTATTTATCAAGGCAAAGAAGTCGTAGGTTTTAGACGATTAGGAAAGTAAAAATTAATTATTTTATCTAATATTATTCTAAATTATCAACTATACTTGTGTTTCTCATCCTCTAATTCTTTTATCTGCTTAAGTATCTTTTTCCTTTCCTCTTTAGCAATATCATTATCAATATTTATATAACGATCATATTTATACTGCAAATCAAGAATTTTTCTATTGATAGCACTAATCACGCTCGCATAATTAGCCCTTCTGTCAAAATATTTCTTAACAGCTTTATCAAAGAAGAATAGAATTACTCCAAGAATAACAACAGCCATATAAATGTAGTTCGATACATCTGGGAGACCTTCTGGAGAGTTTACACGATTAAACCACAAAGCAGAGAATATCACAACAAACAAGAGCCAAGCCATTTTCCTTCCTGCACCTGAAGAAATAGTCTTTTCAACAAAAAAGAAGTATATCACAAAAGGTAAGAGAGTTGCGATGGCTACCCCTAAAGTTCCATAAGGCAAGAAAATTCCTCTAGTCAAATCATTTTCAGAGATATACCTTATGGCAAACAATGAAATAACAAGAGAAATAATATTAACTATCGCTGGCTTCTCTCCTAATTTAGGTGTAGCTTTAATTCCTATCTTTATAAGAATAAACAAAAGAACAAAGAGCAATATTTTGGCGAACAAAAATTCATCAGACTGATATATTCCAAAAAGAGCGCTAAATATTGGGGTGCCTATACTTTCAATGCTCTGAATAACATTAGTGATAAAACTACCTACATCCATAAGCGCAGAAGCAGAAGGAATTGCAAAAATTAGACTAAATGCCAATAAAGCAAACAAGCCATAAATTCCTCTTTTCATCTTTTTTCTAATCGAAAGAACTTTAAAAACATTCCTCTGTTTAATTAAAGGTATCTTTTTTAAATCATCACTAGGGTTAAACGACTTTTTAAGAAAAAGATTTATAAAGCCGTTCACTGTAGGTAGAATATGAAAAAAATGGGTAAGGTAGTTTTTTGCTTTATTGCTTCTCTTCTTCTATCATTTGTAGCGCTGTCTTTCGTTTCTGCTGCCGATACTACTAGTGTTCCTTCACCAGGACAAGTTGCATCTAACATCGGTAATGGGATCTCAAACATATTCAACGGAGATGGAAGTTTTCTTAATGCATTTTTAAACTTTAATAATATTGGTTTCGCAAAGATATTGATTTTTTTCTTAATTGCTTTAATTATATATGCTATTTCTGATTTTATCCCATATATAAGTCAGCATGTATATGTAAAATGGGCAATATCAATAATAATTGGATTATTGGCTACATTATACTTGAATGCACAAGATGTTTACACAGTAATAGTGTCATATAGTGCTCTGGGAATAACACTTACAGCCATAATTCCTTTCATTCTTATAGCAATTATATCCAAGAAGGAACACGAAGAAGGAAGGAATTTTACAAGCAAACTTCTTTGGATAATTTTCATAGTGGTGTTAGTAATGAAAATAATAGGTTCATGGTCAAGTGTTGGAATAAATGGACAGTGGATATACATAATAGTTCTTATTCTGGCAGGAATAATGTTCTTGTGGGACAATAAAATTTACTTCTTCTTGTTCAGACAGCAAGTTAAAAACGCCAGAGAGTCTGCAAATGCCGAAGCTTTAGCACAAGTAACAAGCGAACTAGAAGAAATTAGAGAACAAATACTAAGTGCTCCAAATGAAACAATAGCAAAACCATTAAAGGCGAAGTGGAACAGACTAGTTAAGAGACAAAACGAACTCGGTGGAAACTATAGAGAGTGGCAATCATTCTAGTTTCCTAAATCTTTAAAAATTGGGATTCCTTGCTGATTAGATGAAAAATAAAGGTGCATTGCTGAGTATCTTATTAATATCCTTAATTCTGCCAACTTTTCTTAGTAACATATTATCTTTCGTCTCAGCAGACACTTCATCAACACAAGCCTTGCAGGATCAGCTGAATAGTGCACAGCAAACAGCAAACAATATTCAGCAAACTGCAGATAGCATCAGAAACCAGTATTTATCTCAGGAATGGAGCAACGTGATAGCGAAAATCCCCGTAATTGGACAAATACATTCTTTTTTCATGACAAACCAATTAATATTTATTGTTCTTTTCAATGAGCAATATAGCATTTCTCTCACATTTTTCCTTACCTTGCTCTTTTGGATGTTCTTGCTTGTTATATCTTATAAAATTCTTAAAGTATATTTCCCACAATCAGGCTGGAAGGCTCTTATTATCAGCATTGGAATAGCGATACTGGTTGCGCAAGCAACTTTACTAAAGGTAATAACTGCCTCAGTCCTTAAGATAATAATGAATCAGCAAGTCTGGTGGATACGTCTTATAATGTGGTTTTCAATATTTATTATACTGGTAATATTTTACTATATTGATGCAACTATTTCAAGTAAGATAAAGGCAGTTAGAGCTGCAAAGAAAAGAGCAGAACTTGAAAGAAGCGTTTCTGAAGCAAAAGCTTTTGTCAAGGGAGTAAAGGAAGGACAGGATTTAGCCTAAGAAGCTAATCTTTGAAAATCTTGCTTTTGCTTGAAATTCCTACTTTTAAACCAGCCATCTCATTTCTGAGAGTATCATTTTCTTGGTCTATCTTTTTCAGGAGATAAAGAATAATAAAAGCAATAATAATCAAAACAAGTATTGATGATGCAAGAGAGATAACTCCCTGTGTCGCAATATTAGAAGTAATAAAAGCAGTTGCACCAAGAAGTCCTCCTGAAGAAGATACCAAACAGGTAATAACTAAAGCTAGCGCCCAAGCAATGAATCCATTTCTTGAGGAAATTAATACAGCCAGTTCATGAACTATCAGTAATACAATAATAAACAATATTACAAGCACGGTCAAATTCTGCAGACTTATTTCCAATGATGAGTTAAATCCAAACAATATTCTGGCAGGAATCTGCAGATTAGCAGGCACGCTAACCTGAGTAGTTATTGCATTATCAACATTATTCTGAAAAGTTTGCGTAGATTCGGCAGCCAATGCAAAATTGCATAAAACAATTAACAAAAAAACCAAAGCAAATCCCTTTTTCATATATTTTTATGAAATGCAATGTTTAAATCCTTTTCTAAAACAAAGTTTTCTGAGCACTCTGTTTCTTAACATCATTTAGCTTTTCAAGCTGCTTTTCAACTCTTTCAGTTGAAAAGTTATGTCTTGTAACAAGTATTTCCTTAATCTTATCTTCATCTACTTTGGGAAAAACAACTTTCTCCCTTTTCACATTAGGCTTCTTAAATATCTCAAATACTTCTTGCCAGTTAAACTCAAGCCTTTCTTCAACTTCTTTAAATATTTCAACAGGATACTTTTTCTGTCTTACAAGAGCAAGCGCCTTTTTAGGGCCTATACCCTTTATTCCTCCAGGATTAAAATCAGTCCCAACGAGAATTGCAAGAGAAATAAATTGATCAGGGTCAATGGCAAGTTCATTAAGCAACTTTTGATATTCGAGCATCTCAGGAGCAATATAAACAAATCCGCTTGGGGTTTTTCTTTTTCTTGAAAGAGTAAGATTCTGGATAAGTCTATCAGCACCAACAGCAAGAGCATCATAATCTTGAGAGCCGACAGCATAAGCCTCTCCCATCTTAACAAGTTCTGCACATTGCATCTCTCCCTCTCCGGGAGCCTGCACAACAGCAATCCCCATCGATTCAAGAAGTTCTTTGCTTTCAGCAATCATCTCAGAATTAAGTTTGATAAACCCTCTGGAATACTTTCCCATTGCTTCAATGTCCTGTTCTTCAACAGCCTGCTCATATTTCTCTTTCGCAGCATCCTTAGCCTCCTGCCTTATTTCATGAGTCTTTCCCTTTAGAGAATGATACTCTCCATCAAAAACATAAATTAACCTAATCCCTTCAGAAAGCAAAGCAAGATTCCTGTAAAAAAGACCAGACAAATGACTAGTCACTCTACCCTTATTATCCATAAGAGGGGTTCCATCTGGCTGCCTTACGCTTGATAAAAACTGATAAAGAGCGTTAAATGCGTCCACAGCTATTACTTTGCCCTTAAGCTCCTCAAACTTTACTTCTTTTCGTGGAACAATATCTCCTATTTGCAAACCCATGTTATATAATATTGAGAAGAATCTTAAATATTTAACTCTTTATACCGCAGCCTTATACATTTCAGCAAAAAGACTGGCAGCATGCTCATGAGAAACATTTTTAGGTTTTTTATCCCTTTCAGGCTGACCAAAAGTAATTCTACTAGTAGATTCATCAAACCTAGCTTCCAACAAATCCATACTTGAATTTAGTTTTTTTACGAGGTTTCCAAAACAATTTTTGGTATCGTCAAGTTGTTCACTCGCAGAAGGCTTATGCTCATAAGAGAGATATTCATGATAACTAGCTATGGGAAATTCACGAGAATGAGAATAAATTCCTACAGGAAGAGTAGTTTTCCATTCAGCTCCAGGAGTTTCCTGAGTTCTAAGTTCACCAGAAGAAATATAATAATCTCCTAAATCGGACCTGACCTTTCCATGAGGAATGACCGTAGTAACTACTTCAATTACAAAATTATCTACGCCCAATACAAGTTTGCCCTCTCTATGTGTGTGATGGTGCATAATAAGAACAAGTTACTAGATATTTAAACCTTTGCATATGTCACTACTAAGAAATGACTTTATACAATAAAGAAATGAGAAAAATGCAAACAGATAAATTATAAAACACCTTTATCTTAGGATAAAAATGAAGGGATTTATTGTTGACGCAGATTATGAAAATATTGAGGGCAAGACACAGATAAGGCTCTTTGGCAGGCTTGAAAACGACCAATCTTTTGTTTCAATCCACTGGCTTGAGCCCTATTTCTTCATAAAAAAATCAGATGAACCTAAAGCAAAAAAGCTCCTGAGCAAATTCAAAACAGAAAATGTAGACTTTTCAAACTTTGAGGGAAAAGAAGTTATAAAAATTAGTGCTGAAAACCAAACAGAACTTAACAAATTATCTTCGCTTTTACACAAAATGGAAATAGAAAATTATGAATCAGATATTAAACCAGTTTCAAGATTCATGATGGACATGAATCTACTTGGCTCGTTAGAGATAAACGGCGATTACGAATCATCAGAAATGATAGACCGAGTTTACAAAAATGCACAAGTCAAGCCTTCTGACTTCAAGCCAAAGCTGAAAATAATTTCAATAGATACCGAGTCCTCAAAAGACATTGGAAGTCTTTTTTGTATAGGTCTTTACTCCGAAAATTATGAAAAAAACTTTCTTGTCTCATCCCAGAAAGTCAAAAATGCAGTTTCCTGCAAGACAGAGGAAGAATGTCTAGAAAAATTTAAAGAAGAACTGATAAAATTTGACCCCGATATAATAACTGGTTGGAACATGATTGATTTTGATCTTGCATTTCTGAAAAACCTATTTAAAAAACATAAAATACCATTTAACATAGGAAGAACAAACGAAGAAGCAACATTAAGATTAGAAAATAACTTCTTCAGGTCATCTACAGCAAATGTTCCCGGGAGAATGGTTCTTGATGCATTAAATATGATAAGAGACCCTTTTATAAAAGAAGCACCATCAATAAAAACAGCTAGCTTTGACTCTTATACGTTGGAAGATGTTTCACAAGCACTCTTAAAAAAAGGAAAACTTCTCAAGGGAAAGGACAGACATAAGGAAATAGAATCTCTTTTCAGCAAAAACCAGCAGAGATTGGTAGAATACAATCTCATGGACTGCCAGCTAGCCTATGAAATAATGATGGAAACTAAGATGGTAGACCTTGCTGTTGAAAGATCCCAACTCACAGGAATGCCACTCAATAAAATAACTTCCTCTGTGGCTGCATTTGATTCTCTTTACATCAGGGAAGCACATAAAAGAAAAATAGTCTCTCCAACAACCACATTTACACAAAAAGAAACTAAAATAACCGGAGGATATGTCAAACTTCCAGAAGCAGGAATATACAGAAACATTCTTGTTCTTGATTTCAAGTCTCTTTATCCCTCAATACTTAATACATTTAATATAGACCCTGCCTCTCATCTGAAGAAAGCAGAGAAAGGAGCAATTGAATCTCCAAATCATGAGTTTTTCAGAAATACTGATGGAATTCTGCCAGTAATAATCAAAAGACTTCATGCAGCCAGAGAGCAAGCAAAGAAAGAGAAAAGAGAATTATCAAATTATGCAATTAAAATAATAATGAATTCATTCTGGGGCGTTCTCGCCTCTCCAAATTGCAGATATTTTGACTTCAACATGGCAAACTCAATAACTACTTTTGCAAGATTTATTATTCAGAATACTGCAAAAGAAATAGAATCAAAATTCAGTAAAAAAGTAATATACAGCGACACAGATTCAGTTTTCGTAGACTCTGGATTGACGAAGGAAAAGGCCCATACCCTTGGAAAAGAAATTCAGGACAAAATAAATGAATATTACAAAAAGTATGTAAAAAACAACTTCAATAGAGAGTCTTTCCTTGAAATTCAGTTTGAAAAGCAATATCTTTCACTTATGTTTCCAAACACAAGAATAAAAATAAAAGATGATGAAATAGCCGTTGCCGCAAAGAAGCGTTACGCTGGATTAAAGATTGAAGATGGAAAGGAAATTCTTGAAATTGTAGGTTTGGAAGCGATAAGAGGAGACTGGACTGAAGCAGCAGGAGATTTCCAAAGAGAATTGCTCACCAAGACATTCCACGGAGAGCCCATAGATAAATTTATCAAAGAATATGTAAAGAAAATAAGAGCAGGTCAGTTGGATTCACTTCTCATTTACAGAAAATCAATAAGAAAAGACTTGGCAGAATACACTAAAACAACCCCTCCTCATGTTAAAGCTGCGAGACAGCTTGATTCACTTGAATCTAACACGATTGAATATTATATAACGACTGAAGGTCCAGAACCAATCCAAAAGCTAAGGCACAAAATAGATTATGACCATTATATTCAAAAGCAAATCATGCCCATTGCAAATCAGGTTCTTTCCCTTCTTGGTGAAAGCTTCGATGAAATCATGAAAGGCACAAAACAGAAAACATTGTTCTAAATAAACAACAGCAAGATTAATAAACTGATATGAAATAGTAAGAAAAGAGGTGTAATCATGGCTGAAAAAGATATATACAAACTATATAAGTTTGTTATGCAAATTTGCGGCTTTGAAAAATCCATATCTAAATTTGTAAATGATCTCGACTTAGAGTTAAAAGATAACAACAAGATATTAGAAGTTGGCTGTGGAACAGGAGTAATTGGTTTGCAATTAATAGAAAAGTTCCCAAAATCAACCTTATTTGCTACAGATATTTTAGAAAAGTTTCTGTATCAAACAATTCATAATGCTGAAAAAAGGGGAATCAGCAAAGATAAAATTTCTGTAGCTATATCCGATATATCTACCCCTGATAAAGTTACTCTCCTTGATAACTCTTCAAATTATCTAGAAAAAGAGTCATTTGATATTGTTTGTGTAGGAGCTACAATAGGTTACTCAAAAAATAAAGAAGAAACAATAAAAAAACTATTAGATCTTATAAAACCTAAGAGATATTTAATTAATTTAGAAATGAATGAATGGATTATCGGAAAATTGACTTCTGATGAATATCAATATAGCAACATCCCTTTAACTGAAATGAAAAAGATTATAGAAGAAATGGGGCATGAAGTATCATTTATACCTCTTTCTATGAAATATTTTCCAACTAATTTAACAAGAATAGGCATGGTAGTAAGAAAGAATCCTTAATTTATATTTATGAAAATAAAAGTACCCTTTTACAAATCAGAAAAAGACACCGATTGCGGTCCACTCGCCCTAAGAATGGCTCTGGCTTATCTAGGAGAAGAGCATACATTCAAAGAAATTTCTGAAGAAGAAAGACAGATAGACACAGGTCTAGTATGGTCAATCGGAATAGCAAGGGCAGCAAAAAAGTTAGGCTTCAAAACCAAATTTATCTCCACAACTAATTTTAATCCTGAAGAAGACGACATTGAATATTACAAGAAATACTCGCATGACAAAGCAAAGATAATTCTAAAAGAACTCTCTGATGAAATTAAAGAGATGCAAATTGAAGTTCAAGAAAAAAATATGTCTCTAAAAAAACTATTGAATTATGTTTCAAAAGACTCAATTCCTATCGCCTTAGTAAACTGGTTCGTAATTGCGGGAAAAGACGGATTCAGCGGGCACTTCCTCACAATCACTGGTTACGATGATGAAAATGTTTATGTGCATAATCCTGGAATAGTAAGTCCAATGGCTTACCTACCTATTAAAAGAGATCTCTTTCTTAAGGCCTGGGAATCCAAAGGAACTGATAAAGATACAATTGTAATCTACAGAAAGTAATTTAATTTTACTTCTTCAAACAGCTTCGTTTAATTCATATTAACAGCCTTTTTGGCTTCTTAAAATAATAAAATATGTTTAATGTCGCGCGCGTTCGGCGCTTCGCGCCTCTCATTTACTGAAGCTATTTTTTTAGGTTTCAACTACCAATCGAAATCCTATGAATCAAATGCTCAGGAAAATTAAGCCTACGCATTTTTTCCTGCGTCTTGGGAATATCGTAAGGGACCCTAACTAAATCAACAACTTTTGTATCAGTATCAAAAACTGCATAACCAGAAAGAGGGCATCTATCTCTAGGCTGCCCAACACTCGGAATAACTACTAAAGAAGAAAAAGCATCTTTAAGATTAAAAGATTTAACAACTCTTTCTACAGGAGTCTTCAATGGATCCATAAAATCAATCTTCTTTTCCCTAATAATATTCATTACTTTAGTACTTTTAACTTTAGCTAAATTCCTATTAGAAATATAAATCTGAGGAGCATGAATATGGCCTGCAAAAGCAATTTTCCTAGCAAAACCCCCATGACCAAAAAAAAGATTGAATGCGTCATCTTTTGATTGTATATACTCAGACATATTTCTTGGGTAGCCGGGATTACTATGAGAAAATATTAAACCGTCAGGTGAATAAGTATACCTCTCGCTTTCAAAAAGACTCTCAAGCCTCTTGCGATTTGGCTCAGTTAAAGTCTTCAAAGTCCATTCCATTGCCCAAAGAGCATCTCGATTAAAACTCTGATACTCATTGGATGAAACAGCCATATCATGATTGCCAATAAGATTAAAACTAGCTATAGGGAAAACAATATCCATAACCTCATTTGGATTAGGTATATAACCAATAATATCTCCCAGATTGCCAAGTCTATCCTTACCTTTTTTTGAAAAAGAAGGTTTATAGTTCCTATTCATATCTTCCATGACTGCCTGAAGAGCTTCAAGATTTCCGTGTATGTCTGAAACTAAAAAATATCTCATAAAAAATGCTGATAATTCCAGTTTAAAGCTTTTTGTGTATTATAAAACAAATAATAAAATAGTCAAACCGCCAGACTTAAAACCCCTAAATACGACTAAAATTCATGAAGCCAGAAATGAAAGAAAGATTCAGAAACAGAATGGAACTTTTAATGCCTGATAAGGAAGATTTTGCAAAATTTTCAGAAATAATACATACTCCACCTAGAAATTTCATAAGATGCAATACTCTTAAGATAACTCCAAATGAACTTATTGAAAGACTAAGTAAAAGATGGAAAGTCACTCAACCTTATGCTCCCTACCCTGAAATTATTTTGATTGAACAGGATTTAATGCCTGGAGAGTTAGGAAATGCATTGGAACATGTACTAGGGTATTACTATATCCAAGAAATTTCATCAATGATGTCAGTAATTGCTCTTGACCCTAAACCTGGAGAGCTTGTACTAGATGTTTGCGCTTCACCTGGCTCAAAGACAACTCAAATTGCAGCAAAAATGGAAAATAAAGGCACATTGCTTGCAAACGACTTGAAAATGGAAAGAATAGCAATACTTGCCTCAAATCTTGAAAGATGTGGAGTAACAAATGAAATTGTAACAAAAAATGATGCGATTGGTCTTTGCTCAAGCTTTTCAAAAAATAATATAAAATTTGATAAAATACTTCTTGACGCTCCCTGCTCTGGTGAAGGAACGCTGCGTTCAAGCGCAAAAACATTTCTAATGTGGAATGAAAAAGTTTTAAAGAACTTATCAAGACAGCAGAAGAAACTTTTGGCCTTTGCTCTTAAATGCCTAAAGAAAGACGGAACATTGGTATATTCAACATGCACCCATAGCCCGGAAGAAAATGAGGATATAGTTGACTTTGCATTAAAGAATTTCCCAGTAAAAGTAGAATCAATAAATCTTCCATTAAAATGCAGGAAAGGAGTAACCAAATGGAGAGAAGATATATATAATGCAGAAGTAGAAAAATGTTGCAGAATTTACCCCCAGGACAACGATAGTGAAGGCTTTTTTGTTTCTAAGATGACCTTATTGGAGGAAGTAGAATGAACATTCATTTTATAAAAACGCCTGAGAAAAGAGAGATAATAAAATCTTTGCAAGAAGAATTTGGAATAACTGACTTACCCTATTTGTTAATAGAATCAGGAAAGGAAAGAATAAGAGCATTCTCAGGCTCACTTTCAAAAGAAGAAATACTAAAAATACAAGATATAGCTAATGTAGAACTGGTAGGTCTTTACATATTAAAAAGAGAGAATGAATTCAGATTGAGTTTTGATGCCACCCATCTTTTTTCTCCCCAGATAAAGACAAACATAGCAGAATTGGATGAAAAGCAATTGCACGCCTGGATAAGAGGAAATGACATAGAACTAAATCTTCCTCAGAATATATATGCGATAAGAAGTAGGGGAGATTTCTTCGGCTGCGGCAGATCAAATGGAAATACTTTGTTTAATTATGTCCCAAAAGACAGAAGATTGAAAATCAAGTAATAAAACACTTTTTAAACTCATATTTTCTCATAAACCCATGACAGAAAAGCAGTATGGAGGAGCAAGCACATTTGGATTAAAGAATAAGGCTCTTCAAAATGTAAGCACAAATCAAGCTAAAATTGCCTCAGAAAGCAAGAAAAGCAGAGAAGAATCGGATGAGTATGATGAAATTAGCCAAGAAGAAATAGAAAAACTGAAAAAAGCGGGAACAATTGCTGTCCAGGCAATAAAATTTGCAAGAGGATTCATAAAAAAAGACATGCCCCTCATTGAGATATCTGAAAAAATAGAAGCAAAAATTATTGAACTTGGAGGAAAGCCAGCATTTCCAGTAACTCTTTCAATAAATGAAGTGGCTGCCCACTCGACACCATCATTTAATGATTCCTCATTAGCACATGGCTTGCTTAAAGTTGATTTAGGAGTGCATATTGATGGATATGTGGCCGATACTGCATTTTCACTTGACTTGGAAAATTCAGAGGAAAATAGAAAGCTCATAGAATCAGCGGAGAAAGCACTCAAAGAAGCTACAGAATATGTTTCAGCCTCAAAGAATATCTCAGAAATAGGAAAAATAATTGAAAGAAATATAAAATCTTTCAATTTCCAGCCGGTTTCAAATTTATCAGGTCATTCAATAGAAAAGTATAATCTTCATGCAGGCACAACAATACCAAATTATGATAATTCCCAGCAAAAGCCAATAGGACAGGGAGTTTTTGCAATAGAACCATTCTCAACAAATGGATTAGGAGAAGTAAGAGATGGCAGATTATCTGGAATTTACCATCTTGAAAAAGAAGGAAATGTAAGAGATAGCTTTTCAAGAGAAGTTCTTTCATTCATAAAAGAAGAGTATAGCACACTTCCATTCTGTTCCCGTTGGATATATAAAAAGTTCGGGGCGAGAGGCTTGCTAGCTCTAAAAAGAATTGAAGAAGCTTCGCTTTTGCATCATTACCCTCAGCTTGTAGAAACCGGAAAAGGAAAAGTTGCACAAGCAGAGCATACAATAATTCTGAGTGAAAAGGAAAAGATAATTACTACTAAAAATTAACCAGTATATAACGGTCCCACTTCTACGCCTGCCTTTGCGCTCTTAAGATAATATTCTTCCATCTTCTTGTATCTCTTAGCCGTATCAATCGAAACCGAAGGAGTCACTCTTTGAAGAGACGCGCTAAAGTCTGCTTTGGTTACTACTTTTCTATTTTCTCTTAAAGCACTCATAGCAGCTTCAATAACTAAACCTTCAATGTCTGCTCCAACAAAACCCTCAGTAAGCTTGACTATTTCATTTATGTTTACATCCTTATCGAGAGGAGTATTCTTTGTATGGACTTCAAGTATTTTCTTTCTGGATTCTGCATCAGGCACATCAACAAGAATTATTCTGTCAAATCTTCCTGGTCTTAACAAAGCAGGGTCAAGCATATCTGGTCTGTTTGTAGCAGCAATTATAGTAACATCTTTCAATCCTTCAAGTCCATCCATTTCCGCAAGAAGCTGATTCAAAACTCTTTCAGTAACTTTTGTTCCAGCTTCAACGCCTCTTCTTCCTGCAAGAGCATCTATTTCATCAAAGAAAATTATACATGGAGAAACCTGTCTCGCTCTCTCAAATACTTTTCTTACTCCTTCCTCAGACTTTCCAACCCACATGCTAAGCAGTGAAGGTCCTTTAACATTTATGAAATTAGCTTCTGATTCCTTTGCAACTGCTTTTGCAAGTAGGGTTTTTCCTGTTCCAGGAGGTCCATAAAGCAAAACTCCTCTAGGAGCTCTTATTCCCAATTTCTTGAAATCGTCAGCTCTGTGAATAGGCCATTCAACAGCTTCTTTCAACGCCTGTTTAGTCTTATCAAGACCACCAATATCATTCCATCCCACATTTGGAGTTTCAACAAGAACTTCTCTCATTGCACTAGGTCTTACAACTTTCAATGACTCTTCAAAATCATCATTAGTTATAAATATTTTATCAAGAACTTCTTTTGGAATTTCCTTATCCTCTTCAAGTTTCAAACTAGGAAGTATTTTCCTTAGAACATTCATTGCAGCTTCCTTTGTCAAAGCATTTAAGTCGGCTCCGACAAAACCATGAGTCTTTGCAGCAAGATCTTCAAGAGCACTTTCCTTGAAAATAGATCTCAAATTATCCTGATCTCTAGCAGGGAAACTCTTAAATGTCTTTTCATCTTTTTTATCTTCTCCAATAAGTTGAGTCATTAGAGGCTTAAGATAAGAGAGCTGAGTGTCAATTTCTTCCATTCTCTTTTCAGTTTCCTTTTTCCTTTCAGAATCACTTATTTTCTTTAACTCTTCTTCCAATATCTTCAAACTTTGAGTCAAATTATTTATTTTTCTTTCAAGATAGCTCTTCTTAACCTGAGGAACTATTGGCATGTTTCTTGTATGAATCTTGAGTATGTTTAATCTTGCGTGCTTATCAGGAACAGAAATTTCAACTTCTCTATCAAATCTTCCTGGTCTTCTCAATGCAGGGTCAATTGAATTAATTCTATTTGTAGCTCCGATAACTACTACTCTTCCCCTGCTCTTTAGACCGTCCATCATAGTAAGCAATTGTGAAACAACTCTTCTCTCAACTTCGCCCTGAACATCTTCCCTCTTAGGGGCGATGGCATCTATTTCATCAATGAATATAATTGAAGGCGCATTTTTCTCAGCATCTTCAAATATATCTCTTACTTTTTTTTCACTCTCTCCATAAAACTTGCTCATTATTTCAGGTCCATTGAGCAAAATAAAGTTAGCCTCGCTTTCATTTGCAACTGCTTTTGCAAGCAATGTCTTTCCTGTTCCAGGAGGACCATGAAGAATAACTCCTTTTGGAGGTTCTATTCCTAATTTATCAAAAATTTCAGGATGCTTTAATGGAAGTTCAACCATTTCTCTTATCTTCCTCACTTCCTCAGTTAATCCTCCAATATCTTCATAGGTAACATCAGGAGCAGTCTCTTCGCTAACTTCCATCGCCTTAGAATTAAGATTTACTTCTGTAATTTCACTTATTACACATTGCTGAGCCGGAGAAGTAGAAACAACAACAAACTTTATCTGCTGCATTCCAGAAAATCCAAATCCTCCGAATAAATCATTAAAGTCTCCGCCAAACAGTTCTGGGAATCCTTCGCTCATCAAATCTCTTCTTCTTTGAACTCCTCCCAAAGAAATTATATCTCCCTTGACAACTGCTCTTCCAAGTAACCCTCCTTTAAGCATTTCAGGGTCAGCATGAACCATTATTCCTTGTTGTGCAGGAGCAATAATTATTTTCTGAGCAGGCTTTGCATTTGCCTTTTTGACAGAAACAAGTTCTCCAACTCCAGTTTTTGCATTTCTTCTTATTAAACCATCAACTCTTATTATTCCTTCTCCAACATCAGCAGGATAAGCTCTATCAACTATTGCAACCGTTTCTCTATTTCCTTTTATAGAAACAACATCTCCTCTTCCTAAACCGAGAGCTTTCATTAAATTAGGATCTATTCTAGCAATGCCTTTGTAAGCATCATCCTGCAATGCCTCTACAACTTTTAATCTAACATTACCATTACTATTTTGTTTAATCATCTTGTCTCCTTATTTTTCTTATTCTTATTCTTTTGATGGATGTGTTGGGCTCATTTAAAGTTTGTTCTTCAACAACATCTATATTACCTCTTCCATCGTCATGAACCCTTCTTTTTATGTTTCCATCATCTGAACTATGCATACTCCCAGCACCATGATTCATTTCTTCATCAAAGAAACTTACTTTCAGAGTATCAAAATCATCAAACCATAATCTTACCATATCATCCATTTGTCTGCGCATATCCTTGTGCCTGTCACTCATGAAATCAATTATTTCTTTTGGTATAGAAATCGCATGGCTGTTCCCAACCATTCTCAGTTTAACATTAAATTTTTTATCCTTCAAGTCTCTGAATTGCTCAAGCCCGTTAAGGTCAGCAGGATGAATTATTTTATCTTTGCAATTAGGACATTCTATTGCTCTAAGTTCCAAGCCATTGCGATTCACAATAGTAGGCTTCATTTCCTTGTTGCATTTCTTGCATAAAATCCTCGCATCAAATATGTCTGTCATTTTTTATTTAGGTATAAGTTATCTTTTGTATATACACATCTCGTATACACGGATATATAAATCTTTCGGTAGCCACAAGTCAGTCCATAAAATCTCATCTTATCCACAATCACCTAAAACCATCCACAAACTGTCCATAAAGTCTAAATATCATCTAATTCTCCCGTATTTATGGTCGCATCTCCATATGAAGGACAACCCGAGAAGAATTGGCTTTCTATAACTCAAGACCTTATTAAAAAACACCCATTGTCGCTTAGAGATATGGCTGATGCTACTCTTGAGTCTTGGAAAAGCATATTTGATTCTGGCATAGGCACAGAGCATTTTAAGATAGGAAAAGACATATTTCCAAGTCCTCAAATAATGGGCTTCTTTTTGCATGAACTTATCCCACTAAAACTTAAGGCAAAATACCCTAAGTTATGGAAAAAGGAAAAAGATGTTGGGGAGAAAGACTTAGTTTATTTGCCGAACCCTTTCTATTCTGTAGAGATAAAAACGTCTTCTAATAAAAATAAAATTTTTGGTAACCGAAGCTATGGACAGAAAGGAAATTCATCAAAGAAGGATAAAAGCGGATATTATCTTGCAGTAAACTTTGAGAAGTTTGACGAATCAACTAATCCTCAAATAAGATTAATTAGATTTGGGTGGTTGGACCATTCTGACTGGATTTCTCAATCTTCTGAAACAGGTCAACAAGCCAGTGTAAGCAACCTTGCAGACAAATATAAATTAGTTGTAATTTATAAAAGATAATTGTTAGACTTATTCTATTTTTTTAATTCTTTCAATAATATAATCACAATATACCTTATTTATCTCAAAACCGATAATCTTTCTTCCATTTTTTATTGCTACCTCCGCAGTCGTTCCAGAACCTATAAATGGGTCTAATATTAAATCACCCTTATTGCTGAATCCTTTTATAACTCTTTCAATCATATCTACTGGGAATTGAGCTGGATGAGGCGCTCTTTCTTCTGACGCCCTGTCTGTGCCAGAAGTAACCTTCGCAATTTGCCAAACGTCTGAAGGATTTTTCCCTAGTGTATTGCATCTTAATTTTCCATTCTTTTTTTGATTTGGATATTTGACATCTTTATCTCTAATTTCATCCAAGTTGAAGGTATAATTTTCCATATCTTTTGTATACCATAAGATTTTTTCATTTCTAGGAGATAACGTATATTTAGTAGCCACTCCTGCACCATAATTCCAAACTATCTCTTGTACTAAATAAAAAGGCGTCTTGTCCCATAATAGATATGGAATTGGAACAGCAAAACCTTTTTTGGGTACTTCTAAATAACCTACATTTAGGAGAAATGACCCGTTATTTTTAGTTATCTTATGAATTAAGTTTATCCATGTCTGAGACCATTTAACATATTCATTAACAGGCATAACCTCTTCGTATTCTTTGCCTATATTGTAGGGTGGAGAAGTGATAGTCAGATTTATAATCTCTTTGTTTATCTTTTCCATAGCCTCTACACAATCTAGATTATACAAAATAAAATCTTTCGTTTCAAAATAAGGTTTACCTAAAACCTTTTTTATTTCTTTTATACTCTCTAAAACGTCTTCTTCTTTTTCCATGATTTTATTTAATATTCTCATCTTTTAATCTTTATGTATACCTCCCAATGACACAAACATTGTAAACCAAAACTTTCAAAAGCAATTCAACGTCCTGTGCAGTCTCAGTTTTAGACCTAAGGTATATCAAACCTTTTCTTTTTATTGCACTAAAAAAGCCCTCAATCACAACTCTAAATCTATAAGTCTCATGCCAGAGTTCTTTCTGCTCTTTCCACATCCTAACTCTTTCACGCCAAAGAGCGCTCTTGCTTCTCTTGACTGAAGAATTCTTCTTGAAATCAATAAAAGCATTAAGTATTCCTAATTCCTTGCAAATAAGATAATTATTTCTCGAACTGTATCCTGCATCTGCTAACAATCTGGAAATATTGAATCCTCTTTTAATAGTCGTTCTGACCAACTCTTCAAACATATTAAAGTCACTTTCAGTGCCTTTCGTAGCTTTAGCACAAGAAATTATTTTGCTATTTTTCAAACAACAAATGTGCAACTTTCTGACTTTATCAAGGGAAGCTCCTCTTTTGTCATGTACGGTTTCATACCCGCCATAATATTTGTTTCTTATTGCAAACCATGTCGAGTCTACAATTACAGTAGATTCATTCTCAACAAAGAAAGTTGCTGAATATTGTATTAACTTTTCTAAGAGATTGTTAATTTCTAATGAATTGGCATATTTGTTTAATACACTTTTCTTTGGAATCTCGCTAATAACTTCCTCTTCTTTCATTCTCCTGAAATCAGATTCAGACCTTCTGTAAGACATGCAGTTGTAACTCATGACCAAAAGACATTTCATAATATCTCTTAAATTGAATCTAGGTCGTCCGTATTCCTGTAATTCTTCAAATGCAATTCTGTCTATGAAATCAGACATATTTACAATAAACTTATCTTTTTCCTGCTCAAGAGACTTTTCTGGTTTATCCAAAGGCATAACTCTTCTGGCAAGAATCTCTCCGTCACCAGCATAAAGAGTGGTTTGTTTTTCCTTATTCTCTATTTCTTGTTCTAACTGCTTCAACCATTGCTTCTTAATTTCCCATGATTTTATCGGCTTTCTAAAGTAAGGCATTTTTTCTCCTGTGAATATGAATTTATTCGTTTGTATAACACCATAACACTATACCCCCATAACACTATTTAAACCTTATTAGTCTACAACATACATGTTTATATACCACCATAACACTATAACTCTATGGCTCGCAAATCGACCAGCCTAAAGATTGATGAGGCTCTTTGGAAAGAGGTAAAGATTCATTGCATTCAGCTTGGCAAAGATATTTCAGATTATTTAGAAGACCTCATTAAGAAAGATTTAAAAATCAAGCCAAAATAGCAACAATGGTATCATAGTCAAGTCGACAAAGGATTATGCGCCTCTACGAATGGAGCATAACCCAAAGCCCACGTCCGGCTTCCTCCTTGAACAAACGGAGTCTAGCCGGCGTGTACCTCATGTAGTAAATAAGTACAATCCAAAAGGTTCATGATATGTTGATAATTTTGTTTTATTCTGTTCCATATTCTATCTCCTCTCTTAGTTGAAATATTTTCTTTTTATCTTTTGTAACTGAAACTACCATTCCTATTTTTTCAAGCTCATGTAATTGTTTCATAGCGCCAACCCTTGTTATTCCTACCAAAGTTCCTACTTTAGTTGCATCCGCTTCGACTATTTTTTTCATTTCTTCAATTATTTTCCTTTGAGTTTCACTCAAGGAAACCATTTTCTTTTTCAAGTTTTCATAACTAATGTCATCTGCACTAGCTATAAATTCATCAAACTCTGGGCTTACCTTGATTTCTAAAAGACCTTTATCTAGCATGTAACTTAAAAGGCGTTTAGCTAATCGAATAATGCGATGAGGGCTACCATTGGCTAATCTTGCTAAAGTTTCTGTAACGTCCTGCGAGAAAAGATTATCTGCTCTCTTGCTCATTTTGAATTCAGAAATTCTCTTTTGGACCATTTCTGCACATTGCGAGTTTGAAAGTCTATTAAGCATAATTATCTCCACCGAAGGGAATTTAACATCGGGTATGTGCTTTGCTCTTTCCCAAGCAGATTTGTTCCAGGCAGCAACTATCAAAACGTTGTTTAAATTAGTTACATCAGTAAAGGTCTTCGGATTATCTTGAAATATTATATCTGCATCATCAATAAAAAGTAGAGCAGGCTTGTTAGTCATTTTCAGTTCTGTAAATAGTCTAGGAGGTATCTTTATAATTTCTCCATCAGAATCTGCTGTGAATGAACTATCAACAAATGACTGTTTAAATTCTGTTGTATTTCTAATAAATAAAATCTTTTCAAATCCTAAGTCTGAATTGTACTTAATAGCCAAACTATGAAGAAGAATTTCATAGGTTGTTTTTCCATAACCATGTGGAGCCAAGATATTGAGCATCTTGGTATTCTTGTCTGCCATTTCCTTAAGGCTTTCAATCCCAGTAATTAATTCTTCATCTCGACCTACCTTCACTTTCCAAGGGTCTCCACTAAAATCAATATTAAAAGGATTAGACTTTAATCCTCTCTCTTTGAAACGAGAGTAGTCCAGTGCCTTCTGGAGTTTTCGTTCAAATTGCTTCTCAAATGAAACTTCAATTTCTTTATACATATCAACCATGTGAAACTTTAGTTTCACATGCTTATAAATCCTTGTTACCTTTCAAGGATTAAGACAAAATATGCAAAGCAACAACTAATTAAGACCATCAAGAAACAACACTTCTCTTTTACAATTAAAAAAGGTGTTAAAGCTTTAAATATCTTTCTTTTGTGCTTGTGGACACTTTATGGATATCTCTGATTTTATGGACTGAATCGGTAGCCACTACTTAGTCTATAATCTAGCTTTTGTCTACAAAGTGTCTATAATAAAGATTAAAAAGATGAAAAAATTGTATTAATTATGAGCTTTAGATATAGTTCTATGAAGAGGAGATTAATAAAGTTTTATAGAAGATTTAGTCCTATTCCAGGTTCTCCTTGGACTAAAGGTCATGTTGATGATATTTGTAAGATTAATTTAGTCCCACCTGAAACTCTAAAAACATTTTTTGCTGGTTGTATGAAAACTCTTCAAGATTTTAAGGGAAAAGATATAGGCGATTATCTTGAGTTTGGTGTTTTTAATGGTTCATCTATCGGAAGTGCTTATCTTACTGCAAAGAAAATGAATCTTAAATCAATGAGATTTTTTGGATTTGATTCTTTCCAAGGATTACCTAAAGGTACAGATGAAGAACACGATGTATTGAAAAAAGGATTCTATGGTTGTTCATTCGAAAAAATGAGAACATGTTTAAAGAGAAGAAGTGTTAATCCAAATAATATAACTTGGATAAAGGGTTGGTATGATAAAACGCTTAATGACAAAACAATAAAAAGATACGACTTGGGTAAAATAGGAATAGTTTTTATTGATTGTGATACTTATAGCTCGTCAAAGACTGTTCTTGATTTTCTAGCTCCATTAATAACTGAACCAGCTATTTTCTGCTTTGATGACTGGAAATTGTATGACATGGACATAAAAGAAACTGGAGAATATAAATCCTTTAATGAGTTTTTAGAAAAAGACACCCATATAAAAGCTAAGGAAATCAAATCATACAATAGAAAATCAAAATCATTTCTAATAAAACCGAGAGTTACTCCTAGAGCTTAAAATATCAACTATATCTACCAATAATTGTTAAATTATAAACTAATACTTTCAAAATCAGAATATTAACTCAAGCAAGCGGTTGTCTATCTCTAAGAACTTCTGGAGAATAAGATAATCCATAAACCTTTTGTAATTGGCTTGCAATCACTCTTAATTGAGCAAGCCCTTCATGTTCAGATTTAACCCCACTTACCACAAATGAACAAGTTTCAAAAAATTCTCTGCCTTTCATATATGCAAAATGAACTCTCCAACTGTGCTCTCTTGCATAAATAGGAAACTTGTAAGATATACCTATTTCTCTTTGAGCTTTAGAAGGGGTCAGATAACCTGCAATTTTTTCTCTATTTTCTTCATCTGTCTCAGAAAGATTTAAAACGGTTTTTTCTAATTTACCATCTTTAATACTTGATTGTAGAGCGCATTGAACCTCTGCCCCAGTTTCAAAGAAGAATTGTAATACTGGATGTAAATCCTTTATTTTCAATTGTTCTGCCATATATTTAATCATAAAAATACCTATTTAAACTTTTATCCTTAAATTCACTATTTGTTTATAGTAAAATTTTA
>CAZHCL010000009.1:0-36018 GCA_964530955.1 Candidatus Woesearchaeota archaeon | reverse complement strand
CAGTTGTTCCATAAGAGACAAATTCTGCATCGCCACTTCCTAGGAAGGTCGAATTTACATTTATCCATGCACCCATCGTTCTTGCAGAATTTCCACTTGGGAAATTACTTACATTGGTAGTTATATTTATGTACTGCCCAGCAAAAGAATAAGCATGGCCGAATTTCCCAGTAACATTTAAAGTAGGACAGGCTGTTCCGTAACATGTTCCATTGTTACCATAAGAACTCCAATCTCTAAACAAGGTAGGATTTTCGCTTGATTCATTGTTCAATCTCATCCAAAGTATTAATGATTTATCAAAATCAAGGAGAGTATAATGATCTTTTGTGCTACTGCTACTGATATTCACAAAGATACTGTTGGTTAACTGAAATGTTCCGTTTGCAGGTGTAGGATTAGTGAAGTTAATTGATGGAGAGATTGAATCTATAAAAATACTCTGAGTAGAGGTAAAATTGACGTTCCCAGCCAAGTCATACACCGAGGCATTGTAATAATATAAACCATCCGGAAGTCCCAAGAAAGTATAGCTGAAAGGAGAGAGTGACGAATTACTTGAATTTATCTGTGTTTGAGTCGAATCAAACAAGAAAAGAGTTATATTTTTAATGCCAGAAGAGTCTGCAGCAGTTATGTTTATTGTTAGATTATTGTTCTGAGTAAACAACCCATTTGCAGGAGTAGGATTAGTGAAATTAATTGAAGGAGAAATTGAGTCTATCGCTACGGTCCTGGTTTCAGTTTGATTTTTTGAACCCAGAGAGTTTACTGCATAACCTGTAAAAGTATGACTTCCCTGAGCAAGAGAAGTAAAGTTATTGTTATACTGAGTAGTCGAAGAGTTATATAAAGATAGAATTTCAGTAGGACTTAATGACCTATTAAATATAATCGCATCATCGAGAGTTCCATTCCAAGACTGAGTCCCAACAGAGAATGAATCTCCAAAATGAGCCTGTCCTTTAATTGTATTAACGGAAGATGAGAGC
Organism: Candidatus Woesearchaeota archaeon; assembly: GCA_964530955.1. Classification (GTDB taxonomy): domain Archaea; phylum Nanobdellota; class Nanobdellia; order Pacearchaeales; family GW2011-AR1; genus VGKP01. The sequence goes on along the minus strand of CAZHCL010000009.1, from coordinate 35,026 downwards.
CCTGAAGCTTGCTGAACTCCATTAACGAAAAGCTGAGCTGTTCCATTATAATTAACAGTAACCATATACCATTTATTATCTGATATCTGTGAAGTAGATTGTATATTACTCCCAACCTGAGTAAATATGACTTTTCCTGAAATTGTGCCTACTCCAAAAAACTGACTACCTGCTAGAGTTCCATAGGAAAAGAAGTATCTGTCTTGCGAATCAACACTCCCATTATATTTAATCCAAGCATTAAAAGTCCTGTTTGTTGTGCCATAAGGCCAATTATCAAACTGTGTAATATTTATGAATTGCGAACCGTTGAAATTTACTCCTTTTCCAAACCTTGCTGAAAGAACTGCCGATGGACAGAATCCAGTATAACAAGTTCCATTATTTCCATAAGAACTCCAGTCATTATATTTAGTTGAATTCTCTCCAGATTCATTATTGAATCTATACCAAGCAGAAAGAGTGTTATCAAAGTCAAGCAAAGTATAAATGTCATTTGTGTCATTAGAAGAGATATTCACAAAAATACTATCCGCAGACTGATATGTTCCGTTTGCAGGAGTAGGATTGGTAAAGTTAATTGAAGGAGCACTTGGAGGAAGGGTTGAATTAATTGTTATATTCTGCGTTCCTGTAAAGTTAGCATTTCCAGAGAGATCATATACCGAAGCATTATAATAATATATTCCATCTGGAAGTCCCAAGAAAGTATAGGCAAATGGTGATGTCGAAGAATTGCTTGAATTAATCTGATTATTTGTTGAATTAAATAAGAAAAGAGTTATATTTTTAATGCCAGAAGAGTCTGCAGCAGTTAAATTTATTGTTAGATTATTATTAGTCACAAATAACCCATTCGCAGGAGTAGGATTAGTGAAATTAATTGAAGGAGAAATTGAGTCTATCGCTACGGTCCTGGTTTCAGTTTGATTTTTTGAACCCAGAGAGTTTACTGCATAACCTGTAAAAGTATGACTTCCCTGAGCAAGAGAAGTAAAGTTATTGTTATACTGAGTAGTCGAAGAGTTATATAAAGATAGAATTTCAGTAGGACTTAATGACCTATTAAATATAATCGCATCATCGAGAGTTCCATTCCAAGACTGAGTCCCAACAGAGAATGAATCTCCAAAATGAGCCTGTCCTTTAATTGTATTAACGGAAGATGAGAGCCCTGAAGCTTGCTGAACTCCATTAACGAAAAGCTGAGCTGTTCCATTATAATTAACAGTAACCATATACCATTTATTATCTGATATCTGTGAAGTAGATTGTATATTACTCCCAACCTGAGTAAATATGACTTTTCCTGAAATTGTGCCTACTCCAAAAAACTGACTACCTGCTAGAGTTCCATAGGAAAAGAAGTATCTGTCTTGCGAATCAACACTCCCATTATATTTAATCCAAGCATTAAAAGTCCTGTTTGTTGTGCCATAAGGCCAATTATCAAACTGTGTAATATTTATGAATTGCGAACCGTTGAAATTTACTCCTTTTCCAAACCTTGCTGAAAGAACTGCCGATGGACAGAATCCAGTATAACAAGTTCCATTATTTCCATAAGAACTCCAGTCATTATATTTAGTTGAATTCTCTCCAGATTCATTATTGAATCTATACCAAGCAGAAAGAGTGTTATCAAAGTCAAGCAAAGTATAAATGTCATTTGTGTCATTAGAAGAGATATTCACAAAAATACTATCCGCAGACTGATATGTTCCGTTTGCAGGAGTAGGATTGGTAAAGTTAATTGAAGGAGCACTTGGAGGAAGGGTTGAATTAATTGTTATATTCTGCGTTCCTGTAAAGTTAGCATTTCCAGAGAGATCATATACCGAAGCATTATAATAATATATTCCATCTGGAAGTCCCAAGAAAGTATAGGCAAATGGTGATGTCGAAGAATTGCTTGAATTAATTTGATTGTTTGTTGAATTGAATAGGTATATAGTGATATTATTTAGTCCTAAAGAAGCAGTAGCTGTTACGTTTACAATCAAATTATTGTTACTGGTAGCTAATCCGGGTGAGGGAGTTGGAGAGACAAATGATATACTCAAGGTTGCAGCACTTGCCGTAATATTGAAAGGACTTATAGTCACATTTCCATAGATTAATGGAGACCACATATTTTTAGAATCTGAGATTAAAGTAAAATTAAGAGTTATATTTGTTGCTCCTGAAACATTATAAGTATAATTAACATTTTTCTGAGAGATATTTTGGGGAGGAGTTATAAAGTTTCCAGTTAAATTATTATAACCTATAGCCAAGCTTATATTTGTTCCCATCATTTCATTGAAATTATCTAAACTTACATTTACATTTGTCCATGTTCCAGCTAGGTCTGTTGTATTCTTTGAATTGCTTTGTCCGGTGGGATAAAACCTTTGAGATTGATTATTATACAAATCCATTATTTGAGATGAGTTAAGAGAAGAATTGAATATCATTAAATCATCTATTGTTCCGTTGAAACTCTGAGAACCTACAGCATACTGATTGCTAACTCCCAGCATTGCTTGATAGGTATTTGTATTAATTAATCCTCCCAATCCTACTGTTTCAAGAACCCCGTTCACCCACATGTTTGCTCCCGAGCTATTTATCGTAACAGTAAACATTCTCCATTTTCCGTCTAAGACTGGCGTATTAGACTGAATGTTTCCGCCTATCTGGGTAAATATGAAGTGTCCTTGGTATGTTCCCATGATGAATGCCTGATTATTTGAAGGTCCTCCATAGGCAAAGAAGTAATGATCTGCTCCTCCTGCTGAACCTGAATCGTTTGATTCTACCCATACGTTTACCGTTCTATTTGAACTTCCTAAAGGCCAGTTGCTGACATTACTTGTTATATTAATTAGCATGCTGCCATTAAAGGTTGCTCCCACTCCATACTTTGAAGTTTGATTTAATATGGGACATTGGTTGTTATAGCAAGTTCCATTATATCCATTTCCACTCCAATCAAAATAAGTTGAGTTTGCATCGCTATCAAAGGAATAATATGCTACAAGATTCTGTGAAGGAATACCTGTTGAATTAATATTTAACCTAGTGATGTTTGTAGGCTCAGTTGTTACACCCGAAGATAATTGAGATGATTGATTCAAAAGCAAGGTAGGGTCTACAACATAATCAAAATCAACTGAATTATTCAAAACTAGCAAATCAAAAGTATCCTGCGAATGCGTTAAATTAGTAAGATAAATCTTGTATTCCTGATCTCGGGTTATATTATCAAAAACAGCGAGAGGTAAGCTATCATTCTTCTCATATACTTCAATTATTGACCCATTTTCGCTCTTCGCGTATAAAGTAATATCATTTTTATTGGTTAAGTTTTGCTGGAAAGTGACTCTTAAATAATCATTTTCTGGGATAGTAGTATAATTGTAATCTCTTGTATTTACATAACCTGAAACATCTTCCAAATAAGTTCTATTACCATCTAAATGCTCCGCAGAGGATATAAGGATTATATCGAATGTCTGATTGCTCAAGTGAGGTGTTATCCATTCAACATAGTCCAACTTTCCGTTCCCATCTAAGTCATAGGCATCAAAAGGCATATAACTTTTATTTTCAACCCAATAAATTTTAATTCTGCCTTCCTGACCAACATTATATAGTTCAGGAATATTTGTGAAAGAAAGTATTTCAGTGTAATTTAAGTTGTTAGGATCAGAGATAGTAACTTGCTTTCCATTAGAGATATTCTGCTCAGCAGAAACAGGAGCAGGAGTAGTATATTGAATAGTATATTGAGTTGCATTGTCCTGCAACATAACCTGTTTGGAACTATCGCTGCTAGCATTATTCTGTTCACCGGTGTTAATATCTGCGCTTACCCTGCCAGTAATATAACTTATCATATTAGACAAAAATGCATATATTGAACCTTTACTATTACTCATAGAAGAAATAACATTTCCAGTCAATATTGTTGTTATATTGACTGACGCATTTTCTTCTGACTGAGTCTCAATTTTCTTTACAGAAATATTTTCAGCCATTCCAGGTAGTTCAATAGATACATTATCAGGAGAATCTAAAGTTATATTCTTAGTCCACTTTACTGGCTCGTTCAATCTAATAGGAGAGTGAACTGTCTGAATATTTATTGTGCTTGAAGAAACAATAATATTGAAAGTATTACTCTCGAGGCTTTCATTACCTGAATAGGAGGTTATCTTAGCTTGTCTTGCCCCCTTAAAATCAAGGTCAGGAGTCAGGCTAAGCTCTGAGCCAGCAATAGATGAAGTTATATTTAATATTGGTTGAATAGAATAGTTCTCTGCTCCAGAAAAGTAATCATTGAGATTCAAAGAATAACTACCATCTATAGGAATTCTTATTGCAGGGATTAGTTGTACAAGAATAAGCTTGCTTTCATTAGCAATAGAAGTGCTATTCTCAACAGGGACTGAACTGTTAGCATTATTTTCCAAAGAAATTTGTTTTTCAACAGAAACAATATTCTCCCCATTGTAAGACAAAGAAATTGAAAGAACGCCCTCAGAGGCAGAAATATTTAGTTTAGATAAGTCTATAGAAATGCTAGAAGTATCATTTCCTAGATAATCCTGTCCAAATCCATTCTCAAATTGAGAAAAGTTTGTTGAAACAAAGACAGATGAAGAATTAGTTTGAACATTTACATTGCCATCATCTATGGAAGTTCCATTAAATCTAACGCTTCCAGAAACAAGAGAAGCACTCTCTCCATCAGAAAGAGAATAAATAAAAGGATTATCCTTACCTGTCTTTCCATTTATCACATTTCCCTGAGAAAAATCATTTATTACTGCTCCTGTAAGAGAACTTCCAGAGCCGTCTGAACCAGATGAACTATCTGTACTATCAACAGTAGTTGACGCGTCAGAACTAGAGCTTTGTGAATCAGAGCTTGAAGAAGACGATTGATCTGCGGTAGACTGAACTGGATTAGATTCTTGACTTTGTTGTTCTTGCTGGCTCTGATTATCTTGACCTTGAGAGAGTTGTTGAGAACTAGAATTTTCAGATGTATTTACATTATCAAAAGAACTACTCTGACTTTGATTACTTATACTGCCCCCTGTATCGGTTCCGCTGGTTCCAGATTGGCTTTCATTTTGATTAGCAGAGTTTTGAATTAACAAAGAAAAGTCTATGTCTGGGTAAGTTACCTTTTGCCCCACAATTCCATAGCCATCGCCTTGTCCACTGAGATTAGCCCCCTCTGAAAAGAAATTTCCAGAAGATGTTTCTTGAGGTAATAAATCAGAAAGAAGGTACTCCTGACTTTGTCCAGCTAAAGAAACATTAACTAAAGTAGAAGCAGGAAGCAATTCTCCCGATTTTAAGACAAGGCTAAAATTGCCTGAAATATTCTGACCAGAAATATAAGTTTGGCTTATATCAAGAACTGCTTTCCCTGTAGGAGAAATAAATTGAGATACTAATATAAAAGAAGCAATAACCAAGACCAAAGCAATAAGAACAAAAACAACAAAATTACTGCTAGAATGGTTTTTTTCCTTACCTAAATAATGCGTAACTACCTTTTCTCCTACACGGCTGTTTTCATATAAGTATGGACCATATCTCTTCCCATTAACATATCTATACTTCTTATGCACCACTTTTGTATAATAACCTCTGAAATATTAATAAAAAAGGAGTTTATAATCATTTCTCTGGTCGATAATCATTTGCCCTACACGAATTTATACCAAGCATATTCATCTTTTCTCATTTGACTTAATAAGCTAAAAATTCTTATTAAGTTTTTCACAAGAATAAAAAGCAAGATAAGTATCAAAGTAATATATATTGAAAAAGAAATATTCTTCTCCAACAAAGGGCTAATTGTATGCTCAGATTTAGGAGAAATAACCAAACAAGCCACTTGGCAGGGACCGCCGCAATCTATTCCTTTCTCTCCCTGATTTTGAACGCCATCAAAACAACTCTCACAGGGATTGCAAGGACCTCCACAGTCTAATCCAGTTTCACAGCTATTATCATGACAATCTTGGACTTTGTCAAAACATGTGGGGTTCTGGATATACTGACAAACCTGAGATTGAGAAAAACTGACATTTTGGCAGGATAATGGAACAGAACATCGCCTAGTTTGAAAGCCGCAAAGAGACTCATCTAAACTTCCCAATGTGCAATTAAGACTAAACATAGCATATTGCTCCCTACCAATTATCCCATTTAAATAAGCCTGATTAACATTTTGGCAGGAGCCCCAATTCCCACATAAAGAGTTTTCTTGACAATTTAAAGAAGAATTTGGCTCAGCCAATCCAAATGAAATTAAGAAAACAAAGATAAAAAACAGGCCAATCATCCAGATTATTTTTCTCATTTTTAGTAATTATAAGAACCAATTCTTTGGTTCTTTAATTGAACAAACCTAGAATGCATGATATCTATGTTCTTTTCGCACACAAAGTCATGCTGTCTGAACCCTCCCCCAAAAGTCTTAGGAATGTGCAATAACTCATGAATTATTACTTTATCCTGCTCATCTTTCTTCATTTTCTCAAATATTTCCAAAAACTCTATGGCATAATGAGCCGGAGCATTCATAGCTTTTTGCATTAATTTGCCTATAGTATGGCATCTGGCAATTGTCCTCCTAGTACTTGAACCAGAACTCCTAAAACACCTTACTCGACTAACGTCTATATGACCAAGATTAAGAAGAAGAACCATTTCCTCCATTCTGCTTTGCAAATCAGGGGCAAATTCATATTTCATGATAAGAATATTCAAAGCGGCTTTATAATCTCTTGTCCTAATAAAAAAGTGGCAAAAAATATCTGCAAAACAGAGTCAACTTAATTCAAAGAGCCAATTTCCCATTGCATCCTTTTGCTTAAAAATTATTTTGTTTGGATGTACCCCAACATGCCTGGAAATAAGAGAAACGATTATTCTTTTTGAATCGGAATCCTCTTCAAATGGAAGATAAATCAAATACCTATTTCCACCATAAGTTTCAAACTTTTCTTTTGAAGCACCAAATCTTATCTTGACAAGTATTTCCATATTAATTCATATAACAATAATATTTAAACTTTAACACTTTCAGTATCTATCTCGACTATCTTCTTCCTTGAACTAGGATTCAATATCTTTATTTTTTTATAGCCGACATTAAATTCTCTTGATAAAATCTTAATCAATGCAATATTTGCTTTACCCTCTATGGGCTTTTCCTTCAGAGATATTTTATATTCTTTTTCATTAATCTTTTCAACCTTCTGCTCTTTAGAATTAGGCTTGACAGAGATATAAATTATCATGCTATTTCTTGCTCCACAAAGCAAATTCTATAGCACTTGGAAGTTTCTCTGAACGGGAAGAATTAAAATCATACCTATCAACCAAGAAAAAGCAAGGAGGTTTTCCAGATGAAATATACTCGCAAATCACAGAGCCATAACTAAAAGATTCAACTTTTGTTTCTTGTCCCCACATCCCCCTCAAAGTACTTAATGCTATATCTCTTCTGTCTGAATTATCCGAAAAAAGAGATAATTTAACAAGATATCTCGTTCGTTCTGCAAGGCCCCTGTTTATTTCATTTCTGCTAAAGAATAATTCAAAAGGATAATCTAACACTCTGTCTGGAGTTAAATGAACTGCCATTCTATTTGGTCATTATTTCCAAACCATCACAATTCTTTAGGATATAATCTTTTCCCACTGCTTGTTTTGTGCGAATATCTATAGCTTTTACAAAGTTCTTTCCAATATCAGTATGTAATCTGTATGCAAAATCAAGAGCAGTGCTTCCCTTGCGCATTAGGAAGCAGTCAGGTAAAATATTACCTTTACTATCGCTTAACTTAGCTCCTGCAGGATATATACAAATGTATTGCAAAACATCAAAAACAACCCTATTCAAAACTTCCTGTATTCCTGTGCCTCCAAATTCATCCATTATTTTCTTAATGTTATCAATCGCGTTCTTCTGCTTTTCATTTAATTCCTTTTTTACCTCAAAACTCTTCTCACCAGGAATATAATTTATAATTCCCACCTTATCAGCCTCTCTCAATGCAAGCTCTCCTTCAGCAAAACATGGAACGATAGGATAATTAAACTCCTTGCTTACTCTTTCGAAATTTTCCTTTCCATGTAAAGTATCAATTTTATTGGCAGCAATAATCATGGGCTTAGTATATTTACGTAAGGCCTGAGCAAACCTAAACAACTCATCATCGCTCCAAGCGCTTGGCTTATCCGTATTAAATTTTCCTTTTATTACCACATGTCTAACATCATCTTCAGTTACCTTAAGTCCTGAAAACTGTCTAGCTATTGCCTGCTCAAACTTCTGTTTCTGCATTTCAAGAGTTCTTGCAAAAGCACCCCATATCTTTCTAAGCAAGGCAGAATACCATAAGTCTAATTCTTTTTCAATAATTCTAATGTCATTTCCAGGATAATAACCCGAAGCAGGCTTTCCCTCTCCGTCATATTCTCCAGACATATCAACAACATGAATAAAAGCGTCTGCTGTTGATAAATCATTCAAAAACTCATTTCCTAATCCCCTTCCCTGGGATGCGCCTTCAACAAGACCTGCAACATCCATCAGTTCAAAAGGAACAAATCGAGATTCTCCCTTAACATACCCCTCCCTGGGATTGCTTACCTTTCCAAATTCACGGGCAAGATCTTTAATCTTAACATAAGCAATTCCTCTATTTGGCTTTATTGTAGCAAAAGGATAATTTGCAATAAGAACATCTATCAAAGTAGCAGCCTTGAAAAAAGTGCTCTTGCCGCTGTTCGGTCTTCCAACAATTCCTACTAACATGAAAAAACCTCGATTTCTTATTTTATAAACTTACTTAAAATCTAACTGAGAAAGCAATAATTCGACCTGTCTTGAAAGATCATCCAGTGTGCCCTCATTAGATACAAAATAATCAGCCATCGAAAAGCAAAGAGCATTCTGCTGCCCATTGCTCAATCCAACCTGTAAAAAGTCTCTGCCCTCATTCTTTTCAAACTCAACCATATTTTTAGGATCGCCAGGTCTGGCCCTTTTCAAAAGCCATTCAAACCTTCTTTTCTTTCCAGCGGCAACACCAGCAAGAAAAAATCCAGAAATTTTCTTAAATTCTGAGACTTCAGCAGTATTTCTGAATCCCTCAACAACATAATTCTTTCCAGGCTCTATTCTCTCAATTAACTTTTTAGCCCAATATTCTGGCCCCATTTTAAGACGCATCTCATTCGCAACTGCAACCTGATTATCTCTTATAGTAGAAATACCTCTCCTCCTTAGTTCTTCATCAATTATACCCGAATGACCTAGCTTGAAGAACCCCTTTCCAACTAATATATCGCTAACAGCTCCTTTCCCAGAGCCTACGAGCCCAGTAACACCTATAATCATCTCTGTCCAGAAAGAAGGAAGTATAAAAATATGTGTTACCATTTTCTTATACAATTTAACAAAACAATAGTTTTAAAAACAAAAATAAGAAGTATTTTCTAATGGAAACATTAATTCCAGAGCCTACAATTATTTATTTGCCTAGTTTAGCAACAAAAGGCAGATCTAAGAAGAGATTCATGAAATCAGCAGAAGATTTAGGCAAATTAGGAATACACGCAAAAATAGTTGATTGTGATTATCCAAGCCATAAAGGTCAATTAATAACTGGATTTGAGGAAGACCTTAAAAGTATTGATTTATTAGTAAGAAAGTTAGAGGGAGAGAGTATACCTAGGTCACAAATAGGGTTTATGGGTGCCTGCTACGGAGCTTACCTTACGTTGAGATATATGCAGTCTCATCAAGACATACCTTTTGTTATTCTAGCTGAGCCGTATTTTGGATCAGAAAGTGTTTACCCCGCATATAGAATTATTGAAAGAATGCTAAGAAAAGTCCGTTTAAGAACAGTATTGCCACTAGGCAAAAGAGAAGGAATAAAAAAGTCAATCGATGTATCCTCCTTAGCTGATTTTACATCCGAGAGTATAAATATGCCCCATAATCAAATTCCAGCATTTGCTTTCGTGACGAACTACCATCATTTCTTCAATCGCGAGTTAATAAAGAGAAAATTAGCAGAATCTAACATAGAATATTCAATTTTAGACGTGACAAAACCAGAGGAAGAACAAAGACAAGATTTTAGTAGAAGAGCATACTCTTTTTTAATAAGACAACAACCTTGGGTTCAAAGAGAAGCTATAGCCCAAAACTAAACTTTAAATATGCATCATTTCCTTCTATCTTCGATCCCGTAGCTCAGCTGGTTCAGAGCACTGCTCTTATAGGAGTAAGCTTCGCTAGAAGTTTATTTTCAAGGCTTTCTTGAAAGCTAGGAAAGGCAGGGGTCCGGAGTTCAAATCTCCGCGGGATCATTATTCATTCAATAAAGACCTAATAAACCATCAGATTTAAATAAAAAGCGAAATTCCTAAATGTATGAACAACGACTTTGCGCTTAAAAAAAGATTTTCTGAAGAACTTGGCGAAGAATACTCTCTTTTTGAATCAGTATACCCTCACTTTAATGCTTTTCAAGAAAAAATTGCAAATGAACTTGCTCAAAAATGTGATAAAAAAGAATGGCTCGTGCTTGAAATTGGATGCGGCCCTGGACCTACTTCAATTAGACTATTAGAAGCAAACCCAAAAATAAAACTCATTTGTATTGATAATGAAGAAAAAATGATTAGCCAAGCAATGCAGGGCTTAAAAAAATACAAAAATAGGGTAGAATTTGTTAATTCAGATGCTCTCTCTTTTCTGAAATCGTCTGAAGATACCAAATTTGATGCCATAGTCTCAGGTTGGACTATTCATAATTTCAACGATGAATATAGAAATAATGTCCTAAAAGAGATTCTCCGCGTACTTAAAAACAAAGGAGTTTTCATCAACGGAGACAATTACGCCCTAGATGACCTAAACAAAAGATATAAAGAATTCTACTGGTCTGTTAGGCAGCTTCTCAAAATCTACTCTAAAATGAAAAGGTACGATCATTGTTACAAGTGGATTATGCATATAGTAGAGGATGAAAAAGAAGGAGTGATAATGACTGAAGGAAAGTCTATAGAAAATATGTTAAGCATTGGGTTCAATAACCCAAATATAGTCTGGAGAAAGCATATGCAGGCAGTTCTGGTTGCTTCAAAATAATCAAAAGAGGCTCTTAATTTTCTTAAGACTAAACTCTCAACTCCGCTTCTTCAGACTTAATTATCTCTACAACTTTTTCAGCAACTTTTTCAGCAGAATCTATTTTAGGAAGCTGTCTGCCAGAAGCCCAATTAGTATTGCTTCCTATTGCATTCTTCATGAAATTAGTCTCGGTCATATTCGGGTGTACTAAGCTTACAATAATATTATTCTTTTGAAGTTCCTGTCTCGCAATAAGAGATATTGCATTTAAAGCATATTTTGTCGATGAGTAGGCAGAAAGATTTGATATATACATTTTAGTGACTCCTGAACTTATATTCACAATCATACCCCTGCCCTGTTTTTTCATGTATGGAATGGCTTCTTGCATTGCCCTGATAACACCATAAACATTCAGTTCCATAATACTTTTATATTTTTCAATGTCCATCTCTTCAACACTTCCAAGCATACCCTGCCCAGCGTTATTTATCAAAATATCAACTCGTCCATATTTACTTATAGTCTTTTTTATCAAATTCTTAATATCTTCTACGTTTCTCATATCAGTAGTCATAGAAAGAGAATTAGGAAGCTCTTTTTCAAGTTGTTTTATCTTATCTGTAGAACGCGCTGCCAAAACAACCTTAGCTCCTAAAGATGACAGATGTTTGGCAACTGCAAGCCCTATTCCCTGAGAAGCACCAGTAACTATTATCACCTTATCCTTTATTTCCATAGAAAAACATCAGTAACTGATTATATAAGACTTATGAAGCTTAAGATTTCTTTTCACATATAGCAATAGCTTTAGAATTATCTTTTGAAATCTTTACAGAAACTGAATCAAAATGCAAATTAAGAAAAGTCTTCAAATCATCTTTATCGTGTTTATATGCCACTACAGTTATTATCTGATCACCCTTATTAAAGTAAACAGTCTTGTCTTGAAAAGTGACCTTTTTATCATTCTTAATAACGTAAAAGGCCTCAATTCTACTGTTTCTAAATCTGACTCCAAATTCAACATCATCCTTAGATAGCCCCAACTGCGTAGGTATGTGAATTAACCAATCATTAACTCTTTTATTCTTCCTATACGCCTCAGCACGCTCCTCCTGTTTGTGGTCATCAACGGCAGTATCAACTATGAATACATCTCCTTTTTTCATGCTACTCCTTATGGCATACAATAAATCATTAACTTCAAAATTGCCAAGTGTGTTTCCTAAAAGCAGAATAATATTCTTTTTGTACTTGCCTTTTCTAAGCAATGGAGTAACATTTTCAAGATTCTCAAAGTCAGAAATATTATACTGAAATTCTATTATTTCATCAACATCAAGATGAGAGAAAGTATCTATTGCTTTCTCAACCATATATCCACTGATATCAATAGGACAATACCTAATTTTTAAATTCGGAGCTTTTTCTTTTAATTCACGGAATAACTCGGCAGCTTTCTTGCCATCCCCACAGCCAAGATCTACAATATTTGAAGGAGTATTACCTATAGCAGAAATGATAACACTTATATTATCTCTCATAAGATTTTCAGCCAGAAGTTGCCCAGTATTCTTTTTATAGGTATTATCCGCATCTAAATCAAGATAGCCTTGAGACTGATCCGGAGTCAGATACCACAACTTAGAATCAGCTATATTCCAGACTCTTGTTTTACCTTCAAGTGAATAGCCTCTTTTAATCAACTCCTTGAAGATTAAATCATTAACCTGCATGATAATAGGAAGAATTTGCCTTTTTATTCCTTTTGCTTTTGATTTTTAGCAGATTTTTCCAAATCATTACTAATCAATTGTCACAGAAATAGCAAGGTTTAAAAGTGATTTTCAGTTTCTCTATCCAAGCTCCTGTAGTCTAGAGGTCAAGGACATGGCCCTTTCGCGGCCAGAACCCGGGTTCAAATCCCGGCAGGAGCACTAATCCAAAATAAGGTTTATATACAATATCCAACACATAATAAGATGTTTGAAAAAGAGATGAGTAAATTAAAGAAGAGAAAAAATAATTCTCCTAAGAAAAGTAAAAAGAAAAATGCCAAAAAAACTGATGAAGAGAAACAGTTCATAGATGAAGAACTCATCAAAAAGCTCCAAGAAAGAGGATTCACAAGGAATCCTTCTAGTCAAGAAGCTGAACTTCCAGTTAAAAAAAGAAAAAAAATAAGAAAAGGTCAATCGAGGAAGAGCAAACCAAAAGCACACAAGATTCTTGAAGTTAAAAAAGAAAGTTTCTGGTCAAAAATAACTAATTTTATTAAAATTAAAAAAACTATTAAGCCCGTTGAAGAAATTAAGCAGAAGAAAGAAGCTATTAGGACAGAACCAAAAATCCAGCAACAAACTGAAAGTAATAAAGAAGAGATTAAATTACCTGAAAAAATAGAACCTAGGGAAATAAAACCTCAAGAAGAGAAAAAAGGTTTTTTCTCCAGTATAAAAGAAGCTATTTGGCAAAAAAAAGATAAACAGGAAGAACTTGAACCGATAACTGTCATCTCCTCAGACGATAATATTAAAACGGAGAATGAGGTAAATTCATCTAAGGAAGAAAGTCCAAGCATAAGCCAACTTCTTAAAAATGAGATATTGCCAGTAAAACCGTCATCTGAAGAACCTAAAGAAGAAATGGAAGAACAAAGCTCTTCTTCAAATCAAGAATCATCTGGAATAGATATCTTATTCAGTGAAAAAAAGAAGAAACCTTTTCAAACTACCTAAGATAATAATCTTCCCAAGCCCTCACCCTATCCTCATCTAAAATAAAAGGTCTCGATTTATCTCCTTCCCCAAACAATTTCTTATAATATGGTCTAAAAAAAGCTCCAAGTATCAAACCAATAAAAATACCTGCCAGATGAGCTATATTTGCAACACCGCTCGGAGCAAAAATTCCGATTATATCTCCAGTAACCCATAAAGCTCCAGCAACAATCATAGGCATAGGTAGTCCAAAAGCCCACACAAAAAGAAACGGTCTTATAAGTATTAATGCCCCTAAAACACCATATATTGCTCCAGAAGCCCCTAAAGAACTTGAGTAAAAATTAACTGCAACCAAATTTGCCAAAATACCTGAAATAAAAAAAACTGCAAGAAACCTTTTTCCGCCAATCATTAATTCAAGTATTGAACCAAATAAAACTAAAGCGAAAGCATTGTAAAGAAGATGAGCAACGCTAGCATGTAAAAATATAGAAGTCAAAAATCTCCAGATTTCATGATAAGCCCTTGAATCAAGTATAAATAAATCAGTCAGCCTAGGAATAATCAATTGCACAATAAAAACCAATAAACAAAGAATGGTAATTTGTAAAGCGTAAAATCTGAATTTCATTATTAATTAACTATTCGACCATTCATAAGATTCTTAACTAGGATGAAAGCGGCAACTATAATCAAAAGTAAAATAAGGACTGCAATAGTCAAAGAACTTGGCTTTGCAAAAACTCCATTAATTATTCCGGATATATGAGAAGCTAGACTTGTTGAAGAAGTTATATTGGTCTGATTCCTTGAATTAACATTTAAATCGCCATTCGAGCCAGAACTTCCAATTCCAGCAGAACCAGCACCTGAATTTGCATTATTCGTCCTACTCTCTGAACTTGAACCACCAGAAGAACCGCCTCCAGAGCCAGCACCTGAATTTGATGAAGAGATTACCTGAGCATTATTTGTAAAGTTACCTAGGGAGTAAATTGCAATATTGCCTGAGCTATCAGTTGCTACCAAATCTACCTCATAGTTATAAGAAGGAATACCAAAAGTAAAATTAGAAGAACCAAATGAAAAAGCCTGATTTAAAGAAGTATAATTTGAACCTTCTAGATTAATCGGACCAAAAATAAGAGATCCATTTACTAAATTGTTACTCCCATTGTAAACTTTCAAGACTAGATTCACAATAGAAGGTTTTGAAGAAGCAAATGTAAAATTGTGACCGATTGCTCCAAAGTTCTGGTCAAATGAAGGAAATAAGGAAACATTAGACAATACTGGGGGAGTCGCATCAACTACAAAACTTCTAACTTCACTTGTCATATTTGGATTGCTTGAGTTTAATGGTACTGCAAAAGAATAGAAACTATAATTACCGTCAGATAAATTAGAAAAGTTCATTATAGCTTCGGTTACAGATCCAAATGAAGACATTTTAATTATCCCAGTCTGATTTAGCAAAAATATGCTCAAATTAGAAGGAGAAGTAGTAGTTAAAGCATCAATTTGAAGATTATTATTAAACATGTTAATTAAAGTATTATTTGCAGGAGTAGGGTCTCCAAATAATACTGAAAGACTAAGAGAAACAGCAATGTTTCTTGTTTCAGTCAAAAGCTTGGTTCCATTCTTCAAATCCAGCTGGCCATAGAAACTATAATTACCCTCTACCAAGCCTGAAAACTTTCCATGAGAGTTAAGAGAAGAAGATATTGTGTTTGCTTGTAAAAGATTGTTCGAAGAGTCTAGTAAGTATGCCGTAATAGAAGAAACATCACCAGCGCTTACTGAATTTGCGCTAATATTATAACTAATTATTCCAGGAACTATTTGATTATCTCCTGTTGTTGAATCGGCAAAAGAAACCGATGGAGAAAGAGAAGAAGGATTAACAGAATAAACACTACCCTCCGAGCTAACATTGAAAATTACAGTTCCAGCATTTAAAGAAGTGAAATTATAACAGGCAGCACACAAAACATTATCCTTATATATTTTAGGATTTACCATGTTTGTTGGAAGATTATATAACGTTAAATTTGCGCCCCTGTTAAATCCGACTTGGCTGATATTTACAAAGATAGAATCATTTGATATTCTTATATCAGAATATGCTGGGATGACTGGTGACAAAGAATCTGCAAACAAAGTATTGCCTGAACCGCCTATCCCCATCAAGAATCCTATCTGACCAAAAGAACTATTAATAAAATAGTACCTACTGGTGCTAACAGATGAGATAAAATACCTATAAATTCTCGAGTCAATAAAATAATTGTTTCCGAAAAGACCCAAACTATTTGAATAAAAATCTTGGGCAACATTGTTTGCAGAGAAAGTATTATCAAAGGTATTATTCGTGCCTGAAACAAAGGAAAAGAATAATCCTCTCCCAACATTTTTAGATGAGATTACATAATTCAAATTATTGTTTGAGCTAAAAACTATAAAATCAATTCCATCTCCGAGATTAAAAATCGAGCTTAAATAAGAAATATTATTGTTGCTAGACATAGATAAAACTAATCCATTGCCCTGATTTGAACTAAGAGTTATATGGGAAAGAAGAGTATTATTTGATGTACTTAGTTTTAATCCGTTTAAAGAATTTGAATTAGCATTAATATTTAATAAATAATTATATGTCCCATTGATTATATCAATTCCGTCTTGCGAATTAAGACTTGCATTGATATTATTTAAGGTATTAAAGTTACTTGCAGAAAAAGTGATGCCAGAAAATGTGTTTGAGATTGAGGTTATATTAGTTAGAGTGTTTGAATTACTGTTCAGAGCAAAAACAATCCCATCAGAAGAACCAGATGAAATCACTGAGGAAAAACTATTACTTGAACTTCCGGTAAGATAAATCCCCTCACCCGCACTTGAACCCGAGACAATGTTATTGAATATATTGCCAGAACTCGAGATTAAATAAAGTCCATTGCCAGTATTATTTAATGTTGTTATATTCTCGAATGAGCCTGAAAGGATGGTTGAAAGATATAATCCTGCATTTGCATTAGAATTGGCAGTTATAGATGATAAACTATGAATTCCTCCATAACCTATAGAAATTCCATTATTTCCATTTGAATTTGTGGTTGCTGATTCTACAATAATTCCTCCACCTGCGGAAGATATTCCATTACCATTATTATAAGAAGAGGTTATGTTTGTAAAAGTTCCAGAACAAAAAGTCCCAAGTGAAATACCGTCCGCGCCATTTGAACTTGCGTTTATATTAGAAAAGTCGCTACTAGCATGCGAGTGTAAGTAAATACCATATTGATTATTCGAAGAAGCATTTACGTTATTGAAAGTATTTCCTGATAAAATTGGAAATCCATTTAATTCAATTCCCATGTAGCCATTATTATTAGAGTTTATATTTGAAAATGAATTATCACTAGAATGTGTGAGATATATTCCATCGGCGGCATTAGAATTTGACTGAATATTCGAAACAATATTGTTCTGAGCAGAATCAAGAAAAAGACCATAATAATTGAAACTTAAATTCACATTGTCTATTAATGAATTACTTGCAGAAAAATATATTCCCCCTCCATCAGAGACACCAAGAAGGTGAAAATCTCCCAAAGACATAATATTGATATTTTTTATTGTCGCGTTATTTACATCCGATACACTTATTCCCCAATAAGCATTATTAGAATCCCAAACTCCACCAACTGAATGCCCTTGCCCATCAAGAACAACATCATCGGAACTTATTGTAAAACAAGTTCCACTATAATTAACAATATCCTGATTTAAAGTATAAACTCCAGGAGAATCAAGAATCTGACAGGAATTTATGTCACCAGGAGTAGAAGCATAAGCACCAGCTATAAAAAATAAAAAAATCAAAATGCTAAGTGAGAAAAGTACCTTACTCATTCTACCTCTAAGGTTTTAGCTTATTTAAATTTATATTTGATACAGTATTTGATGCTCCCACCCTGTAAAAGCTTTGACTATCATTATATGGGACAAGGAAAGAAAGAGCATTTGTGCTGGCCGAATACTGCGAAGCAACAGGAATCCAATAATGACCGACATTACCATTAGGTATTAAGTTTGTCTTTTGTTCCAAGGTATAGGTCATTCCTATCTGAGTAACTGGAACATCTATTTTCATCGCTCTGGGATTTTCAACTTTTGAAATATTGATAGAGAAAGCATCCTGAGCTTTACTCTCGAGAGTCTGACTAACAAAACCTAATGATAGCAATGACAAAGCCAAACCTCTTGTAGCATTATACGAACTTTTGAGAGCCATCTATCTGGTGGATTTTTATGATTTATAAACATTCTTCTTCTGTATTTTATAGTGAGAAACTAGATAGAATAGATAAATATAAATAGTAAAGAAATTTCCTGTTTCTATGAAAACCTCAAGGAGTTTTCGGCATTGTGCAAAGTAGTATTCCTAGCATAAGCTTTATTTCTAATAGTTTAATTTTTGGAGCGAAAGGCACTCTTTGTGCTGATTGTTTTCATTATTTCTAAAATATTATCTATCATAGGCGGCAGTAGTTTAATGGCAGAATGTCGGCTTGTGGAGCCGAAGAAGCGAGTCCGATTCTCGTCTGCCGCTTCCATATTCTTGGAGGTCATTTATGGAAACTAAGAATGTTGATTACATAATCATTCCTAAAAACACTGGATTAAAAAAATGCAGGGAATTAGCGATAAGCATCAAAGGTCCATCCTCTATAATAGAAGAAGTAAGAGGAGAAGATGTACCTTTGTTTACTGAAAAACTGATTTTAGAAGGTAAAACTGCGATAGGAATAACGGGAGAAGACCTATTTAAGGAATTCACCCTCAAAGTACGGAATAGTAAGTTATCAATTATTAAGAGAGAACCATGGAACTCAGACTCGTTATTTAGCAAGCCCGTTCTATGTCTACTCGGACCAAAAAATAAGAAGATGGAGGAAATGCCGAGGAAGATAAAAATTTGCATAAACACAAAATACAAAGAGCTCGCAAAAAAATATTGCACAAATCTTTTGGAAAATAAGGGATACCTAATTGATAAGACCTATGCCTATGGAGCGACTGAAGAATTTTTCTCAAAAGGGCTGGCTGATATGGTGATAGATATAGTGGTGACTGGTAAATCAGCAGATGTTGCTGGCCTGACAATCTATGACGAACTTTTCGAGTCAGATATAGTACTAATTGGAAAGAATAAGAAGAATTTCTTTGACCTTAACAGCCTTTTTATGAAAATAAAAGAAAGAATAGACTCAAACAGTCCCAGTTCCTATACTTCTTCTATTGTTAAAGACGAACTACTCTTAAAAAGAAAGCTTGTAGAAGAAGCTGCAGAGGTAATAACTGCCAAAAATAGGGAACAATTAATCTGGGAGGCTGCCGACTTGATATATTTTCTCTTCGTTATTATGGCAAAAGAAGGAGTAAGCATTGAAGATATAGAAAAGGAAAATGAAAGGAGGGACCGAAAAAAAGATGAAAGAAAAGATTAAAAGCTCAGGAGTAGATAGAAAAATATGCAAATAGAAATAGATACAGTTAAGGGTTTTAGAGACTTTCTGCCTCCCGAATCCTTAAAACGTGAAAAAGTTAGAGAAATAATTGAAAAGCATTTCAAATTGTACGGCTTTTCCCCAGTGGAAACTCCGATAATAGAGCATGATGAATTAATGAAACCAACCAGCCTTCCAAATGAATTAGAAGACGAAGCAGTTTCAGACAGATTCAAATTAAAAGACAGAGCAGGAAGAAACCTAGGATTAAGATATGAATTCACTTTCCAACTATCTCGTATATTTAGACAAAACCCTAACATAAAACTACCTTTCAGGAGATATCAAGTAGGCCCAGTTTTCAGGGACGAGCCAATAGCTAATGATAGATTCAGACAGTTTGTCCAGTGTGACGCAGACATTTTAGGAGATTCTTCAATAAACGCGGATGCAGAATGTCTTGCTTTGGTATCTGATATTCTAAAAGAATTAAAAATAGAATCAGAAATACAGATAAATAATAGAAAACTTCTTTCAGCAATAATTGAAAGCTGTGAAATATCTAATTCTAAAGAAGTAATTAAAGAAATTGATAAAATAGAAAAAATAGGAGAAGACACAGTAAAAACGAATTTGAGAAAATATGCTGACTCAAACAAAATATTGACTCTTTTCAAATTGCTGGAGAAAGATATTCAATTTTTCGAAGACAACGCATTTGATGGAGCTTCGGAACTGCTTGAACTAAATACCTTATGCAATAAGTATGGCCTAAAACCAAAATTTAATCCCTGTCTAGCAAGAGGTCTTGGATATTACACTGGAAATATATTTGAAGTGAAAGAAAAAGGAAAAAGCACAATAGCAGCAGGAGGCAGGTATGATAAAATGGTTGGAAAATTCATAAACCGAGAAATTCCTGCTGTAGGAATATCCTTTGGTCTTGAAAGAACAACAATTCTAGCAAACATCAGCTTTAATCCGATACCTAGGATAAGTATTATATCGATAGACAAAGAATCAGAATCGATAAAGTTGGCCAGAAAATTAAGAAAAGAAAACATTTCATGCATAGTAAGCAAAGATAAAATAGGAAAGTCTATGGAATATGCAAACGCATATTCCATACCCTACGTTATTTTCTTAGGTGAAGAAGAAATTGAAAAGGGTAAATTAAAAATAAAGAATATGAAAACGGGAAAAGAAGAACTACTCACTGAAAAACAATTGATAGCAAGATTCTCAGATTAAAATAAAGTTAAAAAAGAGTAAAAATCCATTTCACCATTAAGGCAGCCACAAGTATAAGGATTATCCAGGTAGCCCACTTAAATGCCCTTTCTCCTGCTTTCTTACTTCCAGTTATTCCCCAAACAGTGAGCATGAAAAACTTTCCTCCGTCAAACATCCCCATAGGAAGCATGTTTGTCAATGCAACGCTTATGCAAATAATAACTATCCACCAAAGGAGATTGTAAATAAAAATTCCAAACTCTCCCCAGGTTGAAATATAATAAACATAGGGATCTTTTATTTTAGAAAGCAAAGAATACAACCATCCTGAAACACCCGAACTCTGAACGGGAACTACTCCTATCCCTAGGAAAGCCTTCCCATCCTTATTTCCCAATTTTATTTCATAGCTATTATTACCTGAAGGACTATTTGTATCTACTTCAATCATATCTCCAGGTTTATGAGCTAATATGGCTTCTTTCAATTGAGGATAAGAATTTATTTTTTCTCCATCAAAGATATGAATCGCTCCAGACAACTTTGCATCAAAAGCTGGAGAATCATCATAACCTATCAGAATAGATGAATTGTCTACAAGAGTCTGCCTAATTGCATCCCCAGTTGTATAATAAGTTAGATTATCTGCCGTGAAATTTATCAAAGTCTGATTAGAATTGATCATGCTTAAATTAAATATCCCCAATGGAACGCCATTAATAAAATCTATATTGCTGACATTTACTGCGGACGTAGCATAGCTGCTGAAATTAACACCTGCCGGAGCAAATGTCCCTGCAAAAAATCCCCAAAGAAGTAAACCAAAAAGTATTGCAGTAAGAACATTAGCAAATGTTCCTGCAGCAAGAATTGAAAGCTGAGCAAACTTGGGAGCTTTCTGCATCTGATTATCATCTTGTTCAACAAAGGCTGCTAAAAATGGTCCTAAAAATCCAAACCCTGTTGATTTTATTCTTATTTTATTAAGTTTTGCGAAAATACCATGAGCAAATTCATGAGGAACAGCAATTATTGCAATTATAATTATCCAATAGGTGAAATAAAATGGAGGAAGAAAATCAATTTTGAATATCTGAGGTAAGTAAGGAATCAACGGAAAGATAACCGGTACTTTCAAAGCTTTTGCAATATAAGGGGAGGTTATGTATGTATATGAAAGCTTAGCCAGCAAATAGACAATAGAAGCCATCAAAGCATAACCAGAAGCAATAACTACATATTGTAGTGGCTTGAGCCAGTTTTTATGTTTCTCTCCAAACCAGTCAATAAGCTTTAATCCGATACTCGTCCTATAAAGGTAAATCAGACCTTCACGCTTAAGGTTTGCCCTTTTTGTATAAAGAAATAAAACAACTGCTAAAGTAAATACTACCAATAATATCAAGTCATAAACAACAAAACTCATTTATTCACCTCATTCAATTTATTTAATTCGCTCATTTCTTCCTTATAGGTCTAAAAATGTGCCCACCGCATCCAGGACATTTGACTTTTCTGGCTATTACTCTTACTGCCTGAGTCCTTATCTTCCTATTACAATCTCTGCATACAAAGACATTATGGAACATTCTTGTCTGCGCAATAGGTAATTTTGTTGCCATTAGAAGACCCTCATTATTACTTTCTTTCCTTCAATATCCCAATATTCTACCTGTTTCTCAGGGGCAAGCTCTGGTTTTATTTCTTCCATGAAGGTCATATCAGTTGTCTCATAGCTCTCAAGATCCATTACGGAAGCAGTAGTGTCACCAACACTAAGAACTTGGGCTCTCTTCTTCTCAACCATTGGAACTTCAAATCTCTCATGACCTGGAACAGCAACAATCTTCTTTTTCCCAGAAAATATTTCAACGCATTCCATTCTGCACTTACTAGCACCATGCTTTCCAGTCTTGCTAATATCGTTAGTTCTGACAGTAACTGCCTGTCCATCAACCATAATTGTTGTTCCTGGCTTTGCTTCAGTAGCGTTGATTAGTCTTAACATCAATGAATGCAGAAAATTCAATTTATAAATCTTTGCGCAAGGATTAAAGAATGGTTGTTTAACAAAAGTTTATAAAAGCACCTCTGCAATAAAAAACATGGAAACCGCAAAGAAGAAAGATTTCATAGATTTGATTTATACGGGCTATTCAAATGGGAATGTCTTTGACTCTAATGTTCCTGAAGATTTAAAGAAACTGGACCCAAAAGCAGGACCAAGAAAGACAATAATAGTTATAGGGGAAGGAATGGTTGTTCCGGGACTTGATAAGGCTCTAGAAAACAAGGAAGTTGGAAAAGAATATGAAATAAAACTCTCCCCAAAAGAAGGTTTCGGTGAAAGAGACAGAAATTTGTTAAAAACAATCCCCTTAAAAGTATTCACTGAGAAAAATATTAATCCTCAGCCAGGAATGGTTCTTGCACTTGATGATATGCTAGCAAAAATAGTCACCGTTTCAGGAGCAAGAGTAATAACTGACCTTAACAATCCTCTGGCAGGCAAAGAACTTGTTTACAAATACAAAATAGCAAGAATAGTGAGTGATGAAAAAGAAAAATCTTCAGCACTTCTTGAGAGTCTTTTCAGATTCCTACCTGAATTTGAAATAAAAGGCAATGAAATAGTAGTGAAAGGAAGAAAAGAAATAGAATATTTTGTAAATGCATTCAAGGACAAGATAAAAGAGATAATAGGAAAAGAAGCGAAGTTTGAGGAAAAGAAAGAAGAGAAAAACCAGAAGGAAGAAAGCAAAAAATAATTTAATAAAATCAAATAATTATTTCTAAATTAGAACAACAATACTTATAAATCCATCATGCATGAATAATTCATGAGCTTGATAATTGAAAAAGAAGTAATGCAGGATAATGATATTGACAGAGAGCTTGAAGAAATTCTTAAGAAGCAAGGATCAAGAATAAAAGTTGTCGGATGCGTAGGAGGAGGTGGAAATTCCGTATAAAGAATGAAAGAAATAGGTATCAAGGGATGTGAAATAATTACTGTAAACACTGATGCACAAGATTTGCTTTATTCAAATGCTGACCATAAGATACTAATTGGAAGAGAACTGACTCACGGACTTGGCGCAGGAAGCAACCCAAAAATAGGAGAGCAAGCCGCAAGAGAATCAGAACAGGAAATAAAGAAAAAAATAGGAGAAGCAGATATGGTCTTCATAACCTGCGGACTGGGAGGAGGAACAGGAACGGGAGCTGCCCCAGTGGTCGCTGAAATAGCAAAAAAGGGAGGAGCATTGACAATAGGTGTTGTAACGCTCCCATTTACTGTTGAAGGCCAGAAAAGAATTGAAAATGCACAATACGGACTTGACAGATTAATAAGCGTCACAGATACATTAATAGTTATTCCGAATGATAAGCTTCTTGAAATTGCTCCCGAATTGCCGATACACACTGCGTTCAAAGTTGCCGACGAAATACTTACAAATTCTGTAAAAGGAATAACCGAATTAATAACAAAAGCAGGTCTTGTAAATCTTGATTTTGCAGATGTAAAAGCAGTAATGTCAAACGGAGGAGTCTCTCTTATAGGGATAGGAGAATCAGATTCAAAGGACAGAGCAAAGGAAGCTGTCGAGAGAGCGATAGCTAACCCCCTACTCGATGTAGATATAACCAACGCAACAGGAGCTCTTGTAAATATTGTCGGTGGAAATGACATGTCCCTCGACGAATACAGAAAAATAATGGAGATAATAAGCACTAAAGTTTCTCAGGAAGCAAAGATAATATCGGGAGCTCAAATTTCTCCAGACATGGACAAGACAATCAAGGTCCTTCTTATTGTAACTGGAGTAAAGAGTTCCCAAATTCTGGGTGCGAGTGAAGAATTAACTAATAAGCAAAAATCTGACCTTCAATCAGAATTAGGCATTGATTTCCTAGAAAACTGATAAATAAAATGGGAAAAGCTCTGATTTTAGTGGATTTTGAGAATGAATGGATTGATAAAAAATCAGATTACTATGTTGGAGATATTTCTGAAGTTATAAGTAAAACAAATAAATTAATTGACTTCTGCAGAAAAGAAGGTTATAAAATAATATTCATTACACACATAGAAAGAGATTCTGATTCAATCTTTGCCGAGAATTCAAATAATGTAAAGATAATAAAAGAAATTCACAAAGAAGATTCTGATTTATTAATAAAAAAGAACAAAATAAGCCCTTTTTACAAAACAAACCTTGAAAAAGAATTGAAGGGAATAGATAAGATAGTAATTTCTGGAATTTTAACAAATTTGTGTGTCAGAAGTCTGGCGCAGGATGCTTATGATAGAGACTTTAAAATACAAATTATTTCTGATTGTTGCACAGCGTTTGATAAAGAAACTCATGATTTCACTCTTAAAGACTTAAAAGCAACAAGAGAAGAAATTGAGATAATGAATCTTAATGATTTTATTTTAAATAAGAACAACGTTTAAAAACTCTTTTTTTCTTTTGAATATATGGACAATCAACAGCAAAGTAATCAACAGAAAAATTCTCAGGCACAGGATTTCAAACCCAGTCTTGGAACGAAATTCAAATCATTCTTCATTCAATCCAAAAGAGTCTGGCATATTCTAAGAAAGCCAAGTAATGAAGAATTCAAGTCAATAGCAAAAATATCGGCAATAGGGATTCTTGCTCTCGGTCTTCTAGGTTTCATTATTGCAGATATAGTTATTTTATTTAAAGGATAAAAAATAAAGGTTAAAAAGTGTCCTCCCTTCTAAAAGCAATGAAAATATTCATCTGCAGCAGCAAACATTTTTACCATAAGGTAGAAGAAATAAAGAAAGAATTAGAAAAGAAAGGGCATAGAATAACCTTACCAAACAGTTATGAAGAGCCTCTTATGGAAGAAAAAATGAGAAATGAGGGAAATCATGATATATGGAAGGCAAAAATGTTCAGATTGCAAAACAAGAAAGTTGAGGAAAATGATGCATTATTAGTTTTAAATTTCAGAAAGGATGAACAGGAAAATTATATCGGCGGCTCCGTGCTTCTTGAAATGTTTAAAGCATGGGAACTAGGAAAGAAGATATTTCTTTATAACCCCATACCTAATAATATGTTGAAAGATGAAATTCAAGGAATTAATCCAATAGTCATTAATGGAAACCTAGAGCAGATAGACAACGAAAACATTTAAAAATACCCTTTTTCATCAAATTCTAGATCGTTTAACTACATATCCTCGTCATAGATTCTATGGATAAGGGTCATAATGTAGGAGGTCACAATGCAACTCAAAGAAGCAATAACAGAATTAAGAAAACTAGAGAAGAAGAAATTTGACCAAAGCATAGACCTAGTCGTAAATCTTAAAGGAATTGACGTCAAAAAAGATAACATAGCCACAATTATATCTATCCCCCATAAGATAAAAGATAAGAAAGTGTTTGGATTTCTTACAAAAAAATCAGGTCTTGTTAATTCAGTAACTCAACCGGAATTCCAGAAATATAAGGATAAAAAAGCCCTTAAAGAACTTGTAAAAAGTCATGACTTCTTCATTGCAGCCGCTCCGCTCATGCCCTCTGTAGCTACCACTTTCGGTAAAGCTCTCGGTCCAACAGGAAAAATGCCTTCTCCTCAACTTGGAGTTTTGATGAAAGAAGATGACGTTGCAATCAAACAGTTAATTGAAAAAATCAATCTTTCAATCAAAGTTAGAGTAAAAGAAGCAAGTGTCAAAGTAAGTATTGGAAAGCAAAGCATGCCTGATAATCAAATTCTAGAGAATGCGGAAGCGTTTTATCAAGGATTAGTTAACGCACTTCCAACTAAAAAAGAAAATATCAAGTCAGTAATGCTTAAGCTAACAATGAGCTCTCCTGTGAGAGTGGAGATGAAATAATGGCCAAATCCAAGACAGCAAAGCCTGAAAAACCAAAGGCAAGAGAAAAAGAAATACCTGAATATAAAATTAAGCTAGTATCGGAAATAGCTTCAAAAATAAAAAGTCATAGAACATTATTAATTGCTTCAACAAAAGGACTTCCAAGCTCTCAGTTTCATGAAATAAAAAAGAATCTTAGAGGAAAAGCAGAAGTAAAAGTAGTCAAAAAAAATCTTGTATTAAGAGCATTTGATGAAGTGAAAAGCTCAGCGCTGGATTCTATGAAACCTCAGGTAGGAGCAGATATAGCATTATTTTTCTCAAATGAAGACCCTTTTGTTCTTTCGGGAATTCTTGCAGACAATCAAAGCCCAACGAAAGCAAGAGCAGGAGATATTGCTCCAGAAGATATTAAAGTAGAACCAGGACCAACAGATTTAGTTCCAGGTCCAGCAATATCCGAATTGTCCGCAGTAGGACTTAAGGTATCAGTTGAAGGCGGAAAATTAGCAGTCAAACTTCCCCATGTAATAGTTAAGCAGGGAGAATCTATAAAGGAAAATGTTGCAAGTGTTATGGCTAAACTTAACATAACTCCTATGAAAGTAGGGTTTGAACCAGTTGCAGCATTCGACAGAAAAGAAGAAAAAGTTTATGTTGGAATAAGAATAGATAAGAAAGCAGTTCTTGAAGATCTCAGAATCTCAATCGGCAAGT
Organism: Candidatus Woesearchaeota archaeon; assembly: GCA_964530955.1. GTDB lineage: Archaea > Nanobdellota > Nanobdellia > Pacearchaeales > GW2011-AR1 > VGKP01. The sequence continues at coordinate 7,802 of CAZHCL010000009.1, read as the reverse complement.
CATTTGGATTCGCAGTCAACCTAGGCTATGCAACTAATGAAACAATCAAATTCATAATCGGTAAAGCAGGACTGCAGGAAAAAGCAATCCAGGCATTAGTCGATAAAAATAATCAACCACAAGGAGGATAAAATGGAATACATATACGGCGCTTTGCTTTTGCATAAGCTTGGACAACCTGTAACAGCTGAAAACCTTTCAAAGGTCATAGCCGCAGCAGGAGTACCTGCAGATGAAGCAAAAGTTAAGACACTGATTGCAGCCCTACAAGGCGTTGACCTAGCAGCAGAGTTAGCCAATGCATCAGCAATGGCAGCAGCTCCAGCAGCAAGTGCAGCACCTGCAGCGAAGGAAGAGAAGAAGGAAGAAAAAGCTTCTGAATCAGCAGCTGGACTTAGCGCATTGTTCGGATAAATCCATTTTATCCAAAAACATTGCACTATCTAGCCTAGCTAGTTCTGACGCTTTTCTATTCGAAATAGAATACCTTTTTGTTATTAACAATTAGATTTATAAGTACATTTCTTATTTTAGTTTCGAATGCCCACGTGGGACAATGGTACTCCGCCGGTCTTGAGCTGAACAAAAGTATATTGATTCAAAAGCAAACCGGTTTCCTTCGGGATCTCCCGGTTCGATTCCGGGCGTGGGCGTTTCAGAAAACAAAAGATAAGATATTTAAATCACTCACAAATATAACTTAACAATGGATGATATAAGAGAAATAGTCAAAGAATTAAGAGAAATGTCAAGAATGATAGATGTAAGGCTCGGAGAAATTTCAAACCAGCTTGAGAATATCAGCACAGCTCTTTTCGCAGAAGAAGTTGATGAAGACGATGACGATGATTTCTAAGAGCATAATTTAATGTCAATTCCATTGTTTTCATTAGATTTTTAAATCAATTTACATCACTAAATGCATGGCGGATGTAGTTTAACGGTAGAATGTCAGCTTGTGGCGCTGTAGACGAGGGTTCGACTCCCTCCTTCCGCTTTTATCTTCTACCAATCTTACCGAATATTTATAAATAATCCATAGATAGTTGTTTTGAGAGAAAATGAGGAAAATTCAGTTCGTTATTGCAGGAATAGTTGTCGTAATCCTGATAATCTTTCTTTTCCTTTCATTGCCAAAAAAAGAAGCAGGCGGTAGCAAAGAAATAGCCATATCAAATTGCCAAAACATAACTTCACCAGGAAATTACTTTATATCTAATGACATACAAGCAACTTCCCCGCAATGCATAATAATCAACGCAAATAATGTAATTTTAGATGGAAACACGCATACTCTTTCAGCAACTAAAAACAATGACCTAGCAGGAATATATCTGTCAGATATAAGCAATGTAACCATTGAGAACTTTACAATTGACAATTACGAAGTAGGAATATTTTTGCAGTCATCAAATGATATCTCAGTAATAAATAATACTTTGACAAAAGATTTGCAGGGCATATTACTATACAATAATGTAACTAGAAGTCAAGTAAAAGATAATCTAATAAAGAATAGCGCCAATATTGGACTTACCGTAGTAAGAAGCGAAGGAAACGAAATAGCAAATAATAACATTAACTTCAATTTACATCCATTCTACTTTGTGGATAGTCAAAATAACATCTTTGAATCAAACAATTATTACAATAATATCTTTTCTCCAGTAGAGTTAGATAAAAGTACTTCCGAAGGTTACATCAATATCCCTATCAATTTTTCAGTCGATTTATCAAGTATCTGGGGCTGTTCAAGATGCAATTATGATATAGAATTAAGTCCTTCAAGTGATAATCTTTCCTTAACAAACAATAATGGAATTGTTTTTGGCGAATTTACTCCAACAAGTATTGGAATCCACTCAATAAACCTTGAAATTAAAGACCAAAATAACAATATACAAAAATCAAAATATGTTTTCCTTGTTAATACAACAAATACTACTAATGATAAGTTCTACGTACGAGGTATTGACCCTACCCACGGGCAAGCCCATTCTCTTGGAGCTTTCAAAGCAGATTCCGGTTCATTGTTATTTGAAAAACCAGAAAGCATCGAAACAAGAAGTTGTACTGATTGGTTCCAAATATCACCTGATGAAGAGCCAAAGTATCTATTGGGAATAGTCAAACAAATTAATTTTTCTCTTACTTACAATGAAACTGCAGAAAAAAGTTCAGTAGGAGTTCAAAGATTTATAACCTATGACGACCAAACTGATCAATCAGTAAATATTAATCAAACATATGGAAATGAAACAAAACAAAGTTTTAGTTTTGATACTGATTGGCCCATGGATTATTCCTGGGAATGGTATTGGCAAGCTCTAAAGCTATCAGCCCTTGGAGGAAATCCAAACCTACTTGTTGACCCTCAAAATCCAGACACTGCCCAATTTACATATATTTATTCCTCAACACCTGCAGTTTTAGAAAAAACCAATAAAAACATAGTCATTCTCTCAGCTACAATGAAAAGTAAAGAAGCGAAAAACGCATCAATAATTTTAGGAGGAAGCGGAATCACCAACCTAACAATACAAATGCCAGAAAATAATATTACATATAATACTATGTACGATGGAAAAGAATGTAATTCGAATACCTGCACTGTGCTTGAACAAAAAGATGGAATTTTGTCATTTTCTTTGAATGTTAATAACAAAGACTATCTAGAAATTAGCAAATAACAATTAGTTAATTATTTATATTACTATATAGTGACAACACAATACAAAGGTTTAAATATCCTCTATTCTGAGTAAAAATATGGCAAACCTAGAAACAATCGAATATTATCGTGGAAATGTAGACCAGTTAAATTTTTTTAAGGCAAAAAGATACGAAAAAGCTGCAGAAAGTTTTGAAAGTCTTCCTTCCCCCTTAAGATCATGTGTAGAATCAGATGCTAAACTTGAGCTCATAGCTCAAGGATATGATGGATTGACAGAAGTAAAAGTAGTTCCAGATACAACATTCCTAGGATTTACTTTGACTTACAAAGTTACTGGAATTCCCGTAAGAGTAATTGGATAACTATACCTGAATCTTTGAAAAAGCATAACTTCCAATTACATTCATAATTATGGCAACAATTACTATTACTAAAATATCAGCAATAACACTGAAATGTCCAAGCCCAGTCAAGCAATATCTTAATCCATCTACTCCATAAGTTAATGGATTAACTTCTGTGACTGCAACTATCCCTCCAGGTAAGTCGTTAAGAGGAAACAATGCTCCAGATAAAAAGAAAAGAGGCATTATTATGAAATTTATAACTAATGGAAAAGCCTGCATGTCTCTAAATCCTGAACCTATAGTAGTTCCTAAAGCAGTAAAGAACAAAGCTATTGCAAACATAAAAACAAGAGCAAGAGGGAAGTAAGCCCAATTAGAAACATGAAATCCTATCAACAAACTAATTAGTAATACTACTACTCCTTGTAATGTTGCAACCGTTGCTCCTCCCAAAGTCCTTCCAAGCATTATTTTTGTTCTTGCCACAGGAGCAACTAAAGTCTCTTTCAAAAATCCAAACTGCCTGTCCCAAATCACTTCTATTCCAGTAAACATTGCAGTAAACAATATAGCCATTGCAATTATTCCTGGAGCAAGGAATTGAATATAATTTCCATCACCTGCTTTCTGGAATACTGGACCTAGACCCACTCCTAAAGCAACTAAAAACAGAATAGGCTGTGCAAGCGAACTAATAATTCTTGCCTTTGAACGCCAATATTTCTTTATCTGTCTCAACCACATGATATAAATTGCACCCATTATTTTCTCCCCCATGCTTTGCCTTGCTGTCTCATAATGTCAGTTGAAGAAGCGCTCTCATCTCTTATAGAATAACCGGTCAATTTCAAAAAAGCCTGCTCAAGAGTCTTTGTATTTGTAGCCTGCTTCAATTCCCTAGAACTCCCCTGTTTGATAATCTTTCCATGATCAATAATAGCAACCCTATCACATATTTTATCAGCTTCTTCCATGTAATGAGTTGTAAGAAAAACAGTCATCCCCTCATCTTTATTCAATTTCATTACATATTCCCAAAGATGGTTTCTTGTCTGCGGGTCCAAACCAAGAGTTGGCTCATCAAGGAATAAAATTTTAGGATGATGAGTCAAAGCACGGGCTATTTCAAGCCTTCTTTTCATTCCTCCAGAAAAGGTCTTAACAAAATCATCTTTTCTATCCCAAAGATCAACAAATTTCAAAAGATATTCAATTCTCTTTTTACGCAAATCTCTTGGAACACTATAAAAAACCGCATGAAACTCCATATTCTCATAGGCAGTTAAATCATCATCAAGACTTGAATCCTGAAAAACAATTCCAAAAGATTTTCTTACATCAGCCTGCTGATGCAATGGATCAAAGCCATTTACATTAATTCTTCCAGATGTCGGCTGCAACAAAGTAGTTAATATTTTAATTGTAGTTGTCTTCCCAGCGCCATTAGGCCCAAGAAATGCAAATATTTCTCCCTTTTTAACCTGGAAAGATACATTATCTACAGCAGTAATCTTCTTAAATTTCTTAGTCAACCCATTAACATCAATTATTATATTGTCAGCCATTAAACCACCTAATAAACTAAAAGCAAAAGTGCTTTTTAAACCTTCAGAAGGTTTAATCGATGAAAAAAGATATTCTACCTTGCTTCTCCAGCAAGTTCAATATGCCATTTAGCAAGTTCATAGTAATTATCTTTTACTGCCCAGTTCATAATAATCAATCCACCATTCTGAATAGGCCTATTCTCCAATCTTCTTTTTTGCTCATAAATCATAACTCTCTCAAATAGTTTAGAGGCAATATATTCTATATCTCCTAATAAGTCAGAATGCTCGAGATGCCATTTGGCTACTTCTGAATAGAAAACTCTAGCAGAATCATATAAATCTTCAAATCTAGTATCTCCCTCTCCAGCCAATGAAGCATACGCTTCCTCTGCTAATTGCCTCATGACATTTTTGCTTACATTACTTACATCCATAAAAAGTCGAATTATAAAATACTTTTAAACCTTTGGATAAAATAATCTATGTTCTATATATTAATAACATGCTACCAAATAGGAAATAGATAAAATAATGATATATATCTCGAGCTATATATCTATTTAAAATAAGGTATTAAAAAATATCTATGATATCTAGAGGAAATACCTTAGCTGATCTCATAGGCTATAGATTTGAATATTTAATTCACCATAAATATCCTTTTTTAGACTGGAATCAAAAAGGTTCAAATCTTCCAGATTTCTCATGTAATGAATTCCATTTAGAAGTTAAAGGCCAGTGCGCCTATTATGGAGGCAGAATAAAGCCCTATCAAATTGAAAGTTTTAAGACTCTTAAAGAGCCAGTTTTTTACATATATGGTTGGCATTCACAAAAAGGATTATCAAAAATGAGGAAAGCAGTTGTCGTAAGAAATGTGGCTCAGATGGAATTTAAAGAATTCTGTCTAATTGAAAATCTACTAATAGAAAAGTTTTTTGCTAAGGAGCAAAGACATTCTAAGGCACAGAGAAAAAATGGAGATAACCATTATTGCATATTGAAACCGCGACATTTAAGAGATATAAGATTAAACTCAGAGGTAGAAAGAAATGGAGTAATAGTCAGAACCCATGACTTTTATGGATTAGATTCAAATGAATGGAATTTTGATATGTTAAACGGAATACAGCTGTTAATTCGTAAAAGCTCTTTACCTAATGTCGCAAGATTGGTTGAATAAAAGTAGGCCTATTCCAAAAAGCCTCTACCGGGATTTGAACCCGGGACCTCAGCATTACCAATGCTGCGCTCTAACCGCTGAGCTATAGAGGCTTGCTTTTGCTAGAGAAAGAGGCTATAAAAAAATAACTATTTTGTACTATTCACGATTGTGCTGTTGTCTCTGGGCAACCATTCAAACTTGACTATGTATCCCGTCGTCTTAATCATATTAGACCCAGTATCAAGAAGCCAGGAATAATAAAGAGAAGCAAACTTCTTTGCTTCATCAGCGCTTTTCAAATGAAGGTTATCGTTACTGACTATAACCAAAGCACCGATAAAAAGAAACAAAAGAATGATTAAATATATCTTCATTTCAAGGTACTATTTGTCGCGTTTAGTCCCCAATCCTGATGAATTGCATAAGCTCCTACTTTTCCTATGTTGCTAAACAAACCGCCAAGCCAAGTAAAATAAAGCTGACCTACTTTTACAACTCCATCAAAAGTAGTTAGGTCAACTTTGTTTGTTTGGTATATTTGTGTAAAGGAAAATATGAGAAATATCAATACTAGAGCAATAACTATCAAGCTAAACTTATGCCTTATCTCCTTAAATTTGAAAGCTACAAGCAGAACAACAATCACCAGTGCAATACCGATCCATGTCCAAATCATTTTATCATACCTCTTTTATTAATAGCTCAAGGATATTAAATATAAAAATGTTCCTATAGATAACATTTTAAACCCATTTCAAGACATAAGATTGTAGCCCCATGGTCTAGTGGTCAATGATCGAGCCCTCTGGAGGCTTGGACCCAGGTTCGAATCCTGGTGGGGCTATTTTTTAAATTACGACTCCGGAATCCTTAGGGTTTTTATTATGCTGATCCATATCTCCTTTTGACAAGCAATCCCAACAAGGCCTGATTGTACCATCTTTTTCCTTTACCCTTTTAGTACCGTTACATTTAGGGCATTTTTGTGAAAAATCCATAAAATATTGCTGTAAGTTAAGTATTAAAGCTTTATTATACAAAACAAGATGAATCAACATTTATTTATAATAGAATATACTAGTAAAAAAATGGTTGGAAAAGCCAGTGAATTCATAAAAGAGCACGAACAAATTGAAAGAGAGCTTATAGAATTAGAAACCATAATGAATTCTGAAGTAATAAATTATCCAAATTTATTCCACGTTGTTAAGAAAATCAAGTCTTTCTGGGACGAACATGAAGTAAAAGAGGAATTATACTTTAATGAACTCCATAAGAAAGGGTTTACAATACCTATTAAGAAAATAGTTTTTGAACACGGAAGACTAAAAAGAGATATGGATAACATAATTTCATCAGTCAGAACAGGAAGTGAGTTCAACGTAAAAGAGTCTCTTAAAAGAGATGGAATTGACTTAATAAAAAAGATAAGAGAGCATATAGCCAATGAAGACTGGATATTTTATGCATTGCCAAAACGTCTTCAGTAATTTACTGATAGGGTAGATTTATAAATTAATTTTAGCCTCTAATTCCAAGCTCCTGTAGTCTAGAGGTCAAGGACATGGCCCTCTCGGATTGCTGAGATTTGAATCGTCGAGATTGAAATCTCTGTCTGCTCTCAGACAAGCGCTTTTCACAATACGCCCTGATTTTATCAGGGCAGTGGAGAACGGCCAGAACCCGGGTTCAAATCCCGGCAGGAGCATTATTTATAACTATAAAATAGTAACAAATAGAAAGGTTTAAATATTTGTGTTTTTTAGATAGAATATGAATCAAACATTGGAATCTCAAACAGATTACAAAGATGGACTAGGAAATCCTTTAAGAGATGGTTTTTATGTCCAACGTGAAGAAGAAGGAGAGCCCATCGTAGGTAGATTCCCTCATTACAATCAGATTGTTTTCATTAACACCAAATCGAAAACTGTAAAATATTCAAATGGCACTAAAAAAAGATTGGTATTATGGAGTGATTCAACTCCCAGACCTGATGAATTTGAGCCAATAACTGCTGAGAGGATACAAGAGGTAATTGCTTTTAGAAAAGAATACTTAAAAAA
>CAZHCL010000008.1:0-38659 GCA_964530955.1 Candidatus Woesearchaeota archaeon | reverse complement strand
GTTTGGTGTATAGTTTTCTTATCATCATTTTTATCACTTTTTGATGTTATTAGAAAATTTATCAAGATGAGAGGAATATTAACAAATAACCCTATTCGCAATATAGCTATTGCAATAGTATTGGGTATAATTTTAGGATATATAGCCCAAAGAGCAGTATCTTAGATTTTGATTATTGACATAAGACATACTTTTTCAATAAACAGAAGTTCCTAAAAAGCTTTAAAAAGCCATCTTTCCAGACTCAGATATGAAAGGAATAGTTGTGCAGTTCAGAAGAAGTAGACACAGAATAAAGGAGAAACATTATCTTCTTGATTTAGGAATCCAGACAAGAGCTGAAGCTCAGAAAATGAAGGGAAAGGAAGTTGAATGGAAATCACCTGCTGGTAAGATAATTAAGGGAAAAATAAGCGATGCTCACGGAAATAAGGGACTTGTCAGGGCGATATTTGAAAAAGGTCTTCCTGGACAGGCAATAACCAACGAGGTAGAGGCGAAGTAAAATGGGATTAAGAAAAGCACTTGCATATTCTAAGAAAAAGGCAAGACCTTACACAAGGAATTCTAGAAAGAAAGACAAGTCTTACATTAAAACAATTCCATTCAGCAAGATAGTCAAATTCTCTGGAGGCAATCAGAAGGATTACGAAGAGGGAAAGCATGAATATACGGTTACTTTGGTTGCAGAGGAATGGAGCCAGATAAGAGATAATTCATTAGAGGCTTGCAGAATGCTTATAACAAAGCAGATGGATGAGCATGCTCTTGGACAATATTTCATTCAGGTAAAAGTTCATCCTCATCATTTACTAAGAGAAAATAAAAGCGCGGCTGCAGTTGCAGGAGCTGACAGAATTTCTACAGGAATGACTCAGGCTTTTGGAGTAGTTATAGGAAGAGCAGCAATAGTCGGCGCGGGGCATCCAATATTCTTCTTGTCATGCACAAATGATAAGGTTGCAAGAGTTGCAAGAGATTCTCTTGAGATGGTAAAGTCAAAGGTTCCTTGCAAGACAAAGATACTTTTTGAGAAAGTCAAGCAAAAATAATTTTATAATAACGTATTTTCTAGTAGACATTCAAATAAAAAACATTTATTAACCCCTAAAGCTTTTTGACTGGATGGTGAAAAAAGAGGCTATGGAAAGAAGTGTTAACTTTGTGAAATGGTTCTCTGAACTAAGCAACAAAGATGTTCCAATAGCTGGTGGGAAAGGCGCGTCACTTGCTGAAATGTACAACAATAAATTCCCTATTCCTCCAGGATTTATGATAACTGCACAAGCATATTCTTATTTTATTGAGAAAAGCAATCTTGCTGAAAAAATAGAGACTATTCTAAAAGATATCGATATTGAAAGCACTAAAAAGCTCGAGGAGAAAGCAAAGCAGGTAAGAGAGTTAATTGAAAATGCTTCTCTGCCTCCTGAAATGGCTGAGGCAATAACGGAGGCGTATGATATTCTTGATGTTGACAAACCAGCCCTTGGGAATCTTAATCTAAAAAAGGGTGCTCTGGATATATTGAAAAGCGCTCATGAAAAACCATTTGTTGCTGTCAGAAGTTCTGCAACTACAGAAGACCTTGCAGATGCAAGCTTTGCAGGACAGCAGGAAAGTTTCCTTAATGTAAAAGGAGAAAAAGATTTGTTGCTTAATGTAAAGAAATGCTTTGCTTCATTGTTTACCGCAAGAGCAGTTTATTACAGAACAAAAAAAGGGTTTGCCCATGTTAAAGCACAGCTTGCAATAGTTGTCCAGAGAATGATTGACTCAGATAAATCTGGGGTAATGTTTTCAAAAAATCCTACTTCTGACACTGAAGAAATAGTTATTGAAGCTGTCTGGGGATTGGGAGAGGGAATTGTTTCTGGAATGATAAAACCAGATCATTATGAAGTTGATAAGAACCTTGATGATTTTAAAATTCTAAAGAGTGAAATTTCTCTTAAGAAATATGCCATAGTAAGAAATTCTTCTGGACAGAATCAGACAGTCAATCTTACACCTGAGAGAGCTAATCAACAGGTCCTTAATACTTTTGAAATTAAAATGTTAGCACAGTATGCCAATAAACTTGAAGAGCATTACAAAAAACCTCAAGATATAGAATTTGCAATTTCTGGAAAAGATATATACATAGTTCAGTCAAGACCTATCACGACTAAGTATTCAAGGGAAAACATAAAAGAGGTTCATGGAAATGTTTTGCTCAACGGTCTTGGAGCATCTCCTGGAGTTGGAACCGGAGTTGTGAGGATAATAAAAAATCTTGATGAAATTGACAAGATAAAGAAGGGAGATATATTAGTAACTGAAATGACTAATCCAGATATGGTTGTTTCTATGCAGAAGGCTGCAGGAATAGTAACTGATGAAGGAGGAATTACTTCTCATGCAGCAATTGTTTCAAGAGAAATGGGAATTCCTTGTGTCGTAGGAACGGGTGAGGCTACTAAAAAGCTTGTAGAAGGTACTTTCATAACTGTGGATGGAAACAATGGAAAGGTTTACGAAGGGAAAGGAGAGGCTAAAGCGATTGAAGTCAATAAAATTGTTTCTACAAAGACTAAAATAAAAGTAATAGTTGATCTTCCAGATTTTGCAGAAAGAGCGGCAAAGTCGGGATCTAAATCTGTTGGCCTTATTAGACTAGAAGGAATAATAGCTGAATCGGGAAAACACCCTCTTTATTTTGTGAAAAATAAAAAAATTAATGATTACGTTTCAGTTATATTTAATGGATTGAAAAAAATAGCAGAGCATTTTGAAGAAATATGGGTAAGAACTTCTGACATAAGAAGTGACGAATACAATCACCTTGACGGGGCTCCGCAGGAGCACGAGGGCAATCCTATGTTAGGAGATCATGGAATAAGATTTAGCTTGAAGCACAGAGATATAATAGAAGCAGAAGTTATGGCTGCAAAGAAAGTTGCAGAAGCATTCCCTAATAAGAAAATAGGGATAATGGTTCCTCAGGTAATCAGTGTTTCTGAATTAAAACAGACAAAGGAAATAGCAAGAAAGATTAATGTTCCTCAGAATGTAAAAATAGGCATAATGGTTGAAACTCCTGCCGCAGTGCAGGTAATCAATGAGCTTTGCGAGGAAGGAATGGATTTCATAAGCTTTGGAACTAATGACTTAACTCAATATATGCTTGCAATTGATAGAAATAATAAGGATGTTCAGGCTCTCTATGATGAAACAAATCCTGCCGTGCTTTCTGCAATAAGTTATGTCATAAGAAGATGCAAGAAATTTGGTGTTGAAACAAGTATATGCGGACAGGCGGGAAGCAGAGAAGATATGGTTAAATTCTTGCTTAAGGAAGGAATAAATTCAGTATCAGTAAATGCTGACGCTGCTGAAAAAGTCAGCAAATTAATTGCAAGCGTTGAAAATGCGGCCCCTGTGGAAGAAGAGCCTGAAGTTGAAAATGATGCTAAGGCTGTTCCAAAGAAAGAAGAAGGTCTTGAAGTGCAAAGACCTAATGAAGATATAGAAGAGGTTTTGCTTAAGGAACTTGAGAAAGAAACTTCTGAGGATGAAGAACATACTGCCTATGTTCCAGGAGATGTGGGTGGAAAGAGAGACATTCCTCCATTAAATGATGCTATACCTGTGGATTCTGACCATTTTGAGGAAACTCAAAAGGAAAAAGAGATTGACATTAATTGATTAGTTATTTCATTGACCATTTTTATTTATTGTTATGTATTTTTTATGAAAGATTATGTTACTACCCTGTAGATACAACAAGCGAAAGATTTAAATACTCTTTTGGCCTATAGAAATTAAGTAAAAACACTTACAAACACAAAAAAACAAAATGGCAGAAAAACAAGAACCAAAGCTTTTCGAGGAATTCGTTGCTAGAAAAGGAACAATCGAAGAACTAGGAGAAGTTGTGAATACGGCTACAAAAGATACAAGACCTGAATTCAGAGGCCCTGCTTTTGACAAATTAAGAGGAATTACTTACGATTATGCTTCTGCAAACCACCCAAGTCTTGTGGCAAATGTAAAAAGAGAAGACTTTAAAGATAAAAAACAAATTTCTGATTTTGCTGGAATGATTAGGACTGATAATGAAGAAGGATATTCAGGTTTATTCCACAGAGATAATATCGGCACTCTTACTAATCAGATTCCAACTGGAGTTCTTGAGGATTTAGTATTATCTGAAGCCTCTTCTAAAAATCCTTTAATTCTAGGCAATATGAGTGAAAGCGATATTCCTGTCTTCCAAAAATATGTAACTGTTGTCCGTCTAAAAGACCAGAAAGAAAGATGGGAATCAAGAAAGTTTACAAGTAATGATGAAGAGAAGATGTACGTTTCCGATGCAATAAGAGGAAAAGGTGAGGATGAAGTTAAGGCTCTTAGAGAAAAAGTTAAGAGCGGAAAACTTCCTCAGGATAAAAGAAGTGATGACTTTATAGAATCTATAAGACCTATTGCTGAAAGAGCAGTCCAGCTTGGTCACGTCAAAGAAGAAGAGATAAGCAGATATGCTATGGCTGGCGCTCAACTTAGACTAGATAAGGCTCAAAAAGAATATGATGAATTAGTTAAAGAAAATGGCGGAAATGATATCTTTAAAGCAGTTAGAGGAGCAATTACCAAGCTTTCAAGTGCAGGAACACAGGAATTCACTGAAATGACTAATAGACTATATGGAGCATATACCTCTTATCAAGCTAAAAGCAAGAAAGAATAAAAGATAGATTAACCTGATTCAATCATTCTTGAAATTAAACCAGTAATTTCTTGCAAGAACTTTTCTGCTTTTAATTGCCAGGCATCGATATCTGAGCCCTTTATGTTAACTATGTCTCCATGAACTATTCCTCTATGTAAAGTATAGATATCTTTTATGGCTCTTACATAATCAAGGTCAAGCATCTTTTTGTCTACAAATGTTTGCTTTAGCATGAATGGAATATGTTCAGGACTTGGAGGCATTTTTCCTGCTGTTATCAATGCAGCCTGCGCAGCATCGATAAATGTCCAGTAAACTCCTTCAATCGCTCCCAACTGGGAAGCTTTGCTCCTTGCTAAGTGATTAGGTGCTCTTTGCAAAGCAGCATAAACTGCTTCTGGAGTGGAACGTATTTTTCCCTGCAAAAGCAAAGACTTGAGAGGATTGAAAAAACCCCCTATGTCTATTAGAACTTCTCCATATCTTAGGATATTTATTACAACAGGATCTCCGTAAAGCAAATCTTGCCACCAGGTTGATAATTTTATTGTGTTTATATGAAGTTCTTGTGCATATTTATTTCCAGAAATTATCTTTGCAAGCTCTTCTCTATACCAGGCAATAAGTTCCATATCCCAATTTATGGAAGCATCATCGACAACAAGAATAATATCTATATCTGAAGTAGCTGTTGCACTTCCTTTTACCTGTGAGCCAAACAAAACAGATGCCTTAATCAACCTATCAAATTTTTTGTGCACATCTAGAGCAAAACCCATGGCGATATCCTTTTCAGAACTTGTAGCTCTTTCAGGAACAGAAAGTTCTTCCTTATCTTTTTCTTTTTTTTCAATCATTTTATCTTAGTTTAAGCATTAATTGCTTTTTAATTTTTACTACTCCATTGCTGTGCCAGAAAACCTGCTTCTGCCAGCGACTTGCCCTCCAAGCTCAAGAGGAAGAGTAGTAAATCCTGCGCCGTATATAGAATGATGAATTTCAGGATTAAGTCCGTAGCCTGCGAAATAGGGAGTAGATGTACGACCATAGGTTTGATTCCAGGCAGGGGCTAACTGCATTGAATATATGGGAGAACCTAAAGCAGACAAAGTTTCTCCGAAGGGAGTTGTCTTAAATTGAGTGTACCAGTTTCCTGCTTCAATAACCTGCTTTAATTTTTTGAAAGAATCATTATATTTGTTAAGCAAATTAAGATGCATCTTTGTTGGGACGTTTCCCATACCCATTGGAAGTTCTGTATGCTCCATTCCGAAATTGTCAGATAAGTGTATATTCTTGACATAGGGAGCAATTGCTTTCGTTTCCTTTTCAAGTTGTTTTTCATCAAAACCAAACTTCCTAATCATATTTATGTGACCTAGGTCCCAGGTGGCTCCAATAATTTTCTCAGCGTTTTCCTTTGCCTGAGATTCGGACATTCCCTCTGCTTTTGCTTTTTCGACAAATTTATCTCTCGACATTTCTATTAGTGCTTTAATATCTTCTGCTCTATTAAGCCCTGAACCGGCAGGAGGATTCTCAATACTTATGACTGGAGAGTTTTCATGAAATTTATTATATGATCTCATGGCAAGATTAGAAAATGTGTCTGATGCCTTATCAATGGCAAATTCTTTCAGTGGCTTGATTGTATTGGGGGCCGTAATTGAGTTTAAAACATCGAATCCCTTAAGAACTATTTCTGTACGTTTATTTAGGTCCTTTCCAATTTCTTCCTGATTTTTTTGCACTTCTTCTCTGAATCTTTCAAGCTTCTTCATATCTTCAGGTTTTGCTTTTTTATCTTTCTCAATAGCACTCCATGCCTGATTAAAAAGAGTCTGCAAATCATTATACCCACTGTTTACATGGCTCTCTCCATAATTAAGGTCATGAAAAACTCCATCTAATGCTTTCTTTGTTTCTGGCGATAGATTATTTATATTATTTCTTCCAGTTTCTGTTTTTGAATCTTTATATAAATTAATAATTGACTGGTCATTCATTTTATCAGGCATTTCCTTGTCTTTCAAAGATCTGAGAGTGTTAGATATTGCTTCACTACCCGCATGAGCATGAAAAGCCGCTTGACTTAACTGAGTTTCCCAATTTTTTTTATTTTGCTCTTCTAATTCCAAATAAGGATCTGCTTTTTTTCCAAGAAGAGGATTATCCCTTGCAGGTATTGATGAAAACTGCCCAGTTCTTTCGTCTACTACCCAGATTCCTGTTTTCACTGGTTGCCCAGTTCTTTCGTCTACTACAAAAGTTTCTGGCTCTGGAAGTCCATTGCTAGAGTGAAATGTAACAACCACATTATTTTTCTCTTCTTTACCTACAACAAGCTTAGCTCTTTCCAAGCTAGTCCACATCTGCCTTTCTGCCTGCTGCCTATGAGTATCGTCCCAATTATTCCTCACAATACCTGTTGGCTCAATTAATGCCCCGTGAACTGTGAACTCTGCGCCCACAAGCTTTCTCAATCTATTTAACTCTTCTAAATGTTGATTGGGAATTGATTCTGCTATGGCTCCCTGTTGAGGGTCAACGAAGGCCATATTCACTTCAAGAGATTTTGCTCCTGTGTTAAGCTTGGTTGTAACTTCCTGCAATTGATTGGCTGTAAAAGGATTTGTGGCAAGGCTTACATTTCCCGCAGGCGCTCGGTAATCCATGCCAAGAAATTCGTCATCATATTTTGCCTCAAAGCCATAATCTGCACCCTTATAAAAATTATTATATCCTCCCATTTTAACCTATATAAGGAGAAAAAAGATTTATTTAAATGTTACCTAACGGGAATAACATTTTACGTTTAAGCTTCCCAGGGATATTTACGCTTTGGCTTATCCTGTTGCTGTGAGAGAGATTCTGAATAATCTCTTTCGGGCATTGACTCTTTTGCCGAAGCCTGACGATTTCCAAAATTAAGACTTTGATTTTCAGAACTGAAGGCAACGCTTGAAGAAGTAATGGTTGGGTCAATTCTTCTTACGGATTCTTCTGGAGAAACATACCTTCTATTAGCTCTTTCAAAATCCTCGAATTGAGGCCTTGTAGTGTAAGTTCTTGTCTGGCTAAATTCTGGCTCAGGTCTTTGCTGCACTGGAGCAGGAAGAGGTCTTTCAATTATCTGTTCAGGTTCATCTGATTTTAAAACTAGATTTGGGGCTGGAGAAACATTTGAAACTGATGAAAAACTTTCACTTGAAATAGGCATATCTTCAACTTCAACCTCCAACCTGCTTTCCTTTTTATTTTCCTTGACTGAACCTGATTTTGAATTTATTTCTTTTATTCTCGGAGCTATTTCTGTAATTTTTACTATCTTCTGTTTTTGTTTTTTTACCATTTTTCTTCAGAACGCAGGCATTTCATGTTCTTTTTTATAAACGCCGTACATCTTCTTGCATTCCTGCCTAGCCTTAATTATGGCCTGAGAGCGCAAGACCTTTTCTAGATCCGCATCAGGTTTTATTTCCTTGCTCTTCTCATCCTTTCCAGAATCTTTTTTATCTTTCTTTTTCTTACCTTTGAGCAAATTAATAATGGGAAAAAAGAGGGCTGAAAAAGGATCATTGTAATCATCTTCATCTTTTTTTTCTTTTTTGTCCTTTGAATCTGACTCTTTGTCTAAATCTTTCAAGAAATAATCTATATCTCCTTTTATCTGCTCAAGACTATCTGTTGTTGCTCCTTCTATAAGCTTGAATACATCATCCATATCGTCTTTCTGAATTTCATCTTTCAATATTTTAACTTCATCCTTACTTAACGCATAACTTGTAAAATTAAGTTCAACTCTGCCTCTGAAACCATAACCTTGTTGTCCTGCCCTCTCAGGTACGCTTCTGAAATTGAATTCTACAATCATAATAGGAATATATTTTCTCAATTTTTTGCCTTTGAAAACATCGGGCAAGTCTCCCTTGTCAATATCTTTCTGAGGATCATACTCTCCCTGTCCCATTAGGGCCAGCTCAAAAAGAGTAGTGTTGAAAACGGTTACAAGAGCAGCAGTTGGAGATGCTCTTTGTTCAAGCTGCCTGGCTGCCTTAAGATAGGGTTTCGCCCACTTTGCGTAAAGATAAACTGTATTGACCTGACTTCTTAGATAGGTCTTTTCAATTTCATATCTTTTACGCAACTCTCTCTCGGATTCAGTTATCCAAAAAAAGAACTCATTTAATCTTTGGCTCAATATTCTTTTAACTCTATCGTTTAAGTCTAATTTTTTTTCTACATCCTCTAGAGACTCTGCAGCCATGAATGCATCTATTAATGTTACGTATTGGAACTGCTGAGCAAGGGCCTTCAGAGCAGTTGTACTTCTTTTGGTGTCTACCGTATCCATCCATATCTGCTTCAGAGATAAAAGAGCAGCCCTCTTTTGTTCATCCTTGTTTTTATTATACTCGTCATATAAATCAAGCCTAGTCTTAAATTCTTTTAAATCATAGGTAAGAGTCAAAATTGACTTAACTACGTTATTTGCAGCTCCTAACATTTTCATTCCTTCTTCCTGCATTTTCGTGGCTTTCTGCCCCAACTCTGAAAAATGACCTGAACCAGGAGAAGAAATAAAATTATCAATTAATTTATCTACCTGTCTGAAATCCTGGTCAGCCAACTTGTCAAGAATCCAGAAATAAATAGGCTCTAAATTTTGACCGAAAGAATCATAGATTAATGTATGCTTTTCCATTGGACTTTTAAGTCCGGGTGTTTTGAATGGATTTGTGTGATAGATAGTATCGTCATTAAGCACACCCCCTTCCACAAGTTTAACTTTCTCTGAGGCTGCGAGATATCCCTTTTCTTTAGCTATTTTTTTTACTTCGTCCCTTACTTCTACTTTTTCGCCATCAACTTCTGTGGAGCTGACGCAATAAACGTCTGGACAGATTGCCCCAATAAGATTATGTATGTTTACTGCCATGTTTTCTCTCTTTTTATGTTAATTTATAGAAGAAAAGGCTTTATTTAAAGCTTATCTGGAAACCTTTAAATAAAATGAAAATCTCTATTGGTTATGGGATTATTGGGAAAAAAGGGTGTTGAAACTATTGATTATACTCTACTTCAAAAAAAAGGTTTCATCAAAAAGACTGAAAGAGTTAAGCCCGGATTTAAAGTAGATTCGGCTGGAATGATTGACCTTACTTCTACTGCAAATAATTCTATTCCCCCAGTAAGTACGGATAACTCAAATTCGAATCCTTTTGGATTTCTTGATAGCTTGGCGCAGAGTTCCTCTTCTACTTCTGATAATTTGTCTTCCTCAGGTTATCCTTCAACTTCAAACATTCAATCTGATGGTGTTGAGATGAATGCGCTGAAAATAAAAATAGATGACCTCGAGTATAAACTTTCCCAGTTGCTTGAGAAGCTTTCTCTTGTTGAGTCAAAAATGGGCAAGTTTGAAGAGAAAATTATTGGATGAAAAGAAGATTTAAATAAGAATGCTATTTTATCTTACAATGAATCTTGATAATGAAATATGGGCATATTCACTTAAAAATGCTCTTGAACATGGGAAGGCAGATGTTTCTAGAATATTACCAAAGCTTTTTCAGCATGGTCTTGAGAAAAAAGATATAAAAAAAGTAATGTCTAAGGTACGGGAGATAATTAGCAAAGTTAATTCCCTGAAAAAAGAAGAACTTGAAAAAGAACTTGAAAAATATGATAAATATGTTAAGGAGAAAGATGTCAGACAAGAAGGTGAATTGCCTGAGCTTGAAGGTGCTGTTCAAGGAAAAGTTGTAACTAGAATTACTCCTGAACCTTCCAAATACAGCCATATAGGGCATGCACTTGTTTTTCTTATCCAGTATTTTTATGCAAAAAAATACAATGGAAAGTGTATACTAAGATTTGACGATACTAATCCTGAAAAATCCACTCTTGAATTTTACAATTCCATTAAAGAAGATTTGTCCTGGCTGGGAATAAAATGGGATAAAGAAATAATTGCATCAGATAATATGAAAGAAATGTACGAATGCGCTGAAAAACTTATCAAGAAAGATGATGCATTTGTTTGTTCTTGCACTCATGAAGTAATGAAAGATTTGAGGGAGAAGATGAAAGCTTGTCCATGTAGAAAAAATAAAAAAGAATTGAACATTAAAGAATGGAAATCTATGCTGGATGGAAATTTCAAGGAGGGAGAGAGAACTCTCAGGCTTAAGGGAGATATGAAATCTGATAATGGAGTAATGAGGGACCCTGTTTTATTCAGGATATCTTTCTATCCTCATTTTATCCAGAAAAATAAATATTGTGTCTGGCCGATGTATGATTTTGAAAGTCCGGTTGAGGATTCTCTTCAAGGTGTGACTCATGTAATAAGAAGCAAGGAATTTGAGCTTAGAGCTGAGCTTCATGAAAAAATACTTTCACTTTTGAAATTGAAAATGCCCATAGTAAGAGAGATTGGAAGATATCAAATTACCGGAGCGGAAACTCAAGGAAGAGTTATAAGAGAGCTTATTGAGAAAAAAGAAATAACTGGATGGGACGACCCTCGACTTGTTACTGTCAGAGCAATGAAAAGAAGGGGCTTTGTGCCAGAGATGTTCCAGCAGATGTCAAAAACAGTTGGGATGTCAAAAAGCGGAGGACACATAAATCCTACTGTTATGGAATCAATTAATCGTTCTTTAATTGACTCTATTGCTAGGAGATATTCTTTTGTGCAAAATCCTATTGAGATCAAAATAAAAAATCCTCCTTCCATTGAACAAGCCGAAATACCTATACATCCAAGCAGCAAGGAAAGAAGAGAAGTTGAAATTTCAGATAAATTTTTTATATCTAAATCTGATTTTGATGAATTTAAAGGAAAGGAGATAAGACTTCTTCACCTTTATAATATTAAATTGAATAAAAGTAAGCCAGAGGCAGAATTTACCTCTACTGAAAATAGGGATATAGCAAAGATAAACTGGGTTTCAGAAGGCCAAGAAATTTCAATATTAATGCCTGATGGAAAATGGATGGATGGATTGGCCGAAGAAGCAATAGATAAAGTAAAAGAAAATGAAGTTGTCCAGTTTGAAAGGTTTGGATTTGCAAGATGCGATAGGAAAGCTAGGGGAAAAGACGAATTCTGGTTTACGCATAAATAGGATTCTATTTATGATAGGTTTAAATAAGAGATACTAGGATTTTCTATATGGTAAATAAGAGTATCCTAACATTCGATGAATTGACTTATTTGGTGAGGCATATCCCTTCTGACAGATGGAGGCATGATTTTCATTCAACAAAAGAGACCCTTACTTTTGCTATGCCTATGGATAATCTAACTTTTTATTTATGTGGAGACAATGAAGGCCGAGTAACGGGAAAAGGGGATGTTAGATTAGACAATGTTTCAGTTCAGTTAATAAAAATTGGGAGAGAAAATGTGAATCTTGCCGCTTATACAGGAGAAAAGAGAGTAAGAGATTTGTTTTATGATATTAGAGAAAGAGTAAATGAATATAATAATTTTGGAAGCACACAAAGTGCAAGACAACAACTGAGAAGTTTTCGGGTTAATTCGGATTTAATAGCTAAAATATTGCCTAAAAAGTGATTTATACTCAAAAACCCCTAGTACGAAAAGTTTAAAAAGCCAGTTTTGTAATTTTTTATGAGATCACCCAAGAGCATATTCGTCATTAATATGTGAAACAGATTTCATACTTTACCCCTATGCATATCCTACAGCCTAAACACGTCAAACTGAAACCTGAAGAGGTAAAAGAGCTAATTAAAACATACAATATTTCTCTGTCACAACTTCCTAAAATAAAAAGTACTGATTTTGGATTGCCCCAGGGTTGCGTTCCTGGAGAGGTTGTTAAAATTGAGAGAAAAGACGAAGACAAAACAAGCATTTATTATAGGGTGGTAGCCTAAAATGGAAAAGAGAAAAAAGAATATTCTTGTTGAAAAATATCTTGAACAACACTCGCTGGTTGAATCGAACTTGCTTTCTTTTAATGATTTTATACAGAATAAGATGCAACAAATTGTTACCGAACTTAATGAGAATATAAATAATGAGGAAGTTGAAATAAAACTTGGAAAAGTAAGAATTGAGAAACCTAATATAATTGAGTCTGACGGAAGCAGTTCTCCCGTTACTCCTACTATTGCAAGACTTAGAAATTTAACTTATTCTGCTCCAGTTTATGTCGAATTGACTATAAATTACGGGGGACAGAGCGATAGTTCAGAGGTTGAAATAGGAAGAATACCTATAATAGTAAGAAGCTTTTCGTGCAATACTTATGGCATGTCTAGGGATCAGTTAAGAGAGAATTATATGGACCCTCTTGACCCTGGGGGATATTTCATAATCAATGGAAATGAAAGAGTTATGGTAATGAGCGAAGACTTGGCGGCTAATCAGCCATTCATCGAGGAAGGAAGGCTTGGTTTGACATTAAGATTATTCTCCCAGAGAGGCTCTTACAGAATACCAACAACAATTTCAGAAACAAATGATGGAATACTCGAGGTAACTTTCAGCAGACTGAAAAATATTCCTGCGGTGGTTATGCTTAAGGCACTTGGTTTGACAAAAGAAGCAGAAATTGCAAAATATATTAATCATGAAAATGACTGCCTTATCGTTAATCTTTATGAATTTGCAAAACTGCAAAGTGCTGATGATGCAATGATATACATTGCTGAAAAATCTGGAATTCAGGGAACGAAGAAGGAAATTCTCGATAGAGTAAAGCAAAGAATAGATTCATTCTTCCTTCCGCATATAGGTCTTGAGAAAGCTTCTAGATCTGAAAAGGCAATTACACTTAGCAGATTACTTGGGATGTATTTGAAGGCAAAGGAAAATGACAAAATAAGAACTGACAAGGACCATTATGCAAACAAAAGAGTTAAGCTTTCTGGAGATTTGATGGCTGACTTATTCAGAGTTAACTTAGGAATTTTAATAAGAGACATACAATATTCTTTGCAGAAGGTTGCAAAGAGAAAGAAATTTTATTCTATAAAAAGCATCGCTAAATCTACATTATTCACCCAGAGAGTTGAAAGCGCAATTGCGACGGGAAGCTGGATAGGTGAAAGATCTGGAGTAACTCAGAATATGAAGAAGACTAATTATCTTGAAATGTTATCTCAGCTTCAGAGAGTTTCTTCTATGCTTCCTGGAGAGCAGGAAAATTTCATGGCAAGAACACTTCATCCTACTCATTACGGAAGATTCTGTCCTATTGAAACTCCAGAAGGAACTGAAATCGGACTTAGAAAGAACTTGGCTATTATGAGCAAGATATCAACTTCCCTTCAATTTGAAGAAGCATCGATATTAAAGAAACTTGCTGAAATAGGATTAAACAAGGAAGGCGGAGAAGATGTTTTCTTCAATGGAAGATTTATAGGAACTACAAATACTTCTGCTGATTTTGTTGGTAAAGCAAGGAAAGCAAGAAGAGCAGGCTTGCTTCCAAGAGAGATGAGTATAAGTTACAATGCAGAACTTAATTTAATTATGATGTCAAGCGAAGTTGGAAGAGTTCTTAGACCTCTTATAATAGTTGAAAATGGGGCAAGCAAACTTAAGGATGAACATCTTGTTCTTTTAGAGAATGGAAAGATAAAGTGGCTTGACTTGATAAGCGAGGGAGTAATTGAATATATTGACGCTGCCGAAGAGGACAATGTTTTAGTTGCATTGGATGAAAAAGAAATATCAAATGAAACAACTCACTTTGAGATTCATCCTATTGATTTGTTTGGACTTATCACAAGTTTGGTTCCATTCGGAAATCACGACCCTTCATCAAAGTTAATCAGAGGAAGCAAGACATATACTCAGAGTCTTGGAATTTATGCTTCTAATTATTTGGTAAGACTTGACACTGATGTTTCGATACTTCATTATCCTCAGAGACCTATAGTAAGAAGTTTCATCTACGACACTTTAGAAGTTTATCCTGCTGGACAAAATCTTGTTGTAGCGGTAATGCCATTTGAAGGATATAACCTTGAAGACGCAGTTGTCCTTAACAAGGCAAGCATTGACATGGGAATGGGAAGAAGCACTTATTTCAGACCTTATACTGCAACTGAATTACAATATGCTGGAGGACTTGCTGACGAAATAGTAATTCCTGACAAAGATGTTTCAGGATACAGAACAGAAGCATCCTACAGATTCTTAGAAGATGATGGTATTGTTTATCCTGAAGCAGATATGAATGAGGGAGAAGTATTAATCGGAAAAGTAACACCTCCTAAATTCTTAAGTGAAGCTAAGGATCTTAGCATACAGGCAAAGAAAGAAGCTAGCGTCGCTGTAAGACAGGAAGAAAGAGGAACTGTTGACGCCGTTTTTATAAGCGTTGACCAAGAAGGAAATAAGATTGCACAGGTAAGAACAAGAGATTCAAGATTGCCTGAACCTGGGGACAAATTCTCTAATCCTCACGGACAGAAAGGAGTTGTCGGAATAATCGCAGCGGCAGAAGATATTCCATTTACTTCGACTGGAGTAAAGCCAGACCTTATATTTAACCCTCACGGAATTCCTGGAAGAATGACTGTAGGATATTTGATAGAACTTCTTGCTGGAAAGACAGGAGCCGTTTCAGGAAAGATTGTCGATGGAACTTCATTTACTGGACAGAGTGTTGGAGAACTTGAATCACAGCTCAAAGAACTTGGATTCTCCTATGATGGAAAAGAAACAATGTATGATGGAATAAGCGGAAAGAAAATGCAAGTCAAAATATTCATAGGAAATATGTATTATCTTAAGCTTAGACATATGGTTAAGAATAAGATACACGCAAGAGCATCTGGAAAAGTCACATTACTTACAAGACAGCCTATTGAAGGAAGAGCGAGAGGAGGAGCATTGAGACTTGGAGAAATGGAGCAACAGGCACTTGCAGGACATGGAGCTTCATTATTATTGAAAGAGAGATATGATTCTGATAAGACAGTAGTTTATATATGCAAAGAATGTGGAGAGATGGTTTACGAGGATATAATCAGAAACAAAATAAGCTGTCCTATGTGTGGAAGCAATGAAGCAGAGCCTATTGAAATGTCTTATGCATTCAAGCTTCTTGTTGATGAATTGCAGGGACTTGGAGTTCAGACTTCATTCGAATTAAAGGATAAATACGAGCAATAAAATGAATCAAACATATTTCAGAAAACAGGTAAGAGCATTAAGGTTTAGTCTTCTTAGCCCTGACAAGATAAAAAAACTTAGCTCTGCAAAGATTGTAACTCCTGAACTTTATGATATTGATGGATTCCCTGTTGACGGCGGTTTGATGGATCTTAGACTTGGAGCAATAGACCCTGGAGTAAGATGCAGAACCTGTGGTAAGAGAGTAAAAGAATGTTCAGGACACCCGGGAAGCATTGAGCTTGCAAGACCAGTTTTCCATATAAAGTATATTCCATTAATTGAATTATGTTTGAGAAGTTTCTGCTATAAGTGTGGAAAATTAACTCTTAGCGATGAAAAAGAGAAAGAACTTAGTCCAAGTCTTAGAGCTAAAAAAGCAAAGGATGCAAAGAAGTGTCCTCATTGTAATGAAACTCTTGAGAGAGTGAAACTTGAGAAGCCAAGCACATTCTTTATTGGAAAGAAAAGACTTAGTCCAATAGAAGTTAAGGAAAGACTTTTGAATATTAAGGAAGAGGAATTGAAAAAAATAGGAATTAATCCTAAGACCTGCAAGCCTGAGTGGGCAGTTATATCCTTATTGCTTGTTCCTTCTGTTACAGTAAGACCTTCTATCACTCTTGAATCAGCTGAAAGAAGTGAAGACGACGTTACTCACAAACTTTCCGATATTATAAGATCTAACCAGAGACTCTGGGAGAACTTAAACGCTGGAGCTCCTGAAGTTATCATAGAAGATTTGTGGGATTTATTGCAATATCACGTTACAACTTTCTTTGACAATAATGTTTCAAGAATACCTCCTGCAAGACACAGATCGGGACAGCCACTTAAGACAATCACTGAAAGAATAAAAGGAAAAGAAGGAAGAATAAGACATAATCTAGCTGGAAAGAGAGTAAACTATTCTTCAAGAACAGTTGTATCTCCAGATCCATTTATAGCAATTAATGAAGTTGGAGTTCCTTTCGAAATTGCTAGAGTAATAACTGTAGCCGAATCAGTCACAACAATGAATATGGAAATGCTTAAGGAATTAATAAGAAATGGTGACAAATATCCTGGAGCTAATTATGTTATAAGACCTGATGGAAAGAAAAAGAGAATAACTGAGGACTTGAAAGAAGAAATATGTAATGAAATTCAGCCAGGATACAAGGTTGAGAGACATCTTAGAGATGGAGATATTGTTCTTTTCAACAGACACCCTTCACTTCACAAGCAGAGTTTGATGGCTCACTATGTAAGAGTTCTACCAAACAGAACATTCAGGTTACACCCTGCTGCTGCAGCGCCTTATAACGCAGACTATGATGGAGATGAAATGAACATCCACAGTCCACAGACTGAGGAAGCAAGAGCTGAAGCAAAAATACTTCTCGATGTAAATAACAATATAATCTCTTCTAAGAACAATATTAATCTTGTTGGAACTATTGCTGACTCAATCACCGGAAATTATCTTCTTGGAAAAGACACCCTTTCAAAGAAAGATGCTGACCAAATATTATTTGCTGCAAATGTAAGAAATGTATTGAAAGGAAAAGAGATTAGTGGTAAGGATATTTTTGCTCAGATAATTCCAAAAGGTTCTAGCATAAAAATACCAAATGAAATTATAGGAAGCAACTCATTCGGAACAGAAGAGGGAGTAATGATAAAATCCATTGACAGAGAATTTGGAAGAAAAATCGCAGTTGAAACAATAAACAAGGCATTCATGCTTGGGGCAATGTATATCGCAAGAAAAGGATTCACTCTTTCTGCTCAGGATATTAATGTATCTGAAAAAGTAAAGAAAATGACTGATGATATAATTACTGCTGCTGAGAAAAAAACAAGAGAATTGATAAAAGACTTCGAGGATGGAAAAATAAGTCTTCTTCCTGGAAAGAGCATTGAAGAAACAAAGGAAATAAAGATCGCGCAAATACTCAACGAAGTCAGAACAGAAATGGGTAAGGTTGTTCAGGATAACTTCCCGGTTGATGCTAATGTTAATAAGATGATAAACGCCAAGTCGGTTGGAAGCATGCTTAATATAACTCAGATTGCATGTTCTGTAGGACAGCAGTCTCTTCACAATAAGAGAATTAGCCTCGGATATAAGGAAAGAACTCTTTCATTCTTCAAGCAGGGAGATTTGGGCGCTGCTGCGAGAGGATTTATCAGGTCGTCATTCTTTGAAGGACTTAATCCAAGTGAATTCTTCTTTGGAGCAATAACTGGAAGAGATAGCCTTATGGACCTTGCATTGAGAACGCCTAAATCGGGTTACCTTTACAGAAGACTAGTTTCTGCTTTGCAGGATTTGAAAGTAGAGTATGATGAAACTGTAAGAGATGCTTCTGAAAACATAGTTGAATTCGCATATGGAGACGATGGTAAGGATGTAGCTAAATTGCACCTTAAAGACGCAAAGATAGCTGCAGGAGAGGCTGTTGGAGTAGTTACTGCCCAGAGCTTTGGCGAAGCTTCAACTCAGATGGTTCTTAATGTATTCCACCACGCAGGAGTTGCGCAAATGCAGATTACACAAGGTTTACCAAGATTAATTGAAATTCTCGATGCGAGAAAGAGTCCTTCGACACCATTGATGGAAATTTATCTTGATAAAGACGTAAACAATGAAAAGGATGCCAAGGTCATTGCTGAAAAAGTTAAAGAAGTCAAGTTAAAAGAAATTTCTTCTGAAATAAAGATTGATTTCTCCGGCAAGAAAATAGAAATATTCATTGATTCAAAGGCTCTTAAGAATGTTCATGCAGGTGCAGACAAAATAGCTGACAGACTTAAAGATAAAGGATTCAATGTAAAAATAAATGACTTGAAAATAACTCTTAATGTTGCTGAGCTTGACTTCAAAGAAATATATAAAATTAAGGAAAAGCTTAAGGAAACAATTGTTTCCGGAATAAAGGGAATTGAGCAAATAGTTATTTCCAATAAAGGAAAGGATTTCATAATTCTTGCTTCAGGTTCAAATCTTAAGGAAATTATGGAAGTTAAGGGTATTGACAAGACAAAGACAAGATCAAATGACATTCATGATGTCTCTTCTGTTCTTGGAATAGAAGCTGCAAGACAGACAATAATAAATGAAATAAAAGCTGTTCTTGAGTCACAGGGTCTTGATATTAATGACAGACACTTGAAACTTGTTGCTGATGCAATGACCTCTTCAGGAGTTGTAAAGGGAGTAACAAGAATGGGAATAATCTCTGATAAAGCATCTATACTTGCAAGAGCTACTTTCGAAACACCTGACAAGCAGTTTGTCAACGCTACAATACAGGGTGCAAGAGATGAATTGAGCTCTGTAATAGAGAATATTCTTTTGAACCAGCCTATTCCGGTTGGAACAGGTCTGCCTGGATTGCTTGTCAAGATAACTGGACCATTGGTTGACAAGAAACTAGAGAAAAAGAGCAAATAAGATGACAATTTTAGACCTGCAAACGATAAGATATATTAATTTACTTGACAGCGCGTCAAAGGTTAAAACAAGCAAGTGTTTTGTTTACAATAATACCATATTTTTCGCTGTTCCTGCTTCTCAAGTTTCAAGAGCAATAGGACCAAATGCAATTAACATAAGAAACATTCAGGACAAGCTTGGAAAAAAAGTAAAGGTAATCACTGAAGCTTCAGGTCAGGAAGATATTGTCAGATTTGTGCAGGACATTATTGCTCCAGTAAGGTTCATGGGAGCCAAGATTCAGGATGGAGTTTTCGTTATTACTGCGGGAAGCCAGAGTAAAGCTGCGCTTATAGGAAGAAACAGAAGAAGAGAAGAAGAATTGCAGCAGATTGTCAAAGATACTTTCAGTCTTGAGATGAAGATACTTTGATTTCTAATCTAAATATTATTATTTAATCTCTCTAAACAACTCTCTTTCAGCAAGAATCTTCTTTGCGGTTACCTCGTGGCGAGTGTCATAAAAAGGTGTTCCTGGAGGACCCTTAACATAAGAATCTATCCAGATGACTTTCCTTATTATTCCTGCATCGTCCTTTAGTCTTCTATTATGCCCTCTTACTGCTAATTGGTAAGTCAATACTTTTCCATGGTGCTCTGTTTGCGGTTCGCGATATTCTGCATCCGTTACTTTTACAATTGAATAAGGATACTCTTTTGAAACGTTTGGGACATTTTGTATTTCTGGCCTAAAACGCGTCCTTGTAAATATAGAAATATTATGCGCATTGATATAATTTATAAGATTTGTTGCTAGGCTAGGAATCATCTCGAAAATTCTATGCTCGACCGAACTTAGTGGAAGAGAGATGTCGAACAATTTTTTAAAGTCGACTAATTCACCAGTGTTCTTGTGAAGTTCGTATGCTAAAGCCGCTTCTTTTTTTGGAGTCTGAGAGATATGAATCACATCCTCGTCAGTATCTATAACAAACGAATATCTATTTCTGTCAAATTTTGTTTCACTAAGTTCAAAATTACTCTGTGAAATGTGTGAGACCATTCCTTTGAATCTAGTTTGTCTAGGATCCTTCATAAAAAGGTCTATTCCCATTATCTCTCCTTTTTTGTCTTTCCAAAATGAGCTAAAAATATAGTCTAATCCTTGTTGTGCTTGATTTGCACATAGATAAACCCCCTGTAAAGTGACTTCTGATCTTTTTACCTTAGGGATTATTGCAGGAACTTTATCTGTAAATTCGAAAAATAAAGGGTTAAAAGGTAACCTGCCAGTAGATATATAGTCATAATTATCAACTGGCTTTTCCAATAAACATTCTAAGGTAGCAGGTCCGATTAAAAATGGGTGAGCCCTAGCCAAATTACGCCTGAATAACATCGCCCCCACAATATTACTTAAATCCATTTCAGCATATGGCTTATAAATTTGAGGTGCTCTAAACGGAATCTCGATTACATCTCCAAACAAAGCACTTTCTCTCCTGAATAAAAAACTTTCTCCTGCTCCAAACTTTGCATCTACTACTCTTTGCATTTTCTTTACCCTTACATTATCTTCTAATTCTTTCTTGTCTTGAAGGGCAATAAGCTCATCATAAAACCATTTTTTTGTTTGTATATCCATATTTTGTTTATTTAGGCTTGATTTATAAATGTTACTTTTTAGTAGTCACAACTTAAAAGTACTTATTTTAGATTATAGGTTATTCAGTGTCTTAAATTACAATCTATCCTATTATCGGAACAATAATTATCATTATGAACTTCTAATCAGAAGGGGGGAACATTTAAAAAGCAAT
The DNA here is from genome assembly GCA_964530955.1 of Candidatus Woesearchaeota archaeon. GTDB lineage: Archaea > Nanobdellota > Nanobdellia > Pacearchaeales > GW2011-AR1 > VGKP01. The sequence continues at coordinate 17,543 of CAZHCL010000008.1, read as the reverse complement.
TTTTCCAAACAAATTCATCAAAATACTGATTTAATAGACAAAAATGGGATTAATGAGTGCTAGAAAAATGATGAAGCGGGAACGCAAGTTTAGATGGCATCAGAAAGCATACAAGAAGAGAGTTCTTAATTTAAGAGAGAAAGCAGACCCTCTTGAGGGAGCTTCACAGGCTAAAGGAATAGTAATTTCTAAATTCCAAAAAGAAGCAAGACAGCCAAACTCAGCTATGAGAAAGTGCTGCAAAGTCCAGCTTATTAAAAATGGAATAAGTGTGGGAGCATTCATTCCAGGAAATCTTGCCCAAAAGTTCATTGATGAACACGATGAAGTTATAATTGAAAGAATCGGCGGAAGGTCTGGCAGACAGAAGGGAGACATTCCAGGAATCAGATTCCAGGTAATTAAAGTAAATGATCAGCCTTTGAGACTTTTGTGGAAAGGCAAAATAGAGAAGGGTAGAAGATAACATGACAGACCAAATTAATTTCAAAGTATTTGACTTATATGATATTTCAGAAACGCAAGTAAAAGATCCTGCGTTAAGACCTTACATAAATCTTGGTGCTAAATTAATTCTAAAGTCACAGGGTAGAAGAAAGGACAAGCTTGCTATGACCAGAGTCAATGTTATTGAGAGACTTGCCAACAGACTTGCTGTTCCAGGACATTCTGGAAAGAAACATAAAATAATAACTAACTGGAGCTCAGGTAAATATAATAAAAATATGAAAACTGTTCTGAAGGTGCTGGATATAATTGCCAAGAAAACAGGCAGAAATCCAATACATGTTTTTGTTGAAGCTATAGAAAATGGTTCACCAAGAGATGAGATTACTGTTATTGAAAGTGCTGGAGCGAGATATCCTCAGGCAGTTGATTGCAGTCCTATGAGAAGAATAAATCTTGCAATAAGATGGATGGTCCAGGGTTCTTATCAGAAGTGTTTTGGCAAGAAGACAAAAATGGCTGAGTCTCTTGCAAATGAAATAATTAATGCTTCCAAGGGCTCTATGGATAGTTATTCCTGTAGCAAAAGAAATGAATCTGAGAAACAGGCTGATTCTGCAAGATAATTCTTTTTCACAGAAAAGCTTATAAACAATATCTTTTAAAAAATAAAATGAAAGAAAAAACTATTGAGCAGAAGATTTGGGACAGTGATACAGGAGTTTTTACAGAATGTGCTGGAAAAACACTTTACTCCTCTCTTGTTTCGCCCTTAAGAATTCCAACATTTGTAAGAAGAATAAAAAGCAACGAATTGGGCGGCATATTGAAGATACCTAGGGAAAGAACTCATAGGATAATTTCTGAGGGAGATGTGAGTTTCAGAGATGGAGCTGTCCTGGGAACTTATTTTGGAGCTGCCTTTGCATTGGCGGTAGGTGCGTATATTGCAGGATATGATTATAATCACTTCATAAACAAAGACTATACTCCAGCAATATCCACTTTTGCTACATTTGTAACTACAAATCTTGCCTCTGGGCTTTATGAGTTTGGAAGATCTTTAAGGCACCCAAGAGATGATGAAACAAGAGTATCCTAATAATTTAATTTTAATGACTAACAGGCAAAAGCCAAAACATTAAATTAATAAGCCCTAAATTCTTATTACTTTATACTAAGGAAGGTGAGAATGATTATAATAAACTTAAAAAATTATAAGATTGGAAAAGAGGTATTTGATTTTGTAAAGAAAATCGAGATATATTATAATAAGGCGATAATCGCAGTTCCCGCTATAGAACTTTCTGATTGTGTAAAGAATGTTGGTCCTAATATGCAGGTTTACGCACAGCACGTTGACTATAATGAGAAAGGCAAAGGGACTGGCTTTGTTGTACCTGAAAGCCTCATAAACGCTGGTGTTGTAGGCTCTTTGCTTAATCATTCTGAACATAAGATTTCAATGACTGAGATAAGAAAGACAATGAAAAGATGCAATGAAGCTGGCTTGAAAATTATCGTATGTTGTTCATCACTAAGAGAGGCAATTCAAATTAAAAAACTAAATCCTTATGCTATGGCTTTTGAAGATAAAAAATTAATTGCAACTGGAAAGAGCATTACTGAACATAGACAGCATGACATAAAGAAATTCGCTGAGTTGCTTAAGGATTCAAGTATAATTCCTCTATGCGGAGCAGGAATATCTAGTGGAGAAGATGTTGCTCATGCGCTTCTGCTTGGCTGTAAGGGAGTTTTAGTCTCGAGCGTTGTTGCTAACTCGCAAACACCTGAAAAGTTTCTGAAAGAAGTACAGGGCATTCTTTAAATATGGATTTCCCTGAAAATTTCATAAAAAAGGGAAAATTCAAGTTGCATTCTGGCTTGGAAACAAATACTTTCTATGATGTTAATTCTCTGTTGACTGATTCAGAGCAGCTAAGCAAGATAATTTCGTTCATTCCTAAAGATAATGTTACCTATGTTGGAATAGCCACTGCTGGAGCAATAATTGCAAGTCATTTCAAACCATTTGCCATGATAAAAGACCATGAATTGAAAGGCAAGATTGAAGGAGATTATTTCCTCATAGATGATGTTTGCACCACTGAAGGCAGTCTGAAAGAAGCCATTTCTATAATAGGTAAAGAGCCAAAAGATATCTTTGTGGTGTTAGACAGAAGAAAAGTTGAAAATCTAAAACTAAAGGCATTGTATAGTATTTAATATAATAATCAAAACCATTAAAAACAATAATTCCTTTATTTGACTATGAAAAAAGAAAAGATTTTTCTCGGAGCAGACCATGCAGGATTTGAAGCAAAAGAAAAAATAAAGAAATATTTTGAAAGCAAGAATATAGATTATGAAGATTTGGGATATTTAACTTATGACTCTAAAGATGATTACCCCGATATTGCTTTCAAGGTTGCAAAAAAAGTTGCAAAGGATAAAAAATCCAAAGGGATACTCCTCTGCGGAACAGGCGAAGGAATGGCTATTGCAGCGGATAAAGTTAAGGGAATAAGAGCTGTTGAGGCCTATGACCTGCTTTCTGCTAAGTTAAGCAGAGAACATAATGATTCTAACGTGCTTGCCCTTGGTGCAAGGACTTTGAGTATTGAAAAGATAAAGAAGATAATTACCGCTTGGTTAAATACTGAATTTAGCAAAGCTAAAAGACATGAAAGAAGAATAAAAGAAATAACTCACTTTGAAAATTCACAAAAGGCCTAATAAAATGAAATGCCGGATAATACCTACAGTTTTTTCGCATAATAAGAGAGAATTTTATGAAAGGCTTTCTAAACTGACAAAAATAGCTAATAGTCTTCAAATAGATATTATGGATGGAAAGTTTGTTCCAGCTAAATCCGTTTCCCTCCAGCAGATTCCGAGCTTAAAAAAATACAGAAATAGCTTTGAAGCGCATTTAATGGTAAAAAATCCTTCAAAATACATAAAATCATTAAAAAACAAAGGTTTCAAGAAAATAATATTTCACATCAATGCTGATGATAATGTTAAAGTGATTGCTGAAGCAAGAAAGAACAAAATGAAAGTTTTTCTTGCATTGAATCCCGAGGATAAAATTGAAGAATCATGCTATTTATTCCAGTTGGTAGATGGTATTTTGTTAATGGGTGTTCATCCTGGTCGAGAACATCAAAAATTAATTAATTCAACTTTTTCTAAAGTTAGGGAGATAAGAAAAATCGATGATAAATTAGATATCCAGATTGATGGTGGAGTAAATCCTTCAAACGCAAGTAGACTTTATGTTTCTGGAGCAAATATTCTGAATACTGGTAGTTTTGTTTCTGATTCTGAAAATCCAAAAAAAGCATTGGCTGAACTCAAGAGAATAGCAAAATGAAAGCTCTTTCTTTGAAACAACCTTTTGCTGAGTTGGTTGTTTCTGGCAGGAAAAAAATAGAACTTAGAAAATGGAATACTAACTTCAGGGGAGAATTTCTTGTGCATGCCTCTAAAAATCCAGATAAAAAATCAATGGAAAAGTTTGGATTTAAAGAACTTCCAACTGGATGCATTGTTGGAAAAGCTTTCTTAAAAGAAGTTAAACATTATGAAAGCAAGGAAGAATTTGAGAAAGATAAAGACTTGCATCTTGCAAGCGAAGAATGGGGTTCATACGGTTTTGTGCTTGAAAATGCACAGAGAATGAAGGAAATTCCATGCAAAGGTAAGCTTAACTTCTGGGAGTATTCAGAATGAAAGACCAAAAAGAAATTTGGAATGAAATTTACAGAAATTCTGCAAAATGGAACAAGGAAACATTGAACCTTCCAAAGATAATGAAAGATAAAATTGTTCTTGAAATAGGGGTTGGAAACGGAAAGACATTAAAATCAATAGTAAGACAGAAACCAAAAAAGATTGTTGCAATCGATATCTCCTCTGAAGCAATAAAAATATCTAAAAAACTATTTCCAAATGGCGTTGAATTCATTGAAGAGGATATTAATTCTATTGATTTTCCAAGAGAAAGTTTTGATATTATTGTTTGCTATTATGTTTTGAACAATTTATCTGAGGAAGATAGAAAAAAAGCGGTTGAAAAAATGCATTACCTGCTTAACCCTGCGGGTAAGATTTTATTTGAGGATTTTGTGGTAGGAGATTTCAGGCAAAATGATAAAGGTAAGTTTATTGCTGAGAATACTATAGAGAAAAAAGATGGCCTTAATTGCCATTTCTTTAGCATTGAAGAATTAAGAAGTCTTTTTAGTGAGTTTTCAGAGTCTAACATTAAAATGAAGACAAGTACGCCCATTACTAACAAGCCTGAGCTAAAAAGAAAGATTATTTCTGGCATAATTACAAGATAATTGGAACCTAATTTCATAAGCTATTTAAACAACTTTATTTTACGAATTGAATGAACATGAAAAAACTAAGCAGACAGATTGCTTCCTTTAGCGTCTTCTTTGTGTTTATTGTATTTGGAGTATGGGAAATAATAAATCCCGGATACTGGGCAGGATTTGTTCCTTCTTTTGTTAGCACAAGCCTTGCGCCATTACTTGTAAGAATTCATGGGGTTGTCCTGAGCATTATCGCTATCTGGCTTATTACTGGATTTAAGAGGAGAATAGCTGGAATATTTGCTTCGTTAGTTATGTTAGATATTTGCGTTTCATTATTCATCTCATCAGGATTTTCTGACCTTTTGGTAAGAGATATAGCAATCTTAATCTTTGCAGTTTCAATTATCTTTGACGCTGAGGATTAGAGAGTAAAATATGAAAAAAGTTGTAATAATCGGCGGAGGATTTGCTGGAAGTAAGATTGCTAGAGCTCTTGAGAGGGAATTTGATGTTACTTTGATTGATAATAAGGATTATTTTGAATTTACCCCTGGAATAATAAGAACTATTATCGAGCCAGAACATATCAAAAAGCTGCAAGTTTTGCATAAGGATTACCTAAGAAGAACAAAACTAGTCTTAGGTGAAGCTAAGGATGTTACTGATAAATATGTCAAAGTAAAAGATAATAAAATATCTTATGATTATCTTGTAATTGCCTCAGGTTCAAGATATAACATACCTTTCAAGGAATCAAATGTTGTTTCTGTCGCAAGAGCAGATCATTTATTCAAACATCATAAAGCAGTGAGCAAAGCCAAAAGCATAGCTATTATTGGAGGAGGAATGGTCGGAACTGAACTGGCTGGTGAACTTTGCAAGATGCAGAATGATAAGGAAATTACAATAATACATTCTGCTAATCGGCTCATAGAAAGAAATCCTGAAAGAGCATCAGTGTATGCCCATAATTTCCTTACTTCTAGAGATGTAAAAATAATTTATGGTGAAATGGCTGTTAAAAATTCTAAACTAGAGGTAAAAACAGACAAGGGAAACAGGATAAAGGCAGATATGGTTTTTGTCTGTACAGGAATAATACAAAATTATGAATTTTTAAAGAACAACTTTCCAAAGTCATTAAATGAAAGAAAGCAGGTTAAAGTTAATGGCTTTCTTCAGGTTGAAGGATTCAGAAATGTTTTTGCTGCTGGAGATATTAACAACATCAGTATGGAAAAGACTGCCCAAAATGCTAAGAATCAGGCAAAGATTGTTATTAATAACATTAAAGCCATGGAGAATAATACTAAACTAAAAGAATTTTCACCTGCGCAGACTCCGCTGATTATAAGTTTAGGAAAATATCATGGTATTTTTGTCTCTGGAAAATTTGTCCTAACTGGTTTGATTCCATCACTGATGAAATACTTTGTTGAAAAGAAAGAGATGCTGAGATACTGAGCAGATATTTCTATCTTAGCACCTGCTTAAGCGCCTCATTGACATATAATAGGGACCAATTTCTCAGAAAAATAGCTCCAGGCAAATGATCTATATTGTGTTTAGCATAAATATATGCTTTGGCTCCTCTTTTTATTTCTGCATATTTTTCTGGATTCATAGTGAATTCCTTTATCTTATCTGCTGAAAATCTTATTAATCTTGAGTTAGGAACTAAATAACATTCACAGTTAAGATCCCCCATTTCTACTTATTGATAGATGTGAAGCAAAACCATTCTCATCAGTCCCAACAGTATCCTCCCAACCTACTTCTTTTACTCTTTGAACCCTATGAACATTCTCTATTTTACCGTTTGATTTTAGAAAAATAGATTTAATCCATTCTTTTTCTTTATTTTGTGATTCTGGCATAGCACTTGAATAAGCAAGAAGGTCTTCGTACCATTCCTGAGCAGCTTTCTCAAACAAGCTGTTTGCCAATTTAGGATTTATTCTGCTTCCAGGCTGCAGCAATAAAGGATGTATCGGTATCTCAAAGTTTGTGTCTAGAATTATTGGTACTTCTTCTTTTCTTATCAAAATATCTTCAATTCTCATAAAATCTGTTAATTTCAATGGCTTATATTATTTGTTGTGATTTCAAATAGATATTTACTAGAATTTCTTATGTAGGATGTAGCTAACTATAAATAAAACAAGATTTAAAAACCATAAAAATAACATAATTTCAGTAGCTCGCTTAGTTTAGTGGTAAAACACGACCCTGTCGCGGTTGAGTCGCGGGTCCGATTCCCGCAGCGGGCGCTTTTTATTTGGGGTTATAAGATTATGATTATGGAATCAGAAAGAAAAAAAATGTTTGGTTTGAATAAAAAAACAAGGAGAATGTTATCTATTGCTATAATATTTTTGCTAATGATAATTATATCAGCATTTCATATATCTATTAATTTAAATACTATCTTTTTTCTATTTTATTTATCTATTTTTATTTTAGGTATTGGTTTTGAGGATGAGATGTCTAAAATTATTTTATCAATCTTATATATGGTAGTTATTTTAACTCTCATAGGAATAGTTTTTCTTTGGTTATTTAAGATACCCACCCCATTTATTCCTTTGCAACTAACAGACCAATCTATTGTTGCTATCTTTACTATTGTTTTAGCTAGTGCTACTATCTGGAGTGTTTTCATCTATCAAAAATCTACTTTGCTTTCTAGACTTTCGGTATTAGATGTGAGAATTAATCAAGACCTTAGTATATATGTAAAAAATGTGGGAAGTTATCCTATAAAGCGGTTGGAAGTCGAAATGGAACTAAAAGAACTCTTGCCACTTAGAGAAAGAGGTAAAAAATTCTTAAAAAGATTAAAAGATAGCACATTGAATGTACAGGAAAAAGAAATACATTATTTATCTTTAAATGAACAAAAAAATATAGACTTTACTGAATATATCAAAAAGAGGTTTAGTTTATCTGAGAACAGAAACGATAGAGATGAGTTTTTAGGATTTGTCACAAACAAAGGAGAAAGTAAGAGATTTAGAGTTGCTGTTAGGGTAAAATACCAGTCAGACCAATTGTTTAAGAGTCCTTTCCCTATCGTGAGAAATGCTATAGTTGATGTAAATGATAAAGAGAGTATAGTTGAGACGGATTAATCAATTTATTTATATTCGTACATTTATTATCGTTTATTGCCACTAAACTACGCGAGCTTCAAATTAAGTTACTTTTGTGGTTTTTAAATCTTTATTTATCGGATTATTATTCATATAATCTTATTAGAAAAGTCAGTGGGATTTAGCGCTTCATATCCTAATCCAGCTATATGCAGTAATAACTTATTAGTGGTAACAAATACAAGGGTTTAAGTATACCATTTATATAGGTATTTTATGAATAACAACATAAGATATCTAGAGCCTGAAATAAGAGAGTATAAATCATTCAAAGGAGAAAATCTAGCAATTGCGGTATTAATGAGTTGTTTATTAATATCGGGATTTATACTAATTCTTTTTCTATTTTCTTTTGACCTTATACAGAAGATCTTGGTTGCTTTAATTACGCTAGTATGTTATGCGATATTTTTATTCTTCTTACTTGAACCTAAGTCTTTAAGAGAAGTAACACAGAAGATAATTGAGACTGTTGAAAACCCAGTTTATAGAGAAATATATCTTGATAGACCAGTAGTTAAAGAAGTGCCAGTTATAAGAGAAATTGTCAGAAATGTACCAGTTCCCGAATATAGAGAAGTTATAAAGCCCGTTTATATTGAAAGAAAAAGAAAGAAACTCAACATTCCAAAATACAAGTTTTTAGGCTCTACAGAAACAAAGACTTATCATTTAAGATCATGTAGATTTGGCAAATTAATAAAGAGAAAGTACAAGGTAAGCAACAATAGCAAGAAATTCTTTACGAGTAAGAAATTCAAAGCTTGCAAAATGTGCATTTCTAAATCTAGAAAATTCAAATAAAAAGTAGCTGTTTGTTATATTCGTACATTTATTATCGTTTATTGCCACTAAACTACGCGAGCTTTGAAATGAGTAGAATAATCTATTTTTAAGCCTTACTATAGAATAAAAAACTACTTCGAAATCTTCATCTTTTCCTGCAAGGTTCTGACAGCATCCAAAACCCTTGTATCTGGAGAGAGAATGAATACATGATCTTCCCTTGATCTTACTGCTCTGAATATTCTTTGCAGGAATTCTCTCCAGGCTTTGTCTCTGTAGAACTCCCAGAAGTGGTCAGGATGATTTTTTTGAAGTATTCTCCAGAAAGTATCACTTATGTTTGGATTGGGATATTTTGTAAATATAATTGAATTGCACATTTTTCCTGGAAAGTCTACTCCTCTTGAGCATTTTGTGGTAAATAGAGTATCTGAAAGACCTTGCTTGAATAATGAAACGCTTAAACCAGTTTTATCTCCTGATTGGAGAGTAATTAGCTTCTCTCCAGACATTAAATTATTAATATCCAAGTTTGATTTCTCGCTTTCATTTGGAAGGTCTTGGTAAGCATGAACATGAATCAAGGCGGGAAGGATTGCCTTTTCCATGCATTTTGACAGTGCAGAAAGATAATCCTGTCTTGTATGTTTTTTAGAGGTGAAATTAGTGTATTTACAGTCTATTTCTTTTCCAGTTCTTATTATTTCTATTGCTCCTAGATTAAGAGTTTCTGCCTCAACTATTTTAAAATCTTTTATTCCAAATATATTTTGCAAGACTTTTTCTGAGTGCAAAGTGCCTGACATTAAAACAAGGCAATTGCTTTTATCTAATATTTCATTAAACTTGGCTGAAAGATTTGTACTTACAAGCTTGATACTTGTATTTGACTCATTATCTTTTGAGAATGTGCAATAAACTTCTTCTATTGAATCCTTGAAAGCTAAGGCAGATTCCAGTGCTTTGTTAGCATAATTCATCTCATCTAAAATTAATTCAGATTCTAATTCAGGACTTGTATTAAATACCTTGAAAATATCTTTCATCTTTGTCTCTGAAATATGGTAGACCTTATCTTCATCAACTCCTAAAAGTCTCTTATTTTTCTCTTCAAGCTCTATTAAATCAATGAGTTTTTTCTTTGATTCTTCTGCCTGAATGGTGCTTGTACTTAAATTTCTTAAGGCAGATGAAAGCCTGTTAAGATTAAGTTCTTCCTGCTGGAACAATGAATCAAGAAATTCATCGGCTTCATCAATTATATCCACTTCAGTATAGGGCTTTCTTCCTAGACTTATTTCTGACTTGAACTTTGCTGCATTGAAAATAATTGCGTCCGCTTCAATATAAGCAAGGTACTGGTCATAATAACTGCACCCTGGCTTTCTATGGTAAAGAACATATTCTCTTCCATCTGCTCCTTTGTACCTTCTCCTCTTAGCGTCTTTGATATAGCTAATTTCGATGTCTGCAGGCATAATAGGACTCCAGTAAGGATTTGCAGGAGCAATGCTTATTCTTCTCATATCTTTCCAGTTTGGCTTTTGCTTGCCCTCAACGAAAGGATTATCTTCATAGTATTCCATTATTTTGTCATAATTCTTCTCTGATAACTTTATGTTTTCTGGTAGGGTAGGATCTGCGCAGGAAACTCCAGGCATAAATATAGAATCGTGATTTTCTCTCCCCGTAAGCATGGCTATTTTCATTTTCTGCCCATTTTTCTTTACGAGATACTTCTTTTCAGTATAATCCTCTTCGTACTGCCTTTGCAAAGCCTTTACTGGCACAACTATGCTTGATTTGCCTAAACTTCTTGCCACATTAAGGGCTATTGCTGACTTCCCGCTTCCACATACTCCATGGAGAAGAATTACTTTTGTTCCTCCTTTAATCAATCCAACTATCTCTTTTGCAACATCTTCCTGAGTTTTACCATTCGAAAATGTTAGGGGCATTATGTTCCTGCCTTCCGAATTAAGATTCCAATATTGCTTTTCAAATACGTTTTCAAATTTTACTTCTTCTGCCTTGAGAAAGGCGAGAGAATCTGACTTTTTCAGTTCATTGCTATCTGAAGGAGAATCTTCCTGCTCTTCTTCAGAAGCATCTTTTTTAGTGTTAAAAATATTGAGAATTTTCTGCATATCTTCAGTATCATTAGACCTTCTCCTCTTGTAAATCGGATTCCACCTCTCCATTTAATTCTTTCATAAAGGAGGTTTAAAATGTTTTGTGCTATTGAATGGAAGAATCAGTTAGAGCTTTATTTTGTCAATTTCTTCAGCTACTTTGAAGTCTATTTCTGTAAGTGCCTTTGCAGAATGAGTTGTTAGGTTTAATCTGACAACATTAAAATTAATGAATATGTCTGGATGATGATTGTTTTTCTCAGCTACTTCTGCCACATTGTTTACGAATTCAATGGCTTTTTTGAAGTCTTCAAATTGGAGTTCTTTTATTATTGAACTGCCGTCAAGAACCCAATTGTCCAGTTTTTCCATTTTTTGGCTTAATTCACTTAGGGTTAACATGTTAGAATAAAGATGATGGGATTAATAATGGTTTCGTAATTCGGGAGATTTTTACGAATAAGTTAAAGATAAATTTTAAAACCCCTAATAGATGTATAGACAATATGGCTGACATAGACGTTTACTCAGAACAGGATAATTATATGAAATTTCAAAACCTTAGACCTGATTATGTTAGAGCTATTGATTTTTCTATAAGAAGTGCAGAGAAATATGCTAAGTCTAGTTCTGGAGTTGTTATTGCTGATTTTTGCTGTGGAACGGGAAGCAACGCTAAAAAAATTGCTGATAACTTTAATGGAATTAAGAAAGCTATACCTGCCTTGGATTTGGGTGTTAATAAAGGTTAAGTCTAATTAGATTAAGTAATATGGAGTCTTAGTCTTTATCAAGACCACCAATCTTGTGAAGTTTATTCATTTTCTTTTTCCAATTAGACTCTTTGTCAAAGTCTCCATTTTTTATTTGCTTTCTATATAACCTAAAGTAGTATATTGCTGGAACAATCCCTAGGAAATTTAAGATAAACATGACAATCGCATATCCATATTCTTTTTTCTTTAAAGCATAATAAATCATAAATAACGAAAAGAGGATATATACAACAATATAGCTATAGATTAGAATATATAGAGACGATAAATCAATAAATCCAAAAAGTGTATTCATTATATATAGTGAGAAGATAGCACACATAGAAATGAATAAAGTATCATAAAATATAACTTTTGTTTCATTATCTACCATTTAAGTTTAAGTTATAAATATTATATAAACTTATCAATTATCAAAATACGATGTCTTCAGGTCCTGAAGACGCAACAATACAGAGTGGGCGAAAGCTTTTTATAGCCTTATTTCTCAGGAACAATGAGACGGCCACAGTAGTCAGGCCATACCTGATCCCATTCCGAACTCAGAAGTCAAGCTGATTACGTCGGTTGTGTTAGTCTCCGACAAGAGGCGAAGCTCCGATGCTGTCTTTTTATTTTTTATGAAGACGTTAGTATCCAAAAAAGAAGCGAAACAAAAAATTGATGAATTCTTTTCTCGAGATGATTTCAATGCAAAAGATGTTAAAAAGATAAAGAGGCTTGCCATGAAATTCAAAATAAAACTTGGCGTCCAAAGAAAGAAATTCTGTAAAAAATGCTTTTGCTATTTAAGGGGAAAAATAAGAGTAAATAAAAATTATAGAATTATTGAGTGTTCAAACTGTGGTTTTAAAAATAAGGCTAAACTAATTAAGCTTTCTTGAACTTTGTTATTTCAGGAAGCATGTCCGCATGTCCTAGAAGAGTTGCTCTGCAGCAGTATCTTTCCAAACCTAATTCATCAAGAACTTTTCCTGCGTCCTCTCCAGCGTCTATTCTCTTCTTATACTGTTCCCATAGGTGGCCTATGGGCTTACCGCATCCGAAGCATCTTACTGGAATTATCATATTCATATTCCTCAAATGTGCTTTTTAAAACTTACTATATCCTTTTTTCGGACAAAATAGTAAAATAGCAGAACTATTATAAACTTAGTTTAACAATTAATGGTATGGCTAAGAATGATATCATTTCGCTTAAAGAGGTAACTAAATATTATAATATGGGTGATAATGTGGTCAAAGCTCTTGATGGAATAGATATCAATATAAAAAAAGGAGATTTTGTTGCTATAATGGGCCCTTCTGGAAGCGGAAAGTCGACTGCAATGAATCTTGTTGGCAGTCTCGACTTAGCTACACATGGAAAAATCCTTCTTGATGGACTTAATATAGAAAGCTTTGGAGAATCTGAATTAGCCCAGATAAGAGGAAAGAAGATAGGATTCATATTCCAAAACTTTAACTTAATACCTAATCTTACTGCCAAGGAAAATATAATGCTTCCTATGCTTTTCCAGGATATTCCAAAAGAAGAAAGGGAAAGTAAGGCTGAAGAGCTTCTCGCCCTTGTTGAACTACAGGACAGAATGGAGCATTACCCAACACAACTTTCTGGAGGGCAGCAGCAAAGAGTTGCAATTGCCCGCGCTTTGGCAAATGACCCAGAGGTTATTCTTGCAGATGAACCCACAGGAAATTTAGATACTAAAACTGGAGAAAAAGTAATGAGCTTTCTTGAAAAATTAAATAAACAGGGAAAAACAATAATTATGGTTACTCACGACCCCCATCTTGCCCAGGAGCATGCAAGAACTGTTTATTGGATTAGAGATGGCAAGGTCCAGAAAGTTACGAGAAAGAAATAATTATCTTAAAGCAAGTTCTCCATTCTGTATTATGGCTGGGCTTTCAGCTCTTTTATAAACGGTAAAATCTATCAATATATGAAAGTAAGGACTTAAATCTCCGCCGGAATATTTTTTTAGAGAATCAATCTCTCTTTCCGCATATGCTTTGAGAACATCTTGGACTGGAACCCCATTCATTCCTTCCAAAGCCATTTCTTGATCATGGGATTGATAATTTTGTCTTTCTACTTGACTGCCTTCTAAATCGCGACCTTCAAGTTCTCCCATTCCAACTATCACATTTGAAAATCTTTTAAAAACATGTAATGCGAAATGACCCTTACTCCTAAAAACACTTCCAGTTTCGTCAGATTTACTTCTTTGAAGAATTTTTCCTAACAAAGAAATTGCTTTTGGAGAATAATCTGCTGGAACTAAACTAGCTAAATCAGCCGAATCCATGTAAGCTTCACAAATTAGCCGTTTATAAGGATTGTTACTTTTTTGGATATTGATTCTATTTAATGCCAGGATGCGAGAAGCCCACCCGTAATTAATAAACTTACAAGATAGTAGAACACGTTAATTAGGTAAAGCTTATAGGATTTACCTTCCCACAAGGTCATTCCTAACATTGAAGTCAAAATAAATCCAATCCATACCATTAATCCTGCAACCATTCCCTGTTCAAAAGTTGAAGCAGTCATATACTTAACAATATATGCCAGAACAAAATTAAGTACTAATGCTCCTACAAAGACAAGAATGTAACTTCCAGTCATACTTTTCTTTTGAGCTGAATTGAGTTTCTTCTTGTCTATTCCCAAGTATCTCATCCAAGCTTTTCCAAAAAGAATGTTTGAATACCAAAGAGAACCAATTGCGAACTGAATTACTGCTGCAACTAAAACAGCCAGGGCGTTCACGTCAACATCAGGTATAGCCATTGTTTAATCCTAGGAAAATCAATTTAAATATCTTGCTATAGGCATAAGCAACATAACAATTAAAAAGAATCCTTTTCTTCAGGAATATATGGTTAAACAAGGACAAATTATGGAGCAGAAAAGACCTCAGGGAATGATTGGTCTTGAAATACATACTTATCTTATTACAAAAGAGAAGCTTTTCTGCGCGTGCTTTGCAAGTAGGGAAAGAGGGCTCAAACCAAACATAAATATCTGTCCAACATGCACTGGTCAGCCTGGGTCAAAGCCAATGCTGCCAAATAAGATTGCTGTTGAGAAAGCAGTCCAAATTGGGTTAATGCTTGGGTGCAAGATTAATGAAAACCTTGATTGGCAGAGAAAGCATTATAACTGGCCAGATTTGCCAAAGGGATTTCAGAATACTCTCTCGGGGCCATACGCTTCTCCGGTAGGTATCAAGGGCTCATTCCAGAATATAAAAATAAGATCAATGCATCTTGAAGAAGATCCTGCTTCTTGGAATCCCGATAACGGAGAGATTGATTACAATCGTTCTGGTCTTCCATTAGTTGAGATAGTGACTGAACCTGATTTCAAAAATTCAGAGGAAGTTATTAGCTGGCTTAACAAACTATTGCATAATCTCTCTTACCTTAAATGCGTTGATACAAACGCAGGAATAAAAGTTGATGTTAATGTAAATATTCCTGGAAAAACCCAAAGAACTGAGATAAAGAATATAAACTCAATTGAAAGCATAGGAAGAGCAATAGATTACGAACTTGGAAGGCATTTAAAAGAAAATGTCGATACCCAGGAAACTCGAAGATACGATGACTTAAAAGGAAAGACTATGCTCATGCGTTCAAAAGAACAGGCAGAAGACTACAGATTCATTTCTGAC
Organism: Candidatus Woesearchaeota archaeon; assembly: GCA_964530955.1. Lineage (GTDB taxonomy): Archaea > Nanobdellota > Nanobdellia > Pacearchaeales > GW2011-AR1 > VGKP01. The sequence goes on along the minus strand of CAZHCL010000008.1, from coordinate 2,236 downwards.
CCTGACTTACAGCCAATTCTTTTAGACAATAAATTTATTGAATCTGAAAAGAGAAAGATGCCTGAGTCTCCTGATGTCAAACTTGACAAGTTAATCAAAAAACAAAAGATTGACCCTTACCATGCTGCTATACTTACAAAAAATGTTGATATAGCTGAATTCTATGAGAAGGTAAGTGAAAAAGTGGAACCTAAATTTGCTTTGCCTTGGGTTACTGTTGAACTTCTTCGCTTCCTTAATTATAACAAAACTACTCTTGACAAAATTGAAATAAAAGTAGAGCATTTTACTGCATTACTTAATCTTGTTAAGGAAGGAAAGATTACTGAACTGCAGGGAAAACAGATTCTTAATAAGTTTTATCCTAAATCTTTCATACCTGAAAATATTGAATCAAAAATTAGTGATAAGGTTGAACTACAAAAAATAATCAAAGAAGTTATTGACAAAAATCCAAAAGCCGTTGCAGATTATAATTCTGGCGAGCAGAAATCTTTTGATTTTCTTATGGGCCAGATAATGCTTGTGACAAAGAAAAGAGCAGATTTCAAGGTTGCCAGAGAAGTTCTACAGTCTATACTTAAAAAATAATTATCTGATTATATTAATAACTTCTATTATTGCTCCGATGATATAAACTGCTATAATTAACCAGGTTAATATGGAAGAGTAAGGCATTTCGTATTCTGGCTTTCTGTCTCCATTGATTTTTGCTTTCTTAGCCATTAGGAGGATAAGAATTCCTGTCAGTCCACCCGAAATTACCCCCCCTATTCCTAAGACTGCTGTGAAATTTGCACTTTTTGTTAATTTTAGTATAAGATAAATTGCCAATGGAATGAGAATAGTCAGTAACCAAGAAGATTTTTTAGACTTTTTATAATCTGAAGAATAAGAGTCAGCCAAGGCAACAGAAAGGACGAGATAAGAAGTGAACATGGTTATTATTCCAAGAATAATAAAAATGGGACCTAATGCAAGGGTAGCTAACTGAGGAGTGGAGTTACCTTTTACACCTATTACTACTGCAGTGAATATTATGTAAACTAAAAATGCAATTATATATGCTTTGATAATTGATGATTTCATTAACTTCTGCTCACTGCCAAGCATCTTCTTTATTTCTGGGATTACTGAAAAAGCAAGGAATGAAAATAAAACAACCCCAAAAGGAACGAATGCGTTATTCATATTAAAAGAAGAAAGATTAGCAAAATTTATTTTATGCCAGCTGAGAATTGAAATTCCAACAACTAACAGCAAAACCAATCCTACTGCAATTGATTCAAACTTCTTTAGTGATTTTAAACCGAAGTAACTCATTGCTGATAAAATCAGCCAGAATAAAAGGCTGAAAATTAATTCGTGATTGACAGAGCCAAAGAAAAGATAGCTCAGAGACTGACCTTCGGCTATTAAATAAGCTATAATCGCAGCATAAAGACCGAAGGCGAATGCAATAAACATGAGCCTTTTACCCCATTTACCAAGATATTTTCCTGCGTATCCGCTAAGCTGATGGTCTTCTTTTGTTCGAAGGGCAACTTCCCCCATGTAAAGCATGGTCAGCATTACAATAATCCCTAAAATTACAAAATGCACTAATCCTATAGGAAAACCTGACTCCATCACAACAAAAGGTATGGCGAGAAAACCAGCCCCTATTACAGTTCCGATTATCGTTGAAGTCGCTGACAATTTAAGATTCATTTTTATTGTAGAGCTCTCTTTTCATTAATTAAGATTAAAAAGCCGAGTATATAATCCTTATTGTGGGCCTATAGTTCAGTGGATAGAACGCGACGCTTCGGACGTTGAAACAGGGGTTCAATTCCTCTTAGGCCTACTCTTTGTAATCTGCCCTGAAATAATAAGTATGGTCCAAGCCCGACTCGGGATTTGAATTATGATATCTTTCTAACAATTCTTCTCTTTCCTGAGCTAATCTTTTTGAATCATTTCTTTCATGTATTCTTCTCATTATCTTTTCTCCTTCCAACGTGTCAGTTCCTACACTTCTTATTATCCTGTAAACTAGTTGCTTTTCATCCATATTGTTTTTCATTGCCAAAAGACCTATTATTGAATGACCTTAGAGAAGATTCGCTTGCGAGAAACTGGTCTAGGGTCTTTTTATTAAATAAAGACCTTAGAGGCAAGTGAATAGGATACTACGGAAATGAGATTACTTGAAACAGAAAAACCACCTGATGATTTCATAGCTTTGTAAAGAATT
>CAZHCL010000007.1:0-44733 GCA_964530955.1 Candidatus Woesearchaeota archaeon | reverse complement strand
TCAAAAATGTAAAGATTTAAGTAGGCCTCTTAAGACCGAATTTTATGACTCAATTTAACATATTATTTGCTGAAGACAAAGATAACTTAAGATTCATGAATTCTGAATTAGTACTAACTTTATTTAGAGAGAGTTACCTTCCAGTTATTGACCTATGCGCTGACGGTGGCGAATTTCTTGAAAAAGCAAGGAGGAAAAAACATAACTTTTATATGACTGATGACAACATGCCTAGAATGAATGGTTCGGATGCATTAAGAAAACTGCGCGAAGAAGGAGATTACACTCCTGCATTGATAGTTACTGGGAATGATAGAAACTTAGGAACCTACGGAGATATATCTTATGTTGGGGTCTTGCCAAAGCCATTTGGAATAGATGAACTAAGAATATCTATTGAGAAACTGCTTCCTAAGGTTAGGATGCCTGCCAAAGTCGCTTAGATACGTTTTTAAATATGTTTTTAAACATAATTCTTATACAACTAATAAGGCCTCGTAGCTCAGCCCGGTTAGAGTACTGGACTCTTAATCCAGGTGTCGCGGGTTCAAATCCCGTCGGGGCCATTTACAATAAGATTTAAAAATAGAACTAAATTGAAATTTAGAGGTGTTGGCAAACCAGAAGCCTTATTCTGTCAAATAGATATGGAAAGAAAAATTACAGTTAGCTTTTTAGAAAGAGAATTTTTAGATGCAGATAGATCAGGAAAGACAGTAAGAGGATTTGAGCCAGCATATAGAATAAAAGATGGAAAGACTGAATTTGGAAGAGTTATTGATGTAAAAAGACTCCAAGAACTGGGATTTGTTGATTACTGCTTATTTCAAACAACTTTAGATTTCAAAGATTCAGTAGTTGACTTAAATGATATACTAAAGAATGATGAGAATGGAATGACTTGGTTGAACGCACACAAAAAGTATTTCTTAGAAACTTTTAATGATGAAGTTCCTATGAATCTTTCAATAACAAATGAACCTATGCCTATTTTAGAATATTCTGCTCTACCGGAAGACTATCTTAAAAGAACAGAAAACGGCAGACAATACTATTATCCAAGAGGACTATTATCTAAATTACCAGAAACAAGCGCCTATACAGTAATTCATCCACCTATGAAATTCAAAAATGGTAAATGGATACCTAATGTTTATTACAATAGAACTGCTTTTATGTCTGACGGCAGCAAGTGGAGTTATTCAGCTAAAAAAGCAGGAGATAAAGATAGTTTTAATGCCAGAGGAGTGATTCTTGGAGAATTAATGGGAAAAGACATAGAACAAAAAAGTGGAGAATTTAAAGGAAGTTTTCCAATAAAACATACGTTAGAAGTTGTTTATCCAATCTTATTGAGACAAGCAGGAAAATATAAACCTCTTTCTATAAATTTTCAGATTGTTAATTAATAAAAATATTAAGTAATTAAAAACTAAAATCAGCCAATCAATCTTCTGATATTCTCAATATTGTCAGCAATTTCCTGACCTCTCTTTGTCAATTTTATGAGTTTTATACGTCCCTGCTTCTCAAAACCTACCAATCCAAGCTTCTCAAGGCTCTGAAGAATCTTTACTGCATGACTATATGTGCAATCAACTTCTTTTGCAAGAACACTTCCATATCTCGCACGAGCCATTCTCTTCAAGGCTACCAAAAGCAAGGCAGGCTTTCTCCTGAAAAATATATCGAAGTTGTCTTTCATTTTGTTTCTATATAAGCATTCATAACATATGATGCAAGATATATATTTTAACCATTATATTGCCTTTTAAATCTTTCTGACAAATGTCATCTAAAAAAGTAGCAATTTATTAAAAAATTACACTTGAAAATTACGACTACAGATTAAAATAAATTTATCCTCTATAAATTTTTATTATATTCCCTGTTATGCTTTTCCCAGTAAGTTGATTATAAATGCTAAGATATCCTTTTCCAAACAAAGTTGATTTGCTTTCAACTGTTTGAATACTTGAAAGTCCACTAGAAAAAGATTCAGAGATGTAAGAACTATTTTCAAGCATCTTAACTCCCTCTTCCTTAGTAGTTTTTATTATAATATCTTTAGTTACAATCTCCCCAGCAGAAACATATATCTCTCCTTTTGATACTTCGGCATTGTAAGTGTCCGAATCAACAATAATTTCCATTCTTGGAGGCGCCGAGCTTAAAGGTGCAGGATGTAAATTGTAAGCTTTTATGTTATAAAGCAGATAGTAAACAAAAGATTCGTTAAACTGAGAAATTGCCTGTTCTCTCGTCAGTCCATTTATAGGATTGACAATCTCCCCAGAAGAATACCTTTGCTGATATATGGAATCATAGGAGAAATGATAAAGCGCGAAAAACAAAAATGCTCCAACCGCTAAAATAACAACAAGAGCAATAGAGAGTCCCAAAGCCCAACCACCTTTTTTATGCATTATAAAAGAAGACAAAATATCTATTTAAAGATGCCGAGCAAAGGCTTTTTAATCCCATTGCATTGAAGTTAAAATGGCCAAAAAACTCAGAATACTCGCAGCCTCGGACGTAGAAGGAGACACAAAACTCATCAAAAAATTAGCTCTGAGAGCTGAAAAGGAAAATGTAGACATAGTTGTGTTGTGTGGAGATATAGTGGGATGGTCAGAAACCTCCAATTTAATCAAACCATTCAAAGACAGAAACAAGAAAGTCCTTATTATACCTGGAAACCATGACTCATTCGCAACGGCAGACTTCCTGGCATCACTTTACAACATTAGGAACATACATGGCTACTCTGTAAAATATGATGGGGTGGGCTTTTTTGGGGCAGGTGGAGCAGAAGATCTACCCATGTTCCCAGGACATATAACAGAAAAAGAATTATTTGAGACTCTCAAAAAAGCACATAACGGATTAAAAGGCATTGAAAAGAAAATAATGGTAACTCATATGCACCCATCTGGAAGCAAATCAGAGTTTTCAGGAATAAGAGGCTCAGATGCAGTTACCAAAGCAATAAAACAATTCAAACCAGATATCCTCTTACATGGTCATATCCATGAAGCATCTGGTTTTGAAGAGTACATAGGAAAAACAAGAGTAATTAATGTAGGCAGGGAAGGAAAAATTATTGACATCTGACTAAGTCCAATAAAGCAGTTAAAATAAGTATATAAACAATTATCACCTCTATAAATAACATGTCAGTAAAAGAATTTATTCAGTTCACAGAACCTAAACAAACAGTAGAAAAGAGAGTTGCACAAAAGCCAAGCGTAGAGCAGTTAACAACTGTTGAGATGCCTGGAAAGCCTTCTCCTGCATCACTTCTGGAATCAGAACCAAAAAAAGAAAAACCAAACAAGGGAAAAAGACCAAGTTCTAAAAAGAACCTAAAGAGTGCAGAAATAAACACTAAAGTATCTGCGCCCATAAAAGATTCTATACTTATTATCACTGAAAAGCCCCAGGCGGCGCAGAAAATTGCTAATGCACTCGGAAATGCGAGAAAAATATCAGAATTCGGAGTTTCCTATTATGAAGTTGAAAGACTAGGTAAAAATATACTTGTTGCTTCAGCAGTAGGACATCTGTTTAATCTTACCTACAAAGAAGGCCAGAAAGGTTGGCCCATATTTGACCTTGAATGGCAGCCCTCCTATCATAAAGAAAAATCATCTTTCACAAAAAAATATCTTGACCTACTCAAAAAACTTTCAAGAAAAGCAGAAGAGATAGTAATTGCAACAGACTATGATATAGAAGGAGAAGTTATTGGTTGGAATGTTCTTCGCTTTATCTGCAACAGAAAGACAGCAAAAAGAATGAAATACTCCACATTAACTGCTCCCGAACTGGAGAAGTCCTATGATAATCTAATGCCTGAACTTGACTGGGGAAACGCATATGCAGGAGAAACAAGACATATTCTTGACTGGCTTTACGGAATAAATCTTTCAAGAGCGCTTATGTCTGCAATAAAGAAGACTGGTTCATTCAAGATTTTAAGTATAGGAAGAGTGCAAGGTCCTGCTCTTAAAATAATTGTAGATAGAGAAAAAGAAATTTCCTCATTTAAACCAGAACCTTACTGGGAAGCAGTAGCATTGTCAAGAGAAATAGAATTTCTCCATCCAAAAAGCATATTTGATGAATCCGTTCTTCCTAAGTTTAAAGGAATAAAAGAAGCAATTGCAGAAACAAAGAAAACAGAAGAAAAGCTATCTCCTCCAGTTCCTTTTGATTTAACAACTTTGCAAAGAGAAGCCTATAGATTATACAAGATGAATCCTTCAGAAACGCTTACAGTAGCGCAGAAGCTCTATCTTGATGGACTTATTTCATATCCAAGAACATCCTCCCAGAAAATACCAAATGAAATTCAGCCTAAAAAAATCCTGAAGATGCTTGAAAAACATTTCCCAGAAGCAAAATTTGCAACAAGGGAAAAGCCAGTTGAAGGAAAGAAAGCAGATCCTGCACACCCCTCAATTTATCCAACAGGAGAATATAAAAGTCTTGAAGGAAGAGAAGAAAAACTTTATAATATTATAGCAAAAAGATTTATTGCCTGCTTTTCAAATGATGCTCTTACTTCAAACAAAAGAATAATTCTTACCGCCTGTGATGAAAAAGGAAAAACTATCACATATTTAACACAACCAAGCAAAGCAGAGACTCAAGAGTCAGATGATGAGGAAGAGGATGAAAAAGAAAGTAAAACTAGAGAAAAAGATTCCCAAAAGAAAGAGACAATAATAACATTTGTTGCATCGGGCCTAGAAATAAGAGATAAGGGATGGACCTCATTTTACCCTATAAAATTAGAGGAAAATGTCCTTCCCGACTTTAATGGAAAAGTAAAGATTGATGAAATTAAAATAACTAAGAAAGAAACTCAACCCCCTAATAGATACACTCCTGCCTCCCTTGTATCTATTTTAGAAAAGAAAAACTTAGGAACTAAGGCAACACGTTCTATGATAGTTGAAACTCTTTTCGATAGAGGATATCTTGATGGAAAGAGCATACAAGCAACAACTCTAGGAATTGGACTTATTGATGCATTGAGCAAATATTCTCCCATAATAATAGATGAAAATCTTACTCGTCAGTTAGAAGAAGAAATGCAAAATATTCAGGAAAGCAAAGAAAATCTCGAAACAAAGGAAAAAGAAGTCATTGAAAAAGCAAAAAGACTTATTACAGATATCTCCAAAGAGTTTAAAGTTCATGAATTAAACATTGGGCAGGAATTGCTTAAAGGAATAGAGCACCAGAGAAGCGTTGACAGAGAGTCAGCAACACTGATGCAATGTCCAACCTGCAAAACTAATCCTTTAAGAATAATGTACTCAAAGAAAACTAGAAGGTATTTCATTGCCTGCTCAGGTTATCCTAATTGCAGACAAACCTATTCTTTGCCTCCAAACGCACTGATAAAAAAAGCAAATAAAACATGCGAAGCAGACAACTTCCCAAAGCTTCTTGCAATAAGAAAAGGAAAAAGACCCTGGGAATTCTGCTTTAATCCCGACTGCCCACTAGAGAAAGCAAAACGCGCTGAGTGGGAAAGCAAAAAGCTGGCAAAATACTCTGGAAGTAAATAAGATAGTTTATAATGAAGGTTATCCTAGCTAATATATGAGAGAAATGAATAAGTTTGGAATAGGTTTTTGGATTGGTGCTGGACTTTACAGTATAGTTAATATGATTTTGAATTTTAAGGGTATTGCCCAGAGCAAGGTCCTAAACTATAATTATATAATAACTGGAGTTGCAGTTATAGGTTTAATTCTTAATATAATTTTATTGAAAAGAAATAAAAATTAATCTCTAACACAATAATTTAATTAAAAATAAATAAAAATTACTTACCCTGTCTCTGCCATGACCTTAAGCTTGGTCTTACTTTAAGATTTGGACTCTTGCTTCTCAATCCTCTGGACTTTCTTGCAGAAGAAGTCAATCCTCTCTGAGCTCTGTTTTGATTTTCAGGCTTGGCTATCCATTTCATATCCTTGCTCTTGAAAATCTCAGGTCTCTGAGGATCTATCATGATAACTTCATAGAAATAGTTCTTTCCATCCTTTCCAATCTGGTAAGAATTAAGCACTTCAAGATGAGGATAATTTCTCTCTGCTCTTATTTCAGCAACCCACTGATAATTCATCTTAAGAATCTTTCTTACGTGCTGCTTTCTGCTTTTTCTTCCGTGCTTATGTCTTGTTCTCTTTCTTCCGCCCCTCTTTACTCTTACTCTAAAGACAACAAAACCCTTTTTAGCCTTGTATCCCAGTGCTCTTGCTCTATCAAGTCTAAGAGGTTTCACTACTTTTACTATGCTGCCTCCAGCTCTCCATTCAATTAATCTTGTCTGAAGCAATTGTCTTGTAGGCTTTTTCCAAATCTCGCCTATGTAGTGATAAACTCCCTTCGCCATTCTTCTTGATAATAGAATTGCTTTTTAAACCTTTTCTAACCCTTGGAAGAGCTTTTCCAGACAAGCTCGAAATACTTTCTATAGCCATTAGCAATCTCTTTGTTCTTTATTACGACCGCAAAAGGATTCTCTTTGCTCCATAAAATAAGTGCAATCTTATCTCCATATATGTTTATGGCAACAGGAGAGGCATACTTTGCAGGAAGATACCTTATTTCTGCATAGGGAACATTGAACTTTTTATTTGTCCTATGAAATATTATTCTGGTCTTTACATGCTTTTCCTTTCTTCTTTTGTCATACCATTTAAAATAAAACTGTAAAACTTCATAAGCTAAAGGGGAGCCACCAATAACAAGAATTTCCTTTCCAGCATTAATTTGTTCTTCAAAAACAGTTTTAAGACCATTCTTTCCCTTGTAAAAACTTGTTTCCTCTTTTTCCTTTTTTTCATTAAATAGAGCTTCCATCCTAGGCATAATCTCAAGCAATGCCTCTTCTTTCTCTTTTATTATCTCAAGAACTCTTTTAGGATCAGAAGCCCTGAAAAGTCTCACTCCATTCTGCATAATATAACCTATAAGACCTTTCTTGATAAGCCTGTAAAGAGTATCATAGACTACTCTTCTATGCAATCCACTTTTTCTTGCTATGGCTCCGGCATTGCTCGGTCCCAACTCAAGCATCGAATGATAAATTTTAGCCTCATTCTCAGTCAAATCAGCTTTCCTCAGCTCATCTTCCATAATCAAATCTGTAAAATCATCTTAATAAATATTGTGGTGATAAAACTCACCTCAAAAGTTAATCTATCAGTCTGAGCTATTTTAATTAATCCAATTGAAAGGAGGAAAACAAAACATGGAAAGAAAAATAATTGAACTGATTGCAAGGGATCGTCTTGAAATACCTCTTTCAAGTATGTATCAGAAAGTCAAAAGCGCGAAAAGCAAAAGTGCAAAAAGTCTTGCGCAACTACTTGACGGGCAAAAATATGAAAGTGAAAGAGTATTTGCTCATGTGACAGAAGAAGACCAGCAAAAAGCAAGAGGAATGAAAGAAGCTGTAGCAGAGTTCTGCGAGCAATTTCCAAAATATGGAAAAATACTTACAGGTAAAATAGAGGAAAAAAGAACTCTTACTGAACAGCATCTTTACTTCGGCGTAAGAGCGGGCTCAAGACTTACCACTGAAGATTATATCGGTGTTATGACTAGCCTTGGACTTACTGAACACACTGCAAGAAGCCTTTATCCAGACCTTTTGAATGTAAGCAGAAAGCTTGCAAAGGAAAGAGAAGAAGATAGAAGCACAATTGTAGGCAAATACGAAGAAGAAATTTAAGAGAATTTTTTATTTTTATTTTTTATCTTAATTTTAAATAATATCACATAAACTTTTTTCCATGCTGACTAATTCATCAACCGCGCTGTCAATATCGCCTCTTGACATTCTAATAAGCTCTGCTTTTTTCCATCTTTCAATGAATTTATTTATCCAAGAAAATTCATCTAAATAATCAATTTCGAAATCTTTGTCTTCCAATCCACTAGTTCTATATCTATCACCTAACTCATGATATAAATCTAATAATGCAGAAAAGTCTTTCTGATATTCTATTCTATCACTAGTCATTAAAAGGCAATAAGGAACTCATTTAAAAATATAATTATAATAAAATGAGTTCTTTTTACATAAAACGAACTCATAAAAAGATTTATAAACTATCTTTTTGAGGTATAATCAACCGATGAGGTAATCATTACGGAGGCCGAAATGGACTTCTACAATATCGTTGAAAAAGCAAAGAAAACAGGCAAAGTTGACAAGGGAGCAAACGAAGTGACTAAGGCAGTCGAATTAGGCGTTGCTAAGTTAGTTCTCTATGCCAAGGACGTTGAACCACAAGAGATAATTGCACATATCCCAGTTCTATGCAAGGAAAAAAACATTCCATGCTTTGAAGTAGACTCAAAAAAGAAATTAGGTCTTTCTGTAGGCATTAATGTTAATACTGCTGCAGTTGCTGTTGTGAACGCTGGTGAAGCAGACAAAGATATAGCTCAACTAAAATCCAAATCTAGCTGATAGGTGTCAAGATGGCTAAGCAACAAAAAATAAAGGATAAAACTTCTGAGAATGCTAATAGTGGTTCAACTATGAAAGTTGACAAGCTTAGCAATGACGCACCAGTTAATGGCATAGTGGAGGAGCTTGTAGGCAGAACAGGAGCAAGAGGAGAGGTTACTCAGGTTATGTGCAGAATATTAGATGGAAGAAATTCTGGAAAGACTATGAGAAGAAACGTAAAAGGAACAGTAAGAATAGGCGATTTATTAACATTAAGGGAGACTGAAATTGAAGCGAGAAGAATAAGAAGCAATTTCAAAGTGAGCAGAAATGGTTAAATGTGTTTTCTGCGGAAAAGAAGAACATTCATTCATAGGAATTCATGTAATAGGAAATGATGGGAATGTCAATTATTACTGCTCAAGCAAGTGCAGAAAAAACGCACTGAAGCTTAAGAGAGATAAGAGAAAGCAGAAGTGGACATTCGCCTATAGAGAAGAAGCCAAGAAAGCCTTGGATAAAGAAGCCCGCAAGACTGCTGTTAAGTGATTTTTCTGATTGTGATTTGATTTAAATTTGTCGTCGATAAATAGCTTGTCGAGTGCAGAAAGGTTTTTAAAGCAAGTTTGACTTTTCAGTGTATTAAAAGAGCGTTTTAATAATATGGCTGAAAAAAAAGATTCTGAAAAAGGCGGAAAGGAATACGGAGCAGAGAAGATTAAGGTTCTTGAAGGTCTTGAAGGAGTAAGATTAAGACCTGCAATGTATATTGGAAGTACAAGTAAAACAGGTCTACATCATTTAGTCTGGGAAATTGTTGATAATGCGGTTGATGAAGCAATGGCTGGCTATTGTGACTTAATTGAAGTAAGCATAAACAAAGATGGAAGTATGACGGTCATAGACAATGGAAGAGGAATACCTGTAGAAACACATCCAGTTTATAAAAAGTCTGCAATGGAAATTGTGGTTACAAGATTACATGCAGGAGGCAAGTTTGACAAAGGAAGCTACGCCGTTTCAGGCGGTTTACATGGAGTAGGTATTAGCGTTGTCGCCGCACTTTCTAAATTAATGAAAGTTAAAGTAAAGAAAGGCGGAAAAATATACCAACAAGAATACAAAATAGGAAAGCCTCTTTATGATGTTAAAGTTGTAGGAGAATGCGAAAAAAAAGATACGGGAACAGAAGTAACTTTCTTCCCAGATGACACTATTTTCTCAACAACAAAATTTGAATTTTCCATATTAGAAACAAGATTCAGAGAAATTGCCTTCCTGAACAAAGGAGTAAAGATAAAATTAAGAGATGACACAAGCGGGAAGAGCGAAACCTATCATTACGAAGGTGGTCTAATAGAATTCGTGAAATGGGTAAACAAAACAAAGGAAGCAATTCATGCAAAGCCAGTTTATTTCATGAAAGAAGACAGCAAAATAGTTGTGGAATGTGCTGTTCAATATAATTCAAGCTATCAGGAAACAGTTCTTTCTTTTGTAAATACAATTAATACTGTTGAAGGTGGAACCCATGAAGCAGGATTCAAAACAGCTTTAACAAGAGCAATTAACGATTATGCAAATAAAAATAAGATGAACAAATCTGAGAATCTCACGGGAGATGATGTTCGTGAAGGATTAACTGCAATAATTTCTGTAAAAGTTCCAGAACCTCAGTTTGAAGGTCAAACAAAAACAAAATTAGGAAATAGTGAAGTTAAAGGAATAGTAGATGGAGTTGCAATGAAAGCTCTTACAGAATTCTTTGAGGAAAATCCAGCCATTGCAAGACGCATAGTTGACAAAGCAATGGAAGCCCAGAAGGCAAGAAACGCGGCAAAGAAAGCAAAAGAACTAGTCAGAAGAAAGAATGCATTTGCAGTAGGGGGATTGCCAGGAAAACTTGCTGACTGCTCTAGCAGCAAAAAAGAAGAATCAGAACTTTTCATTGTAGAGGGAGATTCCGCAGGTGGCAGTGCAAAGATGGCAAGAAATAAAGAGCATCAGGCAATACTTCCATTGAAAGGTAAACCTCTTAATGTAGAAAAAGCAAATGCAGTAAAAGTTTTGTCAAATGATGAGATAGCTAATATAATCACTGCAATAGGAACAGGAATTACAGACCAGTTTGATCTGGAAAAATTAAGATATGGAAAAATAGTAATCATGACTGATGCAGACGTAGACGGCGCGCACATTAAAACATTATTACTAACCTTTTTCTTCAGATTCATGCCTAAATTAATTGAAAATGGACATATTTACATCGCAGTTTCTCCATTATACAAAGTAAGAAAAAAAATAGACCATTACGTTTATAGTGATGAAGAATTAAAGAAAATAGTTGCAAAGCTCGGAGGAAATTTGGTAGTCCAAAGATTCAAAGGTCTTGGAGAAATGAATCCTGAACAGCTTTGGGAGACAACCATGGATCCTAAAGCCAGATTGCTAAACAAAATAACTATTGAAGATGCCGTTAAAGCGGATGAAGTATTCTCAAAATTAATGGGTGATGATGTTGAACCAAGAAAAATATTCATTGCTGAAAGAGCCCAGGATGCTCAAATAGACATTTAAAATGGCAAAAGAAGAAAACAACGGAAACGGCGAAAACAAAACAGAACAGGAAATGGTTGCTGAAGAAAGCAAGAGAAGGGAAAAAGACCAGATAGGAAATGAAAAAGGAGTAGCCGGAGCAGAAATTGTTGAAGAGATGGAGCAGGCATTCATAGACTATGCAATGTCAGTTATAGTTGACAGAGCTTTGCCAAGTGTTGAAGACGGACTTAAGCCAGTTCACAGAAGAATTCTCTATGCAATGCACACCCTAGGCTTAGACAATTCTAAATCAACAATGAAATCAGCAAGAATTGTTGGAGAAACAATGGGTAAGTACCACCCTCATGGTAATATCGCAATTTATGATGCATTAGTAAGAATGGCCCAAGATTTCTCCCTAAGATATCCTCTTATTCACGGACAGGGAAACTTTGGAAGCATGGATGGAGACAGCGCAGCAGCAGACAGATATACTGAAGCAAAGCTAAGCAAGGTTTCCCAGGAACTTTTAGCAGATATTGAAAAAGAAACGGTCAAGATGAGGCCTAACTTCGATAACTCTCTTGAAGAACCAGAAACACTTCCAGCAGCATTGCCAAATATTCTTCTTAACGGAGCAACTGGAATTGCAGTTGGAATGGCAACAAATATTCCTCCTCATAACCTAACAGAAGTCTGTGAAGCAGTTATTGAAATGATTAACAAACCAAATGTAACTGTTGATGAACTTGCAGAAATAGTGAAGGGGCCTGATTTCCCTACTGGAGGAATGATTAGCGGAGGAATAAAAGATATGTATAAAACAGGAAAAGGTAAAATTGTAATCAGAGCAAGAACAGAAATTGAAGAAGATAAGAAAGGAAGAGTTTCAATTATAATAACTGAAATACCCTATATGGTCAACAAGGCAGAATTGGTAAAAACAATTGCCAGACTTGCCACTGAAAAGAAATTGCCGGATATTTATGATTTAAGAGATGAATCTGCCAAGGGAAAAGTAAGAATAGTTATTGAATTAAAAAAAGACGTTGATCCTAAATTTACATTAAACAAATTGTATACCCTTACCAATGTTGAAACTTCTTTTGATGCGAATATGCTTGCCCTAGTTGGCAAACAGCCAAAAGTTATGAATCTCAAAGAGATTATAAGTGAATACCTAAAGTACAGGCAATTGACCATAAGGAATAGAAGTAAGTTTGAGTTGAAAAAAGCAGAAGACAGAATAGAAATTGTTTTAGGATTGCTTATTGCGTTGAAAGATATAGATAAAATTGTTGAATTCATCAAGAAGAGCGCAAACGCAACTGAAGCCCATTCTGGTTTAATGAAGAAATTTGACTTAACAGATAGACAAGCTAAAGCAGTTCTAGAAATAAGACTACAGCAGTTGACTCATTTGGAAGCAGGAAAACTTAAAGATGAAGAAAAGAAATTGAAGGAAACAATTGCTGAGCTTAAAGCAATTCTTGGAGATGAAAAGGAAATATTAAAAGTCATTAAGAAAGAAATTACTGATATAAAGAATAAGTATGGAGATGAAAGAAGAACAAAGATTCTTAAGAGAGTTGAAGAAATAACTGAAAAAGACCTTATTGAAAAGAAAGACGTTGCAGTAATGATAACCTCTGGAGGTTACATAAAGAGAGTTGACGTCCAAGCCTATAGAGAGCAGAAGAGAGGAGGAGCAGGGGTCTCTGGAGCAGACTTGAAAGAAGAAGACTTTGTAACAAAACTATTGTCCTGTTCAACACATGATTATCTTCTATTCTTTACTTCAAGAGGAAGAGTATACTGGTTGAAAGCAAATGATGTTCCTGCAAGCGAAAGACAAGGAAAAGGAAAAGCTCTAATTAATGTTCTAGAGCTAAGAGATGAAACAATAAGTAATGTAATGGCAATCAAAGACTTCGAATCAGGATACCTAATGTTTGCCACAAAGAAAGGAATGATGAAGAAGTTACCTTTGAAAGATTTAGCAAAGCCAAGAAACACAGGAGTCAGAGTAATTAATCTTCCCGGAGATGGAAGTGATGTGGTGATTAATGTTGCAAGAGTCGAAGATGGACAAGAAGTTCTTCTTATAACAAAGAAAGGCCAAGCAATAAGGTTTGCTTCTGATGAAGTAAGATCAATGGGAAGAGCAAGCTATGGAGTTATAGGTGCTGACCTAGGAAAGACAGATGAAATTGTTGCACTTGAAGCTATTCCAAAAGACGGTAAAACAACAATATTAACTGCAACAATGAAAGGATATGGAAAGAGAACAGAGCTTGAAGAGTACAGAAAGACAAGCAGAGGAACGAAAGGAGTAATCACTCTCGACACAACCGACAAGACAGGAGATGTTCTTACTGCACTTTCAGTTTCAGGAAAAGACTCAATCATTGCAACAACCGCAAAAGGAGTTGTAATAAGAGTGAATATGAGAGACATAAGAGTCATGGGAAGAGCAACTCAGGGAGTAAGAATAGTCAATCTAAAAGAAGGCGATAAAGTAGCGGCAATAGTCAAAGTGCCTTCTGCCGATGAGCTTCCCGATGTTCCCGAGCCCTCTGGGCAGACAACTTTGAAGTGAGATAGGTTTTAAAATAAGTTTAAATTAATCTTTCCAATTAAACCACTCTTCGATAGAATAGCTACTATAGTCTGAAGGAGATTTTTTATTAAGAACTATTCTTCCCTCAAATATCTTACCTTTGTATTTTAGCCTTACCTTTTCTTCATGACCAAAAACTCTTATTTTCGCCTCTTCAAAATCTTCCAGTTTACCTTTCAAAGATAATATTCTTTCCTTAAACCATTTTATCTTATCTTTATAGAATTTCCATACATCATCTTGTTCTGGGTAAATAATAGTTCCATCTATGAGGTCTGTTTCCAATTTATTTTGGATAAATGCATAAACTATGGGATTAAAATCTTCACCTAAATGAACCAAGTCATTTACCACTCCTTTTAATTGAGATGATTTCATAGGAACATGAATCTCTTTTAGATTAAATATTTATCTTTTCCGATAAATTAAATTAACTTCTTCAACTCATTCCAGCTAATTGATTCAGCCCAATTATTTAAAGGAGGATTATTAAGAATTTGTTCTTTTTCACTTTCATCCCCAGAATACGTGCCGACTCCCTCGCTAAGAATTTTCACAGTATAGCCTCTCCAACTTAATTCTTGAGCAGTACAGAATACACAACAATCTGCAGTCAAACCTATCAAAACAATTATGTCTGAATCGCGAGGCTTTCCTATAACTTTACCCAACCATTTAGTAAATGAATCAGGGTCTTGATAGGGCAAGCCTGGCTTTTTATCAGGATTTCCTATATTATCTCTTATCCAGATAGGGGAATTCATACATTTAACCCATAAGGGTTTTAATTTTATATCTTCAGGAATTTCAGATTCGTATCCCCATTCACCAGCTCTGCAACTATCATCTGAATCAGCAGGCCTAGGTAGTCTATAATCTGAAATTATTTCAGCTACTTTAATATTATTCTGTCTAAAATAAGGAATCAGAATCTCTTTTATGAAAGATATATTTTTTCTTGGCTTGTAATGTTTCCCTTTTTCAGCACTAAAATCTTTCTGAAAGTCAACAGATATTATCTTAACTACCATTAAGAACAAAAGGGATTAAGTTATAAAAAAGTATCTAATCAAAAGACTTTTAACGCATTCTAACCTTAATATTTTACCACCCAGTAAAATTCCCCAAACTTTGTTTTACTTTAAAACCATATTTTTCCATTTCGAGATCTACATCAAGAAAAAAATATGCGCAAGCTGGCGATATATCTGGAAAAGATTCAATAAAATGAGTTACTCTCTCTTCTAAAACCCTTCTTAAAATCAATTTATCTCCCAGACCCATTTTTTCATCAGGAAAGTCATATTTAATAGATTTGATCCAAGACCTCTTAGCCCATCCGATATTTTCTTCTATTGTGCCGTATGACATTGTATTTATCTCAGAAATCGCTGAGGACCGAATCACCTCGCAAATCGCAGAAAAAGCAGATTTATAAGCCTTTCTTATTTCTTTGTTTTATGAGCAAAGTAATTTACCTTGATAACGCAAGCACAACTCCAGTTTACAAGGAAGTTGCCGAAGAAATGAAAAAATACCTTATTTCAGAGTATGGAAACCCTTCATCATCGCATTTAATGGGAGAAAAAGCCCAGAAAGTCATTGAAAATACGAAGAAAGTTATAGCTTCTGAAATAAATGCAAGACCTTGGGAAATAATATTCACATCATGTGCAACAGAATCAAACAATCTTGCTTTGCAAGGATTATCCAAAGCAAATCCAACCAAGAAAAAAATAATTATCTCTTCAATCGAACATTCTTCTATATATGAGTTATGCAAAGAAATGCAAAATTTAGGGTATAAAATAGTTGAAATCCCTGTAAATAAAGAGGGAATTATTGATTTTAATAGTCTTGAGGAAGAAATTGACTCTGATACTCTTGTCGTCTCAATAATGCATGCTAATAATGAAGTTGGCTCTATTCAGGACATTGCAAGAATAGGCTCTCTTTGCAGGCAGAAAAACGTTCTGTTCCATACAGATGGTGTTCAAAGCTTCTGCAAAGAAAAAATTGATGTTAATTCAATGAAAATTGACCTTCTATCTGGTTCAGGGCATAAAATAGGCGCTTCAAAAGGAATTGGATTCCTTTACATAAGAGAAGAAATTAAAATTAAACCTATTATGATTGGAGGAGGGCAGGAAAAAGGACTTAGACCTGGAACTCAAAACGTTCCCGCTATTGCAGGATTTGCAAAAGCAGTCCAGATTACAAATAAAATTGATAAAAGTAAAATAAAAGCGATTAGAGATTATTTTATCTCTGAACTTAATAAAATAGACGGCAAACTCAATGGCTCAATTGAAAAAAGGGTCTGCAATAACATAAACTTCTCATTCAAAATCGGAAATGCAGAAGATATTGTTATTGCATTGTCCGAAAAAGGTATAATGTGCTCAACAAAGAGTGCTTGCCTTAACAAAGAACATAAGGAAAACAGAGTCCTCAAAGCTTTGGGAATTAGCAAAAAAGAAATTGATTCCTCAATAAGATTTTCAATAAATGAAACTACAACAAAGAAAGGTATAGATTATGTTATTAAAGAGTTGAAGAAATTAATCAAATAAATCAATTAAGCCTTTCCTAATTCTTCTTCACCCATGGGCACATAGGCGATTGTATTGCCTTTCTTGTCAACAATTTGAACATGATATTTTCCATTTGAAAGAAACATATTAATTATTCCGGACATTCCTTTTTTTATTGGAACATCCTTAGAATCATCCTCATCCTCATTATGATATTCAATATATTCAGGATCCGGGTCTGTAAGAAGAACAACCTTGTCATGCCTTTTGAACTTCATTTGCATGTTATTTCCTTCTTCGTCTATTTCTTGACCTTGAAATATTTGAAAAAACAAAAATGTAAAGTATTTCCAATATCCCAAGAGTGTTGATTACTATCAATAAAATAAACCAAACTGGCTGATTAAGCCTTGCAGACTTCCATAAAGCAATAGCCTTCCAGACAACAGTCCATATCAACAAGACAACTAACATCCAAATACTAATTCCAAAATCCTGAGCAAACAATGAAACAACTGAATCCATAATTTAATCAAGCTTAGAGAGTTTATAAATTTTCATTAAACCTTGTTTTTGAATTTTTATTTAAAAATAAAAGTTTATCACTCAAAAAAGAGAACTAAAATATCCTTCCCTTTTGTCGAGGAATAAAAGTTTATTACAGAAATGTTTAAATACTAATCTCAGTTGGCAAAGAAGAAATACAATCAGTTGTGTTAGAAATGCAAAAAAAACACAAGGGGTTGTGATAAAAAAATGATATGCCCCTATTGCCTGTCGCCCGAAACAAAGGTCGTTGACAAAAGGGATAGTGGAGGCATAACAAAACGCAGAAGAGAATGCGAAAAATGCTCCAAGCGCTTTAACACCATAGAAGCGTTAGAGGAGATAAACCTCAGAGTAATCAAGAAAGACGGTCGAAGAGAGCCTTTCGATAGGGAAAAGATAAAGAAAGGAATAATAAGAGCTTGCGAGAAAAGACCGATAAGCTCTGAGAAGATTGATAATATGGTGGTCAAAATTGAAGACAAAATAAGAAAAATGGGAAAAGAAGTCGAAACCAAGGTGATTGGAGAGTTTGTTTCTAAAGAGCTGAAGAAAGCTGACAAAGTTGCTTACATAAGATTCGCTTCAGTGTATCATGATTTCACAGACATATCTGATTTTAAGAAAGAAATAAAGGAGCTTGTTGGAAAATGACACCCGAAAGACTTCAACAGCTTGGTTTGAAAAAGATGGATATTCCTAGATATTTCACAAAAGAAGGAAAAAGCCCATTTGAATACGATCCTTTAGGTAATAAGATAAATTGGCTAGCAGAAGAAGTAAAAGTCACAGATGACCTAGGAAAAGTCATTTTTGTCCAACCTTCCGTAAGAAGACCTGACTTTTGGAGCACTTTAGCAATAAAAGTAGTTGCAAGCAAATATTTCTGGGGCGACCAAATCAAGAATGAAAGAGAAAATTCGGTTGAGATGCTTATTGGAAGAGTTGCAAGATATTTTTCAAGACAGTCAATAAATCAAGGATATTTCACTCAAGAGCAAGCAAACATACTGAAAGATGAACTTTCAGCTATTTGCCTAAATCAATTGGCTATTTTCAATTCTCCAGTTTGGTTTAATGCAGGAATATGGGAATATAATAAAGAAGCAGGAGGAGTTTCTGCATTCAAGTGGGATTCTGCTACAGATAAAATCATCCATGCTAATAAAAGTGATGACAGACCTCAATGCTCAGCCTGTTTTATTCAAAGTGCAAAAGACGATATGGAAGCAATTCTTGCACTTCAAACATCTGAAGCAGTCTTATTCAAAGCAGGAAGCGGAACTGGCTCAAATAGATCTGCTTTAAGAAGTTCTAAAGAAAGAATAACTGGAGGGGGCAGAGCATCTGGACCAGTAAGCTTCATGAAAGGTTACGATGCATATGCAAACATAATCAAGTCTGGCGGAAAGACAAGAAGAGCAGCCAAAATGGAAATACTCAATGTTGAACATCCAGATATAATGGAGTTCGTTCTTGCAAAACAAAATGAAGAAAAGAAAGCATGGGCATTAATTGAACAGGGATATTCGGGAGGAATGAATGGAGAAGCATACGGAAGTGTCTGTTTTCAAAACTGCAACATGTCCGTCAGAGTTCCTGATTCATTCATGGAAGCAGTAAAGAAAGATGGAGAATGGCAGACAAGATTTGTAAAAGACGGCAAGCCATGCGAAACATTTAAAGCAAAAGACATAATAAATAAAATGGCTGAAGGAACCTGGATATGCGGAGACCCAGGAATGCAGTTTGACACCATAATTAACAAATATCACACCTGCAAAAATTCGGGAAGAATAAATGCAAGTAATCCATGTTCAGAGTATATGTTTTTAGACGATTCTGCCTGCAATCTGGCTTCAATCAATTTAATGAAATTCAGAACATCAGAGGGAGGATTCGATGTTGAAAGCTTCAGAAAAGTAGTAAGAACAATGATAATTGCTATGGAATTAGCAGTTGATGGAAGCAGTTATCCTGCTGAGCTGATAGCGAGAAATTCCAGAGATTACAGACCTCTTGGTTTAGGATATGCAAATCTCGGTGCATTGTTAATGAGCTATGGTCTTCCCTATGACTCGGATGAAGGGAGAGCAGTAGCAGCAGCAATAACTGCCATAATGTGCGGAGAAGCATACAAAACCTCTGCCGAATTATCAGCGCTTGTCGGTCCTTTTCCCGGATATATGAAAAATAGGGATTCAATGCTTGAAGTGATGAATATGCACAGAGAAAATGTAAAGAAAATTGATGTTGTTAAGATGCCCTCTAATTTCAAAAATCTTGTAAATGATGCTTGGGATTCCTGGAGCGATGCTATTGAAATAGGTGAGAAATATGGATTTAGAAATGCACAGGCAACTGTTCTTGCTCCCACAGGAACAATTGCATTCATGATGGATTGCGATACAACTGGAATTGAGCCAGATATTGCTCTTGTTAAATATAAAGTTCTTTCCGGAGGGGGTATGCTTAAGATTGTAAATAGGGGAGTTCCACTCGCATTGAGAAATCTTGGATATAGTGAAACCCAGATAAAGGATATCATTGATTATGTTGATAAAAATGATATGATTGAAGGGGCTCCATGGATAAGAGATGAGCATTTATCTGTTTTTGACTGTGCATTCAAACCAGCAAAAGGAAAAAGATCAATCCAATATAAGGGCCATATAAAAATGATGGCAGTAACACAGCCATTCATATCAGGAGCGATAAGTAAGACAATAAACATGCCTGAACAATCAACAGTTGCTGAAATTGCTGATGCATATACATTCGCCTGGGAAGAGGGGTTGAAAGCAGTTGCTATCTACAGAGAAAATAGTAAGAGAAGCCAGCCGCTTAACACACAAAAAACAGAAGGAGAAATGATAAAGAAAAAAGTCATTGCTATTGCAGAAAGAGCTGAAAGAAAGAAATTACCTCAAACACATAAATCTCTAACTCATAAGTTTGATATTGCTGGACATGAAGGATACATAACTGTTGGTCTCTATGATGATGGAAAGCCAGGCGAATTGTTTATAACAATGCACAAGCAAGGTTCTACAATAAGAGGATTAATGGATGCCTGGGCTACCTCAGTTTCACTGAATCTCCAATATGGAGCAACTGTTACGGACTTATTCGGAAAATTCAGGCATCAGAAGTTCGAGCCTTCTGGATTCGTTAAAAACGGAAGGCCTGGAGAGCTTGACCAGAATAAAATAGTTATCAGAACAGCTTCGTCAATAGTAGACTATGTTGCACAGTTTATGCTTAATAGTTTCATTTCTGGAAGCGGAGAGGGAAAGGTAGAATTTGAAATAAAAACTCTTGAAACAGCGCCAATAAAAGACGAAGAGCAAAAAGCCTTGACTGAATTCGCTGACGAAGGTCTTACCTGCCCTCATTGCGGTGGGGCAGCAAAGCGTCTTGGGAATTGTTCAATATACTGCACTTCCTGTAAACAGACAACAAGATCTGGCTGTGGTGAGTAAAAATGAACAAAAAAGTATCAAAAGAATTAAAAGACTATATGGAGTCTAACTCAGGTATATTTACATCATTAGGAGTATTTATCGCATTAATGATTTTATCTACAAATGAGTTTAATCTTATTTCAGTGGGAGGATTTTTTATAAGTTTTATTCTTATTTCTTATCTATTGAAAGAAATTAATATAGATAATACATGGAGCTGGTTGCTTTATTTAGGATATAATTTATTATTCGTAGGGATGCTTATCTATGGAGTTAAGAATATGCTATCAAGTATCGGATGGTTAAATTGGTTAGTAATTGCCTGCTTAATCGGATTTTACGGTTATGTTAGCATAAGCAAATTGATTCAAGCAATAAAATTGTTCGGATAATGACTGATGAACTGTCTATCGCTAAAGAAAATCACGTAGTGAAAAATATATCACTTCAAGGTTAATAACAAGATTTATTAAGCAAGTTTTTAAAATAAATATATTAAAAATAAAAAAGAATAAAATGAGCGAAAATACCACCGAGTTAACTGAAAGCAATTTTGATAAGGAAACTAAAAAAGGAAAGTGGGCTATTGATTTCTGGGCTACCTGGTGCGGTCCATGCAAGATAATGGCTCCTAATTTCGATTCTGCTGCAAAAGAATTGAAAGGAAAAGTAAACTTTGCAAAAGTAAATGTTGATGAGAACTATGAACTTGCAAACAAATTCAAGGTAATGAGCATCCCAACAACAATATTTATCCAGGACGGAGAAATAGTCCATGCTTCTGTCGGAGCAATGAACAAAGAACAAATTCTAGAGGCTGTAGATAACAGTTTTAGCTGATTATTAGGCTTAGAGATTAAATAATCACTAATATGTAACTAGAAAATATATATCTTTTTGACAAAGTCTATTTAAACACCTTAAAGAGTAAGAAATTATGATAGGTAATTGTTTAGAAGATAATTCTCTTTGGTATGCATATAAAAATGAAGTTTGGAATCAAAAAACCCCCGAGGCAGCTGTTGTGCATAACGCTATGCGAGTTTTAAGAAGTATAACCAATTTTAATGGTTTAGCTTATGTAAGCGTTCCAATTACTTCAGGTAGACTACTTTATGAAAGATTGCTTAAACATCAGGTATCAGATAAGCCTAGCAAAGAGTTTATGCAAGAAATAATAGAAGATAATTACTCCCAAGGTTATAAGTTTGTTAAATCATTGGCATCACGATTAAAAATACCTATTGTTTTTCCAGCAGATATGGTACCTGTCAGACAAGAATGGGAACAATCACATTTTCAAGCTCTTTGGTTAAGTATTATCGCTGAAAAATGCACTGAAGTTCACATGAGCCCTGGTTGGGAGTTTAGCAATGGCGCATCAGAAGAGTTTACACATACTATGCAGTTAAGCCTCGGTCTACCTAAAGGCAAATTATTTTTTTATAATACTAAAGGAGATGAAAAAATTGAAAGAGAAAGAATGAAGAGTATAAAAGTATTTGATGCAAGAGGTAATTCTTTATCATTGGAAGATGGCTTGGGATTGATAGAAGCATCCTCTGATTGTTTGAAAAGACATGGTCTTGGCGAACATACCAAAAAGTTAGACAGATGTATTGATTTGCTTAACTGGACAAAAGATAAAGTAAGAGAAGGATTTTACCAATAGAATAATATTCCCAAAATAAAATTGCTAATTAATACAATCAAGAAACTAAAAAAATTATCTGGACTTTATAACTGCTTTTGCAAGTGGAGTCAATTCCTTCCAAGCAACCTCAAACAACTGCTCTAAAGCACGAGCGAAAAATTCTGTTGACAGCCAGACTGCAACATCATAGTTTGGATGAACTGTCTTATCATCAAGAAGCATGAACATCATCTCCTCAGAATCAATTATTACAAATCTTCCCTGCAATCCAAGACCTGAAGAATCTCTAACCTCTGCAAACTTGGACAATTCTTTAGCAACTCTCAAGTTCTCATTTACTATAGGAGCAGCAACTCTGACAACAACGCCTCTCTTCTTTGCCTTTTCCAAAGCAGGAGAAAGCATCTCAATCTTTCTATTAAGACCTTCAGCAGTTGTAACAATTGTAATCGTCTTTTCAGAACTTCTTATCATCATATCAAGATGATTGTACATATTCTGTCTTCCACGCAAACTTCCAGAAAGATCAGAAGGCTCAACAAACTTAACTCCATTGGTATAAAGAGAATTCAACTCTTCAAGAACCTCATCCTTTCTTAATTTCTCCAATCTCTTGCTCTTTTCCTGAGCATTAACAACAAGATTTCTCTTTACCCTTTCAATTACTTCTTCAGGCTTAAGAGCAACAAACTTTATTGGTTTACCTATTCTCATAACAATAAATCCCTTCTTCTCAAGAGACTCTAAAATGTCATAAGTCCTTGATCTTGGAACATCAGAAATATTACTTAATTCGCCTGCAGTTGAAACGCCTCTTGAAAGAAGAGCAGTCCAAACACGAGCCTCATACAAATTTAAATCGAAAATCTTCCTTAACCTGCTTAAAAATTCTTCCTTAATTATCATGATATATTATCATCCTCTCTTAATTTTTTAATGAACAGGAGTATTTAAATCTTTTTCCAGTTTGTATTCCTATTAAATTACAAAAATTTGATATTTATTTCTTCCTCTTTTATCAAAAAGTTCTTACTCTCCCCATTCAATTTCACGTCGGAAAATTCAATTTTTTTTGAATTTGTTCTCTCTATAAGGAAGTGAATATTCTTATTCAAAATTGACTTCATTTTTGGACTGCAATTGACAATTAAACTGATGAAATCTGACCTCTGTAAGCCTGCCTCTTTCCTCATAGTCTGAATATTCCTTGAAAATTCTCTTGCATATCCCTCCGCCTCAAGCTCAGGAGTCAGTTTTGTATCAAGTTCAACTTTCTTTTCCTTTGAGCCAGTTAAACTAACTTTTTTAACATTAACTTCATCTCCAATGAGTTCAATATATTCTTTCCCAAGGGCAAATCCAGAAACCTTAAGCTCCGCCAAAGGTTGTTTAAGAGAAATTCTAAGTTTATCTCTTTCCTTTAGAGCCATGGAAACCACTTCTCTTACCTTTTCCATATTCTCATTTACATCAGAAAGTATTTTTTTAGTTTCAGCTTTAGGCCAATCCTGCAGATGAACAGAATTATTCTTGTCAACAACACTTTGATAGATTATTTCGCTGACAAAAGGCATAATTGGAGCAGTGATCTTGGAAAATCTTCCCAAAACATAATTTAAAACTGATTTTGCTTCAGAATCAGACTCATTAAATCTATCCCTTGACCTTCTGATATACCATGTGGAGAGTTCATCTATGAATTTTTTTATTTCATCACATGCTTTTACAGTATTATAATCTTTCAAATAATTTTCAACATTCAAATTAAGTTCATTTACTCTTGAAATAATCCAAGTATCCATAATATTCTTACTCTTGATATTTTTAGAGACGGGTATTGAATCATACAATTTATAAAAGTTATTGACGTTGTAAATAAGAACAAGAACTTTCTTGTATACTTCATCTATTCCTTTGTCGAGGAAATTGACATTCTCGGCATTCATCACAGGACTTTCCATTAAATAGAATCTAAATGCATCTGCTCCATATTTTTCAAACAATTTCATTGGATCAGTGAAATTATTTTTGCTTTTGCTTAATTTTTGACCATCTTCCGCAAGAATAGTTCCAGTAGTAACCACATTTTCAAAAGGAATATCCTCAAATAATATGGTAGATAAAACAAGCATATAATAAAACCAGGCCCTAACCTGTCCAATATATTCTGCAACGAATTGAGCAGGGAAGTTTTTCTCAAAAAATTCCTTATTTTCAAAAGGGTAATGAAACTGGGCAAAAGTCATACTTCCACTCTCAAACCAGCAGTCAAGAACTTCAGGTATCCTAAAATATTCTTTTTTATTCTTTACTAAAACAATTTCATCAAGAAAATCCTTATGCAAGTCAATCTTTTCTTTGGGAAGATTTTTTGCATACTTTTTAAGTTCTTCAATACTTCCTATTACTATCTTATCTCCATCCTTCGACTGCCAGATAGGTATTGCAGAAGCCCAATATCTATTCCTAGAGATATTCCAGTCAGGAGCAGTTTCAATAGTATGTTTTACTCTTCCTTCCTTCAAGAATTCAGGGTGCCAATTTAGTTTTTTGTTCAGTTTTAAAAGTTTAGGCTTTACTTTCTGAATATTTACAAACCAGGCAGGCAAAGCTCTATAAATCAATTTAGTTTCACATCTATAACAGAAAGGATACTCATGATCAATTTTCTTGATTGAAACTATCTTGCCCTGCTTCTTTAAAAATTCAATTATATCCTTATTTGAATCATGAACGTATCTCCCTTCAAAATCACTAACTTCTTTTGTAAAAAGACCTTTTTCATCAACGGGCTCAACAATAGGGATTTTATATTTCAAGCAGACATCGTAGTCTTCTTCTCCAAAAGCAGGAGCGGTATGAACTATCCCAGTACCTTCTTCCTCGGTTACAAAATCACCCAATAATATCTTAAAAGCATTCTTAGTTCCTTTAAAATAGGGAAAAAGAGGCTCGAATTCCTTACCTTCCAGCTCTTTTCCTGAAACTTCCTTTAAAATATTATATTCCTCTGGATTTTTATAAAACTTGTAAACAAGGTCTTTTGCAAGAAGGTATACATTCCCATCAGATTTATCTTTGATATAGCAATATTTCAACTTTGGATTAACTGTCAAAGCAAGGTTGGAGGGCAAAGTCCAAGGAGTGGTTGTCCAGGCAAGAGCATAACCCTCTTCGTTCTTCAACTTAAATTTAACAACAATAGTATCATCCTTAACAACTTTGTAAGAATTATCCATTGCGATTTCAGCCTTTGCAAGAGGAGTTGAGCACCTAGGACAGTACATTAATATTTTTTTACCTTCATAGATATATCCTTTTTCATAAAGCTGCTTGAAAGCCCACCAGACAGACTCAATATATTCATTATCCATAGTTTTGTATGCATCATCCATATCTACCCAGCGCCCAATTCTTTCAATAACTGCTTTCCAGTCATGAACATAACCTAAAACTTTGCTTCTGCAGTAATCATTAAACTTCTTTACACCTATTTTTTCAATTTCATCCTTTGAATTTATATTTAATCCTTTTTCGGCAAGAGTTTCAATAGGAAGACCATGACAATCCCATCCCCAGACTCTTCTTACATATCTTCCATTCATTGTCCAGAATCTTCCAAACAAATCCTTTGTAATTGAACCTAAAAGGCTGCCATGATGAGGCATTCCTGTTGCAAAAGGAGGTCCATCATAAAAAATGTAAGGCTTATCTTTTTTAGTCTTATCAAGAGACTTCTTAAAAGTATTATTTTTCCTCCAAAATTCAAGTACCTGTTGCTCATTCTCATTTATTGATGCCATAATATTATTTCCTCCGCCTGCTTATAAATTTTCCCCTAGGAGTAAAAATAGGTAAATAGTAATAGATTATATCTCAAAAAACTCTGTTGGCTCAGTCTTCAAGGAAACTTTAAGCATTGGAGAAAAGCTATCTCTTTCTTTCAATACATTTCTAAAAGTCTTCAAAGCTACCTGGGGAGTATTATTTACGCTACTCAAATGAGAAAGAACAATTCCTCCCAAATCTTGTTTTGCATGCTCAAGAATGCATAAAGCTGCCTGAGTGTTCGATAAGTGTCCTTCATTGCTCAATATCCACTTTTTGTGCCAGGCTAAATAAGGCCCCTGCTCGAGCATCTTAATGTCATGATTGGATTCAAGAAAAAGAAAATCAGATTTTGAAACTGCCTCAGAAACATTTTCACATACGTATCCCAAATCAGTAATAACTCCAACGCTTTTTTTATTCAATCTGCTCTGAATAAGGAAAGAAACAGGGTCAGAAGCTGAATGAGATTTAGGAAAAGCAGTAATTTTAAGCTTTCCCAATGAAAAAGAACCCTTGCTGGGAATTTCCTTTAAATTTGACTTACTTAATGAAAGAGACGAATTAGATATAGTTTTTTGAGTTGCGAATAAAGGTATATCGAGCTGCCTTGCAAGAACATCAGCTCCTCTTATATGGTCGATATGCTCGTGTGTTATGAATATTCCTTTTAAATTTGAAGAATCTATCTTCTTTTCACGCATTCTTTCAATAAGCTGTTTAGCACTTAGTCCTGCATCTACAAGCACTGCAGAGTTACCCTCTTCAATATAAAACGAATTTCCGGAAGAACCGGATGCTAAAGCACATACTCTCATTTACACCTCTCCAATTACCAGAATGAGTGATATAAATACCTTTCCCAAATAAATCTGTTTAACCTATTCTATGACTCTGCCAATCCACTTTTTATCAAAACTTTTTATAAATGAAATAAGAGAAACAATTATAATAAAAATCGAGGTAAAAAATACAGATAAATTACTAAGTAAAAAGGCAACTATCCCTATAATAAATGAAACTCCGATTATTATCTTGAACCATTTTCTTCCCCTTACCAGTTCGTCAGAGCAGAGCCAGGCTACAAGTAAACCAACCGGAACACTCAAAACAAGCACAATAAAAACCACAATTTCACCTAACATTTAATGAAAAAGCTAAACAAGTATATAATCTTTATGTTATGAATGTTTAAAAAACGAGGATTCTTTAATTTAAGATAGATAAAATGAAAAAAGACTACCTTCTTCTCGCCTTGGAGAACCTTAAGCACAGAGGTCTGCGTTCCTGGCTTACCATGCTAGGCATATTCATAGGCATAGCAGCAGTAGTCTCCCTTATCTCTCTAGGAAACGGATTACAGCAAGCAATCCTGGGTCAATTTAACGCTCTCTCTACAAATGTTCTTGTTATTCAAAATGCGGGAACTGGATTCGGACCCCCGGGCTCAACAGTAATAACCAAACTTGCAGAACACGATATAAAAGTAATAGAAAGCGTGCCTAATGTAAAAGAAGTTATACCTCGTATTATAAGAATTTCAAAAATAGAATTCAATTCAATAACTTCTTTCGGATATTTGGGAAGCATGCCTAATAATCCTGAGCAAGTCGATTTCATATATTCATCTTCCGGAATAAAGTCACTAGAAGGAAGACTACTTAAAGCAGGAGACGATGGAAAGGTCGTTCTAGGAAACGACTTTTCAAAAGATTCTAATGGATTTGGAAAAGCAATACACTCTGGAGATAACATAAAGATCAACGGCAAAAACTTCCAAGTGATAGGTGTACTACAGAGATCTGGCTCTTTCCAGTTCAATTCTGCAATTCTTATGACTGAGAAAGACATGAAAGACTTGCTAAACATAGGTGATGAAATTGACGTCCTAGTGGCTTCCGTGTCTGATGACCGCCAGATAGAAACCACTGCAAATAACATAGAAACTAAATTGAGAAAAGATAGACATGAAAAAATAGGTGAAGAAGATTTTACGGTTCAAACTCCAACTCAGGTATTGGGCACAGTAAATACAATCCTGATGGCAGTCAATATAATTGTAATAGGAATAGCAGCAATCTCCCTTTTTGTTGGAGGAATAGGAATTGCAAATACCATGTTTACTTCTGTTCTTGAAAGAACAAAAGAGATAGGAACGATGAAAGCGATAGGCGCAAAGAATTCAGATATTTTATCTCTTTTCCTAATTGAATCAGGCTTACTTGGATTAACTGGAGGAATTATAGGAGCGAGTTTAGGAATAATCCTTGCTCTTTCTGTATCGGAAATAGCAAACGCTGCACTTGGAACAACAATTATTCAAGTCAGTATTTCCTGGCCCTTAGTTTTTGTCGCAATTACTTTTTCATTCGTAGTCGGAATAGGCTCAGGAGTTATTCCAGCTCTGCAGGCATCCAAACTCAAACCAGTGGAGGCATTGAGAAGATGAACAAAGATTATTTTACTCTCTCTTTAAGAAATTTAAGAAAAAGAAAATTAAGATCCTGGCTTACAATGATAGGTATAATAGTTTCAATAGCCACAATCTTTGTTCTTGTCAGCATTTCAATAGGTCTACAAGATTCAGTTAAAGAACAGTTTAGCCAGTTGGGGGCAGACAAATTTTTCATTGAGCCGAAAGGGCAACTTGGAGCTCCAGGAACAGGAGGAGCTGTTGAACTTACAACAAAAGACGTTGATACAGTAAAAAAAGTTTCTGGAGTCGGCGGAGTTACTTACATCACAGGAGCAAACGCAAAAATACAAGTTGGGAATGAGATAAGATTTTTCACAGTCTACGGATTCCCTCTCGACACGGGGCATATTTTCCTTGACACTGGAATGTATAAAATAGATGAAGGCAGATTCCTCAGAGTAGGAGATAGCGGAGTAATAGCTTTGGGTTCACAATATAAATATAATAGCATTTTCAAACATCCATTAAATACTAACGATGTATTAGTTATTAATGAACAGAAATTTAAAGTTTCATCTATTTTACAATCAGTTGGTAATCCAATAGATGATAAAAATATATTGATGCCTATAGATGATTTACGCTCTTTGTTTAATATAACCGATAGAGTTGATGAAATAGTCGTGCAAATCCAGCCAGGAGAAAACATAACAGATATTTCAGAGAAAGTTGCAAAAAAACTAAGATCCGAACGTTCTGTAAGTGAGAAAGATCAGGATTTTTTTATACTTACTCCCGATGAAGTTCTCGCAACTCTTAATGGAATTCTTTCCATACTTACTTCTTTCCTTTTTGCAATAGCAGCAATATCTCTTCTTGTTGGAGGAATAGGAATTGCAAATACAATGTTCACTTCTGTTCTTGAAAGAACAAGAGAAATCGGAACTATGAAAGCAGTCGGAGCTAAAAACGCAGACATTATGTATATTTTCCTTATTGAATCAGGAACACTAGGGCTGATAGGAGGAATAATGGGAGTTCTACTGGGAGCAGGAGTTGCAAAACTAATAGAATACATCGCAAAAACTCAGTTAGATACTAATCTTGTTCAGGCAGCATTCCCTTGGTATCTCATTCTAGGATGTTTATTATTCGCTTTTCTTTCGGGAGCAATTTCAGGATTATGGCCTGCCTGGAGAGCCTCTAAATTAAAAGCAGTTGTTGCTTTGAGATATGAATGAAAATAAAATTCTTAAATTATGAATGATATGCCCTTCCACTCTTGGGCACAGTCATTCTAGAAGCTCTTACATAATTTGCTCTTAGTCTAGAACCATTACTATTATCTTGAGGAAAATGAATATTGATATGATCGGCAAGATCAACAACATCTCTATAACCCTTTTCAATTAATAGCTCCCTAGCCTCATCCTTTCTAGAAAAATATCCATTAGATTTATTATCTGTCTGTCCAAAAAGACATGCCAAACCATTAGATAGTTTAGAGTTTCCTGCGTGTAATCTGCCTTCTGTTAATACGTAATAGCCTGCAACTTCAACTGAATCTGCAATATTAAGCCATAGATTAAACAACTGTTTCATATTTGGATCAGCAGTCGTTGAAGACAATTCTTCTGCAAATGCAGGATTCCTCTCGGCATGCGCATATAAATTATGCATTACTGCCCAGGCCAAAAAGTTGTTTCCTCGAGAAGATGCAACATAGGTATTACCAAATAGCCCAATCTTATCCGATACCTTTCTTGATAATCTGCTCGCCATAGTAGTAGACCCTCTTTAACCAGCCTTTTAAACCTTTTGAAAGTTCAGATATTGTTATTACTCTATAATTACATTATTAGAAAGGTTTAAAAAAGACTTATGTATAAAAAATGTATAAGTAAAAGAATGGAAAAACAGAAAAAATTCGTTATAACAAAGAAAATAGCCAAGCACGGAAGCCAGGCAATCATAGTAATACCCCGAGTTATTGAATCACAGCTAAGACCAGGAACAATCACTCAGGTCACTATTGAAATTCTGGAAGGCCAGAAGGAGGAAAAAAATGGCAGTTCTATCTGAAGAAGCCACTCATAACAAAGAAGTAGAAGGATTAGAAGGAATAATTCAGAGTAAAAGGTACAAAATAGCCAGAAGAATTGGAGAAGGCACATGGGGAAAAGTCTACTCTGCAGTCGATGCTCTTACTGGAGAAAAAGTAGCCATAAAAGTTCTTGACCCAAGTCCATTGGCAGCAAGACAAATGGATTACAGAAATATAAGCGCTGAAAAAGCAATAATGAACGAATCAAGAAAACTTAAGCCTTGCGCGCATATAGTTCCTGGATTTATCGAAACAGATGAAGAAGACAAGCCATTTATTGTCATGCCTGAATATAAGAAATTTTTATCAGATAAGCTCGATGATGGAGTGGAAAGAAAATATCTCAACCATGGATTAACGAAAGAAGATGTAAATAATACCTTGCTTGGAATAGCTAGAGGAATATCCGAAACGCACTCCTTGCTTAACCGAGCCCATTCGGATATAAAACCAGATAATATTGCTCTGGATAATTATGATGAAAGACCTTTGCTAAACGATTTAGGAACATCAACCTGTGCTTCACTTTCAGGAGCAACCGTGTCTCCCAGAGATAATATGGGCTTCCTCCAAACAAGGGCGCCTGAATGCTTTGATGAAAAAAGCCATCCAACAAGAGAAGCAGATGCTTATTCATTCTTTTCTCTTAGCTATAGAATAATGACTGGTAAATACCCATTTGAGGATGAGCTTAATTCTAATCCAGAATTTTTCAAAGAAATTAATCCTAAAGATTTTAAACTATCCGTCAAAAAGAAACTGAAAAAAATCCCAAGAACATATAGAAAAATTCTTGAAGAATGTTCTTCGTTTAAGCCTTCTATACGCCCATGGAGCGGAGCAAGTATAGTTGATGGTGTGAAAAGGGCAATAGACAATCAAAATGCTCTTGAAGTCTTGAAGAAACATGCAAGAAGAGCATTCTATATAATGGCTCCTCTTGCCTTAGCAGCCTATGCAACATATAAAATAAAAAGCATACCAGAAAAGGAAGTAATTCCTGCTAATATTAAGGCAGAAGGGCTTCTTTATTTGGAAAGCCCAAAGGAAACTCCAATTGTCTTTTCAAGGGAAGATTTGAGCTCGCTAAAGCTTCCTAAACCATACCAGGATTCATTTATGACCTATGGATTCGCAGAAAATATAGCTAGATATGCCACTAAAAACAGAAGCGCAGCCTTTTTGCTGAATGCATATAACTCTGCTGTTTGGGCTAGAAGATGTACTGTACCAGACCACCATCAAGTACCTGATAACCTCTCGGAATCTGAAGCTGATAACCCTAACTATTATTCTGAAGGAGCGTTCATAAATTGGATGGTACACTACAAATTTAGCGAAAGAACCAAGATCATCTCAGAATCAAAGATATGTGAATTCCACCTAATAGTTGCAAAATCAATTGAACATGCATTATCACAATCAAGAAAAAGTGATGGAACCTGTGACCTTGAAGATACTTTGGCAATATCCCTTCTTGGAGAAAATAGGGTTAATTCAGCAAAAAAATATTCAGGAAGCCCTGATTTTATCAAATATGTAGATGCAAAAGACAAAAAAGGAAATTATTTAATAGGTAGAGATGAAAAAGATTTCCTAAAGGCTTGGCTCAGTCAGGTTTACTATGCTGATAATCCCAGATTATACAGCTATTATCCTGATAGCCCCCACCACGAAATGGACGAAATTAATTCTCATTAATACTTGTTCTTTTCTTCTAAAATTTCACTTAGGATTGGGCTTGTCGCTATCTGAATCATCCTGAAAAGTTCCCTTAGGTAAGAGAAGACGACTGCTGAATCGCCTCTGCTTTTTTCTATTGCTTCGAGACATTTGCCAAACTGATACTTCTTTTTTAATTCATTTATCTTCTCTATCTTTCCAAAATCCTTTTCATAATATGACGACTTAAGAAGCGCAAAATAATCTTTTACCTCTGCAACCATTTTTCCTATTTCATCATACTGCAGTTTATCAGAATCTTTAGCGTACTTATAGAGATAATAATAAATATGCTCTATGTGATTGAGAAAAGTCAGAAATTCCCAATCAAAAAAGATATTTCTCCCAGAGCTTTCATTAAATAAAAGTCTTCTGCAAAACAATATATATTTATCAGTCTGTTCCTTTATTTGGGTTATTTCATTAAAATCAGCAAGTTTTTTCTTCTCCATTCCTGAACTAAGAAGCGAATGTGTCTCCTCTATCAGGAAAAATATTTTCTTGAGTATAAGGTCATACTTCTGTTCAGCAGGTTCAGAAATATTCTCTATTGTTATAGAATCATCGGAAATATCTGTAACTTCAAAACCTAGGAGAATGGTGCTTACTGATTCCTTTACTTTCTTTACTATCTGATTTGATTTTCCAGTCAAAACAATTCTAGAATAGCCTTTTCTGTAAGCATGGGTAAGGATATTGTGTATTTCCTCTTCTGCCTTTTTCCCCACTTCTATTCTTATTTCATTTTTTGTCTTTATTGAAGAGCTTATTACAAGATTATCTTCCTTTTCAATGATTGAAACTCCTTTTCCTTTATCAAGACCATGCTTCTCAACCCAACCTTTCGGAAGATAAATTGTATATCCTCCGCCCCCCTGCTTTATCAGTTTTCTTTCCATGACTGTGAGAGAAAAACGGACTATATAAATATAATGATATTAGTGATATCAATAATATCAGTTAAATATTAAAGTCTATTATTTCTATTTTACATTGTAACTTTATAGAGGTTACAAAAAATACAATGAAAACAAAAAATAAAGTAAAGTCAAGATTCGCCGTAGCGCTTGCGGCAGCATCATTACTTACAAGCAAGGTAGCAAAAGCACAGGAAACACCTCAGGAAAATGTTTATAGAACAGCAATAAGCTATTCTGGAGACCTTAATAATAATTCTACTATAAAGAGCACGTTTGGCTTTGCTCCTTCAGGCTCTTATGACGGAGCAGTTATTGCGGTAAAAGGGCAATTTATGGAATATTTTAGAGCATATGATATAATTCAAGAATCCAACGGGAAAAATATTCATTATGTTCCTATTGGATTAAGAACTCCCGAGTTCTCATTGGGTGGTCTAAATACAAAGATGAGAATCTTTGGCAGCACAGGAGACATTGCAGGTCTCGGATTTGAATCAGAACATAAAATAGATAGTAAAACTACTTTAACAATAAACGTAGAAGAAAAAACAACAGACTATGCACAAAGATTAGGAACTGGATTGAATTACCAATTAACTGAAAGATTAAATATTGGGCTCGGTTTCGATAATATTCAAAATCCCCTACAACAAGATCAGTATTTAGTTAATGGAATTTTCGACTTCTCAGAAAGAAATAGTATAGGCCTCGCTTTTGCAGAAAGAGAAGATAAAGTAAGAATAAATAAAAGCCT
Organism: Candidatus Woesearchaeota archaeon; assembly: GCA_964530955.1. Classification (GTDB taxonomy): domain Archaea; phylum Nanobdellota; class Nanobdellia; order Pacearchaeales; family GW2011-AR1; genus VGKP01. Next base: position 11,148 of record CAZHCL010000007.1, on the reverse strand, counting down.
AGGCGGATTTTGGATGACTTCGGGAAATAAGGACCAGTGGGGAGCATTCTTTAATGGAAGGATAGACTGGAATTCTCAAAATGATGAAAAATTATTAAACGGAGAATTTTATTTCTCTAAAAACCCTTCAACAAGCAAGAGCGGAGCAATATGGGCTGTTGGAAGAGGGGTAAATGGAGATGATAGTTTTAATCAGAGTGTTTTGCCACTTTCAGTTACTAAAACTGAAACAATAAATCCTTATGATAGATCAAATGGAGGAATTTCATTCGATGTTAGAACAAGCTTGAATACTAAAAGTCATGCAGGATTCTTAGCAGCTGGTGTAAGCTACTTTACTCCTAAGGTCTTACTAGGACATTATAAATTAGGCCTGACAGTTGAAGAAAAGCATGCTTTCGATAGCAAAAAGAGCGCGGATACAATTGAGCCTCAAACAATTTTCAGAATTAAGTATGGAAATCATTATATGGGTCCAGCTTTTGGTGCAAGCATTCCAATAGCAGGAAAGGGAGATTTAACTGTCAAAGGAGCTTTTCTTTATACTTTCTAACATGAAAATACTTTCAAAGATAACTGCGCTCGGAGCACTGGCTTTAGCTCTTGCAACGCCCTACGCAAAGGCAGGAGAAAATACACCTGAAGAAGCTAATAAACCGGTAATAAATGGTGTATATACTGATGCAGGTTTATTCTCTAGATACTTAGGAACATTCGGGTTTACACTATCAAAAGGTCCTGTAATGCAAAGCGACATTGGTTTCAATGTTGGTCCTATTGAATACAATATCTGGAACAACCTTGATGAAAAAAAAGGCAGCGTCAATGAAATAGACAATAGTCTAGGATATACCTATTCAACAAAAAACTTTGATTTCAGGGCAGGAGTGATTTATTTCACTTTCCCAGATTCAACAAGTCCTGATGCTATAACTGAAGAATATTCTCTCAAAACAAAAAATCTTCCAATAAACTTAAAGCTCTATTTCAGCCATGCACACGGTGAGACAAGTAATCAAGGAAATCTCGGTCAAATTACCTTAGACAAGACGCTGAAACTTTCACAAAAGATCAGTCTATCACTTGAAGGAAGAGTCACCTACAACGACTATTTCTTCACCTCTGAATCGGGAATTACTCATGTTGCGGCACAAAGTAAAGTAAACTTTGATCTTGGAAAAGGATTTACGCTTACTCCTTCTCTGAGCGCACAGAGAAAAATAGATGGAATACACGGAATATTCAAGAATAGAGTCGTATTCGGAATAAATCTCAACAAGAAGTTCTAATTCAAGGATAGTTTTATTAATTACCTTTTTCTTTTATTAAAATGGTGATAAAATTTGGACCAGCAGGTTTAGGTCCTGTAAAAACAGCTCTAGAAACACTTGAAAAATATCATAAACTAGGACTGAAAGCCTGCGAAATAGCTTTTACCTATTCAGTTTACATAAAACCTGATGAAGCCAGGATTATAGGCAAAAAGGCAGCCGAGTTAGGAATAGACCTAAGCATCCATGCACAATACTGGGTGAATCTCAACTCTGCTGAGAAAGAAAAAAGAGAAGCAACTAAGCAAAGAATATTGCAATGCTGCGAGATAGGAGAACTTCTTGGAGTAAAAGTTGTTGTTTTTCATCCAGGCTATTACGGAGACGATAAAGAAAAGGCATATGAAACTATAAAAGAAGGAGTTATAGAAATAATAAAAGAAATAAAAAACAAAGGTTGGAAAATAAAAATAGCTCCTGAAACAATGGGAAAAATAAATGTCTTTGGTAGTGTAGAAGAAATTTCCAGATTAGTAAAGGAAACAGATTGCTCTTTCTGCATAGATTTCGCACATATACTTGCCAGAGACAAAAAAGTAGATTATGAAAAAATTTCAAATTTATTTCCTTCAAAAGAATGGCATGTACACTTCTCAGGAATAGTTTACGGAGAAAAGGGAGAAAAAAACCATATTCCTACTGAAAAAAAAGCGTGGAAAGAACTTCTCGAAAACCTGCCAAAAAATAAAGAGATAAGAATAATCAATGAAAGCCCTGAAATGCTTAAAGATAGTGTAGAAGGAATGAATCTCTGGGATAAAATAAAAAATAAATAAATTATTGCTTTTTCTTTCTTCTGAATATTAGGAACCAAGCCACGTTAAGAAGCACAAGGAACCCTATTATAATTACTAAAGTCATATTAACATTTGAACCTGAACCTGTGCCTTGAGAAGAGATTACGTAACCCAATCCAGTCACATCTATGGAGTTCTGCCCTACGTTAAGTCCTATGTTACTCTGAGTATTCTTATCTCCATAATGAAGAATGACACTAGCATTGTACTGACCTGGACTTACGTTAGCAGTATCCCAATAATAATTAATAGTGGTCTGTAATCCTGAAGGAATATTATAAGTAGCAGACTTTTCTGATGCGATTTCCTCAATGTTATTGTTGTAAACATTCATTTCTGCATAAACATCATTTAACGTCTGACTCCACCTGTTCTGCACAACTAAGTTAAACTTTGCAATTCCTCCTAAAGTGAAATCTTTTACGAAAAGCTGCTGAAGTTCAAGCAAAAATTGACCCACATCAAAATTAGCTTGAAGCAAAACCTCTTGATTGTCATAATCAAGAACTGCCTTTGCAAGATAATTACCATCAAGAGCATCAACATTCCACTGAGCAGTTATCTCATTTTGTTCTCCAGACTTAAGAGAAATTTCATTTGTTGTCAAATTTTTAACATTATCTCCAGAAGAATTGTATATTAGTATGCTAGAAGAAACTTTATTTATATTTGCTCTTCCAAGATTATTTAAAGATATAACAAAATTCTTAGGATTATCTCCAGTTATTTGTAAATTTCCTTCCAAATATTTACCCGGGTAAGGAACATTGATTACAACTTGATGCATTACTGCCAGCTGAGCACCGATAGATGCCTGCGCACCCCTAGCTGCGGGAGTAGCCTGTTCCATCACAACTATTCCCAAAGTATGTTTTCCTGGAGATAAGTTTCCAGTCAACTTAAGAATTGCTTGAAAAGTCTGTTCTTCTTGAGAAGAGCTCATATTAATCTGTTCCGTACTTAAAACTACACTTTGATTAAGCTCTCCCTGAGAGTATATCTGCAAGCGCAAATCCTTGTGCTCAGAGTTGATTATTGTAAATGAAATTGTCTTTTCCTGACCAGGTGAAAACTCAAGAGTGGTCATTCCAGGAGTTATCCCTAAAGCTGCAGTGAAAGAACTGCTAGCTAGCAAAATTATCAAAGATATAAATATAACTGTAAATTTATCCATTGGATTGTCTCCCAATAAAAACAGTTCCTGAAACATTCTTGCTCTGCTCTGTTTCAAGAGTAATATTCCCAGTATATTTTGTTCCATTATACATATCAACATTAAGAAGAGTATTGCCCGCATTAACTAACTGATATTGACTTCCTGCGTCTTTTAATTTGAGATCTACCCTAGATTTTATAGTAATTGTTCTGACCGAACTGTCCAATATTCCCTCAACTTTCCAGTAATATAATCCTGGCTCAAGATTTATTACTAAGTTATTTGCAGCAGATATTTTTTGCGGAGAAGTGAAATTAGGATTGTCGTCTATCTCAATAATATTACCTTTCTGGAAAGAGAATAGAACGGAATCATTGGTTGTGCTAAAATCATTTACTGGAGAGATTACAAGAGGCCTTGCATAGTTTACTGCAAGTAAAACTAAAACAAAACTAATTCCTATCACTGCAATATCAATAGCTATTATCATCTTTCTTCTTTCCATTTTATTCTCCCAACACCGCCAGGAAAGTTATAGTTGAGTTTTTTGCTCCAGGAGGCTCTCCGACAGGAACCGTTACATTGATGTCTACTCTTGCACTATCAGTTACATCCGAATAGTTGAGAGTTGAAATATCTACTGCGCTGCTTGAAGAGGAAACATTAGTGAATAATGTTGAAGAACTTCCCCATATAAATGAACCATTTTCGGAATAGCCTGGAGCAGTATTATTACCGACCATAAACTGGAAATACTTGCTTGGATTTGTAATAGCGCTCCAAAGTGAAGTTCCTGTAATAGTTACATTAACAAAAGAATTTCCATCATTTTGGAGAACAAATGGACTTGGATTATTTTTAGTCGTATCATTAGAAGCTAAAAGAGATATGGAACCGAATACCACTGAATTAACTGGATTGCTTATTAATACTAAGGAACTTATATTAAGTCTATAAGCATTTGTCCAATTTCCATACATGGTTCCATCGTAAGCCCTAACGCTCCAATTATAATAATAATTGTGGTCATACAAATAAAGCAAATCTCCCGGAATTATAAATGTCGTATTACCCAAAATAGTATTATTGTTGTAGTACCTATCATCACTACCCTTACCTGTGCATATTCCTCCAGCAAGCGCATAGCAGGTTATATTAAGCTCATAAGTCAAAGAATTATTATCCGGATCTGAACCTGTCCAATTAAATAATGGAGTTCTGTTAGTAGTTGAGGCACCATCCAAAGGAGATATGAGGCTGACATTTGGAGGAGAATCAAATATTGCTGTTCTAAAGTCTGTTTGATTTGTATTGCCTGCTATATCTTCCGCATATCCGATGTAATTGTGTTTTCCAGATCCTACTGTAAAATTATTATAATATTGATTTGCAGTTGCATTATAAAGAGAAGATATTTCTCCAGCAGATAAAGTTCTGTTGAAAACTAATATCTCATCAACTACTTCTCCTTCAGGAGTGGTCCTCGCCGAAGGGTTGAGATTCCAGGTTCCATTTATACTACCTGGAAGAAGGGTAGAAGTGGCAACACTTAAGCCATCAACATATAAGATTGTTTTAGAGTCATTTACAACAGCAATAATATTGTGCCAAGCTCCGTTATTAAGATTTGAGCCACCATTAACATTCTGACCAGCCCCACAATATCCAAACTCTGCTTGGGACGATTTTGTTCCGATATATATCATTCCGCCTGAACATCCAGTTCCCCACCAAAATGGAAGAACATCTCCAGTTAATGTTGTTGACATCCAGATTGACACAGTAAAGTTTCTTGGTGAATTGCCATTTAATGATGCATTCAGCGAGGAATTCGATGCTCCGAATACATTAATTGACTTTCCAAATGCTCCAGAGATATTACTTGTAGGACAGGTTCCGAAGCAAGTCATATTATTTCCATATGTACTGTAATCTTTGAAGAAGCTAGCATTTTCACCAGATTCATTGTTGAACCTGAACCAAGCCACTAATGATTTATCAAAGTCTACAAAAGTGTAATGTGTGTTCGCATCACTGCTGCTTATATTCACTGGCAAAGACCCTGCAAAGAAAGTTCCGTTTGAATAAGTTGGAGAGACAAATTGTATATTTGGATTTATACTATCTAAATTTACGGTTCTTTTTTCAGTCTGATTTTTAGTTCCCAGACTGCTTACGGCATAACCAGTAAAAGTATGAATTCCTTGATTCAAAGAACTAAAATTATTAGAATATTGCTTTATCGAAGCATTATACAATGAAGATATTTCTCCAGAGGATAAAGTTCTGTTGAAAATAATTAAGTCATCAACGCGTCCATTAAAACTTTGAGATCCAACTGAGAAAGCATCTCCAAAGTGAGCCTGCTGAATAACTGTATTGATAGGTAAAGCAACAGAAGTAGCTGACTGTTCTAGCACTCCGTTGACATATAAACCAGTACCAGTTCCATTGTACATTACAGTCATCATATACCACTTACCATTGCTTACCAATGTATTTGACTGAATATTCGCCCCGACCTGGGTAAATATAAATTTGCCAGAAATTACACCCATTCCCCAAAAATTAGTAGTTGCCAATTGCCCATAAGAGAAGAAATACCTATCCTGAGAATCAACGCTTCCATTATACATTACCCAAGCACTTACCGTTCTATTTTGACTTCCAATAGGTAAGTTAGTTGTATTGCTGGTTATATTAATATATTGTGAGCCGTTGAAATAAACTGCTCCCCCGAATTTTCCTGTGGCATTAAAAGTAGGGCAGTTTGTTCCGTAACATGTTCCATTATATCCATAATTTCCTTCATCAGCAAAAAAAGTTGCATTATTTTGTTCCATTCTCCACAACCCTACCAAAGATTTATCAAAATCAACAAAAGAATAATGGCTGGTTGGATTAGCCGTGCTTAAATTAACTATTAAACTTGGTGAAGTAATAAAACTAGTATTTACGGGAGTAGGATAAACAAAACTTATATTAGGAACATCTAAGTTCCCTATACTGTAATTGCTCCATCCAGTTACATTGAAAATAACTGTTGAAGCAGTCAAAGAAGTGAAATTATAACACACATTAAATGAACAGGAAAGACCATTTCTAAATATTCTAGGATTGGAAGCAGAACCAGCAGGATTTCCATAAAGAGTAACATTTGCCGGCTGGTTAAGACTACTTTGTGCTGAGTTTACAAAAACACTATTATTAGAAAGTCTTATATCTGAAGTGTCATTTCCTATAAAATTAGTTCCAGTGCCGTTTATTCCAGATAAAAATCTTATTTCTGCATATGTTGAGTTCTGGAAGAATATCTGGTTAGATGAATTAAGAAGAGAATAGCTTGCAATTCTACTGTCAATGAAATAAGTAAGATTTATTGCCATATCACTTTGATTCAAATCATACTGGCTGTTATTAAGAGCAGTCAAATTAATGAAATTATTTGATGTGAATGAAGAAGCTAGTAATCCAAACCCGTTAGTATTTGCCGTTATATTGGATATTGTTGCATATGAGCTACTCTGCACACTTAATCCAGCATTTGTATTGTTATTTAATATTGCATTTGATAGATTAGTGCTATCCGCAGACTGATAAAGAGTTATTCCATTACCTGAATTAAATCTCGAAGTAATATTTCCAAGTATATTTGAAGAACCCACAGTTATATATATTCCATCCAAAGAATTTGAGAAAGTAGTAATATTATTGAAATTATTTGAAGAACTTCCTGTTGCAAGTATTCCATAACTATTTAATGAAGCGTTTACATTTGCAAGTATATTGGAATTACTTAATTCAATATACACTCCGTTACCTAAAGTGTTATAGCTTGCATTTATACCTGTGAAGTTACAAGAGGTACTTGAGGTAAGGGTCATACCGTTGCCTCCGTTGGAATTAGCGTTTGCCAAAGATAATCCATCATAATTTCCAGAAATATAAATTCCATCAAAACCATTTGAGTTTGAGGTTATATTATTCAAATAGGTAGAATTACCTATAACATAGATACCATAATTATCGAATGATGAATCTATATTAGAAAAGTTTCCCGAATTTCCGTATATATCTAACCCATCATAATTATTGTAACTTAGATTTGCCCAATTAAGATTTGCTGAATCTCCTGAAACCGAAAGGCCTACTCCCCTATTATTCAGAGAAGTAATATTAAACAAGTTAAGATTATTTCCTGTTATTGAAATTCCATCGCTTTGACCAGTTCCTATATTATTACTTGAAGTTATTGATGTGAAATTATTTGAATTACCCGTAACAGAAAAGGCTATTGTGTGCACTATAAGGACTGAGCGATAATCTGAATTTGCGGTTATATTAGTCATGATGCTAAAATTTCCATTATATGAAAAACCTGTTCCCAATGAATTTGAACTTGTATCTATATTGGAGAAAATATTACTCTGGCCACTAGCGATAATACCTGCCCGGTTATTATCTGAAGAAATGTTATTCAACGTAGAATTGTAAATAGTTGAAACAATTCCCTGGTAATTAAAGCTTAAACCTACATTCATTATAGTAGAGCTATTTGCAGAAAGATATATTCCTCCTCCGTCCAATAAACCTACTTTGTTGTAATCTCCGAAATCTAGAATAGTGATGTTTCTTATGGTTGCGTTATTAACACCTGTTGCGTTGACTCCCCAATATGCATGAGCAGGATCCTGAGTTCCGTTGATAGTGAATCCCTGTCCGTCTAAGGTTACATTATCTGCAGTTATTGTGAAGCAGGTTCCATTGTAATTGGAGATATTGTTCTGTAAAAGGTAAATTCCATTTGGATTGTTCAAGATTCCACATGAATTAATTAGAGTGATGCTGCTACCTATACTATAATTACTCCAACCAGTTACATTAAAGGATACATTTCCTGCATTTAATGAGGTAAAGTTGTAACAAATGCTTGAAGGACAAACAAAACCATCTCGAAGCATTATCGGAAGTACAACTCCAGTGGGAAGATTGTAAAGAGTTATATTTGCGCTCCTATTCAGTCCAGACTGGACTGAATTTACAAATACGCTGTTATTGATAATTACTATGTCGGAAGTTGAATTACCTATAAGATTTGTTCCAGTTCCGTTTATTCCTGTTAGGAACCTTATTTCTCCAGAACTTGAGTTCTGGAAGAATATCTGGTCGGATGAATTTTGCAGATTATAAGTTGAAATAATACTGTCAATAAAGTATGTGCTTTTTACTGCTACTTTGCTCTGATTTAAGTCATATACTGTATTATTGGTGGAAGTTAAATTGATTATTGTGTTTGAAACTTGAGGGGATGCAGAAAGGTATACTCCCAATTTATTAAGCATAGTCGTTACATTAGATAATATGTTGAAACTAGAACCAATAGATATTCCTGCAAGTCCGTTGGAATTTGATTGTATGTTTGTGAGATTATTAGAGTTACCATTCAAATCTATACCATCATAATAACATGAATTAGAAGTAGTATTAGAGATAACACTGGAATTGCCATTTATTATAATCCCATTTATATTTGAATAATAGTAGATACCGTTTAGATTATTGTAATCAGATTTTATTAATAGCCCGTAATAGTTCAAACTAATATTCACATTACTTATTACTGATTTATTTGCTGAAAGATAAATTCCTCCTCCATCAAGTACACCTACCAGATTGGGATAATTTCCAAAATTAAGAATAGTGATATTCTTTATCGTCACATTATTAACGCTAGTAACATTGACTCCCCAATAGGCATTATTAATATCCTGCGTTCCATTTATTGTATGTCCCTGTCCGTCTAAGGTTACATTATCTGCAGTTATTGTAAAGCAAGTTCCGGCATAATTTTTAACATTTTTCCCTAAGAAGTAAATTCCGTTTGGAGAACTTAAAGTACCACATGAATCAAGATTAAAATTACCAAATATACTATAATTACTCCAACCAGTTACATTAAAGGATACATTTCCCGCATTTAATGAGGTAAAGTTGTAACAAATGCTTGAAGGACATACACCTCCATCTCTTAATATTGTTGGATTAGCTAGAGTAGTGGGAAGATTGTAAAGAGTTATATTTGCGCTCCTATTCAGTCCAGACTGGACTGAATTTACAAATACGCTGTTATTGATAATTACTATATCTGAAGTTGAATTACCTATCAAATTTAAGCCAGTTCCATTTATTCCGGCCCCGCTTGTTGTTGCCAGAAATCTTATTTCTCCAGAACTTGAGTTCTGGAAGAATATCTGGTCAGATGAATTTTGAAGGTTGTAAGTAGAAATAACGTCGTCAATAAAGTATGCTCCTTTTACGGCTACTTTACTCTGATTTAAGTCATATAATGTATTGTTAGTGGAAGTCAAATTGATTAATGTGTTTGAAAACTGAGAAGAAGCAGAAAAGTATAAACCTAAGTTATTTAACATCGTAGTTGCATTAGATAAAATATTAAAACTAGCTGTGCCAAATGATATTCCGCTAGCTTTATTAGAATTTGCAACTACATTGGTAAAGTTGCTTGAATTTGAGCCAATTGATATACCTGTATTATTGTTTGAGTTGGCGGTTATATTAGAAAATACATGATTTAACCCAGAAATCGATATACCTGTATTATTGTTTGAGTTGGCAACAAAATTAGAAAAGATAATATTTGAAGTACCAGCAAGTATTCCGTTAGTATTAAAATTTGCAACTACATTGGTAAAACTACTATTAGATCCACTAAATAATATTCCAAGACCAGTGTTTGAATTAGTGGTAATGTTGTAAAAAGTGTTATTCTGACCGCTAACAAGCATGCCTCCATGAGTTATTCCAAAACCAGCGTTTGAATTAGTGGTAATGTTAGAAAATATATTAAAACTGCTGACAGCAGAAATACCACTTAAAGTATTAGAATTTGCTTGTATATTTGTTAAATTAGTATAATTACCTCTAATATCAATTCCATCTCCACCGGTATTTGTCTTTGCATTCACATTTGTAAGAATATTATTCTGACCATTCACAGTTATTCCTATTCTATTAAAAGAAGAAGCGCTGTTTAGCATAGAGTTATTAGAAGAGGTAGAAGAAATCAACAATCCCTGATAATTAAGACCTAAGTTTACATTATTTATCAATGAATTATTTGCAGATAAATAAATTCCTCCCCCGTCATTAACATTTAATCTATTATAATCTCCAAATTCCAAGATAGTGATATTTCTTATGGTCGCATTTGTTGAGGTCGTAGCGTTGACTCCCCAGTAAACATTGGCTGGGTCCTGAGTTCCATTAATGGTAAATCCTTGCCCGTCTAAAGTTACATTATCAGCAGTTATTGTAAAGCAAGTGCCGTTATAATTATAAATATTATTCTGTAAAAGATAGATTCCATTTGGATAGCTTAAGTTACCGCATGAAGTTAATTGAGAAACTAACAAACCTATATTACGCGTCTCAGTTGAATTTAGACCTCCGAGAGAATCTACTGCATAGCCAGTAAAAGTATGACTGCCCTGGGCAAGAGAAGTGAAGTTATTGTAATACTGAGTAGCAGAAGCATTATACAATGAAGATATTTCTCCAGAAGATAAAGTCCTATTAAACAGCATTACATCATCAATACTTCCATTAAAGTCCTTACCAAAAGATTGAACTTCCCTGCCTATTAAAAAAGTCTGAGCTTGCGTATTAACTGTTGTCGTTCCATTTGCTTGGGAAACTCCATCAACATACAAATTCCAATCAGAAGTATTCCAAGTAGCCAGAACAAAATGCCATTTACCATCGTTTACATTTGAGGTTGAGGATATAGATGCTCCTATTTGTGTTACAAATGCTTTTCCAGCAATTACTCCTAATTCCCATCCAG
>CAZHCL010000006.1:28447-46645 GCA_964530955.1 Candidatus Woesearchaeota archaeon | reverse complement strand
TTTCCTCTTCTGAAATACATTCTGTAAGTAGAAGCATGGGCAACAATATTGCCTCCTACTGCAGTTGTTGGATCTCCAAACATCATCGCAGGATTAGCCATAACCTGATTAGTCACATAAACAGCAAGATTATGCTGCTCAGCAAGTCTAATCAACTGGTGCAAATATCTGTTAAGTTTATGCTGCCTATCAGCAAGTTCTCCTCTTCCAGTAAACTCTGCCCTGAAGTGAGCAGTTAAAGAGTCAATAATAACTAATTTGATTGGTTCGCCTGCTTTTATCATCTCATTTATCTTATCAAGAAGAAGTATCTGATGATCAGAATTAAAAGCTCTTGCAACCAAAATATTCTTAAGCACTTTGTCTGGATTCGCTCCTATCCCCTCAGCTATCTGTCTTATTCTCTGAGGTCTAAAAGTGCCTTCTGTATCTATAAAAACAGCTTTTGCATTTGCTCCTCCCTGCTCCTTAGGAAGTTGGACATTCACAGCTAGAGTCAATCCTAGCTGTGTTTTGCCACTTCCAAATGCACCGTAAGCTTCTGTCAGTGCCCTTGATTCTACCCCTTTTCCCCCAAGAAGATTGTTCAAATTGGTTGATCCTGTAGAAATATAAATCACATCCTCTCTTTTCTTTGCAAATTCATCTCCAGACATAAATCCAAGACTCATCATTCCTCTTGCCGCCTGAATAGCTTTTCTTGCAACAGCCTCTCCAACTCCAGCAGTATCAGCAAGGACAGAAGGAGACATGACCGCAAGACCCATTAAATCATAAATGCCTGCAGCTTCAAGCTTTGCAGCTATTCCAGGACCAATTCCGGGAACATCAGTAATTTTCATTTCAGGATGCCCTTCCTTAACCTCAACCACCTCCTCTTTTTCCTCTTCACCTTTTGCCATAGAGTATTTTCAAACTTCTGGCTTTATAAATATTATATCAATCCAGAATACAGTTGGTCTATTTTTAAAAAATCAGATGAAAAAACTAATCAATAAAACAATATTAATAATTACAATAACATAAAATATTATTTTCTCACTCTTGCCATTTGTAGTTATCTTCCACCTTATTTCATCCTTGAATGGCCAGAAAGGTCTTATTCCCTCATTCGTAACAGCATCCCCAATAAGATGACCAGCATATCCTAAAAAGAAAGGAAGAGCAAGAATAGGAATGTAAAATGCAAATATGAGTGCAACAGCTATCGCAAGAGTAAAGCTATGGAAAACTCCTCTGTGTTTAACAAACCATTGTATTGGTCTTAAAATTTTATGTTTCCCAAGATAAGACTGACTCATATCGATATCAGGAAGTAAAGTGCAAACAAGTAGTACAATTATGAAAGTCCATTTATGAGTAACCGCAGGCAAAAATATCAGTGCAAGCATCACCCCGATAGCCATATGAGTCCTGAACATCATTATTAGTCTAGTAAAATCAGAGATTTAAATCTTATTAAAACAAAAATTATTTCTTAGCTTCAAGCTCTTTGAGCAAAGTATCAACATTAAGCTCCTCAATCTGCTCAATATTAAACTCAGAAGTATTGTAAAGAGCATTCGTCCTTATGTTTCCTGAGAATATCTTCTCTTCTCCAAGAATTGCTTTCTTCTTTTCCATGAACTTCTCAATATTGAATACTTCCTCCTCATTCAATCCCAGATTGTAAATAGTCTCTCCAAACATAACTGACCTTATTGAATCGCTTCCATCATCCAGAACAACATTAAGCAATGCTTTCTTCTTTGGAACTACCTTTCCATGAACCTTGCACTCCTCTTCCAATACTCTCCTTCCGCATTCAGGACAGACTTCAAAGTATCTAGGCTCAAAAAGCTGAACAATGACTGCCCTTGCCCTCAAACTTTCTCCGCTATTCACATCCTTGAGCTTCTTTGAAGTAAACATTTTCTTAGTCACGACCTCTCCAATGTTCTCTTTGCTAAGTTTAAAGTCAGAAAAGGAACCTAAGTGTAATTCCCCATTCCTTATTTGAGCATTTGAAAGCTCAATCACATCTCCAACCTTTATTTTAGCCTGCTCTATCAGCCCTATATGATTACTATCCCACAAAACTGCTTTTGCATTTCCAGTCTGGTCAGCTATCATTAAATTTACAACCTTTCCTTCTCTTCCAGATTTGTTATAACTTCTTACGGGAGAGATATCAACTATTTTAGCAGCAAGATTTACTCTTTTCATTCCCTGTGCAATCTCAGAAATTTTCATTTTTTCTTTCTCAAAATTAATTCCAAGCTCTGCAGCGATTATCTGCGCTGCTCCTTCCTTGGAAACAAGACCAGAAAGCTTTGCTCTCTTTCCTTCAACCTTCTTTTCAAGCTCTTCTTTACTCAATCCCGAAGCCCTAGAAATCCTTTCAATCAAAGCAACATAATTATCCATCACTTTCAGACCTAAATTGAATTTAAAAGTATTTGGATTCTGAAGGACCATAAACCCTTTTAATTAACACGAACCGAAGATTTAAATATCCTATATTATTAATATACACATGATTGTTTCTATTGAAAGGAGGAATTCATAACAATGGCAAGTTGGGGAGCATGGCTCGCAATCATTGGCGGAGTAATTTCAGTTATCGGTCAGTGGATGCCTGCTGCGTGGCTAGCTTTCATTGGCGGTGTAGTTGCCGTCATTGGAGGAATTGGCTGCTTATCAAGCAAATAAATACAAATTTTTATTTTTTATTTTTTTTAACTTATTTTTCTCTGTTATAAACAACAGATTTATAAAGGATTTTTATTAGCCTTTATCATGGCTACAATTGTTTTAATAGTAAAAATCCTTCCTGATTCTCTTGAAGCAAGCTTAGATGAAATAAAGAAAAAAGCTACTTCTCTTATGCAGAATGAAGGAGCAAAAAACCTTTCATTTGAAGAGAGACCTATTGCCTTCGGATTGAAAGCATTAATAATGAAAACAGATCTTCCTGAAGAAAAAGGAACTGATAAAGTAGAATCACTTCTATCTTCAATAGAACATGTTTCCTCAGTCGCAATTGAAGATTATCGAAGAGCTTTCGGATAAATGTAAGAAATCAACATAATCTCTATAAACCCTTTTCTCCTATTTCTTGTATGACTCTTGCACCAGAAGAAGTTGAAGAAATAAAAGACCAATTAAGAGAGCAAGTGAACCATCTACCTGAGGATAAAAAAGCGCAGGCTCTTGCACAAATAGATTCTCTTTCAACAGAAGCAGTTGAAACACTTGTAAAACAGCAACAGGCAAGAAATGCAAACCCTAATCAGAAAGAAAAAACAATATTCAGGATGATAGTTGATAAAGATGTGCCAGCAGTATCTGTTTCTGAAGACTCTTTCTCCCTCGCAGTTCTCGACATTAATCCAATTTCAAAAGGCCATGTAATAATAATTCCTAAAACATCAGTTTCGAATCCAAAAGATATTCCAAAGAATTCTATTGCCCTGGCAAAAAAACTAGCAAAAAGAACAATAAGTAAGTTAAAAGCAACTTCAAATGAAATTCAACCAGAAACAAAATTCGGAGAATCAATAGTTAATCTTATTCCCTGCTATGGCTCTAAATTAAGCTTAGCTTCTCCAAGAACAAAGGCATCAACTGAAGAGCTTGAAAAGATAGCCATCTTGATAAAAGACAAACCCATAAAACCAAAAATAGAAAAAATCAAAATAGAGAAGAGAAAAAGCTCTGAAAGTCAAGTCCTGAAACTAAAAAGAAGAATACCATAAAAATTAAAGCCAAGAGAAAAGCAGGCACAAAAGGAATTCCATATCTTACAATCACTTTCTTCCTAGCTTTCTGTAGTGCTTTTATTTCACTAGCGCTTAAGCCATGAACACTTTTTCTTATCGTTTTGCTTCCAATTTTTACATTCTGTTCAAGCCAATCTCCCACAGTTAATTTGCTAGCATCAACTATTTTTATCATACAACTTCTATTAACTGCCTCAAGATAAATATAAAGCAAAGGCATGAAAATAAATAGCAGAGCAAAGAACCACCAGGAAGGCAAATATGACAAAACGCCGAAAGATTTAGCAATAATTATCGCTATTCCAAGAATACTAAAGAGAAGAAGATATTTTCTCTTTCTAAACTGTTCCCTAAACTCCCGACTAAATTTAGTTTTATTTGTGGCAGCCAGAAAGATGCTATATATCGCTCCATAAATCATTCCTATAAAGAATAACACAAAAAGAAAGCTAAGACTTAGAGTCGCAAGATCCAAGTATGACTGGAAAGGCAATATTGCCCCAAAAGCCATGAGCAGTTTAGCATCTCCTCCTGCAAAAACCTTAGTGTAATAGAGTAAATTGGAAATTAAAAAGAAAACTCCAAATCCCAGAACTCCAAACAATAGAAAAGAATAATTGCCAGTGTAAGAGGAATAAATAGCTCTATAAGCCAAAGCAAAGGCAATCAACGAGAAATTAAGCCAATTAGCAACTTCTCTTTCTTTAAGGTCCTGCACAGCTGCAAAAATAGTATAAACGAATGCAATCAAAAATAAAAAGTAATACTCTTCCATCTCAAAACCAGAGAATAATTATTTATTAATCTATCCTATACAGTTTTACTTAGCAGGAGGATGCGAAGAAATTGAAACATTACTAGTCCTGTGCTGGCCGCCCTTCTTATATTTGTTAAACCTAGACTTAGACCTTTTGTCATTCTTGTTCTTTCTTCTCTGAGGAAAATCATAATCCATTATTAAAAAGAGAAAAGCTAATTTAAATATCTTATTAAGCTGACAAAGGCACTACGCAACACACACTATCTTTTTCAGCTCCAGCATTGTAACCATTTACTGCTCTTGTCTGATCGGCTGTACCAGTACCAATCAACTGTCCAGCCGCATTCTTTGCAGGACAAGCCTTGTTGAAAGCAGAAACCACTCCGCCAAGATCATTACATGTTATTGGAGTTATTGTATTCGTTGCAGGATTGGCACAGTTAACATTCAACCCTCCAACTACCAAAGGATTCTTAATTCCTTGCTTGAACAAAGTAATACATTCCTGTTTCTCAGGAGGATTAGTACTGTCAGAATTACAATTGAAGACACCCCTATTCTGAGAATCCATATAACCCTGAACAGCAGGGTTTGCACAATTTATATACTGATCAACACCATTAAGTGTAATTTCTCTAAACTTACAATAATCTACCTGAGTAGAAGTAATAGAAGAGGAAACATAACCATTACATGCAGTTACAAGACTTGTTAAATCACTTGGAAGAGAAGTAGCAACAGTCTTTCCTTTCCCGTAAGCATTAAACGCCAAAGTAAGCAAAATAACAACAATAGCCACAATAATAATCACCCCAGCAATATTAGATAAAGGAGTAGTCTCCTGCGCTTTTCTGTTCATTCCTCTTTTTATGAGCATAGATAACCAAATTAATCCTTATTTATAAATGTTATGTCGCTAAGTTACCGTCTTTGTCAAATCTAAGGTTTATGTCGAAAGTCCTTTTAATATCTGCATCAGGTCCTTTAGATTCAAATCCGACTTCATTTACCTGCAAAACATACTGCTCTCCATCCTTTGAAAAACTAAAATCTCCATTTTTTATCTTGGCAAAAAGGTTCCCCTCTTCCTCTATTCCTAATTTGTGAGCAAGCGAATCCTGAATGTAAGTATTTTTCAGTTCACTATCACTCGTTTTTGACAAAACAACCTGCTTCGCGATAGAAGCAGATTCAGCAAGAATATATTTCTAAGTAAATTCTACCTGAGAAAGAGTGTTAGAAATTGATTCTGACTTCACCTGATTATCAGAATTTGAGAAAATGAAAGAAGTCCATGCCATGATTATTAGGATAATAGCTACAAATAATAAAGAAGTGGTTGAAATGCTTCCTTTTCTGTTAATTATTTTTTCCATCTTATCCTGAGCACCTCACAAAGTAATAAAGGATTGCCCCTGAATTTCCATTAATTGTCAAAGGAATATAATTATATCCAAAAGTATCACTATGAGATGTATCTCCAGTTGTAATTACTACATTTTTCTTGCTGCCAGATTTAGTCTTGGAATCAATTTTATACATTTCATCTTTTTCTGTAGAAACAATTCCTTTTGAATCTTTATTTATTACTGCAAATCTTCCAATTCCATTTGTAAAATCTTCTATCGCAATAGAAAAACACTCTCCGCTCTCCCAAGAAAGAGTACTTGAAGGTAAAGTCTGCGACTTGACAAAAGATAGAAGTGCATCAATATAACTTTTAGTAAATGCACTTCTATCCTGTAAAGAAGAAAGACCAGTAGGCACTTTTTCATAAGGATACTTTATCAAACCCTCGGCAAGAGGCATTTGTTGTGCATCAACCTGTATCTGCTTGAACAATAAAGAATCCTCAGAAATTTGAATGCCTAATGCATCTGAATTAATTCCTGGCTTTGAGCGAGACTCCAAATACGCAGCAAATATAAAAAGACCCATTAGAACCACAAGTATAATCATTATAGGTATTGTAGTCATAGTTATCGAAAAAGGTCCTTCTGCTTTCCTATTCATCATGCGTTTATCCTCCTTATCTGTTGACTGCTTCCAGTAATTAAAACAAAATTCCTTCCATCCCTTGATATCTGAGCATATGAACATTTAAGAAAAGTATTACTCGACTCTTTTCCAGTAAATAAGCAAGATTGGAAATTACTTCCAGAAGAAAGGAAAGAAGCACTACTTGTTGTACAATCATTAAGATTTGAATTTTCACAAATCTTGAATACTAAGCTATTTCCATTAAAAGAATCTTTATTTAACCCGCATGAATCAAAAATGTTTTTCCCTATATCTGAAATACTTTTTTCATTAAAGCAATTTTCAATTTTATACTTTAATATGTCTGCATCTGCTTGCCTTGCATCAACTCCTGAACCAAAATAAAGACTAACACCCGCAGCAATCCCGACAGCAATTATTACCATTAAAAACAATGTAGCCAAAACCATTATCTGCGAGCCCATCTCAGCCCTCTTATTACGCAGCATTTTTTCCTCCGGCAATATTTATTATTAGCATATTTTTAGGAACCCCATAATTTATTTTCCAGTCAGAAATATTTACATTGTTAAAATAACTATAACAACTTCTTATACCTGCACTTAATTTGACGCAAACCTGTTTATTTGTATTATCAAAATTAAAAATCTCTTTTGAATCCTTTATTCCACTTTTGGCTGCTATCTCTGTTGGCGTCTGAACATCAAAAACTATCTGATCACCAGGATGTGCAAAATTAATTACCTTGCTAATTTCTTTCGCATAAAAATCTTCAGAAGCTGCAGCACCATTCCTCTGTAAAGAGACATAATAAAACATCCCTATAAAAAAAAGCAAGACTAATATTATGTAAACTACCGTACCTAAAACCTGGTCGCCTTCTGCTTTTCTATTAAAGAATTGAAAAATAGTCATCATGATATACCTCAATATTGTCTTTCTTTTTAACCACATTTATATCTAATAAATTACTTTCGAGCCTTATGTAAGGTACATTTTTTCCTGCAAACTCAGTAGCCTTAAAATTGGTCTGTACCTGTATACTTGAAACTGGGAAAGCCCTGCAAAATCCTTCTTTGTCACATTCAGCTGCAAGAGCACTCTTATCTGCACCCAATGAACCCTTACATATGCATAAACAGCTTTCATAAGTACAAGCGCCAGGTCTACCCGTCTCAGCCTTGCTCCATCCAATAAAATACCATCGAGCAGCAGTTATATCACTTGGCGCTGCTCCTGGAAATCCAGAAACAGAGAATGTTCCATTCTGCCCAACAGCAAGATTATTTATCTTTGCCTCTATTCCATCAATTGTGACCTTAGCATTTTGAGCTTCCTGATTTACAAAAACTTTGTATATTATAACAATCGCAGCAATTATCAAAGCAAGACATAATATTCCTATGATTATATCTCCGATATGCTCCTTCAAATCGCCTCTTTTTTCTTTTATTTTCATTTAAGGATTTCCATCTATCACACTACAAAGTTGATTTACCGAATTTGCGCTATAAGGAATGCTCTGAATCAAAGAACAACCATTGCTTGTTCCAGCTGCACCGCTTGCCAAATTTGCATTTTGACTCTCTCCAGTAAATGCTCCACAGTAACCAGCAGCAGTTATCTGTCCTGAATAAGTATTAATCGCAGCTTGTCCAATAATCCCTGTAGCTATTGCTGCTTTGTAAATAAATCCAGCCACTCCTCCTGAAAATATGAGTGCTCCAGCAGCAGACCTTGTTGGTCCTGTTAAGAAAGATCCTCCCAAGGTAATTGCTCCTGCCTCTCCAAGATTAGCTATAACTTTAGATATATCTTTTGCCTTTATCTGCATGAAAACAAATGCTATTTGATTCTGACTTGAATTTATGCTGACTTCTTTTCCAGAAGAGTCCTTATTTCCTATATCTTGATATGAACTTGGATTGACTACGGGATAAGACTTAAATTGAGGGTCAGTAAACAACTGTAAATAAGTCAGTTGCTGACCTGTTGGCCCATTGTATTTCATATAGCTATAAAGATTAACATTTTTCATAATATTTCCATCAACACTCTTGTCTATCGCAACTCTAGAACAAATTATGCAATAAGGTTTGGCAAGACTGCTTGAAGTTAAGCCAAATTGCTCAGGAAAATTCCCAACCAAATCAAGCTTTCCCTGTCCAAGCATACTCCAACAGTTGTACATTGATTCAACACTAGTTTTCTCAATCAAATTCGCCGCCCTGAGATTATCGGAAGGCAGTGCAACGACACTTATATCGCTCTCTCCTGCAAAAGAATCAGTACACTTCTTTGAAGAATCTGATGTAATACAGATTTTCTTTGTAGTACATTTTAGTGGAATATAAGACTGACCTGCAGAAGGAGTAGTTCCCCTTGTAAGCGCGGAAAGATGACAAGTATCATCGCTAAGATTAGTAGTATTTTTGAAAGAATACCAAAAAAATAAGAGTATTGCTAATCCAACAACAAACAAAATAAGCATAACAACCTGGTAAACTTCTATCTGCCCCTTTTTGAATAATCTCATTAAAGTCATAAGAATATAGGATTTAAAACAATTGCGCTATCCAATATTTTTCTTCAGTATGAAATATATTATTGCTCCAGCCACAATAATAAGAAAAGTAATCCACAAGGCAAGATTATCTAACCAACTATACATCTGAGCCTTTCTATTCCCGAAAATAAAATTAAGAGCAGGAATCACCAGGCTGAGCCTCCTTCTCCAAATCAAAACTTAGATAATCATAATATTTTCCATTATTCTCAAATATAGGAATTGGACATACAAGTATTGTCTTTACTGCTTTTGTACTTGTGTCGGTGTAAGCCAATGTAACCGGAATATTAAGAACCGAATCTCTCCAGTTATCTGCTTGTTTTATCAGTTCATCATTCCAAGCCAAGATTGCTTCATCTCTGTTTTCCTTGCCAGAAGAAGGATAGTAAGAAAGAGCATGGTTAACATTTACATCGTACCACCCAGAATAGTTTCCATTAGTATACAAATAAGCGACAACATCTCCTCCTGAAGTCTGTATTGGCGGATTAATCTTATTGGCAACAAAATTAAATAAATTTGAATTGGTAGTTCCAGAAGGAGGTCCTTGCTTTACACTTTCAAAAATTACATAATCATTGCTGTTATCAATTTTTACTGTAAGACTTTTTCTAGTTGCTTTTATATAATAATTGACAAATACATTATGGGCGTCAACATAACTTAAATCTTTTTCATCAAGAGATAATGTCCCTGGAAATGCCTGCCATCTATAACCCGAATCATAATACTGCAATGCATCTTTCACAATATCATATCTTATAATCTCAATTCCAGAAACTTTTTGCACACTGTCATTGAAATTAGGGATAAGATCAGCATTACTCTTAAAATAATTACCAGAATTATAGTAAACTTTTACAGCAATAAAAACAACTAATAGTGCGATAATAAGGTACAAAATATAAGAAAGTGTTTGAGCTTTTTTGTTCATTGTGGATATCTATCCTATGGGGTGGAATAAATTTTTTATCGCATCAAAGAAACTAACTCCCTTTCCATTAAGATAAATAATTTCAATTATTCCAAAAACAACTGCTAGTGTCCCTATAATCCAATAGACGATTGTGTTAAATTCTATCTGACCCTTCCTCTCTTTTCTATCCATATAAAAATATATTTCCAGTATTATTAAATCTGTTGCTACTAAACTATCTGACTTCTAAAGATTCGGTAAGCAAAAGAACAGAAGATTCAATGCCCAGACGTATCCTTTCAGTCAAATCTCTTCTAAGACGAACATCTTGCATCCAATCCCGAGCTTCTGCTCTTCCAACTCGAGTCAGCTGGTAATTATTAGTACGAGTAAGCCCTCCATTAATAAGAATGAAATTATCTACAAGAGCTTTCCTTTCCAACATTTCAATAAATCCACTTAAGTCATAACTATAGGAAATTGGCTCATCTATGTACCTAAAAACTATTTGGTCTTGGGGTTGAATTTTTCTTACAAGTTGATGAAATTCATACTCTCTAATTGGAGCAAGATTTCTGGTTTCCAATTCTTCCAATGTTAAAAGAACTAAAGATTCCCTAAGATAATATGTTTCTAGCATGCTTATAGAAATAAGAAATACCTATATAACTATTTAGATAAATTAATAATCTATCAATTATTAATTAAAATATGGAAACTAAATTTGCAAAATTAGCGGATGCAACTGAACTGGCCAAAATAGATTTGATAGCCCACTCAGAATTGAAATGGTGGAATCCTAACAGCAGGTCTGACTTTATATCCATAATTAAAAACAAAAAACAAGTCTATATAACAGCAAAAGAAAAAGGCAAAATTATAGGATATCTCTCCTTAAGAAAAGATAAAGATAGTAGGTGGCTGTGGCTTGAAGATATATATGTCCTAAAAGAGTGGAGGAATAAAGGAATTGCCAAAACTCTTATTAAAGAAGCTTTGAAGTATAAAAATAGAAAAACACCAAAAAGAAAAATGGTTTTGCTTACTGCTGATAGAAACCTAAATATTTTCAAAAAGCTTGGCTTCAAAAAGACTATGAACTTTATGGAATCTTAGCAATAATAAACCGCACAATTTATAACTTACATTTTCCTTTCTAAGCCAGTAAAATAACTGAAAAAAGATGGTAACAACTAAGGACATATTAGACAAGTATAGCAAGAAAATCGAACAAACTCTGGAATCTTCCTCCTATGAAGCCCCTTCTTCAGGAGAGTATCTTGAATTCAAGAATGAAATGATATCCTTCCCCTCAAGATATGAAAAATGGGCAAAATCTCTTGGAAATCTAGTTTCAATAAAAATAGCTGAAAAAGATAGAGTCAAAATACAAAAACAGCTTGAAACAGCACATCTTGATGTAAATCCCAGCCAAGCATTAACTCTCTGTGTGCTTTCAATGCTCACAGTGTTTATAGGAACTCTTCTTGTCACATTAGCATTTTACCTGATAAATGGCTCATTGCAATTACTATTTTTCTTCCTTGGAGTAATAGCTAGCTTCTTCGTATTTTATTATACTTACACCATGCCAAAGAGACTTGCAAACGCCTGGAGACTCCAAGCCTCCTCACAGATGGTTCCCGCAATTCTTTATGTAGTAATTTATATGAAGCACACCTCAAATCTTGAAAGAGCAATCGAGTTTGCCTCACAGCATCTCGAAGGAGCCCTCGCCCTTGACTTTAAAAAAATATTCTATGATATAGAAATAGGAAAATATTCCACAATAAAGCAAGCTCTTGATAATTACCTTGAAACCTGGAGAGATTATTCACCTGAGTTTGTTGAGTCATTTCACCTTGTTGAATCTTCGTTGTATGAACCTTCAGAGAATAGAAGAGTAGAAATTTTAGAAAAATCACTCCAAGTCATTTTAGATGGCGTTTACGAAAAGATGCTAAAATATTCCAGAGAAATAAGAGCACCTATGACAAATATTTACATGCTTGGAATAATTCTTCCAACGCTTGCTCTTGCCCTTCTTCCATTAGCTTCAACTTTGTTGCAGGGAGCAGTGCAATGGCAACACGTCTTTCTCATATTCAATATAATCATTCCATTCTTTGTATTTTACATGGCCTCTGAAGTTCTTCTAAAAAGACCTGGAGGCTATGGGGAGTCATCCGTCCTCGAGATGAATCCAGATTATTCTAAATTCACTTCAAGAAAGCCCTGGATAAGGGCATTTTTAGTAGCATTCCCTCTTTTCATTATAGGAATCCTGCCATTCATATTCCAGATTAGTTTCCTCACCTCCGCTTTAGGATTGAAAAGCGATTACACATTTGGAGATATAGGAATATCTGCAAGTTCAATTGCAAACAGCAAACTTTTTGACTTTAAAATAATAGATGGAAGTATAGTGGGCCCCTTTGGGTTAGCAGGAGTTCTGTTGAGTATATTTGTTCCCCTTAGCATAGCCATTTTCTTCTCAACAGCATACCGACTAAAGACAAAAGACTTGATAAAAGCAAGAGAGAAAACAAAAACCTTAGAAGAAGAATTCACAAATTCCATTTTCCAGCTGGGAAATAGATTGGGTGATGGTCTACCAGCCGAAATGGCCTTCGGAAGAGTTGCAGAAAGCACGCAAGGACAAGCAACACAAAGTTTCTTCTCGATTGTAAACCTTAATATCCAACAGGCAGGAATGTCTGTAGAAAATGCCATATTCGATAAAAAAAGAGGAGCAATAACCTACTATCCTTCTTCATTAATCTCCACTTCAATGAGAGTTTTAGTTGAATCAGTAAAGAAAGGTCTTCAGGTGGCAGCACGTTCATTAATGTCCATTTCAGATTATGTCAAAAACATTCAAAAAATAAATCAAAGACTTAGAGACCTTTTAGCAGAAGTTGTCTCTGACATGCGCGCCAACATGACTTTCCTTGCACCCTTGCTTGCAGGAATAGTTGTAGGACTTTCATCAATGATAACTCTTATTTTAAACAAATTGCAGGGATTCCAATCAACTCTTTCAACCCAAGACCTAAGCAGCACATTAGGAACAGGAACATTCAGTTCAATAATATCCATATTTGACCTTACAAAAATGATTCCCCCATATTATATACAAGTAAGCATAGGTCTTTACATAGTCGAAATAATATTCATCCTTTCTGGAGCATTAGTAACCATTGATGCTGGCAGAGACCCTCTTAAAGAAAAGTATGATTTAGCAAAGAATCTCAGAAGAGGCATTTATCTTTATGTCATAACTGCTCTCGGCTCGATAATCGCTCTGAGCTTGCTCGCAGCGATATCTCTGAATTCGTTGTAAAAGTAAAAAATTAGTTTTAATTACCCCTAATTGCTTCCGTTGGAATAACATAAAACTCGCCCTGCCAGTCAGCCGTAACTCCCCCAGAAGTTCCATTAACGACCGTAAATTTGCCTCTGAAAGAGTCTGGAAATTTAATCCCTGCATATCTAACTCCATTTGGTGCTGCTCCTCTTGCAATAGCTTGCGGAGAATAAATTTTCATGAAACTCATTTCCTGCCCAGATAGCTCTCCATCAAACATAGCCCAGTCATACTGATCTTCGATAGTTCCAGTTATTTTTTCTACTCCTTCTCTTAAAGGCGGCCTTCCATTAACATACATTCTAAAAGAACCATAGTCGTCAAACGCAGAAGCAAGAGCTCCAAGTAATGGATTTCCTACAGACCAATTGCCAAAAAAATCAGGTTCCCTTTCCATAAAATTATCTTCACAAATAGAGTTTAAATCTATTTATATTTTAAATTATACAATCAAAAACTCTTGGCAGTATCATAAGCCCATTGCTGCCATCTTGGGAAAACTTGTTCACTAATAGGAAGACCGAACTCTCCGCTTATTTCATCGCTTATTCTATGAAATGCATTGTTTGAAAGAACATTGAATTTAGCCTCAAGCAAAGCAGGCTTATTCAGCTTTTCAGCAAGGTCAACTATCTCCTGCTTTATTTTACCTCTCAATATTATATTATCAAAAACAGCATCCCAATTTCCAGCCCATCCCTTCACACTTCCCGCAATGCTCTTGATTATTTCAGAATCTCCATTCATCAATTCCGCAGTAGGTTCAAGGGAATCTTTTTCAACATTGTAATTCAAAAGGTCAACAAATCCTTTTTCTTCCATAGGATCTTCTTTCCAATGTTTTCTAACTTCAGTTATGCTTACAACTCTCTTTTTATTATGCAACCCATCAGGAGTTCTAACTGGATTTGCCACAATAATTAAATCCGTTGCCTTGAAGCTTGTTTCTGGAACTCCCAAATCATTTACAACTCTGTCAAAAACACCATAGGGAGAATCTCCATGAATAGTTCCTGCAACCATATTTGCCAAAGCCCCAACTCTCATAGCTTCATACAATGCCTTAGCTTCAGAACTTCTTACTTCTCCAATAATAAGCGCAGAATCTCCAAGTCTCAGGCTTGTCCTTATACCTTCAGATGCCTCAACTTCTGTTGTTCCCTCCAGCAATGCACTTCTAACTTTCATTCTTAAAATATCATAATTATTTTTTCTTAAAGAGTCAACAGGAAGTTCCAAAGTATCTTCAATTACAATGATTCTTACTTTTGACATTACCTCTAACATTAAAGCTCCAAGAAGAGAAGTCTTTCCTGAGCTTCTTGTTCCTGCAACTAATAAAGTCCTGTTACCATCAACCAAGAAACTAAGCAGCCCAGCAGTAAATGAATTAATCATTTTATTTTTGATAAACAATGGCAAGGTCCAAGGATCATCTCTATGTCTTCTGAAAGCATAGGCAAGTCCCTGCGGAGACAAAGGCTCTTTTACAGCAGCGACTCTCGCTCGTACATTCCCAAAAACCAAATCAGTATCTAAAATAGGATTCGCTTCATCAAGAGGTCTGCCTGACTGCAATCTTAATTTTCCAGCCCAAGAATCGGCATCTTCATAGCTAGGGATTATATTAGTAACGCATTCATCATAATCCTGATGCCTTACAAAAACAGGGTTCTGCGCAATGGGAGCATTTAGTGAAACGTCTTGTAACTTACTATCAGCAAGAAGAACTTCAATTATCCCATATCCTATTGTATATCTTACAAGAATCCTAGCAAGTTTGTTAAGTTCATTGTAAGTCAGCCCTATTTTTTTATTCTGACTTAATTCATTTAGTAAATCTTTCGCAACGTTGAAAAAAACATGTCTTGTCTTTTCAGGGTCAGTAAATTCCTCTGCCTTTGGTCTATGTTCAATTAAAACATTCCTAGCTAAATTCAATAAATAATGATGATCCTCACTCAAAGAATATTCGGGAGGCATCAAATGATAAAAGAATTTAGAATCATTTTTTCTTTTCATCACAGTTACAGTTGCATTTTCAGACTGAAAATCTAACTCATACTGGTCAACAAGCTCTGCATCATCAGGCAATTGAGCAACAAGCCTTGTAAAAGTAAAGTTGGGAAGTATATCTGCTCTAAAAATACTATTATAAATTTCCCTTCCCTGTCTTCCAGTAAGTTCAATTTTATCCCTATAATTTTTTATTATGGCAGTCTCATCAAGCAAAGAGATAATTCTCTCAAGCAATCTAAGGTATCCCATTACCTGATTATTTGTCTGGCTTTCCTGTCTAAGAGAAGTTATTTTTCTCCTCAATTTATCATAGCAATATAACGGATCTTGTCTAAGTAATCCAACAAAAGAGCTCATCTCTTCGTATATTTCGGGAACATTTCCATAAACCCTCAATTTGTCAGGAGAAAGCAAACCCTCCTGTTTAGTAAGATAATTGTATATTCTGGCTATCTCAGAAAGTAATGTAATCTGATTAAAAGGATAATTATAATTTCTCTGCTGCACAAAAACAATTCTAGAAATTTCAGGATTTTCAGCAAGCGCATCTACCACTCTCCCCATTATTGTAGGATCATCGGCAAGACTAGGGATGAAAGGAGCATTCATAAAATTAATGTAAAGAATCTCCTCACCCTGTCTTCTTTCCACCTCCGTAGAGTATAGCGGCGCCTTGTCCTTGAATATCATTTTGATTATCTAACCCAGATTAAGATTAAATAGCTTTCCATGAACTTACCGAGAAGATCTATCTTTTCCTGAAATAAACCAAAGACCCGATTAAGCCAATTACAAATAAGACTCCACCAACCCAATTCAAAGTCACGTTGGGTGAATTGGCGATAACATTACCTGTTAGATTAAATGAAACTAACAAAATAGAAGATATTAAACTTACCCACGATATTAGCACTGACATCTTAGGTTTTTCAATCCTTTTTTCTAGATTTTCTTTCTCTTTTCTTCTTTCTTCCATAAATTCTTCTCTGTTTCTTCTAGACATAAATTCCATATGTGCTTCTTTTCTACCTTTGAAAGGCAATTTTGTTGTCAATATTTCTGCATCAATATATGCAACCCCTCCATTTCGGTAAAAACGATAATTTACATAGTCATTAAGGTCGCCACTGAACTCTCCCCGTTCGTCACGTCTTGTTCCGCTAGTAGTAGATATGAAATGAGTATAATCATAACCTTTACTTCTTGCTGCCTCTTTAATCTCTCGTTTAGTATCTACAACTGAGTAATGTGCTGATTGTTCGTCACCACTTCTATATCCTGCTCTGCTTCGAATATCTCTAACCATATCCATATACTCCCAAGGAACATGGGGCATAACAATTTCAACATGATATGAATCACTATGCTTTATTCTTTTGGCCTTAACTTTAGTTTCAGGTGGCAAAAGATGTTTTTTTACTAAAGTCTTGTAAAAATTAGCATGATTTTTTGCATCTTGATAAGCCATTTTCGCGCGTTCTTGTGAATCTGTAGATTTATATTCACTAGGTTTGAAAATAAGAAATCCTCTACTTGTATCTTTTTGATAATATTTTTTTAGAGAAGGAAAAATAGGCAATCCAAATAAATTTTTCCATTCAAATTTCCTAAATTCATGAGGCATATTTCTAAGACATTTACTAGTATTAAATATTTATCCCTTATTGAGCCACGTTTATTAAAATCATTATTCAAGCCACAAGAACTTAGCACTTCCGACTGGGCAAACTATTTTAAACCCCGAGAGCCTGTTATAGAAATGACTGATGCATATGTCCAACCTGCTCCTTTCGGTGATTTTTCTGCCAAGCTGAGAGATATGGAGGAAAAGCAACGTTTATTAAAGGACCGCATTTTATTAATAGGTCAGACTCTGGTAGAAGAAAGAGAGAAAACTTTCAAAGAAATACGGGAGATGAAAAAATCAATGCTCCTGATGAAAGAAGACAGCTCAAGAATTAAAGAGCTACTTGAAAGAGTCACAGAGCAACTGAATAATGTTGCAAGAAAAGAAGAAGTTGCAATAGTCCAAAGGCAATTGGACCTTATAAGAAAATAAAAAAAGATGGCAATACTTGATGAAATAAAGCAGATGCAGGCAGATGGAAAATCAGATGATGAAATTAGTATGTTCATGCAGCAAAGAGGATTTTCAGGGAGAGATGCTGCAGACGCAATCGCACAGGCAAGAATAAAACAGGCAGTTTCTGATTCTTCTGATTCTAGCATGGTCTCTTCATATCCAACCCGAACTCAAGATTTGCAGCAATCAATAATAAGTTCTGGAAATACCGACCAAAATCAATCTGAAATGCCATCCAATCAATCAGCCAATCAAACTGCAGCAGACCCGCAAGGTCAGCAATATCCTCAATATGCCCAGCAGCCGCAACAGCAACAACCACAACAGCAAGAATATGCTGCTCCAGACAATACAGGTTATCAGCAGCAATACCAACAACAATATCAAGAATATTCCCCCTACGATTCAGGAACAAGCACAGATGTAATATCAGAAATAGCTGAACAGGTAATGGCAGAAAAAATGGTTTCTCTAAGAAGACAATTAGAATCAATAATAGACCTTAAAACATCAATGGAAGCAAAGCTCGCAGGAGTAGATGATAGATTAAAGAGAATAGAAAAAGTTATTGATAGATTACAGCTTTCAATTCTTCAAAAAGTCGGAGAATACGTTACAAATGTTGAAGACATAAAAAAAGAGATGACTGAAACTCAGAAATCATTCAAGGCAATGTCTAATCAATCAAATCAAAATTCAAAAGTTCAGTATAAAGAGATTGA
>CAZHCL010000006.1:27192-28347 GCA_964530955.1 Candidatus Woesearchaeota archaeon | reverse complement strand
AAAGCACTTACAATAAGCAATATAATTGCGCTTCCAACCCTAGGAGAATAAATCCACCAGGTCAAAAATCCACCAACAGAGTAAGAACCTACGGCAGGTCCTCCAGGCAAATAAGGAGTAAGATAACTTGAATAAACAACTAATGCCGAAACAAGAAATATTACAACAGCAACAGCAACAGCCCATTTTCCTATTCCCGTATTAAACCCTTTAAGCGCATCTCCTGGAAACATTCCAGTTATAGCAAGAAGAAAGATCATGCTCACGAGAAGAATAGCAATCCACGCGCCAACGTATCTTATGTAATCAAGAGCTCCGACAGCAGTGATAAAGAATGAAGCAATAAAAAGATAAATAAGGGCATTTGGCCAGTCAGATTTATTGAATAAATCAAGTTTCTTAAGAACTGCAAAAACAACAAATGAAACAAGCAAAAAAGCAACTACCGGCAAAATATAAACTATCTGTGTTGTATCAAATGTCTGTACCATTTTAATCAGGGCGCCCAATTAGCAACATGCGCTTTAGGATTAATCGACGTGCTGCTTCCACTTGTAGCAACCGCAATAATAAGACCTATAAGCAATACTCCTCCGACTATCCAACCGACAAAATCAGAAGCTGAAGAAAATGAGAAGAATGACAAAGCATCAAATGTCTGAGCTACTATTATTATTGCTATAACAAATCCGATAGCACTAAGACCCCACATCCAATATTTAATATTGTCATCAGGGATAAATAGGCCCACAAGAATCAAAATAGCAACTATAATTGAAATGCCTACACCTAACCTAGGGAATAGCGTCTGCATAAACTGACCAAGAGAGAAGCCCATAGTATTGCTATACCCTATAGCCATCAAACCTATGACAAAAGCAATTATCACATGAATAGCTCTATTTTTACCAAGAATATGTGTAGTAGTAAGAATCCCAAAAACTACTGCAAAAACTAATAAGAAAGGTAACAAAAATTCAAACACCCCTCCAGTCTGCCACTGCGTAAGAACTGATCCTATATCCATTAGTCTATTTAATTAATATATTGTTTAAATATGTTTCGTTGAGTGAATTAATCTTTCTTGTCGCTCTTCTCTTTTCCGCCACCGAACCATGCAAAAATAATAGCAATTAATATTATAACTATAAGTAC
>CAZHCL010000006.1:0-27092 GCA_964530955.1 Candidatus Woesearchaeota archaeon | reverse complement strand
AAATCCATTGCAGAACCAACAGAAATAACAATCAACCCAACTGCAAGAGCAATCAAAGCATCAATCTGCTTTTTTCCATCACCAAGAACTTTAGACTTTTGAAGTACTGCAAAAACTAAAGTAAAAACAAGAAGAAAAGCAAGGACTGCCTGTCCAAGGTCGCTCGCAAATATGGAAGTATAAGCCATTGTTTTTATTCTGCTTGCATGTATTTAAATCTTCTGCTCTTTCTTGTAAAAATCACAAAATAAAACCAAGATTATTAATTATAACTAATTTATTAAAAATTAAGCCAACTCTTCTTCAGCAGCACCAGTAGAACCATCACTCATATCTAGCATATCTGCGCCATCATCTTTTGCAGGAAGTGAAGCCTTTGTAACCACAACCACATCTCCAATAGCTTTCACAAACTGATGTGGAATTACTACTCCTCTTGCTCCTCCCAGGGAACTCATAAATCCAGAACTTACTCTTATTTTCCATCCATCAATCCTATTATCATATAAATTAACTTCTTCAACAAAGCCGAAAAAGTCTCCTTCAGCAGTGTAAACCTTCTTCCCAATCACCTCACTTATATTTTTTATTCTTAACATGATAAAATCTATTTTAATCAGTATTTATACTTTGCGTTTCTTAAAAATATATTTTGCAGATTAAAAAATAATCAAAAATTTTAGTAAAAATAGATTCTAAAGAACAAAATATACAAAAATTATCATAATGTTTATATAAAGAGAGTTATTATAAAATGTATGAGAAAATCTGAAGTATTTAATATTCTAGCAGCAATAATAATTCTTACAGCAGTGTTCGGTTTTTCATTTATTATCATTGGAGATTTATCTGCACTGGCGAAAGTTCTTCTATTTTCAGCAATAATTATTCTAGTTGCAGTTTTCTCAAAAAAATTAGTAGCCTACATGCTCGACTCTGACGTAGAACATGAGTTATGGAAAGTTTATAGATATGGGTGGGCAAAGAGCTGGCATTTCGACAAACCAGTTTCTGCAGGGATAATCCTTCCTCTTATTTTAACTTTATTCAGTTGGGGACTTTTGAAATTTTCAGCTATTTTGACCTATGAAACAAGAGCATTGAAAGCAAGAGCTGCAAAAAGGTTTGGACTTTACAGCTATACTGAAATGACTGACTGGCATAATGGAATTATAGGAGCATCAGGAATAGTAGCGTTGCTTCTTCTCACAGTAATATCCTATTTCCTTCCAACTAACCTGGAATATTTAGCAAAGATGGCAACATTTTATGCCTTCTGGAATATGATTCCAGTGTCAAATTTGGACGGCACACAAATATTCTTCGGATCAAGAATACTTTACAGCATATTAGCAGTTATAACCCTAATATTCACAGTATATGCCATGACTTTACTGCATTAATACTTATATAAAATATTTGCACAAAGTTTAAACACTTAGCCTTCCTTTTCCAAAAATGTTAATTAATATATCTCCCAGAGAATATCAGCAGAAGATATTTGAAATAGCTAGAGAGAGAAACACCCTTGTTGTTCTTCCCACAGGCCTGGGTAAAACTTTAATCGCCCTTCTCCTTTCAATAGAAAGAAAAAAGAAGTTTCCAACAAGTAAGGTACTCTTTCTTGCCCCCACAAAACCCCTAGTAGAACAACATTTTGAATATTTTAAAAAACACCTTTCAGAACTTTTTGCAGACCTTCAACTGTTCACCGGAGCAGTACCTGCAAATAAAAGAAAAGAGATATGGAATACTGCAGAGATAATATTTTCAACACCCCAGTGTATAGCCAACGACCTTGATAAGTATTTATACAAATTAGATGAAACCTCTCTCTTGATAATAGACGAAGCACATAGATGTCTCAAAAACTATGATTACACAAAAGTTGTTGCTTTCTATAAACAACAAGCGCCAAGAGAAATGCAAAGAATTCTCGGCTTGACGGCTTCCCCAGGGCATGAACAAGAAAAAATAAAGCAGATATGCAAGCATTTAGAGATAGAAGAGATTGAAGTCCGTTCAAGAGAGTCAGCTGATGTGAAAGATTACCTTCAAACACTTGATTTCGAAAAAGTAGAAGTTATTTTCCCTCCAGAATTTATAGAAATAAGAGTTCTTCTAAAAAGAGTTTATGATGAGCAGGTTGATAAAATAAGGAAAATGTTTCCAAATGTCTTTCCAGTCAATAAAATAACCTTGCTAAGACTACAAGCTTCGCTTGCAGGACAAATTTCAAGAGGAAACTTTCCAGCAATGATGGGGATGTCCCTTTGCGCAAAAGCAATCAAAATATCCCATGCAATAGAACTTCTTGAAACACAAACTCTTTCCGGATTAAACATTTACCTTAAAGGTCTGCAATTGCAGGCGGAACAAAAGAAGAGTAAGGCAGTCCAATCTCTTGTAAAAAGCCCAGATTTCAATGCGGCGATTATCTCCCTGCAGATGCTTTTAGCTAAAAAAGTCGAACACCCTAAAATAAGCAAGATTAGAGAAATAATAGATAAAGAATTCAAAGAGAAATCTAATTCAAAGGTAATCATCTTTACACAATACAGAGAAACAGCTTCAAGCATCGCTAACAACCTAAATGAAAATCCGGAAATCAAAGCATCTATTTTCATCGGACAGGCAAAAAAAGCTTCGGGTGGTTTATCCCAAAAAGAACAGAAAGAAATTATAGAAAAGTTCAAGACTGGAGAAATAAATGTCCTAGTTGCGACAAGTATCGGAGAAGAAGGCCTCGACATACCAGAAGTTGGAGCAGTAATATTCTACGAGCCAATCCCGAGTGCAATAAGAAAAATCCAACGTGCAGGTAGAACAGCCAGACTTGCTCCAGGAAAACTATTCATCCTAGTCACGAAAGACACAAGAGATGAAATAAATCACTATGCGTCATATGCAAGAGAAAAGAAGATGCATAAGGTTATTAGCACCATGAAAGAAGAAATGAAAAACAATAACCATAAAAAATCAAGAACCCTCTTCGATTACAAGTAAAATGCCATTTTTCAACATCTTTTCCAATAAAAAGGAAAAAAAGAAAATAAACCAGAAGATAATAGTAGATAATAGAGAGAAAAATTCTCTTGTTCCTTCAGAACTTATAAAACAAGGATTTGAAATAGAGTTTTCTCAACTCCCAGTAGCAGATTATTTAATTAATAATATCGCAATAGAGAGAAAATCAATAAACGACCTAAAATCTTCGATAATAAACAAAAGAATTTTTACACAGATGCAAGAATTAAAGCAATATCCCGTGCATGTATTAATCATAGAAGGATTAAATGAATTTTCTCTCAAATCAGGAATAATTCA
Organism: Candidatus Woesearchaeota archaeon; assembly: GCA_964530955.1. Lineage (GTDB taxonomy): Archaea > Nanobdellota > Nanobdellia > Pacearchaeales > GW2011-AR1 > VGKP01. Next base: position 23,765 of record CAZHCL010000006.1, on the reverse strand, counting down.
TGAAAATGCACTCAGAGGTTTTTTACTCTCAGCGCAAATAGAATATAAAATCCCCGTAGTTTTCTCAGAAAACGAAGAAGAAACTGCAATTTATATTTCTCTTCTGGCAAAAAAGAAAGAAAACTCTTCCATCTCATTAAGAGCAAAGAAAATATCTCTAAACAAAGAAGAGCAAGTCCAATATATTTTGGAAGGATTCCCTAATATAGGTCCAGTAAAAGCAAAAAAGCTTATAGAAAAGTTCAAATCAATAAGAAATTTAATCGAAGCTCCCGAAGAAGAGCTAAAAGGAATTCTAGGTAAAAACTCATCTGACTTCAAAGGTCTAGTTGACTAATATATTATCTTAAAAGCTAACTCTTCCATTCTTATCATACATTCTAATAAACCATCCAACGTTAATGTGATAGGTTTCCTTTTCGGATAAGTCTGCATTAAGACGATGTACTGCTTTAGAATAAAGTGAACTTTCCGCCCCCAGACTATTTTTTACTCGATTAGAAATTAATAAAAGTATATCTTCTTCAGCACCGTAAAAATTAATTGTTTTAGGCAAAGATTTATTCTCATATAATGCCTGATTGACAGAACATATAATTCCTGAAACCAAAGAAGAAGTCAATTCATTAAGAAAATAATCTATTCCTTGATTTTCTCCACTAATTCGGCTCATCAAAAATCTAAAGGCAATTTGATTCTTTTAAGCAAATAGCTAACTGTAATATATGCTTTTCATCATTACTTCGAATTATGTTTCCCGTAAGCCCGATAAATCAGGTAAATTATGAATAAGCCAAATATCGCACCGAAGAAATTGAAAAACATATCCCACATAGTATCTTGAAATGGGCTTACAAGAGCTATTCCCATAAGAGAAAACACTCCCTGCATAGGAATCAAAGGTTTGAATAGTATGTCATAAGAATATTCTAATAATTCCTCAATAGCCCCCACACCTACTGTGCTAAGTAAAGCAAACAGCCATTTATACCCTGAAAGACCTTTCCCCTTCGAAAAATTATAAAATATATAGGTCAAACCAGCACAATTAGCAAAATGCAAAAACTTATCATAATAGAATAGGGACTGGTAAAGATTTCCCCCAAAATACTCTCCAAGTATCTCTAAATAAGAAGAAAGAAGAATCATTAGAATATATTCATCCTTCAAATTAAATAAAGTTCTGATTAATAGTATCCCTATAAAGAATAATAGGACAATTGCCAAAGGATATACTGTATTTTTTTCTGTAAAAAAAAGATAAACTGCCAACAAAAGCAAAAAGTAATGAAAAACATTTAAAATATATTTGCTAGTATGTTTAGAGTACATAGAAAGCAAAAAGTATTTGAGTTTATAAATAAGATGGAACGAATATCCTTAAATTTTACTAACGCTATTCAGACAAAGCAGCAATAAACTTCTCTATTGATTTTTTAGTTTTCCAAGGCACCTTAAATCCATTAAGTTTACTCGCTTTTTTCAAATCATGTTCCAAACTTATCTCTGATTGGTCAACATGATGAAAATATCCCCTTTGCTCATAAATATCTGCCAGATACTCCTGTTCAGTTTGGCCAGGAGTAGGAATAAGTAAAGCATGAGCCTTCCCAAGTTCTGCTAGTTCCATCATAGTAGTGTATCCTGATCTAGTGATTACCATCCTAGCCCTATTCATATACTCTTCTTGTTTTACTGAATCTAAAAAAGAATAAAACAATATTCTTCCCCTAGAACTTCTGTGTTTAAGCTCAGGTTTACCCAAACCAACAACTATCTTACCTGGAAATTTATTAAGGAGAGGCAACAGTTTATTTTCTAAAACCGTTCTCTGGGGCTCTGGACCTGAAATAGAAACAAATAAAGAGATATCTTCTGGACAATTTAATTTCCTTATGTGTGAAAGTATCCCTATATATCTTATTTTTGACTTCTGAATATATTTAAGATTGTGGCTCAAATCACCAGTCAGATTTGGTTTGTCAAAATCAGGAACAATAATCAGTTTATAATTTTCCATCCTATTATGCAGCCATTTTTCAACGAAACCTTGAGCTCCTGGCAAGGATATAAATCTGAGCTGATGATTAATAAAATAAGAATTATCTTTCCCGTCATAAACATCATATCTACAGTCAGAAATGACTTTATCATAATTATTTTTTAAAATTATCTCTTCAGTTATCCTTCTAGCACGATTAAGACTCATTAACATTTTAGGTATATTCTTTACAAAAAATAAAGAAAAAAATCTAGTATTAGAATAGGGGACATGAATGCTTGGGACATCAAAATAATTACATCTTTTGCCAAATCTGCTTTTCAATAATGCTAACGCTCTGCCAGTTGAAATAATGTCGACACAGTGTTTTCTTTTAAGCAATTCTTCTATAAGAGGAGTATCTCTTGTTGCGTGACCTAAACCCCAGTCAAAAACTCCAAATAGTATCTTCATTTTTTATCCGTAACTGACAAATGAGACCTTTTCTGCTTATATAAATATTTTTAAATTGATTAGAACTGAGCAATACGTGGAAGAAAAAGTTTCATGTATAATACCTGCCTATAATGAAGGTAAAAGAGTCTCTAAAGTTATAGGTATAGCTAAAAATCACCCTTTGATTGATGAATTGATTGTAATCAATGATGGATCTTCAGATGACACAAAAGAAGTCATTAAAAAGTTTAAAGGAATAAAAATTATCAGCTACCAAAAAAATAGAGGAAAAAGTTTTGCTGTGATGAAGGGTCTAGAAAAAGCAAGACACTCGTTGATAATACTTTTAGATGCAGATCTAGGTGGACTAACTGTGAAAAACATCTCCGACCTAATACTCCCCGTAAAGAATAAAGTAGTAGATGTAACAATCAGTCTAAGAAAAAACTCTCCTCTTCTCTGGAGATTAATAAAAATGGACTCTCTTTCAGGAGAAAGAGTTTTTAGCAAAGAATTAATCAATAAAGAACTTTTAGCTGGAAAAGATAGTTTTGAAGTTGAGACGATTATTAATAAGCAGATACTGAAAAATAAATTAAAGGTAGGTGTTGTCCCTTGGATGAATGTCAGAAGTCCTTGGAAATATGAAAAAATGGGGAGCATAGTCAAGGGAGTAAAAAAAGATATAATCATGACTAATCAAGTAATAAATGCGGCAGGCGGAATAATAAAATTCACAAGACAAATTTATACTCTGATTATGAGAAGAAAAGTTATAAGAAACTAAGACAATTTCATCTTTTGTATTAATTTGACTGCAAACCGATTGAACAAAAACCAAAATACCAATATTGTAACAACCAAAATACCGATTATGACTTCACCCAATTTAAAATAATGTTCAAATGTGCTGAAAGCTACGCCTGAATAATATCCTAGAAAAGTAAAAAACAAAGAATAGGGTATTCCTATTAATAGTGCATAAAAGAAGAATTTTCTAAAAGATAATTTTGACATTCCTGCAAGAATTAAACCTGGAGTCGGCAATGGAGGAATAATTTTTATTAGAGCTAAAGTCTTTCCAGTATTTTTTTCGATATACTTTGCCAACTTATTTATAAGTCTGCTCTTAGATTTAGGAATATATTTACGAATAAATGCGATATTTCCAAATTTACCTATCCCAAAATAAACCATATCAGTAACAAGATTTCCTAAGACAGAAAGCACAAAAACCCAATATATGTTAAACAATCCTAATGAAGCAGCAAAAGCAGCAAAATAGGTTATGAGCGGTCCTTCAATAATCATTATAACAAAAATTATCAGATAACCATGGCTCTGAATAATAGGGAGTGCAGAATTTAGACTAGTGATATTACTCAAATCCATCCTTAAGATTAGAAAAGATACTTAATAAACTTCACGAGACTTTCGCAGGAGTTATTTATTTAGGAACAATGGCGGCAGTACTATATTCCTTAATAAGTTCAGAAGCCAACTTCTTTACTTCTTCTAATTTAACATTATTTATTCTCTTCTCATGTTCAGAATATTCATCGATATTATCTGCCAATTCCATAAAAGTAATTTCGTTCATTACACTATCACTTTCCTCAGAATTGATTTTCCTCAGACCCACTAGCCTTTGCTTAGCTTCTGCAAGATCCTTTTCAGTCATACTGCTACTAACCTTATTGAATTCTTTGATAATTATTTCTTTGACTTCATTAACAACCTCTTTTCTTGTGCCTGCATAAATGCTATAGTACGAATAACTCTTCTCAGAATCTATTGAACTGCGAATGCTGTAAGCCAATCCTCTTTCCTCCCTTATTTCAAGAAAGAGCCTAGAAGACATTCCGCTTGCCAAGTAAGCATCAAGAACTTCAAGAACAGGATATTTCTTGTCTCCGACTATTGGCGCATGTACTGCTAAGATGAAATGTGCCTGGTCAATGCTTTCTCTTTCCTCCACACTATCGGCATTCCTCTTTTTTATTTCTTTAATCTTCATTTCCTTAGATTTAAAATTAAAGTTCTTCTCAAAGTAATCACAAATTTCCTTAAAATCAGCACTTCCCACTACAGAGATTATGAAATTATTATGCTGATAATTTTCTTTATAATAATTATAAACAAAATCTCTATCTAAGGAAGAAACAGTTTCTTTTGAACCGATTATTCCTTCACCTATTGGATACTCATAAAGATTCTCAAATATCTTATCATATATATTTCTTGCAGGAATATCGTGATACATTTTTATCTCTTCCAGAATGACCTTCTTTTCTTTTTCAAAATTTTTCCTGTCAAATTTAGGATTCTTTATTATGTCTGTAATAATATCTAATCCTGCAAATAGGTGCTCAGAAGGAAGCTTAAACCAGAAAGAAGTTACCTCATTCGATGTGAAAGCATTCAATATTCCTCCCTTCTTTTCAATCTCTCTTGAAATATCTTCGTGGGTTCTCGTTTTAGTTCCCTTAAAGACCATGTGTTCAATGACATGCGCGATTCCCTTTATCTTGGATTCTTCAAATGCTGCCCCAAATCTATTAGTTACGGCAACAGAAACAACAGGCAGTTCTCTTTTCTCCATTATAACGGTCATCCCATTTTTTAATTTCTTTCTGAGTAATTTCATAGCTCTACGAAAAGCAAATTATTAATAAACCTTCCTTTTCTCTAAGAGTTATGCCCCTTAATGCTGGATATGAATATGTAAATGCAGAGAAACAATATGCTAGAGCAGTAACTATGGATGAGAAGATAGCTGCAATGGAGGAAATGATTAGAGCAGCACCAAAGCATAAATCAAGTGAGCATCATGTGGCAGAACTAAAAAACAGGCTTAGAAGATTCATAGAAAAGAAAGAAAAGAGTAAGAAAGTAGGAAAAACAACCATTAAGGCAATAAGAAAAGAGGGCTTTCAGTGCGTTCTTCTAGGCCTAACAAATTCAGGAAAGTCTTCTCTGCTTGCAAAATTAACAAATGCAAAGCCAAAAATCTCTCAAAATCAGTTTACCACTTCCTCTCCAGAAGTAGGAAGCCTTGACCATGAAGGATTTAGAGCACAGGTAGTTGATTTGCCAAGCATAGGCTCAGAATATTTCGATTCGGGAATAGTTCACACAGCAGATTGCATAATACTTGTTCTTTCCAACCTAAATGAAATGGAAAAGATTACTCCTTTTCTTTCACGCTCCACAGGAAAAAAGATTATAGCAATAAATAAGTCTGATATTCTTTCAGAGGAAGATAAAAGAAAACTAACTGAGAAAATAAAGAGCAAAAAACTTAACGCACTATTAGTCTCCTCTTTGACTGGGGAAGGAATTAAAGAATTAAAGAGCAAAATTGCCAGTTCAATGAATCTTATCAGAGTTTATACTAAAGAACCTGGAAAACAACCAGCAAAAGACCCTATGATTCTGAGGATGAACGCAACTGTAAAAGAAGCAGCAGAATCAATTCTAAAAGGTTTCTCAGCAAGAATAAAAGAAGCAAGAGTCACAGGTCCAAGTAGCAAATTTCCCAATCAAAAAGTAGGTCTCGCACATCCCTTGAAAGATAGAGATATAGTTGAGTTTCATACTAAATAATGTTTACTTGCTTCTATAAATAGACCATTGTACCAAAGTAATTCCCCACATAACAAAACCTACTAAAAAAGATATTAGAGGAAGATAATTATTAGTAACAAAAAAGAGCGCAATTTGAGAAGCATAGAAACACATAGCAATTAAAATAGTCATTATAGGCTGCCCAGACCTTTTCTCCCGATAATTTTTAAGTATTTGAGCAGGTATCCCTATCAAAACCAAAGCAAGAGAGAAAACGCTTACTAATATGCTTAGAATAAATATTAAATTCATGGATTAACGCGTCACCGCATACTTCCTAACTTCTTCATAGAGCTCTTTAGCTTTCTTATTCTTTTCAAAATATTCCCTGACAGGTTCTATCATTTGATTAAGATAAAAAGTAGTTGCATTCTTCAAATCAGCAGGATGTAATTCTCCCTTCTGGTAAACATCGACAAGTTCATCATAATTTAACTCTAAATTACCGCCAAACTTTTCAGGGCGAGTTATCTTTATCTTAGAGTATCTTTTAAAAACGAGATATTTAAGATAATCAAAAAGAGGATTGCCATCAATTGATTTTTCAGGGCAATATGCTTTTGATATTTTCTTTTTTATCTCTTCTTCACTATCATGCATATAAATGCAACTATCGGGCTTGCTCTTGCTCATCTTGCTTGCCATGATTATTTCTTCCTTATCGGCACCAGGCTGAACACCTTGCAATCCTAATATCATATGATGAGATACAACAACAGGTTTTTTCCACTTTAATTTATCAGCAACTTCTCTTCCCAAGATATTTGCCCTTCTCTGATCCAATCCTAACTGACAAACATCAACATCTAATTCAAAAATATCGGAAGCCTGCATGCTAGGATAGAATAACTGAGCGGTTGACTGTAATTCTCCTTCCTTTCTTCCCATTATTGTGGTAGCCCTCATGCTTCTGTTAAGAGTTGTTTCTTTAGCAATTCTTAAAACTCGGTCCCAATACTTTAAAGTGTTCATCCTTTCAGAAGCCCAGATTATTTCTACCTTGCTCGTATCGACTCCACACGCTTTCCAAACTTCTATGAAATATTCTCCAGCCTTCTTTATTCTTTCAAGGTCGCCTCCAAGCTTATTATTTATGAATGCAAAATAATCAGCCAGCCATAATTTGAAATGAACTCCCGCTTTAAGCATGACTTTTAAGTTTTCAGCCCTAAGAAGACCAAAAGGTATATGTGCTAATCCCGAAGGCTCAAACCCGTCATATGCAACTATCTCCTTTCCAGATTTAAGCATCTCTTTGAGTTCATCTTCTCCGATTATTTCTCCTCCATCCGCTACGCTCTTAATAAGTTCAAATCTCTCTTCTGCACTTAACTCTTTTCCCTGTTTTGCTTCCTTTTTAGCCATCTTCCATGCAATAGAAAGATTAATTTAAACTTATCGGAAACAGTAAGATTCAATTTCTAAGCAAGACAAAATATCCATTAAAATTAGTCATAAACATTTTTTCTATGACCTATCCTAATAACGATAATTTTATTCATAGAAACTATCACATCGACTATTGCCCTATAATCTGCTATCCTTAGTCTCCAAAGTTTGTCTCCCTGAAGCCTTTTTAGATACCTAAATGGATTTTCTCGTATTTGATATATCTTGTTTAACAGCATTTCAGAGTCTTTCTTTTGCAATTTTCTCAAGAAATCTTCTGCATTCTTCTCAATTTGAATAGAATACATCTTATCTTAGTATAATCCCTAATTCCTTTGCAACTTGCTCAATAGGTTTTACGTTCCCTCTTTTAACATTTTCTAAGGCAATTTTTATTTCTTCAATTTCTTCTTTACTCATTATCTCTTCTTCAACTTCATTAAGAATGTTGTTGAGTAAATCATCATATGATTGTCTTTCAAATCTCTTTATACTTTTAAGTCTTTCAAGCGTACTCTGGCTTATCTGTATAGTCGTCTTTTCCATATTATATAGTCCTTATAGTTACTATATAAAGCTTTCTAATTTTAGAAGATTAATTTTAATTTTCCAAAACCGAAACCTTAATTTATTCCTCACAATTATAAAATTAATGAGAAAAACAGCCTTGATTGCTGTGCTCCTTGGAATCTCCTTTCTATTTATCTATATGCTCTTCGCACCCATAAAACCAATAAACTCCCAGGAAGAACTATCAAAGCTTGTTGAAAACCAGAAAGTATCTGTTTCTGGAAATGTTATTGCAGAAAGAATCTCTCAATATTCCAAAACTCTTGTTCTAGATAATAATATCTCTCTAATCTGCAATTGTCTAAAAACTCCAAATCTCAAAGGAAAGTCAATCCATGCAGAAGGATTTGTTGATACCTATCAGAAAACCCAAGTGAAGGTAATAAAAATAGGATGGTAATCGAACTAATCATTGCTTTGCTTCTTGGAGTTATATGTGGAACATTCACAGGCCTTGCACCGGGAATCCACATAAACCTAGTTGCTGCAATTCTTCTATTTTCTCTTGATAAATTCCAGTCAATCCCTTTCATCGCCCTTGCGGTTTTCATTGTTGCAATGTCAATAACACATACATTTATTGACTTCGTTCCTTCAATCTTCCTAGGCGCTCCTGATGAAGACAGCGCTCTTTCGGTTCTTCCAGGTCACCAGCTTCTTCTCGAAGGAAGAGGATACGAAGCATTTATCCTTACTTTGTATGGCTCATTATTTGCAATTCTAATCATTCTCCTATTTTCCCCAGTATTTACATTTGCCCTGCCCTATTTCTATAATCTTATAAAAGATTTTATGCCTTTCCTTCTTATTTTCATCTCAATTTACATAATCCTTAGAGAAGATGACTTCCTAATTTCATTCTTTGTATTTATCCTTGCAGGTTTTCTGGGAATTGCTTCTTTCAATACTCCAGTCAAAGAACCCCTTCTTCCCCTATTGTCTGGCCTTTTCGGAATATCGACTCTTTTTGTAAGTTTAAAGTCGAAAGTAACTCCAAAAAAGCAAAAAATCTTCCCACTAAAAAAGATAAAGTTAGAAAAGAAAGGTTTTTTCAAGTCCGCATTCGCGGCGGCAATTTTCGCTCCTCTCTGTTCATTCCTTCCTGGAATAGGAAGCAGTCATGCAGCAACACTTGGTTCTGAATTTATCGGGCAGGATAGAAAAGGATTTCTTTTCATGGTCGGAGCATGCAACACAATAATAATGGGTCTAAGCTATGTCGCAGTTTATGCAATAGGAAAATCGCGAACTGGAACGGCCGCAGCAGTAAAATCCTTGTTGCCTTCTTTTTCACAATCAGACCTAATTATTTTAATTGGAGCAATTGTTATTTCAGGAATACTTTCATTTTTTCTAGGAATTTTTGTATCGAGAATATTTGCAAAATTTATGAATAAAATTAATTACAAGTATCTTACAATTGGAGTAATTACCGTAGTAATATCTGTAAATATATTTTTCACGAACTGGCTCGGGTTAATTATCCTAGTCAGTTCAACTGCTTTAGGAATTTATGTCGTTGAATCAGGCTCAAGAAGAATAAACCTGATGGCCTCCCTTATCTTTCCAGCGATAATTTATTATCTGACAAACTAAAATTATTTAGCCTATAACTGCTTTCTTATACGACTCGCAATAAAATCAAGACTTTTTTCTGTACTCGGAAGTCTTCCTCCAGTAGCAATCTCAACTCTTTCAACACACTTGCCGCAGCTTTCTCTGACTCTGTTTATTTCTCCAACTAAAAGTCTGGAGAAATCTCCTGCACGAACATAGCCCATGCATCCGCTTATCGCTGTATAGCATATATAGCAAGTTCTATAATTTTGATTCATTTTATAAAAGAGGCATACTGACAAGGTCTAAGTCGAGTAACAATCCCAACTCAAGAGAACTGACTTGCTGATGAAACCTAACATGACCATCACCAACACTCTTTCCTTCAGCATCAAGAGTAGTCATGTGTGGCTCACCGAACTCAACATTTGGTCCATAAGCTGCTTTTAATAACTGCTCCTTAGTCTCCGGTGGAAGATTATCATCGCCTCTATAAATCTTATTTACTATATGTTCTTGCCTTATTCTTGCATATTCTTCTTTTGTTGTATATTGATTATCCATCTTAAAACAATTTCATTTGCTTTTCTTTTTCCTTTCCGAAAATACTTTGAATATACATCTCAGTAAGCTCAAGGTTCTCAATAAGATAAGGGCCTACCTTATATTCTCTAGCAAGGTCAAGAGCAGGCTGCATATATTTCAAAATACTTCCCTCTGAAATTGTAAATATTAATTTTCCTCCACATTTGGTGCATTTCCCTGTGAGTGGAGGTCTCCTATATTTGCTGTTACATGCTGAACATCTAAATCCCTGCTGGGAAAACTTTCTAAGATTACCTCTAGTATCTCTTATGAAATGTCTCTCTATCACTAATCGGGAAACATCGCTTACATCTACTGCACGTATCTTGCTACAAAGAGCCATCATTGAATCAACCTTCTCCTGCATTGTTGGAAGTGTTTTGTAACTCGAACACTGCGGTCCAAGGTTTATATCGGAGCAGTCATAGGTAAAAGAAAGATCTATAAATTCTTTATCTCCCCCTAATCTCTGTCTGACTTGTTCCATTTTAACTTCGTTAGGCATCCCGTGCCTCTCAGCAACCTCATAAAGCGCAAGAGGAATAAATTTTGAAACATCCACATCAAAAATCATATCATCAACTTCATTAGCTCTTAGATGCATATTGAGAACAAGAGGTGCGTCCTGTGTTCCTCCTCTGTGCGAAGGAATGAACTTTCTTGAGAAGTTTATAAGCAAGTCCATAAGAAGCATAACTGCTGCCTCATCTCCATCACAATCTCTTCTCATCGCAGCGTGTATGTATGGAGATGCCAGTAATGCCTGAATCTTTGAAAATCCAATTATTCTTCCTACGACTGCTGAAGATGTATGAGGAGCCATACATGCAAGATAAACTCCTATCAAATCTTCTTTTTTCTTCATATCGAAATATTTAGTCGTTCCATATATTTTTTCAAGTTCCTCATCAACAAAGTTAGCAACATTAAAGAAAACATCATCTGCAGCTTCATCAGGAGAAGAAGGACATGCTGGTAAAATTATGTCATGAGGAAGCATTTCAATAAGCTGATCAGTTCTTTCAATAAAATCTCCGTTAACATCCTTTTCATATCCAAGGGCTCTAATTTTTTCCACACTTGCGCCTATTTCACCAGGTCTGAAATGGGTAATGGGCATTTCAGTCATATCATATCTTATTGTACCATCTTTGTTAACATTGATATTGTATTTTGCTCGTAAAACTCCTTTAGCCATATTCTCACAGCTATGATCTCTATTGCTAGTTCCCTTAACTCCCTTAATTACAAAATTTATGTCTTCATTTCTCAGTCCTACAGACTTTCTTGCCAAATCAAAATACTTTCTTGTATCAATTACCTGTTCTTTGAATTCAAGACCTATCCCATGTTCGGGGCATTTACCATCATAAAGAGAATTACATTCGGAACAATAATATTTTCTTGAACAAAACTCTCCACATTCAGTGCATCTCGAGTAAATACTTTCTAATTTGCAGGCATTACAATAAAACAATGCAAAATCAGCCCTTATATTTCCAACTTCAAGAGCGCTTTGAATACTTCTTAATCTTCCCCCTTCCTCTCCAACTGGAAAAAGTACGTGTGGACTTCCAATAAGTTTTCTAAGCTTTGCCTTTTCCGGTCGCCCCATTCTTCCACCTATGAAAGTTCCTGCCTTGTCTCTTATTTCGTAGGGGCAAAGTAAATTAAGGACTTCAATAACTGGTTTTTCAACAAGTTTAGGAGTTATCCTATCAATTTCATCATCTACATTCATCCCTTCCTTCAATTCTATTCCCAGATTAAATAGAATAGAGGCACTATCTTTCTCACTCAAAACAACATTTTCAGTAGAAACAAGATGCTCGCATCCTATTATCTCAAGTGCTCTTTTAGCAACAGCAAATCTTTCTTTTTCAATTCTGGAGTAAGGAAGCAGCAAGAATTTATTTTGTAAAGAACCATGTGCAATCCAATCAATGAGAGCTATAAGAGAAGAATAATTTATCTGATTCCAATAATAAATGTATTCTGGATGTAAAGGTATTGAATACTGCTTAGAAAGTTCTTTTGCTTTTTCAAATCCCGGGATTAATTCGCTTTCTCCACCCTTACTCTTCAGTTGCTCGAGCCAATATTGTTCAATATATCCTTGTTTTTCGAGTGCATGATTTCTGTTTGCAAAATCCCCATAAGGAACAAGTATATCTCCTAAATAAATTATTTCTGAAACATTAGGATATATCTGTTTTGCAGAAGCATAATCTTTTATTTTCTTGACGCTTCCATCACTCAGCTTCACAATAGGACCTTCTATGCTGTCACATGAAGCTACAGTGCATCCCTTTGTCGGCTTTTCTATTTTCAGCTGAGTCCCAATCGCAATGAAATCATCAGTTATGCCCATTGTTGCAGGACTTATCGCGAGAGTTGAGTATCCCGTATTTCTTGACCTTCCATATCTAAGCCTGAATGCTCCCGAAGCAGAAGGATGTGCAAATACCGGTCTCCCTGCAACAAGATCCTGCATGTAAGTTGCTCCAGTTCTGCTTCCTGCTCCTGCCTTTCCTTCTTTTATTTTTTTCTGCAACTTTACAAACTCATCAAGCCAAACCCAGTCGCTTAATTTAAACCCTTTTTGTTTTAGTTTAGTTACTCTACCAAGAATTTTAGGGGCTTTCTGAGCAATTCCTTCTCCCATGACTAAACAAAATCCACTTCTTATAAAATTAGTTTCTATTCTCGGCAAGTCCTTGTAATTATAAACCTCCTTATCCTCGCTCGGATCTCCCGTAAGTTGTACAGGTAAGTTTCTCATTAAAAAATCTATTTCCTGTTCAGAAGGAAGATATTGCAAATTAGTTATTCTTTCATGATATTCATAACATTCCTGCACTCCTCTCTTAACTTCATCCTCAGTAGCATCATATTTTGCATACCCGAACATTTCTCTTAGGTAATCAACTACCACCAGAGAAAAAGCCGCCTCCGTTCCTCCTGCAGACCTTATCGGTCCTGAAAAATAGGGAGCAATATAATCTTCCCCATTTTTTGTTTTCTTTACCTTAATCTGAATAAATCCTTCAAGAGGTGAAGATACATATCCTAAAGTCATATATCCTATTGCTATTCTTACTCCTGCTTCAAATGCTTCAATATGGCTCTGAAACTTACAAAACTTTTCTTTTGCAACTTCCTCAGCAATAGTAAGTGCAACAGCAGGATCAAGAGAACCAAACTGTTTCTCAAGTTCAAGAATTCTTTCAACTATCTTTGTCTGCAAAACCTGTGGGTAAAGAACAGATACTAATCCTACTACTCTTTCAGCGAGAGAATTTGCGAGAGGAATTTCTACTTCTGCAACAGGGTCAACTCCCTTTCTTCTTGCCTCCCCTGCAAAAGAATATGCTCTCTTAACTTCCTTCTCTATATCCTTGAAATATTGAGCGATTGTCATTTTCCCTCAACCTCTTTAGAATAATACTTAATGAATTTACCATTCATTACTGCAAATTCTATCTCTTTCTTTGTGCTTTCTCCGATGTATCCTCCAACATCAATTACGAATAATCCACTAGACATCAATATCTTATCAAGTTGAAGATCAAATAGCTCTTTTTCAGTTTTATGATCATATTTCTTATCTTCTGTCTTACTGAATATCGAAAGAGATAACACAATTGATCCGTTCAAAGTAAGCATCCTATCCACTTCCTCAAACTGGTCCTTGAACCTAGTACTGCCTGCAAGAGTCATGACTTCTCTATTCATTTTACATGCAACTCCTTTAATTCATCTTCATTCCCAAAGTCAAGAACCTTCAGCTCTCTCGTTTTAAGATTTAATATAGGGACCTTACAAGGATCGGGAACATTTCCTACCTTTTCCTCGAAAGAAGTCTGTCCCTGCCAGCAACTTCCAGTAATTATCAAAACACCATTATAATTTTCTATATCCAGTCTGTGAACTTCTCCAGTACAGAGCACATCAGGAACTTCTGAAATAACAAGATTATCTTTTTCAGCATCCGGGATATAAATTGCCTCGGAATGAATTGGGAAAAGATGTCTCCTCTTTAGCATATGCCTTACTGCTTTGGCAGGATGCATCTTCATGCTCCTAAGTTCAGGAATTTCATGAATAAATGTGTGTATACTATCTCCATGATACATCATTACTTTGAACTCTTTTTCTTTTTCAGAAAGTTTAACCAGTGCCGGATTGCTCACAAGAATAAGATTCTCTATACTATACAAAGGCTCAGCATATTTTCTTCCGATTATTGGTTGAGGCTCAGCAACTCTTACTGCATCGTGCTGTCCCGGACACATAAACATAGTTATTCTTTTAGGAATCTTAGCAAGATAGGAAGCAAGTAAAGAGTATTGCTCCTTCATGCTTTTCAATTTAAGTAAAGCTTCCTGTCCAGGGAAAATTCCGACTCCGTCAACATTATCCCCTGAAATAAATATATATTTTATCTTTTTTGCCATCTCATCTTCCGTGTTTATCCAATTAAGAAAATTTTCAAAGCTCTTCTGAAGATGTTTAGCTCCTCCAGCGTGTATGTCCGAAAGAAAAGCAATGCAAACATCCTCATCGAACCTAGTCCTTTCAGAAAGAAATGCATCTGGAAAGTAAATATCCTGAACAAATAACATCTCTCTACTCCCAGAGGCTTTTATAGCAACCACATCATCCAGAAGCAATTCCTCTCCCTTCATATAAATTTCAGGTCTATCTGCTTTCACAAGAACACTTATCTCCCCAGTTAAGTCTTCAACTTTAATTATAAGATTTTTGTTCTTAGTAATCCTCTTCTCACTGACTATTCCGATTATGACATGATTTTTCCTTTCACTCCCGAGTTTGTTTATAGAAACAAGATTCTGCATATCTGGCCTGTTCATTAATATTCTCTGCAACTGCTGATATCTTGATCTAAAGCTCCCTACAAAGTCAGCAACTTCAAGCTTTTTGTCATTTCTAGTTGTAGAGTAAAAGATTTTGTAGCTTTCTTCCTTTCTAGTTTCAACCTTTGGCTTTTCAATAATTACATTAATGGAAGGATTGCTAACAATAGAAGTTTCTTTTGTTATCTCCAAGCTTAAACCCAGCTTAATGAAAGTCTTTTCCACAAGAATTTTCTCTTCGCCTTGTAAAGCACTACCTAAATTTCTGACAAGACTAAAATTTTTATTTATTGCAGACTTAGTAATCATCTTCTGTCCAGAAAATCTTTCGAGAGTCTCAAGAAGATGTCTGGCAGATTCCACATCATTTATTTCGTTAAAAACATCGAACACCTCTTTCTCAAGCAGCACTCCCTTCTGTTTTATTAGTTTTAATATCTCTTCGTTCATATTGTAGTGTGACTAGGAGAATATTGCTTTCTCAATTATCTCTATCGCCTTTTCTCTTATATTTGGAGAAAGCATGAGCTTTATCTCTCTCATCCGTCCATGCCTTCCTTTGCTTATGACATGAGTGTTAATCAATCCAAGCATATCAAATTCAGCAAGGATATCGGAAACTCTTCTTTGTGTGAGGGCTTCATTTTTCGTTTTGGTGCATACATCTTGGTACATATTGTAAACCTCTCCCGTAAAGATAGCTTCTTTGCCCTTCTCAAGAAGAAATATTGAATGAAGCACAAGTTGAAATTGTTTAGGCTCGCTTTCTATTATATCCAACATTTTATCCCTTTCTATTTTATTGTTTGCAGAATCTATATGTACTAATTTTATGTTCTTACTATTCTCTCTTTCTGCAATTTCCCCCGCAACCCTGAGGAGATCAAGAGCCCTCCTCGCATCTCCATGCTCTCTCGCAGCATACGCAGCACATTTTGATATGACTCCTTCCTCGAGAACCTGATCTTTGAATGCATTGTCTGCTCTTTCCTTTAAAATATCCTGCAATTGCAGAGCATTATAAGGCGGGAAAATTATTTCTTCTTCTCCAAGCGAGCTTCTTACTCTTGGATCAAGATTATCCATAAAAGTAAGACTGTTGCTTATTCCAATTATGCTTATCTGCGCATTTTTGAGTTCAGTATTTAGTCTAGTAAGAGAATAAATGAAGTTGTCAGATATTTTTTTCACTGCCTGATCAATTTCATCAAGCACAAGAACAATCATCTGCTTCTTCTGGTCTATAAGGTCAATAAATCTTGAATAAACCTGGTCAGTTGGAAGCCCAGTTGAAGGCACTTTGCCCCCAAGCTCACTAATTATCTCCGCAAGTATTCTATACTCCGTATCAGCCACCTTTTTTAGCTTGCAATTCACATAAACAAACCGAAGATAGTCCTCACCCATCTCCTTTAGACGAACATTCATCTTCTCACCCACATGTTGTATTGATAGAGTTTTGCCAGTTCCAGTTTTTCCGTAAAGAAAAAGGTTACTTATCCTTTCTCCTCTTAGCGCAGGAGCGAGAATCGAAGCAACAGACTCTATTTGTGCATCTCTGTGAGTTATACTTTGAGGGTTATAATTCGATTGAAGGACGGATTTATTTTTAAATAAGTTATTACTGACAAACGAATTAAAGATTGCATCTATTTTATCTACTTTTTCCATCTTCCCTCTCTTTTTATTTTTATTTTAATACGTTTCTTATTATAAACTTATCTATGCTATAAACATTATTTCCTGTGGAAAGCTAAAGCATAAAATTCAAACTAATATTGTTCTGATTTGTGAAATAGCGAACTTTTGATCTTATCGACGCTAATCTCAATATAAAAATTAAAGTACCGTTAAATAATTTTTTAATCAAAAAAAACAAATTAATATAATTTAAAAAATTTCTCTCCCCTCAGACCTTCTCTTCTCATGGAAAACTTAAAAAATTATTTCAATATCTTTTAAATTAAAGAGAACTTAAACTACCATACTATAATATATATCTTATAATATATAATATATAATATATATATTTAAAAATAAAAAATAAAAGTAAAAACATCCAGATTAGTTTATAAACCTTTTCTCTTTTCCATGGGAAACCATGGGGACAGGGTATTAATCCCGTTTCACAGTTATTTCTAATAGATTACTGTTTATTAAAACATGCAAGATGAATTATGGAAAAGTTTAAATATGAATCATATTACAAACAACTATGACTCTTGATAAAAAGCCATTAAAAGAAATAATTGGAAAGCTTGTCGTAACAAAAGAGGGAAAAAGATTGGGAATAGTTAAAGATATAACTTTTGAGACAAGAACTGGTGAGCTGATTCAAATTGTTGTCAAAGATCCTACTCCCTACACAAGAAACCTCAATCTCGAAGTTTCTCCCTCAAGAGATGTCCTTGTTCCCTACAATACTATTATTGCAATAGGGGATTTTGTCGTTATTTCTGAAGAAGACTTAGCCTAATTCTGTCAAAATGAAAGTTCTAGGTTTTAATTTTACTAAAATTACTGCAGAAAGAGATAAAGACTCCAAAGCAGATGGAAGTATAAATACAAATGTTGAATTTTTAGAAATAGAAAAAGACAATATTGAGATTCTCAGAGATTCCGAAATTATCAGAGTATCTTTTAAATTTTCCATTGACTATAAAGACGCACCTGGTAAAGAGAAGATCAAAGGCGAGAGCAAAAAGGATAAGACCACCGCACAGATTTCATTCGAAGGTTTAATTATTCTTTCTCTAGAAAAAGAAAACTCTAAGGAAATTCTAAAAAATTGGAAAAATAAGATAATTTCTCAGGATCTAAGTAGCTTTCTTATGAATTTCATTCTTGCAAAATGTTCCATTAAAGCTCTTACTCTAGAGCAAGAACTTAGTTTGCCAGCTCATTTTCCTCTACCAAGAGTGGATTTGAACAAAGTTCTCAGTAAGAAGTAATATTATTTACTATTTTTCTCTTATCTTGTTAAGTTTACCAAAACCAAGTACTTCAAGCCCTTCTCCCACGACATAAACATCAAATTTTCCGAGATCAAGGTTCCAGGCAATCTCTTTTTCAATCTCTCTCGCATCAATTCCCTCACCTGCATCTGCAAAGCAAGGCAGGATTATGACTTTTCTCCCTTCAAATTCCCCCGAAAGGAAGCACTTATATTTCTCCATCTTAGTTTCCTCTCTCAATTTTACAGCCGGATGCATATGCCCCATGAGCCAGCATTTCACCTCTCTCGCATGAATCGCAAGTAAATCCCTATCCCCATGAAAAAAGCAGTAACCCTTCCAAATGTAATTTTCAGTAACCCTTATCCCTCTTCCTGAAGTAACTTCAAGGAGATAGTTGTCATGATTCCCTTTGGTAACTATAATTTCCTTGCATTTTTTTTCTAGGTAATCAAAAAGATTAACCAAATCATACTTTTCTCCCTTTTCGAGTCCCGAAAATGAATGTTTCAAATCTCCCAGGAGAATTATCTTATCAATCTTCTCAGTGTAAGAAAAAATCTCTTCAAAGTCATGTATCATTTCATTGTATAAACTTTCATCTACCATCGCGCCATAGGCT
Source organism: Candidatus Woesearchaeota archaeon (assembly GCA_964530955.1). GTDB lineage: Archaea > Nanobdellota > Nanobdellia > Pacearchaeales > GW2011-AR1 > VGKP01. The sequence continues at coordinate 5,147 of CAZHCL010000006.1, read as the reverse complement.
TCTCCCTGTTTCCCATATCCTATATGTATGTCTCCCACAGCAAGCACTTTTTCTTTTCCTTCTTCGATAAGAACGCATTTCCCAAGGTATTTTATGTTTTTTTCAGATATTACTTTCATTTTGCTTTAATTGCCTTCAGATGGAGCTCATGCATTCTCCTTAAGAAGTTAGCCTTATCCTCCATCTTTATCAAGTCACTCCTTCCGGCAAGCATTAGATTTATTCCAAACGGAGAGACGAAAGGAGTTCTTATCTTCTTTATTTTAACTTCACCCCTCTCAATAAGTTTTAGTACATTTTTGGCACCATTAACATCCATAAGATCCTCAAATACCTCTCTTCTTGCTTCTCTAAGTATGGGAAATTCATTACTTATTTTTTTCACAGCTAAAAGAAGGAATCCTGAGTGCACATGCTGTTTTCCAACACTCTTCTCCCTTCCCTTGTAATTCCTAAGAATCATAAGAGAACGAGCAGCACAATGTCTAAACCTTCTTGCAAGAACTTCAGTTCTTTCAATAGCTTCTCTAAGTATCTCTTCAAGATTTTTACTCGTCACAAAATCAATAATTTTATTTTCATCTATGCCCGTACCTGAAATGAAGAATCCATTATCATTAACTCCTATTTCAACATCCCTATATTTTAGGCGTGCAGCGGCAAAAGCATACGCTCTGGCAAGTGAATCATTAACTCTTCTTCCATAAAGAGAATGAAACATAATATATTCCCTATCTTCTTTGAATTTTTCAACAACTATTGTGTTTGAATCTGGAACTTCCGCAAATTTTTCCTGTTCATAGAAGTATTCATATATTTCTTCAGCAACATGTTTTTTGCAATGGATATACTCTTCAATGAATGATATTGCATCTTCTTTTTTCTTCAGCCTTTCTTTAACAAGCTTTCTGAACCTCCCTATTTCCAATGCGACATCTATGCTTAATGGCAGTTGCTCTGAAAACCAGGAAGGAATGGTAGGATTTCTTGTAACCCCTGCCCGGACATATGCTTTCATCCCTCTTGCAAATAAGAATTGATATTTTGCTCCCCCCAGGACAAAAACATCATCCCTCTTCATTCTTTCAAGAAAACTTTCATCTATCTTTCCAATTATCTCTCCTCTTTTTTCAGCAGGACTCTGTATTACTACACTGATAAATCCTTCTTCAGCGATAGTTCCTATATTAGTCATATAAATCACACGAGCCATCTTCCCTCTTTTGCCTATCTGCTTCGTTCCAGCATCATACCATATCTTAGCATAGACATTTCTATGTTCAAGGGCATATTCCCCTGCGAGATAACTGATTATATCCAGAAAATCTTCTTCTTTCAGATTTTCATAGCAATAACTCTTTCTAATAGTCGAAAGCATCTCATCAATGTTCCATATCTTTGAGATAGCCATTCCAAATATCTGCTGAGCCAAAACATCTAGACAATTTTTAGGTATTTCCGCTCTGTCTATCTTACCTTCTATCATTTCTTTCATCAATATTCCACATTCAACAAGATCATCTCTATCAAGAACAATGAATTCCCCTCTAGGGTTGTCATGTAGCTTGTGTCCTGCCCTTCCTATTCTCTGTAATGCCCTTGAAACCGACTTTGGGCTTCTTAACATAATAACTAGGTCTATGCTTCCAATATCTATTCCTAGTTCAAGAGAGGTCGAAGAAACAACAACCTTCAGTTCTCCCTTTCGAAGCTTATCTTCAATCTCAAATCTCTTTTCCTTGGACATCGAACTATGATGCGCCCCAATTAAACCCTCATATTTTCCCGGGAAATGCATATCAAGGTAATGAATTATCCTCTCAGTAGCCGCTCTAGTATTGGTAAATATAAGTGTAGTCCTATTTTTCTGTATTAATTCATCCAAAAGATGATAAAGCTTCTTTTGATTCTCCGCATTTTCAGTTTCAAGTATGCTTTCACCAGGAAAATCAAGTCCAATCTCTATCTTTTTACTTAATTTAACACTCGCAATCAAACAATCTCTATCTTTTCCCACAAGAAACTTGGCAATTTCCTCCAGAGGAGAGATTGTAGCACTCAATCCTATACGAACAGGTTCAATTACACTATAATTACATAGCCTTTCAAGAGTGAGGGAGAGATAAACTCCTCTTTTATTAGTCAAAGCATGAATTTCATCCACAATTATGAACTCAAGAGCCCTAATTCCCTCAACAAACTTCTCAGTAGTCAGAACAATTGCAAGAGATTCAGGGGTTGTAACATAAATATGAGGTATTTTCCTTGCCTGTTTAGCTCTCTCGGAGGCAGTCGTGTCCCCAGTCCTAAGAGCAACCCTTATATTCTGCATTTTTAGTCCTTTTTTTTCAGCAAGAGCACTCATTTCCTCCAGAGGATTTATCAAATTCACAAAAATATCATTACTTAGTGCTTTCAAAGGAGAAGTATATACGGCGTACATCTTATCTTCAAGTTCATTTTTCAAAGCAAGCCCAACAACATAGTTAAGAATGCCTAAAAAGGCAGTAAGAGTCTTAGTTCCCCCAGTAGGCGCACTTACAAGTATGTTCTTCCTGTCATTAATATTCTTAACACCATAAAGCTGAGTGAGACTAAAGTCCTTAAACTTAGAAAAGAACCACTCTTTAACCAAAGGGTTCAGAGTTTCCGCTACTTCTTCTGTTTTGTGCGGTTCAATATATTTTATTTCTGCCATTTTGACTATTAATCTTGAATAAAAGACAAGTCCTAAATTATCCTATCACAAGTATTTAACTTTTTCCATTATCTTTAAATAACTCTCAGTGTATATTCTACCATGCCCACAATATCCGACAAGAAAAAAGATAAAATATCAGAACAAATACTTCACTATCTCTTCTCTATTTCTCCCGAATCTAAGTTCACATCAGAGATCGGGGCTGAAATTGCAAGAGATGAAGAATTCACCAAGTTACTTCTTCTCGAATTAGAAAAGAAAAAGCTAGTTCTTTCAATAAGTAAGAACAAGGAAGGCAAAGACTACTCAAAAAGAATACGTTGGCGTCTTTCAAATCAAGTTTTCGAAGTATACTCAAAAGCCCAATCCTCTGAGAAAATGAAAAATCAACTTCAGCATAACAATATTTATAATCTGGACGAGCAAGAATAATAAATGGACAAAAAAGATCCTATAAAAGAGGCATTTTCTAGGGCAAAGCAAGACATTGAATCATTAAAAGACAGCATGTTATCAATCTCTTCAGAAATGCAGGAAATTAAACGAACCATAAATAGTGTTCTATCTACCCAACAAACAAACAAACAAACCAACAAACAGCAGTCTGAGAGTAATCCAACAGATATTCATGAAATAAACACAAATGAGGACGAACAATCCAACAATCCAACAGGTAATTGGCCCTATAAAGCCTTAAAACCTCATATTTATCGTATTTCCATAGGAAATGATGGGGTTCCAACAAACAAACCAACAAACCAACAAACAAACCAACACACCCCCATTTCCAATAGAACTGACCGAATTGATCAGATTGAGCAAGTCTCAGAGATTCTAAAATCTCTCGACACGATTAAGAAAGATATCAGAAGCAAATTTAAGAAACTTACCAATCAAGAAATGCTTGTTTTTTCAACACTTTATCAGCTCCAGGAGGAAGGCTTTGTCGTCGATTATCCTCTTATAGCAAAGAAACTTTCGCTTTCAGAGTCTTCAATAAGAGATTATATCCAAAAGATAATTAAAAAAGGAGTTCCAATTCAGAAAAACAAGGAAAACAACAAGAAAATCTTCCTTTCAATACCTTCCGAGTTCAAGCAATTAGCTTCTTTACAGACGATCATACAGCTCAGAGAAATCTAGTTAGCCGTTTAAACGATTATCTAGATAAATCTACCTCTTTTCCACCTTTTCTCTCATCTTTCCATAAAGCCTTAAAACTCTCTTTTTTGAGGTTTTTAAGCTCTATTGAACTTATTTTTCCAGAGCAACTCAGAAAAATTGATATTTATCCCAATTTTTCCTCACTTTTACCTGAACTCGAAATTTTGTTAGCTTTTACAACTATCTCTTTTAAGCTTTCAATTTGCAACTCTCTCAATTTTTCCCTCTCTTTCTCTGTTATTTCCATTTTTTTATTTTTATCTCCCTTTTTTCCCAAGAGCTAACTCTCACTTTTCTGTTTTTCAGACCTTTTCCTCAGGATTTTCAGTATTTTGACGTTTAACACGAACTTTTCGGTTATTCCCAACTCTCACTTTTGCGTATTTGAGCAGTTTTTCTCTTATTTCAGAGGGTACAAAGACTCTCTTTTTCCCATTTTTCTCACTTATCTCCATAATAATACCTTCACTTTTCTGTTTTATAGTATTTATCTGTCCCCTAACGGTAGACTTCTCTTTTCCCAAAAGAAGGGCCAGATCCTCATAACTTAGCTTCATTTCGCTGTTCATAAGGGTAAAAATAAGCAATCTTTCATTTCCGCTAAAACTCTTCAAAATATCATAAAAATTGGCTGTTTGAACAGCTGTTTGAACAGGTTCTTCAACACCTTCTACAGCTGTTTGTTTGTCCAAAACACCTGTTTTTTCAAACACCTGTTTGTTTTTTCTTCCCCCTCCGACTATTCCCACAGCCTCACTAAGTCCATCAAGCTCATCATGTATCGACGCTAAATCTCCTTTTAACTCATTTAGAAGATCAAACACCTGTTTGTCTCTCGAATCCAAGTACTTAATCCACTTTCCAACTGCATCTATATCTTTTTTTACAGAATTAAACCCTTCTTGAGTTTTTTGCTCAAGCTTTTTTTCCTTCTTTTTGAATAACCATTCAAACATAAAAACATTACAACTCTTATAGTATTTAAATATTGCTGTTTTAAGGGCTATAAAGGCAAATCACAACATAAGAGATTAGCACCATTAAACACCCCAACAAACACCTTTTTGATAAGACAAACACCTTCATCTACTACTTTAAACACCTGTTTGTCTACCAGTAAACACCCCAAACAGCTGTTTATCGACGACAAATTATTTGCTGTACGCAACAACTTTCAGCACCTATTCAAGGAATCAAAAAGTTTATATATCCTTATTACCTCAATTATTTAGTACACCTCTTTTTCCCAGGGGAGGACGTTTGATCTTTCAGACATCCTCTT
>CAZHCL010000005.1:0-46683 GCA_964530955.1 Candidatus Woesearchaeota archaeon | reverse complement strand
TTCAACTATTCTTAACCATCCCCTTCTATTAATTACCATATTCTTATGTTGACATCTGCAAATCCTGTTTCTCCATCAAGTCGCAGAACTTCCATTCTTTTGTTTATTGAATTTACATTAAGATTCTGAGGTATTTCAGTTTTTCCCTCTATTATTTTCCCATCAGAAAAATTAATCATAAAATCAAAATTATCCTGCCCTGAAACCCCAAGATATGATTTTAACGCACTATAATTGCCGTAGTAAGAATCATTAAGATCAAGAATACCTTTTTCAGATAATACTTTTCTCTGTTCAGTAGATGTAATTGTGTAATATGCTTCATTCACGCTGGGAGGGCAGGCAGAGCTATCTAGGCTACTCTGAGCTATCCGCTGACTTGTTCTAATATAAAAGAAATAGGGCCAGTTACCATTCTGGGCTTGAGCACATATTTCATACCCACTACCATTCTGCTGAGGGTAACTATCAAAAATGCTTCCATCAATGTCAGCAATTCGAGAGTTTAAATTTTCCTGACTAAGAGGTATAAAAAAAGCAAGATTATTCACATTATTTAGCTGGTTTCCAGCATTATTCATTTGTATTCCCATCTCACTAAGTTCAGTGCTAGCATTTTGCTGAAATTTTAGCAAAAGCTGATTAATCTTAGAATTATCTTGGGGAACAGCGGCCTGCCAGGGAGGAAATAAAGTAAGTATAAAGAAAACTGCAAATATGAAAAGCAGAAATGCGAGAATTACTTCAACATGGCTTACACCCTTCTTATTCATATTTATGAAAATAATAAGCTCTTTATATACATTTTTCTTTTAATTGGCATGGAAAACGCGGCCCTAAGTTCAATAGTCAAAGAAATCAAAAAGAAAAAAGAAATTAGCGGAATAAAAGATTCTTTGGTAGTTGAAACCCTCTCCCTTGTACTTAAAAGGCAAAATCTTTCTGAAAATGATTTGGAAAAAGTCAAGAGTTTTGACCGAAAGCTAATAGTAAAAGAAGTAAGGTCTATTCTACGTCTAATGCATGCAAGATTTCAGTCAAGCTCAAAAAATAGAGATAAAATGATAGATGAAGGAAATTTTGAACAGCTTCTCAAATCACATTCTTCAACGAAAGAAAGGCTTTCTTCATATGATCAACTGAAGTCGCTCATTGATGGACTAAAAGTATCCTCTATTTTGGATTTAGGATGCGGGCTAAATCCGATAGCACTTGGCTCTTCAAAAATAAAATATTATGCTTACGATATAAATGAGAATGAACTTTCATTAATAAAAAAATATTTTGCAGAAAAAAATATAACTGGAAAAGTTTCCTCTTTTGATCTAAGCAAGACAGAAGAATATTCATTTCCAGAAGCAGATATCTGCCTTGTTCTTAAAGTACTCGACTTATTTGGTAAGAGGAAGTATGAAGTAACCGAAGCAATACTTAAAAAAATAAAATGTAAGTATTTTCTAATCAGCTTTTCAACAGCAAAGCTTTCAGGAAAATCAATGAATAATCCCATAAGAAAATGGTTCGAGTCAATTCTTGAAAGAAACAACTACTCTTTTGAAATAATAAATACGAGCAATGAAATTTTTTACCTAATAAAAAACCCCTCTGCTGAAATTTAGCCAAACAATGCTTTTGCTCCAGTAGATATAAGGAAAGCAGCTATTGCAAGTATAAACGAATGTTTTATTCCTGCTTTGAGGCTACCTTCAGTCACTTTACCTATTACAAGACCTGCAAACAATCCCTGAGTTATAAGAAGGAAAAACAAAGGACTTGATAAGTCAGTTGCAGGATTTGAACTTGAAGCGGTTGAAGCACTCGTGGCAATACTGTTTACATTTCCACCCACAATATTCCCAAAATTAGCATTTAATCCTCCGAAAGAATTTATTCCAGCAGCTAAAGGCAATATTTTGAATTCCATGACAAGCATTATCCCTATAAATATAAAGAATATGATATATCCCTGAACGGTTATATTATATACTGCTGCTTTTCTTTCTTTCTTTAGTTTTTCAATTTCGGCGATTGACTTGGCAGAAGATTCAAGTATGTAATCTATTTCTCCACCCGCTTTTTCAGCCTCAGCTATAAGAGTTATCGCTCTAGTTATAACCTGATTGTCAACATCATAGGCAAAGTTTTGCAATGCCTGGTTCAATGGAATACCTATGGATATTTGATTTGCCAGCTTTTGAATGTAAGGACTCAAAGGACCGTAGTTTTTCTCTTTCATATTAACTATACTCTTACTTATGGGAGTTCCTGTCGAAACGCTTTCAGCCAGATTTCTTGAAAATTCAAGAAACATCTCTGCAATTTCCTGATCTCTTTTATTATCAATTACGAGTCCTATTATGAATGGAAGTATTACACACGCAAGAGCAATTCCAATAAGGAACATGAAAAAGCTGCTGTTATCACTACCTGAAAAGAATAGAATATCTAATAGAATTACAATTGCAGCAAAAATAATTCCTACCCAGTGCATTTTTCTCATTTTCATTTTAATATTTAGGTTGTTTCATATGGATTATCCCAATGAATATTATATTAACGAAAGCAATAGCGCTAAGCATAATTGCAGTCAATCCCCCTATGCTGAACCCCGTATCTATTTTAAGTACTGCAATCATCACCAATAAAATCATTAATATCATCGGAGCAGCTATAACTACGCTTATGTAAATATCCATAAATGTTTCTGCAAGAGTAGTGTATTTCTCTCTCTCAAGTCGATAAGTGGTCAAGAGTCCTTCAGCTCTTTTTTCAAAAAAAGTTTGTAAGTCACTGCCCGAAGTTATAGTAGTCGCAAGTCCAGAAAAAAGCTCAGCCAGTTTAGTGCTTGATGTGCTTTTTGATACATTGCTTAGGGCAGTAATTAAGTCATATCCATAAATATTAATCTGATTCAGAACTTTTCTTACTTCTTTTCTCAAGTAAGGATATTCCTTCGTGACTGCAATTATTTTGAATATCTCGCTAGGTTCTATACCCGAGCCAGATATTGCACTCATTTGTATAACTGCAAAAGGAAGTTCATTATTTATTTTATTCGAAAGGGAATTTTTCTCAGTATAAGGATAGTAATAAAGAACAAAGAAAGTAATTACTGGAACTACTAGTGGTATCCATATAACTTCCAATAGTCTAGTAAGAAAATCTCCTGTGTAGAAAGTTATAAACCAGGGAGTAAGCTGTAAACTGAAGAACACAAAAAATACAAGGACAAAAAGAGAAATGATAAATGATATTATAGTTGTCAAGAGAATCATTGCAATATAGGTAGCAAGCAATAAGTCTAGGTTTGCTTTTTTAATCTGTAATGCCAGAGGTTTGAAGCTTCCCTTGCGTATAAGTGTCTGTGCATAATCAAGGAATAACATATTTGAAAATTTTAGATATCCTCTTGCAGATTTTAATTCACCATATTTTTCTTCTGGAATCAATGTCCTCTTTCTTATTTTTTTCACAAGACTATCGCTTATACTCAATTCTTTAAGCAATCTTTCTCTATCCTTGGCAAGGACAGTCGCCTGAAATAATGTATCTGCACTCCTGAACTCTATTTTTTCAAGAGAAGTATTCTGTTCTTTTCTGGGAAGTTTTTGTACAATTCCTATATCATTAAGAAGTTTAGGAGTTGATGAGTTGATGAGCATCATGCTGTTTTTCAAAGACTCAATCGAGGCAATCAAAAGTTTTCTTTCAGAAGAGTTTGCATAATCCAGTCTCCTCATATTATTTGATATCTCTCTGAGTATCTCTATTTCAGTTTCAATATTTTGTTTTAACTCATCTATCATAGTAACTTCTCTATCTGCCCCTGAAAACTAAGAATTTCTTTTTTAGCAGCATTAAGCTTCTCAATATCTTTCTTTTTCTCCGCATCCTGAAGCTTCGATATGGCATCTTTTATTCCAGTAAGAAGCTGGGCCATGAGAGTTATATCCTCTTTTTCCATTTCATCCCTCTATTATATTATATTTTTGAAGTACTTCCACCGGATTTTTGTAATAGTCATTTATTATTTTCTGAACATCTTCAAATCCGAAAACTTTTTGCTTATACATTTCATAAAGAAGCTTTGCTCGCGTTACAAACTCTCTCTGTAGTTTTTCAAGTGGAACTCCTTGTTTTGCAGAAATCCTCTCAAAGACTTTGCTCTGTTTTTTGTAATAGAAAACATCTTTTGAAGGGTCCCAAAGAAGAGGCGTATTGATTAAAGCAGTTCCATCTCTATTGACATTAACCACTTCTACAACCTCTTTCAATTTTCTTGTTTCTCGTTTATTAACAAGAGCATGTGTTGCAATAGCAACGCAGTCAAGAGAATTTACAAGAGTAGGGGACAAATCTATAGGAGGTGTTTGCAGTCTTCTTATTAAAGTGTCTATAGAATCAGCGTGCATTGTGCTTATGGATGCGTGACCAGATGCCATTCCCTGGAAAAGCACAGAAGCTTCTTTTCCTCTTACTTCTCCGACAATTAAATAATCAGGATTCTGTCTAAAAGAATTTTTAAGTATGTCAAATAAGTCTACTTCTCCTACTTTTCCAACTCCTATTGAAGTTCTGGCAACAGCAGGAAGCCAATTTTCTCTTGGAAGATTTATTTCTCTTGTATCTTCAATTGAAACAACTCTCGCTTCAGGAGGTATGAAAAAAGCAAGCGCATTTAGCAAAGTTGTCTTTCCCGAAGCAGTTCCTCCAGATATCAATATGCTTGATTTATATTGTATAAGTATCCAAAAATAAGCAAGCATTTCAGGACTTACGGTATTAAGACCTATAAGCTGCGTTGGAGTCCAAGGTATTTTTGTAAATTTACGGATTGTAAATGTCGGACCTCTTGAAGTAACATCTTTTGTATAGGTGGCATTAACTCTTGAGCCATCAGGGAGAGTTCCATCAAGTAAAGGCTGAGCGTAAGAAACATATCTTCCAGTTCTTTGGGCAAGCTTCTCAATGAAACTGGCAAGCTTCTCAATATCTCTGTAATTCAAGTTAGTTCTTAAGTTTCTATAAACTCTATGAACAACATAAACTGGAGTATTGACTCCATTGCATTCAATATCTTCTATAAAATAATCTCTAAGCAAGGGATCAACCTCGTTTAACCCTATAAAGTCTCTGAATAAATAATAAAATATTCTGGTATAAGTGTCCTTTCCTATTTTCAGATTCAATTCAGAAATTAGAAGTCTTGCTGTCTTGTCTATATATTCTGTTGTCGCCTCTAAAGTATTTTCAACAGCCACATTAATATTTATAAGTTCAAGCATAGCATCTTCAAGTTTTTCGAGAGCCTCTTTTTCATAGTCCTGCAATAAAGGCTCTTCTATATCATAGACCAACTCATTTATATTTTCATCCCAGTATATATGCGCAGACGCATAGGGAGGAATAAGCATATACCTCACATTTATCTTTTTTTTATCATCTACTCTCGGCAGCGCAGGGATGGCAGGGTTAGTATTTATTACTATTGCCATGAAGTAAAAAGAATAGGCAACCTTATAAAGGTTTTCTTAAACACTGCTTATATCTATCTGGTTATTACCCTTGTTTTCTATATAGAAAGAGTAGGGAATGGGGGCAGCAGTTATCTTGTTTTCCGTGTTTTTTCCGTTATAAGTTATATTATAGGGATAGTTTAAAGTAAGGTAAACCGAATCAGTTTTCTGTCCTTTCATACTCAATATCTGCAAATTTCCATCTACGAGAGTCACATTGGACTCTGAATAAAGAGAGGTCAAATCATTAATAACTAATGAAATATCTCCACTGCTTGCATTAATATAAAGGTATCCTCTTCCAACATTAATATTTATTTTTTTTATATCTCCCTGCTGTTGCACAACCTCATTTATACTTGAATCTAGTTGCTTCATGGTGTCTATGCTTTGTGAAACAACTAAGTTGTCTTTAGATTGATTGATTTTCGGCATGACGAATGACAGAACAAGTCCAATCAAAGCAAGACCAATTATTGTGTAAAGAACGGTCTCTATCCAAACCTGTCCAATTCTCTGAAATTTCATCCTAAAACAACTCCCGTTCCGCATTGTTGGAGCTTTATTGTATCGGGACTATCGCAAACTCTTCCCGATTTCAATACAACATAAAGGCCCGCGTCAGTATAAAAGTTGCTCGTATTGTAAACATATGTTAAAGTATCTCCAGGTCCATTAATTGAGAGAGTTGTTGCGCCGGGGCTGTCAATTCGCCATATTCCTCCAAGAGAATTATTGCTTGACTTTCCATTAGCAACATTTATAGTGCTTGACTGCCCGTTATCATTCCTAAAAACAAGAGAGAAACCAGCAAGATTTTCCATTTGGTCCTGTGTTAAGTTTGTTCCAGAACTTATTGTTGCACCAATAAGATTATTGCTTCCCGAAGGCATGTAACAATTGAAATTGTATGTTCCGCTCTCATTTACGAAATTTTCCTGAAATGTGTAATATCCTTGATAAGGAATACACTCAGTACTTTTCTGAAGATTATCATGCACAAAAGGCCTTAGGAAACTGATTAATGCAGCCACTGCTGCCACCGTCAGAAGAATTAGGAGGACAGTTGCAACGACATTTGAAATTCCTCTTCTGTTTTTTTTAAATAAATTTTTCATCATGTTATCAAATTAGGCGGCAGTTACAGGCACTCCATAACTAGTATCACATGGATATGCTTTCTGAGAAGAGCCCGACTCCCCGAGAAGGATAGGAATTATCGTCAAGCTTCCAGCACCAGTGAGCGGACTTCCAGAATATTCGGCCGAAGAAAATGTATAAGTTTCTCCTGTCTTGATAGCCAGGGAAGAGTCAGTCGCTTCACCTATACTTTTCAGAGAAGCAAATCCTTTTTGCTTGACTTCTACTCCATAAATAGGAACCTGCCCGTTATTTTGCACAGTTATAGTTCCATCAGAAACATCTGCATTAAATTTTACATCAGGACAGAAATTTTGGATTGGTTCAGGTCCTCCTCCAAGATTTTTCTGAACGCTTTCCTGAACAAAAGTTCTTATCCACCAAAATATTATTGCTGCCAGAATAACTGCCACCAAAATAAGCAAGGTAGTCGCAATTACTGGAGAGAGCCCCTTTTTATTGCTAAGCATGGGTTTAGTAGCAAATCCCAATTTAAAAACTTAATCTATAGATAATATTTAATTCTTGCTCCCAAGGTATCTGACAATGCAAGAATTATAGTTCTCTTTTCTTATAATATTTGCAAACCTGCATAATACATTGATTACAATACTTCTCACCACACCTGCCTGTCCTCCCGAAGAAGAAGTCACGGTAGTGCATTTTCCAGATATGCAGAAGTTGCTCAAGCACTCATAGTTCTTCTGGCAGCTGGAGCTATCATTCTTTTGCTTCTCAAATGTACCATTGATATCACAGTACTGCGCATTGGTTCTGTTTCCAATCGTGCATTGATTTATTGATTGCGATGGGGATTGAGAACTCGAGTTAGTATTGTTTGCACTTGTTGTTTGGTTTGCGGGAATGGTTGCATTGTTAGAAGAAGAGTTCAAACTGACATTTTCAGTTACCAACGTTGAATTTCCTACATTTGTATTGTTTAGAGATGAGACATTAACTGTCGAATTACTAGAAGCAGGATTTCCATAGGCGCAACTTCCAAGCCCATTGCTGTTATTTATACACCCGTATGGGCAACTATATTTGTAAGGCAATACATAACCATTGTAGCATTCCGCTTCAGACAATAAAGTAGAGTTTACGCAAGTATCAGGCAACGTGATTGTAACATTCAGTTTAATTACAAGAGAAGGAATACCTTTAGCACTTCCAGGAACATAATAATTTAATCCTCCATCAGTATCGTTGCAAGTCAGAACACTTGAATTACTAGAAGAAGAATTCAAACATGCTCCGCTTACGCAACCATACTGGCATTGATAATTTACAGACCTGTAATTATTTCCAACACAATAAAACTCTTGTAATGTACTGGCATTTGTGCAAGTATCATAATAAATTGCATTATTTGATGAAACATTACCCTGATTGTAATAATTAATTCCATCACTATCCTTACAAAGAGAAAGGGAAAGAGGTGGAGATGGAGGTAAATCATCCGAGGATGCACTGGTTACAGTTATATTATGGAGTTTTCCCATTGAATCCCAACCCCAGGTGGCTCCAACACCGCCGTAGTTTAAAGCATTTTGATTATCTGTAAATGATTTGACCAAATTGCCATTTACCCATACAGCAAAGTTATTTCCCACAGCAGTTATTTTAATATCATTAATTCCGTCGTTTGTAAAACTAGCTATATTTCCCGATGAAAGTGTTTCGCTGCTCCCACTATTGTTATCGCTCCATCCATGTCCAGGAATCCAATAACCTCTATCCTTCTGAATTACCCAATTTCCTTTTGTAGACCACCCGCTACAGTCTCTAGTTTCAAGGAAGAAAGTGTAAAAATCATTCTCTGGATAATTCCAATTTTCAGAAGCATTAACTACCCTGAACATTATACCTGAGCCTCGGTAGCAGGGAGATGTAGCCCCTGGATTATATCCACCAGCAGGAAGATTTTCAATTGCAGCTTCAACAGTATAATTATTCCAGGTCGTATCTCCAATGTGCGTGAGAGCTATGGCTGATCTTCCGCTTAGCATATAATAAAATCCAACTTTATAGGCCGGAAGTGTAACTAGATCATTATTGTCCTGACCAAACTGCATTCTCCAAAGGTTCCAGTCACTTGATATTGTGTTGCCTAAAAACATATCCTGAAATATAACTACGGGGTCAGATACCGAATTTCCAGTCACCCTTTGACTACTAAACATATTTTTTATAAAACCTGGCAGACTAAAAGCAGATGCAGCAGTCAGGGAAAAAACCAAAAATAATACTGAGATAACCGAAACATAAATCAGAACTTTATTGTTTTTCATCTAATACCTCTACTATTTAGCAAAGAACGTTCTGTTTTTATACCTTTCTGCAAAGATAAGTTTAGATATTCCTGGAGATATATTCAAAAGCAGAATAAGCAGCAGTGCATCCCTCCGCAACTCCAGTTATTGCCTGCTTAAATGGCTTGTCTGCAACATCTCCTGCAGAATAAACTCCAGAGACACTAGTCTCAGAAGTCTTGTGATTCATTATTATTTCATCTTTTTCATTTGTCTTAACTCCAATACTTTTGGCAAGGTCAGATAAAGGTATGTGCCCTATTGCAATAAATACTCCATCCAAAGGAAGCTCTTTGCTTCCATTAAATTCTCTGTCTAAAATAACTTTTTTCAATGAAGAATCTCCCCTAATCTCGATTATATTCGCATTATTTATAATTTCAATTTTTTTGTTTGCCTCTATTCTTTTCATATTTATTGGCTCCGCTCTTATCTTGTCCTTTCTGTAAATAATATACACTTTTTTAGCATGCTCTGCAAGTACTAGAGCATCTTTTGCAGCGGAATCACTTCCTCCAACCACCGCAGCAACTTTGTTTCTATAAAGAGGAGAATCACAAAGTGCGCAGTAGGCAACTCCTCTGTTTTCAAATTCTTTAGAGCCCGGAACATCAAGTTTTTTCCATTTTGTTCCAGTAGCAAAAAGAATTGTTTTTGCAACATACTCTTCTTTTTCCGTTTTAATCAGAAATTCAGAATCTTTTTTCTCTATTTTCTGAACTTTCTCTTCCTTCAAAGTCACAAGCTCATAGGAAAGAGCATGTTCTCTTATTTTATCCGCAAGTTCTGTTCCAGTCAGCTTGATAAATCCAGGATAATTCTCAACAATATTTGTGGTCGTTATTACTCCTCCAAGAGGCAGTTCTGAACCATGGCTTGAACCAAGACATAGGGTTTTCATTCCTAATCTTGCACCATACATTGCAGCAGCCATTCCAGCCACTCCAGCTCCAACGATTGCAAAATCATAGGATGAATTATTTTCCTTTTTCATTCCAGATAATGGAAATATCAGTTATATAAATTATTCTATAATGATAAAATATATTAATTACTCAATATAAGAAAATTCATGGAGAAATATCTGAAAGATTATCTGTTAAAATATAATATAACCTATAAAGTTCATGAACACGAAGCAATATTCACAGTCGAGCAAGGAAAAAATAACAAAGATATTCAGAAAATACCGGGAGTAAGGACAAAAAACCTTTTTCTTAAGGATAACGAAGGAAAATTTTATCTTGTTTGTCTGCCCGGAGAAAAAAAACTTGACATGAAAAAACTAAAATCGGAGTTAAATGTTAAAAATCTTGAATTTGCCTCCCCAGAAGAACTGAAATCAGAACTCAATTTAACTCCCGGGAGCGTTTCAATTTTTGGAATGATTAATTCAAAAAACAAGAGCACTACTTTAATCATTGACAAAGAAGTTTGGGATGCAGAAATAATAGGAAGTCATCCAAATATTAACACTGAAACTCTAGAAATAAAAAATAAAGATTTGAAAAAATATATTGATTCTCTTAATTGCAGCAAGCTCATCCTTGCCCTGTGATAAATGGA
Source organism: Candidatus Woesearchaeota archaeon (assembly GCA_964530955.1). Taxonomy (GTDB): domain Archaea; phylum Nanobdellota; class Nanobdellia; order Pacearchaeales; family GW2011-AR1; genus VGKP01. The sequence continues at coordinate 36,149 of CAZHCL010000005.1, read as the reverse complement.
TAAGAAATATGCTTTGCTAATATCCGTAATTTTGACAATAATTATAGCATCAGATACATTTCTTTTCAGTTTAATTAATAAAGATTCAGACAAAGAGACAGTAGTAGTGATAAGAGTCATAGACGGAGATACTATCCAACTTGAAGACGGAAGAATAGTCCGACTGCTAAATATTAACTCTCCTGAAAAAGGCAAGCCAGGTTCAGCAGAGTCAACCTCTTTTTTGAAACAATATGAAAACTCAAGCATACAGATAGAAATAACAGGAACCGACAAGTATTTCAGAAATCTTGCCAGACTCTATTCTCCCGATTATCTTAATTTATTGATTGTTCAAGATGGATTTGCTTCAAAGTTCTTAGTAGATAGTTCAGAGCTTAAATTATTTTCAAATGCGGAAGCAAAAGCAATAAACAACTCCTATGGAATCTGGAAGAAATCAGATTATTTTGGATGTTTTAATTCTAAAATTGACAGCAAAAAAGAGATTGTAACCATCTCAAATACATGTAATGAAATAAATTTATCGGGATGGATGCTAAAAGATGAGAGTAGAAAGATTTATGTCTTCAAAAGTTCTATTAAAGATAAGCTGATTATCCATACCGGAGTGGGCAAAGATAATGAAACAGATTATTTCTGGAATTCAAACCAGAACATATGGAACGATGACCGAGACACATTATACCTCTTTGATTCAGAAGGAAAAATCGTTCATTCTCACGATTATGGCTATTAGCTCTTTAATTATTATATTATCTTCACTTACAAGTGCTCTGCAGTTTAATTTTACTTCTCCAGATTCTGTAACAGTAAATGATGAGTTTGATGTTTCTATTTCAGCAGATACACCCGATACCTACGATGTAAAAGTATTTATTCATAACTCTTCAGATAGTAAAATAACTCAGTCCGATATAGTTTCTCAGATAAAATTTGAAGATTCCTGGAAAAATCCTTGGAATTACCTTGTTGGAGCTTTTCCCTCTCAAACAACTTACCCTATTAAAGTTGTTAAGAATTTATCTGAACAAAAAACAGAGCAAATATGTGTAAGACTCAGAAAATCAGGCGCATCTTCCTTTTCAGAACTCTGCAAGGAAATTGAGATAACAGTCAATGAAAGGCAAGAAGCAGAACCTAATACCGAAGAGCAATTAGATGATAGAGTTAACTCGTCAATCTCCTTAGATTCGTCAACTAATCAATCCGAATCTCAAAATATAATCTCTAATAATCATTCAATTAACATTATTAATTCGCAAATTCATTCCAATTTATCTTCACAGCCACATCAAAGCGAAAAGATAATTCTCAATAATAAGACAACTGATGCTGTCAACAATAGCTACAATTATTCAACAAAAGATAATTCTCTAAGAAATGGTCTATTTTACGGATTTATAACTTTCATTCTTCTAGCAGGATTAATATTTCTTCTTCGTAGGCTTCATAATACTAATCTTTAAAAATACATTTTATCTAGGGAGTTCATGGAAAAAGTACAGGCAAATATGATTATTGAAATCCTAGGAAAGCCAAAGGAGCATGTAAAAGAAGCATTAAATACAATAGTTCAAAAGCTTTCTTCTGAAAAAGGAGTTAAAATTCTTGAGAAGAATTCGCATGAACCAGTAGAGGTCAAAGACGCGAAGGATTTGTACACTACTTTCGTTGAACTCATGGTGGAATTTGACTCGGTTTCAACCTATCTTCTTATTTCATTTGCCTATCTTCCTTCAAATGTTGAAATAATTTCTCCAGAAAGTCTGAATATTACAAATCAAGATCTTACCTTTCTAGGCAATAAGATAATCCAAAGAGTTCATGAGTATGATGCAATAGTAAAGAATGTACTTATGGAAAGAGATATGTTAGTAAGAAAACTCCAGGAAGTCGCCCCCCATTTATTCAATCAAAATCAGCAGGTCCAGCTAGCCCCGCAAGTCACTGAAAAAAAGAGTAAGCCCAAAAAGAAAAGCAAAAAAGATAAGAAATAATTCTATCTAAGGACTTGGTCTTGTCAACTTATCGCTTTCAACTATTTTTTTCTGAAGAGGATTTTTATCAGGTTTAACTTTCTTATATTTCAAGTAGAGTATTAATCCTCCAACAATAACTATGGCTGCTATCAAATATCCTATCCAGCTTGTGCTTCCCCCAGAACCTGGATTTGCCACATCAGAACATTGACCTGTGCAGCATATTCCATCCTGGCTCACGACACTTTGCGCCGTGCACGTCTGACCGGATGAGCATATCTGCCCGATAAGTTCTGCACAGCTGTAAGATGCAGTCTGATTATCAGAAATGTTCATTCCAGAAGTATTAAGATAACTTATATTGTCAACGAAATCCAGTCTTACTGGAAAGCTCAGAGAAATATTATTATCAGATGACTGTAAATAAAGAATATCTGAGATATTATTTCTAGTCGCAGTGCTAAGATTTATTTGATAGGTGATTTCTTGATTTGGAGCGATACTTTGATTATCTGCAGGAGTTATTGTGAATAAGGCAGGATCATATTGGAAATAAACATTATTTACAGTATTTATTCCTGAATTTCTTACTTGAATCTGGTAGAAAACATTATTATCTCTAGTCAGTCTTTTTGATTCAATAAATCCAGGATTTATTTCAATAAAATTTGTCTTCTTAGATGTTAATTGGCTCGAAGTCAGATAAGCAGGCACCTGATATTCTCCTACCCCAATAAAATTAACTCCATAACTATCCGCATTGTTTACCTTGAAATGAATATCATTTTGTCCCGGCTGTAATGTGTAAGACTTTGTTCCACCATAAATCAAACTTATATCCTGACTTACATCTTTGTTTAGGAAAGCTTGAATGTCAAAATCATCCTTGCTTATTACAAATCCTGGTTTTATGTAATAATCACTCAAAGTGCTTTGCACTGTGAAATTCTGGTAAAGGTCAATCTTTTCAGCGCTTCCAGAAATAGTAGTGGTTATATTATGAATAATAAGTGTGTAATTGGTGTCATTAGCAACCACTGGAGTGTTAAACCAAATATAATTGAAATCCCCTATCTTTTTCGCATCATAATCGAAAGGAACTCTTACATTTTGCCTTTTGAATTCTATCTGAGAAGGCAATATGGGCTCAAGAATATTTCCCTGAAGCCTTGAAATTGCTGTTTGGGAAGAAAGGTAAGAAGGATGAAGGTCAATAGTTATAGCAGATGAAAAATTGATAAGCATAAGTAGACATGCAAAAACCATCACAAAAACAATTGCTCTTTTCATGTTTATACTAAAAAGCCAACTTATATAAATATAATTATTTTCAGCTATCTATGGATCTTAACGTTACAGGTAACATATTCCCTGATGTCAACTGGTCTACGGTCTGGCAGTCCATGCCCTCTTCAATGTCGGGAGGCATTTCAGCTCTAATAACCACAAGCAAAATCCTCCTTATTATCTTCATAATATACTTCATTGTTCTGATAATTTCAAAATTAATAAGTATAAGGAACTCATTTAGTCTAAAAAGAATTGCAGATAACGTTTCCGAGATAAACACTAAGGTTTCTCTATTGGTTTCTCAAAAGTCTAAATCTGGAAAGAAAAAGTAATGGATAAAAAATATTTATTTAGTATTAAAACTTCCCCCGGGAATTATAAGGTTTTGAAGGAAGAGTCTGCAGATAAAGAAAAGGTTAGTGTTTTGTTTATAAAAAATAGAGGTAAGGAATCAATTATTTATGAAATAATACTTGATAAGAAGAGAGACATTGTTAAAATAGTCTATCCTTTTTTAGGACTCCGCCTATTCTCCTCATCTGCAAATAAATCTAATTGCTTTATAGAAACGCCTAAACAATTAACTAAATTTGAGAAATTAAATTACCCTGAATACTCGCAGAAATATCTTACAGATAGCTCTTCAAATATTACGACTGCATGGTTAAATCTTAATGGAAAAAGAAGAAATTTAGGTTATCTTGGTAGTCCAGGGCCAGGATTTGTGACTTATCAAGTTCATAAAGAATATATCAGAATAATCTCCAATGAGTTAGGACTAGAAGTTAAAGAAATTTAATTATTTTACTTACTCATTTCTCTAAGCTTTTTTAAAGTCTCTTCCATCTCTCTGTCTTTCTCTGAAAGAGGCTGTTTTCTTGCAGGCATTCTCTGAGGAGCAGAAGGTCTATTGAATGATGGCTGAGGTCTGAATCCTGGTTGTGGTCTATATCCTTGACCTACGGGAGGAACTCCGGGCCTTACAATTGGTGAGACTTTAGCCTTGCCCTTGTACTTGAACCACCAGACTTTAATTTTATTTCTCAACAAAATGAGAGCTACTAAAATTATTATTAATATGGTAAGTAATATTATCCACCAGCTTGAGCCTCCACTTGGCGTTGCTTGAGCAATGCAACAAACATTTCCAGTATTTGTGCATGTTTTTGTAGAGTCAGTGTCATCGGTGCCAGAGCATATATTTTTGCAAACTCCTCCAGCAGGCGAGCAAGTATCAGTCAACTGCTGGTTAACACATGTTCCCAAACAGCATGTTCCCGAATCAGATGAAGGCAATGAATTTCCACTGCATTGCTGATTTGAACCGCATATTGCTCCATTTTGGGCAGCGCAACTTTGTTGCTGCACATTGACAGAACAGCAAACACTAAATCCAGGGCACTGGAAATTAGAAAGCACTCGTCCTCCAGCATTGATGCATGAAACTGTATTCTGACATGACTGTCCTGAAACTGCCTGACAAAGACTTCCACCTGTTCCACTTCCTCCTCCAGCGCCAGCAACTGCTCTTGGCCATCCAGCATAAAGAAGAAATGCAGTATCTCTTATGTTACCATTGTTCCAGCATCCATCACTTCCCTGTATACTTAAGAAATAATTTTTAGAATTATCAAGCTCAGTTGCAGAACTCTGAGATAATGCAAGCATTGCCAGAGCACTGTCATAAAACTGATTGTAAGGAGTGTTTATCATTTTCCAGAATCTTCCCTGCTGTTGGCTCTGAACAATATTAGAATACTGATCATCTGCACCAGTGAAAGAATACAAGAAAGCACCGGGGAAATACTGAGCATTATTATCTGACATTGCAATTAAGTATGGAATCAAAGGATCTACATTTATTCCATCTTTCTGCAAGGCAAAAGCAGCCCAAAGACTTCCTTCATAATCGCAGGTGTTTCCAGTTTTGAAGCATTGAGTATTTACTGTTTCATCTGTCGAGCCGAGAGAAGCAGCAGAATGAGTAGTAGGAAGTACATAGGTTGTTGTCCCAGCTACCTTTTGATAAAGAAGAGTAGTTATGAAATCCTTATCACATGATATTTTTATATCCTTATTGTAACAGTTATTTCTGAAAAGAAGCCAGTAACCACTTGAAGAGAATGTGAAACAGCTTCCAGGATTTCCAGAAAGTTTCATATCATTTCCAATATTTACAGTCTTTTGCGAACCATCATATGTTAAAGTGCATTGAGACGCATTGTTATTCGATATGTCCATCTCAAGGAACCAGTTAAGATCAGTTGAAGTTGAATTTCTTGAAGTAAGCCAGTTTTCTATATCGCTTCTGCTCTGTCCTGACCTTTCATAGGCAAGAAGAACTTGTGCAGTATCTTTTACAGTGCATCCTTGCTTAGGCCAGCAACTTGATGATGTGCTTTCATCATTATCGATTTCCTGCTGAAGATTATCTTTGCTTCCAACAGCCATCATTCCAAAAACAGCTTCCTGAAGCGAAAGGTCAGAAGAACTCTTATTCGCTATCTGATTATTCAAACATTGATAAGCATTATTTATTGCTCCCTGTTGGTCGCTTGGCACATTTACAAAACTTGTGCCAGAACCTGTTGTTAATGTATAATTATTCGAAGCAGTCAGAGAAGCAGAAGTTGTATTGGTTGAATTATCCGCAGAAGCAAAGGCAAATGTGAGAAATATTCCTATAGTAATAAATATAAGAAAGCTGCTCAAAAGTCCTCTCCTTTTCATGGAAAACTAATGTTATTATTATTTAAAAATGTTCTTAGTGCGAAATAGAGGGAATTTAAAACGTTTTTAGAGAAAAATAAGATAATTTATTCTTCTTAACGAGCGAAAAGTTTATAAACTATAACTCTTATAATTATTATAATAACTATAATATGGAAAATACAACCATAGCAGTAACAAATTTAGTGAAAGAAAAGATAAAAGAATTTGGAAATAAGGGAGAAACTTATTCAGAAGTGATAGACCGACTCCTAACTAGCGCAAAGAAAAGACAGCTACATGATTTACTAATGAATGAAGGAGATTCTATTTCTATTGATGAAGCTATTGCTAATTCAAAAAAGAAATGGCAAAAGTAATAATCACTAAAAGATTAGATGATGAAGTAAATAAGATTTTTAAGAAAGAATCTACTAAAATATTTCAGTCTATGAAAGATTTAGAAGAAAATCCTTATAAGGGAAAACCCGTCGGACAGGTTAGCGGAATAGTAATTAAAGAACTGAAATATGAAAATTACAGGTTTTATTTTATTACTGATGGATTTAAGATTAAAATGCTCCGAAAAGAAGAATTAAACGATTTATTGATTAAATTTGTCAGAATGTCTGATAAAAAAGACCAGCAAAAAGTAATTGATGAGATAAAGACTGTCCTCAGAAGCCTCGGAGAAGAAGGTTTTTAATCTAACTAAATTACTTTCTAGAATTACTTCTTATTTTCCTGAGCACTTCAACTATCGGATTTTTTACTTCAGGTCTCTTATCAAGCAAATTAAGGTCCTTGTAAAACGAAGGATTATCATAATTAGGAGGTAATATCTTTTTTTTCTGCCTTAGATGCCAGTCTATCTGGCTTTTTATGTATCCTTCCTTCAAAGGAGGCTCATTAAGTTTATTCCATTCTCTAACTCTAAGATTAATCTGGTCAGCACCGTAATTCAAAGACCTCATGAAAGTTATCAATATGAAAAGTCCTCTTTTCTTCCCATCTTTTAATCCTTTAAGCAGTTTCTTTATAGGTTCAGGGAACATTTGTTCAGTTACTCCAGTCACATCTATTTTTTCATACTCCGTATTTTGATATTTTTGCTTTATTGTTTGCTCCTCTTCGCTTTCCTTTCCTTTTTTCCATTCAAGAGCATCAATCAACAATCTTTTTGCTTCCTCAGGTTCATTCTCAGGAAGGAAATTAACAACATTTATTTTCAAAGGGTCAGCCATCTGAGGTATAAATGAATCTATCTCCTCTTTTTTTATCACGACGCTTGCAAGAGAAGTTTTTTCATGCAAAGAATAGGGCATTCTGAATAAATGTCTTGGTGCAACAAGAACTAAATCAAAACTTGAATGCTCACTTACTTCCTCTCCCGCTCTCTCTGCAAATAAACTCGGATTTTTATCTGAACCCAATTTATTTTTTTCATTATCAAAATCCTTGCAGTATTCGCAGAAATAATATTCCTTGTCAATTATTAAATCGAGAACTCCCGCACAGTCAGAATTCAAACATCTTAATCTTCTGTTGCTTTTAGCGTCTTTTCTCTGCGTTGTAAGTCCGCAGACAGGGCATTCGTAAAGGGAAAGAGTTCCAGTTTGTGCAGGTCTGTTACAATTTAAACAATAAACTCTTTTTTTCTCCTCTTTCTTCCCAAGATTCATTATTTTTCCAGCCTCAGTTCTAAATTTTGCTTCTATTTTTTCAAAAAGAAATTCAGTCATCGCTCTAGGCCACTCAGGAAACATCTTTTTTGTTTCAAGTCCCATATATTCTTTAGGAAATGCATTGTAAGAAACAATTATATGAAATCCCTTGCTTCCTGAAAATTTTATTCCATAATTCTTTATTCCATAATATTCAAGCGCCTGAATAAGCAATCTGGCAGCTATTTTTGACAAATCAAGGTACTTTGAATCAATATCAATAAGCAAATCCCATCCCTTTCGCAGTTCATCCATTTTATCCTTAGGAATATCCGAACTTAACTGCAATGCATCTCCCCATATTTCTTCAGAAGCATGAAAAGAAGTCGCTCCCTTATTCACAAGCCCCATTATATCGGAAGGATATTGTATCATATCAGGTCTTTTACCAAAACCCTCAAAGTATCTCGGCACAACCTCTCTTCCAGAGGAAAATTTAATTATCGCTTCCTGAACCTTAGGATTAGAATAATAGAGCTTAGTTATCGCCCTTACTCTTTTTTCCTTTTCACTTTTTTCTTCCATAATTTTTACTAATCACTCTGCTTTTATATTGTTTGTTGTAACAACAAACAAAACTCTCTTTTTTAAGCTCTGGCAGAGCATCTTGTTTTTGATTACCATAATCCTTAAAAGGGGTTATGATTAGGTATTAAAATGCTCTTAAAACTCGATAGCCCAAAGCTCCTTTCAGACATAGTTTCTATTATCTCTGAGCTTGTGACAGAAGTAAGACTTAAAGTAACAAAAGAAGGCATGTCTCTTACCGCCATTGACCCTGCTAACATAGCAATGGTTTATTTCAAGATTCCAACAGAATTATTCTCCCAGTTTGAAATAGACAAGGAAGAAGTCCTTGGCGTGAACCTTGAAAATCTAAAATCAGTTCTTAGAAGATGTGGTTTGGGCAGTTCTCTCTCATTGGAAAAACAGGACAACATGATAAAGTTAAGTATACATGATAAAATAAAGAGAGATTTCACTTTAGCTTTGATAGATATTGAATCAGAGGAAAAAGAAATGCCAAAGTGGGAATTCAAGTCAGTTATCAAGATGGATGCCCAGAGTTTTGTCGAGATAGTTGAAGACGGTCTTGTAGTTTCAGACGCCTGCACTTTCGCAGCCACTCCTCAAAGCTTTGTCGTTGAAGCCCATGGCCTTAATTCAGCAAGGGCAGAGTTCACTTCAAATGAAATTGAAATATATTCAGACACAAGCACAGCAAGATTTTCTTTGGAATACCTAAATAAGTTCATAAAAGGAGCAAAAATATCCTCTAAAGTCAATATATCCTTCTCAGATAATCATCCAATGAGAATTGATTTCCCAACCGGAAATGTAATGCTTTCCTTTGTCCTGGCTCCTAGAGTTGAACAAGACAACTAATAAAATTTTAGTTTTATTCTTTCCCAATAATATAAAGATAGACCTTTCTTTCCCTATCTTCTTTAACAGGTTTCCATCCCTCAAATGTCCAGATATTACTAATTATTCTAGTTCCCTTTTTCAGTTTAAGAAGTTTTGATTTTAGTTTTTGATTTGTTTTTTGTTTGAGAAAAAGAAAAACAACATTCGCATCGCTTATGTCTTCCTCGAAAATATCTCCTCTTATAAATTCGATATTTTTTAGTCCAAAAATTCTTGCCCTAATCTTACTAAGAAAGCAACGAATAGGGTCGAACTCAATTCCAACAGCTTTCTTCGCTTTAAAGGAAGCAAGAATAGTCAACCCACCAAGTCCAGAGCCTAATTCATAAACAATATCTTTATCAGTTATCGAAGCAAATTCAAGCATTTTTTCCGCATTTAGGAATGATGCAGGCGCATATTCCGCTCCGCGAAAGCGCGTATAAATCAGCCATATTAAGAAAAGGGCAAATACACATAGCCAAAGCGTTATTGAGTCGAGTGCGTTCATCTTTCTTTTTCCTCAGGAAAAATAAATCGTATGAGCTTATATTCCTATTGCCATCAGAGTTAATTATAGTTTAGATTAATTCCAACTTTTCAATTCGTTCATGAATGCCTCTGCCTGTCTTTTATCAAATTCATCAGGGTCTCCTAGGCATCTTGTCTCAACAAAATTCCTATTTTCATCATAAGTGTTCCAAATTACATATTTGTAAGTTTTACCAATATTTCCTTCACTAGAAATAATCGTCTTTTCTATATAAGCATTGACACTTCCAATACCCAACATATAAGAATACCCTCCGCAGTAATATTTATTTAGGTTCTCCCCTTCTTTAGTTCCTTTTCTACAGGTTGCTAAACCATTTATTGTCCATCCATCATAGCTTTTTCCACTAATGCTTCCAACGTCTCCAGTGAAACTTTGAAAAGAGTAAATATCCATAGAAACATTAATCTGGGGGCAAGTGTTAAAACTTTTTGATAAGACAGTAAGGTTAAATAAAGATAAATTTAAAGATTCTAAGTTGACTGGTAAGAAACTAGAGAATTTTATTTTATCATATGTTGTAGTTATATTGCTAATTACATTATCCTGATTGAAGAATGCAAGTAATAGGACCAACACAAGTATTATTCCTATTATTACTTTTGTCCCATTGTTGAACCCTCTAAACCAATATTTAAGATTTAAAGATAAATGCCAACCTTTTCTTATAACAAAGAACAAAAGAACCAACAGGGCAATAGACCCTAATTGAATAATCCAGAGACTGATATCGTTTAACTTATCAACATTATTATAGATAATTAAGAAAACTAATAAAAATCCAGTAAATTTAAGTAAATCATGAATGAATTCTGTTTTATTAAGAGTGCTATGCGGATGACGTTTTTCCAAAAACCATTCTTTAAAATCTCTTGAACTCTTTTCAAAGTGATTTGAGAGGTAATTGTTCATTTTAGTAAATTAAATTTGGAAAGTACTTAAAGATAACTAAAACTACTATAGCTACTCCTGCTAATAGCCACCAAGTTCCCTTTTTATTTAGATTAGTTATTATTGCATAAAATAATTTAATTGCCGTTGAGAATAGATAATAATAGAATAGTCCGTTTATTATTAGATAAACTAAATCATATCCTCCACCTAGGCCGTAATTCAATGTAGCTATTAAAATACTGAACCATTGTTGAACACCCCCAATAAACAAATAATGAATTGAAAAGTTTTGATAATACACATAGTTTAGCACTAATCCAATAAAAAGAGCTACAATGAATTGAGTTAATGTATTTTTTATTTCATGAGATAGACTAAAAGAGAAGATATTTCTAAATGGATTTTTAAATCTAAAATTAAATCCTCCTTTAGATGGATGATACATTTCATTTTGCTCACTTGATTCATATTTGATCTTGGGAGGATAGGTAATAGATTTTCTATAATTATTATGCTTAACTGGTTTGAAATAGGATTGCTTTCTCAATTTTCCTAATCCTATACATTCATGGCTTTCTGGAAGTATATGATTAGAACAATGAACTTTTCCACAATATTTGCATCTATGCGGGAGACCTTCAAGAGACTTGCCACAAAAGTCACATCCAGCCATGTTAAATTGAGCAAATCTAGCTTTTTATTTCTTACTTTAAGTGCGTATTGTTACCTTAAAGGGATCTGATTTATAAAATAGAAGATATTGTGAAAACTATGATTAAAGGCGGAATTGGCGGAGCTAAAACTAAAACCGGTTTAACTTTTTAATTTTTTATTTTAACCCTTAAATTTATAATTTCTGGATAAAAAAGTCACACCAGCAGGCTTAATTTTTAAGAAACTGCGGATCTAATAATATTCATATTGAATGAAAGCCGCGATCAGCTCGAATAGAAAATAGTAATATTTATAATATTCAAAGTAATTAGTTTTTTATGGATGAAGTACTCTTAGTTCTTTTTATTATGGATGCTGCCTTTTTTATTTCTTGGTGTGTTATGTCGATAATTCATAAAAGATTTCACATATCTGAAGAGCAAAGAAAGAACCTATTTGAACTAGTTAAATATGTCACCTTTGCCATTGTGGGTTACTATGCTGGCACAGGAGGAGTGAGGTTATCATGACTAATCCACTTACGATTATCGGCGTAATTACATTTATTATTGGAGGAATATGGGGAAACAGAATAGCAATGAGTGTTGGGGTTGGACTTATTATTTTAGGGGCATATGTCTAAAGTATGAGTAAGAAAGAAGTTCGCCTTGCGTTACATGGGATTAAAATAGCAATTGGATCATTAGGAGCATCCATATTACTTTCTGCGCTCCCCATGTTTGTAGAAGACCTTAAATCGGAATTTAAACTGATAACTTCGCTCGTTCCATTTATTTTATTGATTATGGGGATTTATGTAATTTATCTAGCAATAAAAATCAAAGTCAAATAGTTGTACAAGAATTACCTAAAATTGTGCAAACATCATCTCAAAACGTTTAAATACCCTGTTTTTCTCACAAAATAGAATCTAATTGGGCAAACAAAGGTCTGCTAAACCGAAGTTCGCTTTTATTGAGGAATCCACGGAAGACGCATGTAATTATGCTTGATTGGAGTTGAATCTAGATGAAATTACAAATACAAAATACAAGCAAAAACAATAGAACATGCCAAAACTATCAAATCCACACCATGGAAGTCTGCAATTCTGGCCGAGAAAAAGGGCCGAGAAGATTCTGCCTAGTGTTAACTGGAAGGTTATAAAGGGCAAAGAGAAAACTTCTGGAATTCTTGGATTTGTAGCATATAAAGTCGGAATGGGCACTGCTGTTGTCAAGGACAATACGGAGCATTCAATGACAAAGGGAAAGAAAATAGTCCTTCCTGTAACAATTCTTGAATCTCCAAATATGAAGATATTCTCCGTAAGATTCTACAAGAACGGAATAGTTGCAAAAGATGTTATTGTCTCAAATGATAAAGAGCTTAAAAGATTAGTTAGAGTTCCAAAGCAGATTCCTGCCTTCGATTCTCAAGTTCCTAAAGAATATGATGATGTAAGAGTCATTGCATATTCTTTGCCAGGACAAACAAATGTAAAAAAGACTCCAGATATGATTGAATTGGCTGTAAATGCAGAGAACAAACTTGAATTTGTCAAATCAATCATTGGAAAGGAAATAGCATTGAAAGACTTCTTGCATTATGATTTAATAGACGTCAGAGGTCTTACAATAGGAAAAGGTCTTGTGGGCACAGTTAAAAGATTCAGAATAAATTTAAAGCAGCACAAGACAGAAAAAGGAGTCAGGCGTCCTGGAAGCTTAGGTCCTTGGCATCCTGCAAGAGTCACATTCGTCACACCAATGGCTGGTCAATTAGGTATGTTCACAAGGGTTCATTACAATTTCAAAGTCGTTTCTTCATCTTCAATCTCAGAAAAAAACATCAATCCAGGTTCAGGATTCACTCATTACGGAAAAATAAAGTCAAATTATATCATTGTTGCAGGTTCAGTCCAAGGTCCTGCAAAAAGACAGGTTCTTTTAACGCCTTCATTCAGGCCTACAAAAAAGACAGCAAAGAAAAAGTATGAAATGCAGGAGTTAGTAGTATGAAAGCCAAATTATATTCTTCTTCAGGAGAGCAGAAGTCAGAAATATCACTTCCTGCAATTTTCGATTCAAAAGTAAGAGAAGATTTAGTTTTGAAATATTTTGAAGCTGAGAAATTCTCATTAAGACAGAGATATTCTGCCTATGATGAAGCAGGAAGAAGGCATTCAGCTTCAGGAACAATCTCCCACAGAAGACATAAGTGGAAAGGCGCCTACGGAAAAGGAATTTCAAGAATCCCAAGAAAGAAAATGTGGAGAAGAGGAACACAATTCTTCTGGATAGGCGCAGAAGTATCAAGTACTAGAGGCGGACGTTCAATTAATGCTCCTCAGGGACTTTATACTACAAGAAAAATTAACAGAAAAGAAAAAACAGCAGCAATATTATCCGGACTTGCAGCAACTGCAAATCCTGCATTTGTAAGCAAGAGATATTCAACATTATCAGATTCAAAAGTATCCTCTGCAGTTATTGAATCTCTTCCTTTAAAGACAAAAGATTTCTTATCAACAATGAAAAAAATATTCGGCAGTTCATTTGACAAGGTCTTCAAGATAAAGCAAGTAAGATCAGGAAAAGGAAAGAAGAGAGCAAGAAAATATAAGTCAAACGCAGGCCTTCTTCTTGTTACTTCAAAGGATGAGAATGCAAAAATATCTGGTTTGGATATAAGAAAGACTGATGAAATAAGAATGAAGGACCTTTATCCACTTGGAAGATTGACCCTCTACACTCAAAAAGCATTGGAGGAATTGAAAAATGTTGCTTAAACCGGTAACCACAGAAAAAGCAGTAAAAATGATAGAGTTAGATAACATCATTCTCTTTGAGACTTCTTTGCAGTCAAAGAAGCCAGAAATACAGAAAGAAATAGAATCCATGTTTAATGTTAAAGTAGAGAAAGTAAGAACACATATAAGAGCAAATAAGAAATTCGCCTATGTTAAATTAAATAAAGCCAATCCAGCGATTGACATAGCTACCAAGCTGGGGATGATATAATGGGAAAGAGAATTATACAACAGGCGAGAGGACACGGTTCATTATCCTACAGAGTAAGAAAAGCAGCTTACAAGTACAAAATAAAATATCCAATTAACGAGGGAGAAGCAGAAATAGTTGATCTACTTCACTCAGCAGGTCACTCAGCTCCATTGCTTAAGTTGAAAATCAGCAATGAAATATTCTACAATCCAGCTTTCAACGGCGCGACTGTAGGAAACAAAGTAAAAATAGGAAAAGCAGAAGCAAGCGATGGAAACATTTTAATGCTTAAGGAAATTCCAGTCGGAACTCATATTTACAATTTAGAAATTAATCCAGGAGATGGAGGAAAAATGATAAGAACAGCAGGTTCAAGCGCAACAGTTTTCAAGAGAAATGATTTCAATAAGATTTCTATTCTAATGCCTAATAAGAATAATGTAATTCTTAGCGGAGACTGCAGAGCTACAATAGGAATAATTGCGGGAGAAGGAAGAAAGCTTAAGCCATTCATCAAGGCCGGTCCAATGTTCTACAAGATGAAAGCCAGAAACAAACTATGGCCAAGATCATCTGCAGTTAAGATGAACGCAGTAGACCATCCATTCGGTTCAGGTAGAGGAAAGAGAATCAAGTCAAAGATTGCCAAGAGAAACGCACCTCCAGGCTCTAGAGTAGGTCATATACGTCCAAGAAGAACGGGGAGAAAGAAATAATGGCAGAAGAAGTAATAGTCAGGTCAAAAGAAGTCTTTTATAGAGGACAATCTCTTGAAGCTTTGAAGAAATTAGATGTAAGAGAAACTGCAAAATATCTTCCTTCAAGAAGCAGACGTTCAGTACTTAGACATTTTGATGTTATAGAAAGATTCATCAAAAGATGCGAGGCTTCCGTTTCAACTAACAAGAAGATAAAGACTCACCTAAGAGATATAGTAATTGTTCCTAAATTAGTTGGATTTAATATTGGAGTCTATACTGGAAAGACTTTCACTGAAGTTAGAATCACAGGTGAAATGATTGGTCACAGACTCGGAGAATTTGCATATACAAGACAAAGAGTATCCCACGGAACTCCAGGAATAGGAGCAACAAAGAGCTCGTCAGGAGATAAGAAATAATGGCACAGGAAAATAAAAACATGAATAATAATATTAAGAACGTCAAGCAAGAGAAGAAGGAAGAAAAGAAAGCAGAAGTAAAAGAAGTTGTTAAGCCAGCACAAGCTCCTGCAAATGTTCCTGCTCAGACTCCAGCACCAATAGCAATTGCAGTCGACAGCAAGAAAGAAGAGAAAAAGGATGATAAGAAAGACGACAAGAAAGCAAAAATTGAAAGACCAAAGAAAGAAGAGGCAATTGCAAAGGGAACAAACCTATCTGCTTCAAAGAAACATTGCATGTATATCTGCAGTTTCATAAAGAACAAGTCAGTTGACCAGGCAATAAAGGAATTGAATGAAGTTATTATTTTGAAGAGAGTAATTCCGATGAAAGGCGAAATTCCTCACCGTTCAGCTCCCGGAATAATGTCTGGAAGATATCCTATTAACGCTTCAAAGCAGTTTATTTATTTGCTGAAGGCATTGAAAGGAAATATTATCGCAAACGGTCTTGATTTGGATAAAGCAAGAATATCTTTTGCCTCTGCAACCTGGGCTTCACGTCCATCCAGAAGAGGCGGGACGAGGTTTAAAAGAGCATTTGTCCTTTTGAAAGCAAAAGAGTTCGATAATCAAAAAACCAAGGAGAAAAAGAAATAATGGAAGAGAAAAAATTTGTTAATTTCAAGAAGGAAGAACTAAGAGTTAAGGAATATGTAAAGAGAGCTCTAGGAAAAGGAAAAATAAGCAATGTATCAATTGAATACACTCCAGTCGGAGAAAAAATAATCATTGCAACCTCAAAGCCAGGGATAGTTATCGGAAGAAGAGGAGAAAAAATAGATGAATTAACAAGAGTTGTTAAGAAAAGATTCCATTTTGATAATCCCCATATAGAAATAAAAGAAATAATCCAGCCATTGCTTGATGCTCAGTTAGTTGCAGATGAAATTGCAGTTTCTCTTGAGAATTTGGGAGCATTAAAGTTCAAAGTAATTGCCTATAAAATGCTTCAAGAAATAATGAAAGCTGGAGCATTGGGAGCAGAAATAGTTTTATCAGGAAAGCTTCCAAGCGAGAGAGCCAGATCCTGGAGATTTGCCCAAGGTTATCTTAAGAAAACAGGAGACACGGCTAAAGTAGTTGACAGGGCAATGTCCCAGGCAAAAACACTTCCAGGAGTAGTCGGAATAAAAGTAAGTGTTCTCGCACCTGATGCAATTATTCACGATAGAATTGTTGTTGACGAGGCATTAGTCGCAAGATTAAAATTTGTTCCAGAAGTTCCAAAAGAAGCAGAACCAGAAGTCAAAAAATCAAAGTCAAAGAAGAAAGGAGATAAGAAATAATGGCAATACTAAGATACAAAGACATAGCAAAAATGGAATCAAAAGACAGAGTCAGTAAACTTAAGGACTTGAAAATGGAATTGGTCAAGTCAAGTGTCACTGCAAATAAGCAGGGAGCCAAAACAAAAGAGATTAAAAAGGCTATAGCGCGACTATTAACATTCAGCAATAAAGCTGAGGAGGTTAAGAACAAATAAATGGATATAGACCCAAGATTTGGCTTGCCAAATGAAGCAAAAGCATTTGAGGAAATAGCCAAGAGTGAGCAAAAAATAGTTATCTCCACCGTGTCGAGAAGATACGGCAAGATAATAACGCTCGTCTCCGGTTTTGACAACAGCTTTGATATCAAAGGCACTGCAAAACACCTCAAAGAAAAGTTTGCGTGTGGCGGAACAGTCAAGGATGGGGTCATCGAACTTCAGGGAAACCATAAGAAGCAGGTCAAGGAAACCTTGATCGGAATGGGCTTCATGGAAGACTCAATATCAGATTAAAGAATAACATGGCAGAAAAGAAAAACACAAAACAGGAAAAGAAAGAACCTAGAATAGTTCTACCCGTCTTAGCAAGAGGAAGAACATTTGAAGGCGTTGTAATAAAGAAATTCGCAAATAGAGTTGTTATCGAGCAGGAAAGAACAAGTTATGTTCACAAGTATGAAAGATTCTTCAAGAAAAAGTCAAAGATTCATGCAAGACTTCCAGCAGGAATGGAAATAAACCTTGGAGATTATATCAAGGTTCAGGAATGCAGACCTCTCAGTAAAATTATTCATCATATTGTTGTGCAGAAAATAAGATCTGCCGAGGAGAAAAAATGAAAGCAGTAAGTGCATCAGTAACAAGAGCATTGAACCTTGGAGCAAAGGTTACAGCAGCAGATAACTCTGGAGCAAGAATAGTTAAAATCGTCGGAGTAAAACATGGAAAGTCAAAGAAAGGAAGACAGCAATATGCAAAAGTCGCTGATTGGGTAAAAGTTTCTGTAAGAGCAGGAAAGCCAGACATGATTGGAATGGTTTTCGATGCAGTCGTTATCAGACAAAAAAAACCATATATGAGAAAGACAGGCGAGAGAGTATGCTTCGAAGACAATGCAGTCGCACTTCTTAAAGATGAAAAAGGAAATCCAAAAGGCACTCAGATTAAAGGACCAGTAGCAAGAGAAGTTCTTGAAAGATGGAAAGAGGTATCCAAAATTGCGGATTTCGTACTATGAGACAACTATTTTCAACATCCTGGCGTTCATCAGTGCAGAGAAGAAAGCAGCACAAATATGCTGCAGAAGCTCCATTGCATATAAAGCATAAGTTTTTAAGTGCTAATTTATCAAAGGATTTAAGGAAACAGTATGGTAAGAGGAATCTTCCCCTCAGGACAGGGGATGAAGTGCTTGTCATGCGAGGCTCTTTCAAGAAAAAGAAAGCCAAAGTAACTTCTGTCAACTCTAAGCAGATAAAAATTTATCTCGAGGGAATTCAAAGAAATAAGAAAGACGGCACCAAGGTGAATGTTCCATTTCACCCAAGCGTTTTGCAAATAATTTCTCTTAACTCATCAGATAAAGAAAGACAGGCTTCGTTCACAAGGGGAGCAACTCCTAAGACTCAGAAGCCAGTCAAAGAGGCAAAAGTAAAGCAGCCAAGTCAGCCAAAGCAAGTTACTGCAAAGCAAGTTCAACCAAAACAGAAAGGATCAAAAAATGCATCAAACTAGAATACACTCAACAACAAAGTTGCCAATTGAAAGAAAAGGCACAAAATATATAGCAAGAGCTTCTTCTCACATAAATAATTCAGTTCCTGTTGTTATTGCAGTAAGAGATATGCTCAAGCTTGCAAGAACAGCAAAAGAAGTAAGAGGAATGATAAAAAATAAAGCTCTTAAAATTAACGGAAGGCAAGTTGAAGACTATCGTGAAAGCATAAGACTTTTCAATGTCTTTGAAGCAGGCAAGCCCTATGAATTATCTCTTCTTGAAACTAAAAAATTCTTTTTCCAGCCTGCATCCCATAAGGATGCAAGACTTTGCAAAGTTGTAAGCAAAAAACTTCTTAAGGGAAATACAATCCAGTTAAATCTTCATGACGGAACAAATGTTCTTTCAAAGGATAAAATAACTGTAAACGATTCAATTTATTTAGGATTGGATGGAAAGATAAAGAAGCATATTCCACTTTCAAAAGATAAAGAATCTCTAGTTATCTCTGGAAGATATATGGGAAAAACAGTAAAAATAGATTCAATTAAGGACGGAAAAGTTTCAATAAAAGTAAATGGAGGTTCTACCAGCATTCCTGCGAGTGCAGTAGTAGTATTATGAAACAGCAATTAGTTCAACCTTCTGCAACAGCAAAGGCAAAAGCTCCTGCAAAAGTAAAAGTAAAAAATGCAAATAATCCAATGCAAGAAATATTCATCGAGAAAGTAGTTCTCAGCGCAGGCGCAGTAGGAGATGATTTAGTAAAGTCAAAGAAATTATTGGAATTAGTTTCTGCACATAAGGCTCAGATAGTCCAGTCTAAAAAGAGAATTCCTGATTTTGGTGTAAGACCTGGACTTGAAGTAGGAACAAGAGTCACATTAAGAAATAAGGAAGCAATTGAACTTCTAAAAAGACTTCTCGGAGCAATAGATAATAAATTAAAGAAAAAACAAATTACTGATAATCATTTCTCATTTGGACTTGAAGAGTATATTGAAATTCCAGGCCTTGAATATCAAAGAGATATAGGAATAAGAGGATTTAACGTTACTATTGTTTTCAGCAGACCTGGTTCAAGAGTAAGACTAAAGAAAATCAAGTCAGGCAGATTCCCAAAGAGACAGCAGGTAGCAAAAGAAGAAATAATCAAATATATGGAGGCGATGTTTAA
The DNA here is from genome assembly GCA_964530955.1 of Candidatus Woesearchaeota archaeon. GTDB lineage: Archaea > Nanobdellota > Nanobdellia > Pacearchaeales > GW2011-AR1 > VGKP01. The sequence continues at coordinate 16,603 of CAZHCL010000005.1, read as the reverse complement.
AACATCTTTCAGTTAAAATGGGAGAAGACCAATTAAATATGGAAAGAGAACAACTAAGGACTTTAGCAGGTAATATCGCATACGGTTTGGCAAATAGTATTATTGAGCAATATTCTGGAAGAGGATTTTATTTTGATAATCCTTCTGATATGGATGGAGTCAGAGTAGTAAACTCAGTTGCCACATTATTAGATCAACTTCATGACCTAAGAGGCCCAGAATTATCGATTAAAGTTAATAGTATGATTCATTTTTCTCCAGAATTTAAAGTAATATCGGGAGGACTAAGATGACTGCAAGCGATTGGAATAAAGTAGGAAAGCAATTGAAAACAAAGCCAGTAGTCTTCAATAAATTCATGAGACATAACAAGCCAAAGGACAGAACAATGGGAATCGCTTCAAAGAAATGTGAAAGATGCGGTAGATTTGGTGCTCACCTAAGTCAATATAATCTAAATTTGTGCCGACAGTGCTTCAGGGAGATAGCTGAAGAAATCGGTTTCAAAAAATACAGTTAACATGAGTCAAGATATAGTTTCAGACGCTTTGAACAAGATGATGAATGCTAGAAAGTCAGGAAAAACAAGCCTTACTGTCAGTCGCCACTCCAAGTTCCTTATCTCAGTTCTTGCAATAGCAAAATTGAAAGGATATGTAAAGAGCTACAAAGTAGATGGAAGAATTTTAACAATTGAATTTGGAAATATTACTGGCTGCAAAGCAATCAAACCTCGTTTTGTTGTAAAAGTAAAGGATATTGACAAGTATGTCAAGAGATATCTTCCTGCAAAGAATCTTGGAATATTAATAGTTTCAACAAGTCAGGGATTGATGACTCATCAGACTGCTCAGGATAAAAACTTAGGAGGAAGCTTAATTGCTTATTTGTACTAATGAAAATGAAAATTCAGGAAGAAATGGAAATACCAGCAGGTATCTCATGCACTTTCTCAGGAAAAACATTCACAGCATCAAAAGGCTCTTTGAATCTTGAAAGAATAATTAATATTCCTTCTGTAAAAGTAGAAATAAGAGGAAATAAAATAATCCTTACTGCAGAAAAGGGAAATAAGAATGAGCTTAAATTTATAAAAACAAATATCGCTCACATAAAGAATTTATTCTCTGGACTTGACAATAAATATACCTACAGATTGGAAGCGTGCAATGTTCACTTTCCTATGACTCTTAAGGTTGAGCCCCATGCATTGGTCATAAATAATTTTCTTGGAGAAAAAGTTCCAAGAAGAGCTGTAATTCCAACTGGAGCAGAAGTCGAAGTCAAGGGTTTGAAAATAACTATTACTTCCCATGATAAGGAAGCAGCAGGAAAAGCAGCAACAAACATTGAAAAAGCAACAAAAATAAGAAACAGGGACAGAAGAATTTTCCAGGATGGAATATTTATAACTGAAAAACCAATAGGAGTGGCAAAATGAAAACAAGATTCGTAAGAGTAGATACTCACAGACATTCGAGATTAGGAAAAGGAAGACCAAAGTTACAAAAATGGAGAAGACCAAGAGGAAAGCATAATAAGACAAGATTAAAGAGATTTAGTTATCCTATTCAGCCTGAAATTGGATTCGGAACTCCAAGAGCAACCTCTGGAAGAGTAAAAGGTTTGCTTCCCGTCTTAGTAAATAATATTCAGGAATTGCAAAAACTAAGCAAGAATAATATTGCAATAATTTCAAGAAGAATTGGAGCAAAAAAGAAAATCGAAATTCTTAAAAAAGCAACAGAGATGAATCTTAAGATAGCAAATGAAGGAGCCAAAAAATGAATTTAAGAAAGAAAAAAGCACTCGCAGCAAAAACTTTGAACGTTGGTAAAGAAAAAATAATTTTCAATATAGAAAGACTTGCAGAGATTAAGGAAGCAATAACAAGGCAGGATATAAGGGATTTGAATGCAAGCGGAGCTATCTTGATAGGAGAATTGTCTGGAAGAAGAACAAAGCAGACAAGAAAGACAAGAAGAAGATATGGAAGTATAAGAAAGAAAGTAAAGAAGGGAAAGAGAAATTATATTATAATAACAAGAAAGCTTAGAGCCTATGCGCAGGAATTAAGAAAGCAAGAAAAGCTTCCAGAAGAGCAATATCAAAAAATAAGGAAGCAGATAAAAGCATCAATGTTCAGAAGCAAGAGCCATCTGAAGGAAGTTATCAGCTCTGGGAAAAATTAAATGGCAAGATCAATAAGACAAAGAAGATTGCAGGCAAAGACAGATTACAAAGCAAGATTAGCTTTGCTTAAGTCTAACAAGCCAAGATTAGTTATAAGAAAGACAAACAGATATATTATCGTCCAATTTGTTGAATCTTCAATTGCGCAGGATAAAGTTATTGTAGGAACAAGTTCAGAAATATTACTTTCAAAGGGTTGGCCAAAAGACAAGAAAGGAAGCCTTAAGAGTTTGCCAGCATGTTATCTTGCAGGATTTGTCCTTGGTAAAATGGCAAAGGACAAAGTAAAAACAGCAATATTAGACATGGGAATGTACAGAAACATTCAGAAATCAAGAATTTATGCTGCTCTTAGAGGAGTAATCGATTCAGGAATTACAATACCTCACAATGAAAAGTCACTTCCTTCAATAGAAGAGATTGGTAGAAATAAAAATACTTTTGGAATATTCGATAAAATGAGGAAGTCAATGTAAAATGGCAGAAAAAGATACAAAAAACCAGATTAAAGATATGATTGAGGCAGTTCCAGAAGAACTATCAAAGTTAGAAGTGCAGAAGACAGCAGAAGGAGAAGTAATAATTGAGCAAAAACCAAAATTCTCAAGAAGAGAAAAGAGAGAAGACGAAGATGCAAAGAAAGCACTCGCTTCCTGGGTTCCAAAGACTGCTCTTGGAAGATTAGTCAAAGAAGGAAAAATAAAGAAATTTGATGATATTGTTGCATCAGGCAAAAAAATTCTTGAAGCAGAAATTGTTGATACTTTAATTCCACTTGAATCAGATCTTCTTCTAGTTGGCCAGTCAAAAGGAAAGTTTGGAGGCGGAAAGAGAAGAGCCTGGAGACAGACTCAGAGAAAGACAATGGAAGGAAATGTCGTAACATTCTCATGCATGGCAGTTGTAGGCGATAAGAAAGGCCATGTAGGAATAGGATATGGAAAATCTAAGGAAACTCTTCCTTCAAGAGCTAAAGCATTAAGAAATGCAAGACTTAACGTTATCAAAGTAACCCTCGGATTTGAAACTGAAGAGCAGAAAGGATCCGAAGCGCACACAGTTCCATTCGTTGTCGAGGGCAAATGCGGTTCAATAAGAATAAAACTTATTCCTGCACCAAGAGGAACCGGATTAGTTATTGGTGATGAAGGAAAGAAAGTATTGAGATTAGCAGGTATCAAAGATGTCTATGCAGTCACAAAAGGACAGACAAGAACCACATTCAACATTGCAAAAGCAATAATAGATGCACTTAAAAAGACAAATCAGGAGATATTGAAATGATATTAGTAATAAGAATATCTGGATTGGTTGAAGTTTCAAGTGTGGTAAGTGAAACTTTATCAAGAATGAGATTGAGAAGAAAATATTCAGCAATTTTACTTAGAGAGACTCCTGAAAATCTCAAATTATTAAGAAATGTAAGAGACTTTGTTGCCTATGGTGACTTGGATGATGAAACTCTTTCTCTTTTGATTCAGAAAAGAGCTCAGTCTGTTGGAAACAAAAAGATTGATGCTAAAACAGTAGTTGAGCAGCTAAAGAAAAAAGATTTGTCTGATCTAGATATAAAGCCATTTTTCAGATTACATCCACCAAGAGGCGGAATCGATGCTAAAGTGCACTTCCCTATCAGGAAAGGAGTTCTTGGCGATAACAAGGCAAAGATAAATGACCTTGTTAGGAGAATGTTGTAATGACTCTTTCAAGTTCAGGTTTCATGTGGGAATGCTCCTGCAGCAATGTTCAGTATAGCGAAGAAGAGCCTGAAGAATGTGAAAGCTGCGGCAAAGTTAATAATTTTATAAAAATGCCTGAGGAAATTGCAGAGGAAAGACAGAAAGAAATGCTTGAAGAGCCAAAGCTTAAAACAGTTAAGAAGGCAAAGACTTCAAGGAGGAAAAAATGAGAATGAAAAAAAGACGAAAGTCAGGAAGGTATAGAGGAGGACAGACCGCCAAGAGAGGAAGAAGAAGTAGAACTCGTGCATCTGGAAGTCAGGGAGGAGTTGGAATGGCAGGAACAGGAAAGAGAGGAGACCAAAAGAAATCTCTTGTAATCAATTTAACAGGTGGAAATAATTATTTCGGAAAGGACAAAGCATTACGCAGAGGAAATGTTGCTCCAAAGCTTGAGATAATCAATCTATCATCAATAATGCTAAAGGCACCAGGAAAAGATGGAATAATCGACCTATCGGGCTATAAAGTGCTTGGCGAGGGAGAAATTAAAGGAAAGCTGAAGATAAAAGCATCCAAAGCTTCTGCCTCAGCTCTTGACAAGATTAAGAAATCTGGTTCAGAGATAACGCTTGAATATGCTGCTTCCGAATCAAATAAGGCAGCTAAAGAAGAAGCCAAGAAAGAAAACGCAAAGAAATAATTCTTTATTCTCCTCAGTAAACGTAAAACCAAGGTTTAAAAACTTCTTTTTTTTCTATGCAATATGGATTTGAAAAGTCTTTTATACAATCTTCCTGAAGTGAGGCATCCAAAAGAGAAACTTTCTTTTAATAAAAAGTTCAAATGGACTTTAATAATATTAGCTGCGTTTTTCCTTCTTGCAAATATTCCTCTTTACGGTCTGGCAAAAAACTCTCTTGATAGATTTGAATATCTTGCAATAATTCTCGGAACTGACTTTGGAAGCGTAATCAGTTTAGGTATAGGTCCTATAGTCATGGCCTCTATTATTCTTCAGTTACTTGTAGGTTCAGGAATACTGAAAATAGATGTAACAACAACAGATGGTAAAAAATATTTCCAAGGTCTGCAAAAATTGGGAGTACTATTCTTCATCATTTTTGAAGCGCTTGTGTATGTAGTGATGGGAGGACTTCAGGCAGTTCCAGGATTTTCCTGGATAGTTATTGTTCAGCTTATACTTGGAGGTCTTGCAATAATGCTCATGGATGAAGTAACAACCAAGTGGGGATTTGGTTCAGGAGTTTCTCTTTTCATAGTTGCAGGAGTTTCATGGAGAATAGTTTCAGGTTTGATTCAGTTCATAGGAACGGGTGGAGCAAACTGTCTTTCCAATTTCAGTGGAGGAACAGCCTGCGCAGGAAAGATATTAATTATTATCCAATCTATAATAAATCCAGCTCCAAAAGAACTTGTTTCTGCACTTGCGGCAATAATTTTCACGATAGTAATTTTCCTTGCAGTTGTCTGGGCGCAGAATCTTAAAGTTGAAATTCCATTAAGCTATGAAAAGTTGAGAGGATATGGAGTCAAGTGGCCTCTTGCATTCTTCTATGCATCCAACATTCCAGTCATTCTTACTGCTGCTCTAGTTGCAAACATTCAGCTCTTTGGAGGTCTTTTGCAAAATGCCTTGGGTCATGCAACTTTCCTGGGTAATTTCCAAAATGGTCAAGCAGTCTCAGGTCTTTCATTCTGGCTTGGCAATTCAAATATAGTTGATACTTTAATCAGAAACGGAGGATTCAGTACAGTTCCCGTTTCAATATTTTTCCAGGCAATAACTCATCTTATATTCTTCATGTTAATCTCTGCGTTATTCGCAGTTCTTTGGGTAAAAACTTCTGGAATGGATGAAGCAAGTCAGGCAAAGAAAATAATTGCCTCAGGTTTACAAATACCTGGATTCAGAAAAGACCAGAGAGTTCTTGAATCAATCCTAAAGAGATACATTCTTCCTTTGACAATTATGGGCGGTCTTGCAGTTGGAGCTCTTTCAGCTTTCGCAGATATTTTAGGTGCATTAACTTCAGGAACAGCAATTCTTCTTGCAGTCATGATAACCTATCAGCTTTATCAGAATATCGCTCAGACTCACGCAGTCGACATGCATCCTTCGTTAAGAAAAATGATTGCCTGATCCTAAGGAGTAATTCCCATAGGAAATCTAAAAAATACTTTTTGTCCTGCTTTTATAATTGCAAACTTTTCAGCTGGATGTTCAACCGAGCAGAGAATTCCTCTATTTTCTTTAGATTCAACTACAAATTTTTGAGTTAGACTTTTATTATCATAATTTTTAGAAATAGAATTACCAGTAATTCCGCAACCCTGCTGTAAAGTGTAATGTCTAAGAGTAGCCAATGGTGGTTTAGGAAGCTCTCTATTTTCTTTTTCTGCAATCAGTAAATATGAATATTCGGGCAATGCAGAAAGAGAATAATCTTGCCCATCTTCTCTTCCTATTACCAAATTAGCTCCGAGTAGTTCAGGTGTAACTTCAACCTCTAACTTATCACTTAAAATTTTACAATCGTAAGGAGAAACTGCAACAATATGTCTGTGTTCTCTTATCAAAGTTCCTTTAGGATAGATTAACTTTTCTCTTCCAGTAGAAGGTCTGCTTATTCTTCTATGTCTTTCTCCCTTTATTCCTAAACAATCAATTTCAATCTGTTCAACTTCATATGTTAAAGAGTAAGTATCTAAGTTTGCAGCTCTATCCTGATTTCTATCAGGCAAAAGAACCTTAATAATTAAACCCCTATCAGGTATATTAGCAAATCTTAATACTTCTAATTTTTCTCTCTGCCCTTCAATATACTTTAATAAATTCTCGTAAAATAACATAAGTTCGATAAAAGTGATTAATTCTTAAATATTTCTAATGCATGAAAATAGATATTCATTTCAAAAATCCAAAAACTCATATTTAAATAACATGAAAACTAATTCAAAAGAGGAGAAAAAATGAAGGGATTCGGAATTATGTTCATTGTAATGCTGCTTAGCCTAGGCGTAGCTTTCCTTTGGGGAAGTGTGCCTTATGTAAAAACTATTGTTCATGCAGGTCTTGATCCAAGTGCAGGAGTTCTTTTGACCTGGAACGTTACAATAGGAATGCTTTTCCTAGTAGGTTTGATAACTCTCATAACTACACTATTGCAAAAATATGCAACTGACCAGGATGCTTTGAAAACAATAAAAGAAGAACAAAAATTAGTCCAGCAGGAAATGAAGCTTGCGAAAGATAATCCAACAAAGTCAATGGAGCTTTCAAAGAAATCAATGGAACTTTCAATGAAGACAATGCCCATGACAATGCGTCCATTGATGTATACTGTAATTCCTTTTGTCCTATTCCTCAGATGGTTCAATGATTATTTCACAGTAAATCCAGTTCATATTTTAGGATTTTTGAATTGGTTCTGGGCTTATTTGATTTTCAGCATAATCTTCTCAGCCATATTTAGAAAAGTCCTAAAAGTTCATTAGTCTTGTTCTTTTAGGTCTGGTTCGACATAATTCTTTTTTACTTTGAACTCTGATCCGCTAATACTTCCCTCATAAGCAGTAGCTAATTGAACTGCAATATCTAATTCGTTTGGAGAATTTATATCTATTCTTCTTGTTCCTGGTGTGACTATTAGCCTTCCTTCTAAGCCATCTTTGGGAAATATTCCTATACTTATTGATGTAGAGTCTATACGATAAGCATCCTGATAATTTTGTTGGAAGAATTTTCTAGTAGTATCCAAAATGTGATCGTAATCCTGTCTTTCACTCAGTTCTTTTTCGCTCAGTTCTACTATTTGCACCATAATTTCAACTATTTTAGAAGCTATTTAAACCCAGGGGGAAATTTTCGTCAAAACAAGTAACAAAATTATTTGACAAACTTCTTCAAATCATCGCCATGTAATCTGACTATCTTGACATCTGCAGTCTTAATATAACCTATATCAAATCTCTGCAAATCAAAATTCTTCTCAAGAATTTCCTTGAATATTTTCAAAGCAAATTTTATTCCTTCCTCTACAGTCATGTCCGCGTCATAATCTCTTCTTAATATTTCCTTTATCTTCTCATCGTTCTCTCCAATTGCATTTGCATGATATTCATAGAAGTTTCCGGTAACATCAGAAGTGTAAAGGTGTGCTTTTCCCTTGTTTATTCCACCAACCAAGAAAGCAACAGCGTAGGGTCTTGCTCCTCCATACTGGGTGAACATTTGCTTTCTGTCTGCAATTGCTCTTATCACTTCAATAGGTTCTATTGGACTACTATAGGTTATTCTGTTCTGCTGAGCTAAAAGCTGTGAATGGTCAACCAAAACTCTAACATCCGATAATATTCCTGAGGCAGTTGCAATGATATGCTCATCAATTTCAAATATCTTATTTGCTGAGTCAGGAGTTATCAATTTATCTCTTATTCTTCTGTCAGAAATTATTACTACTCCATCCTTGCATTCAAGTCCAATGCTGGCACTGCCAAGCTTGACTGTTTTCTCCGCATATTCAACCTGAAGTAGGTGTCCGTCAGGAGAGAACATCGTGGCTGCTCGGTCATAGCCCATTGCCTGATGCTGCATTTCTGTTGGTATATCCATTTTAAAATCCTTTTTAAAAATTTATATAATTTGTCAGTTTCAGGGATATTTAAGCTTTATGATTATCAAATTTTTATAGCCAAAACCAATAAAAATTTAAAGTCTTTTTAACATTAATTATACATGTCATTAGATAACCTAGTTCCCGGAGCTCGCTTTTCAGTCAGAGTTGCAAAAGAACATATGCGCAGGGAAGCTGTTGCAGATTATCAGGCAGGCCATCCACAATATGGTGATTGCAGGGATCATAACTCTTTATGGAGCTCAGCAGCATATGCCCTTCCTGAAGCAGACCCTGATGGAAGAAAGTTAGCAGAATTACTTCAAGAAAATCATGCTTAATTTTTCACCTGAATGATTATACAAATCTTTATAAAACATTATCGGGTTTATAGTCAATGGCACAAGTCACAGCAAGGATAAAGGCAAAGGGAAAGCATTATGAAATTCTAGTTGATTTAGATGAAGCCCTAAAGTTTAAAGCCGGAAAAGGAAATATCAACTCTGCATTGGTAACTCCTGCTGTTTTTTCAGATATGAAAAAGGGTTTGCATGTTCCAAAAGCAGATTTGCTTGATGCATTTGGCACAGAGGATATTTATCAGGTTGCTCAGAAAATAATTACTTCCGGAGAAGTCCAGAAAAACCAAGAGTTTAGAGATGCAGAAAAAGAAGCTAAGATTAAGCAAGTAATAAATCTCATAATAAAGAACGCAATTGACCAGAATGGCAGACCTTATACTGAAGAAAGATTAAAGAGAGCGATTGAAGAAGTCCATTATAATTTTGACAATCGTTCAGCAGAGCAGCAAATGCCTCAGTTACTTGAAAAACTTAAGACTGTAATTCCAATAAAGATAGAAACCAAAAAAATAAAGTTAACAGTCCCTGCTCAATATACTGGTTCTGTTTATAGCCTTCTTAAGGAGTACAAGCAAAGCGAGGATTGGCTTCCTAACGGCTCTCTTCAGGCAGTAATAAATATCCCTGCGGGAATGCAAATTGACTTCTACGAGAAGCTTAACCATGTAACTCATGGTGCTATTCAGAGTGAAGAGATAAAAGAAAATTGATTTTTCAAAACCGACAGATTTTTAAACCTCCAAAAGCAATTTCTGATATAAATAAAGCTAAAGGATAGTAGAAAAATTACAATTATCTGCTGTCTTGTTTTAAAATTACATGAATAACGATAGAGAGAATCCAAGGGAAATGTCAGAAGAGAGCAACGTTTCTGGTTTTGACGATGATAATTCTAAAAAAAGAAGAGTAGTTGTTCCTGGAGAAATTATAGTTTCTGGAGACGATTATCTTCCTAGCGAAGGCGCAAGAAGAGAGGGAGTAAACGTTATCGCATCTAGGTTTGGTTTGGCAGAGGAATCTGGAAGAGTAGTCAAAGTTATAGCAATAACTGGCGCATTCATACCAAGAAGAAACAATGTAATTATAGGAAGAGTCACAAATATAACATTCAATGGATGGGTTGTAGATATTGATTCTGCTTCATCTGGATTTTTGCCCATTGATGAATCTCCCAGATTCATTAACAAGAGCGAAATGGACCAATTCTTAGCTATAGGTGATGTAATCTCAGCAAAAATATGGTCTGTAAATACAAGAGGAATTGACTTAACATTAAAAGGCAAAGGTCTTGGAAAGCTTGAAGGCGGTTTCATTTTCAGAGTAAGCCCAAACAGAGTTCCAAGAGTAATTGGCAGAGAAGGTTCAATGATTAATCTTATCAAAGAAAAAACAGCCTGCAATATTTCGGTCGGACAAAATGGATGGGTTTGGATAAAAGGAAACGATATTGATTCTCAAATAAAAGCAAGAAAGGCAATTGAATTTGTCACAGACAAACCTTTTGTCGAGGGCTTAACAGAAAAAATGGAGGATTGGTTTACCAAGAATTAAAATGGCAGAGAAATTCAAAAGACCATCCGGAAGAGCATTAAATGAGCTCAGACCTATGATTGCAAAAGTAGGAATAGTTCCAAACGCAGACGGCTCAGCAATGTTTTCATTCGGAAAAACAGTTGCAATCGCAGCAGTTTATGGACCAAGACAGTTGCATCCACAACACATGCAGGATCCAGCAACAGGAATACTAAGAGTTAATTATGATCTTCTTTCATTCTCAGTCGCAGATAGAAAAAAGCCAGGGCCATCAAGACGTTCACAAGAAATTTCAAAGATGACCGAATGGGCTCTTTCACCTGTTCTTGACTTGGAAGCTTTCCCTAATACTGTCATAGATGTTCAAATTTATATTCTTCAGGCGGACGCAGGAACAAGAACTGCTGGAATAAATGCAGCATCACTTGCTTTGGCTCATGCAGGAATTCCAATGAGAAATCTTGTTTGTTCAGTCGCTCTAGGAAAGCAAGACAAAGAAATAATTGTTGATTTAGATAAGGATGAAGAGGATTTTGAAGATGGAGAAGGAGCAACAGACTTCCCACTTGCAAAAATAGCAAATACGGATGAATTCACATTATTACAATTAGACGGAAAAATACCTCCTGAGAGAGTAAAGGAAGTTTTAGATATGGCAAACAAATGTTTTGAAGAGATTTACGAAGTTCAAAAGAAAGCCCTAAAGGAGGTAGTTGAAAAATGAGCTCAATGGAAACATCAAATCTGACCATAGACACTCTTAGAAAGATGTTCGAAGCAGGCAAAAGATTTGACGGTAGAGGATTATTTGATTTGAGAGAAATAAAAGTAGGTTTCGATGTATCAAACAAGGCGGAAGGTTCAGCAAGAGTCAGTTTAGGAAAAACAGAAGTAGTAGTTGGAGTAAAACTACAGGTAGGAGAGCCTTATCCTGATTCAATGGATAAAGGTAATTTAATGGTATCTGGAGATATGCTTCCTCTCGCTTCACCAAGATTCCAAGCAGGTCCACCTGATTTTTATGCTATTGAACTTCCAAGATTAGTTGATCGTGCAATTAGAGAATCAAAAATAATCGATTTAAAGAAATTAGTAGTCAAAGAGGGAGAAAAAGTCTGGACAGTGATTATAGATATTTACCCTATAAATGATGATGGAAACCTAATTGATGCAGCAACCATCGGCGCTGTAGCAGCTTTAAGAAATACTTTCCTTCCTGGATTGGATAAAGACTCAAAAATAGATTATGATAAGAAAACAAAAGAAAAGCTTCCTCTTTCAAAAGAAATGGGGCCATTTTCATTCACTTTCTATAAGCTAGGAAACTCTCTTTTGCTTGATCCAACAAGAGAAGAAGCAGAGGCTTGCGACGTGAGAGTAACATTTGGCCTTTCCTCTTATAACAAAGGATATATGATAAACTCCTGTCAGAAGTCAGGAAGAACACCTTTCACTCAGGAAGAAATCGAAAAAATGATGGAAATCCTTCCTAAGAAGTTTGAAGAGGTTAGCGAAAGACTTAAAAAGATTCTATAAAGAATTAATATATGGAACAGCTATTACAAAAATTTACGAAGTATGAAATTGCTAGAATTATCGGAGCAAGAGCTCTGCAGATAGCGATGGATGCTCCACTTCTTTTAAAAATTCCTGAAGCCGATTTAAAGGAAATGAAGTATGATGCTCTCAAAATTGCAGAGAGAGAATTGAAAGAAGGAGTCCTTCCCATATCAATCAACAGACCAGTTCCAAGAAAGAAGAAGGAAAAGCTTCAGGCAATCAGAGAAGAGAAAGTTTCTGATGAAGAACTTGTTGCAAAAGAGCAGGAAGTTGAGAAAGAGATTGTTGAAGACGCCACCGAACTAGGTTTAGTCCAGCCCGATGATGCCGAAGAATCCCATGACGCTGGTTCTGAAGAGCAGTAATATTTCACTACCTATTTTAAGTTAATTTTCTAATGAACATTTAAATAATAACCAAATTATTTTATTTTATGAGTTTAGGAATTTATAGAGTATATTATGAACTGAAATCAGCAAAGGGAAAATCTCATTTTGTTGAGAAGTATTTTCCTGGAAAAGATGAAAGAGAAGTAGGAAAAGTTTGCGTCAGTGCAGAAAATCTTGAAAAAGTTATAGCAGATTCTTCTTGCGTAGATGCTGACAGAGATAACATAAAAGCTGAAGTATCAAATGTTAGTGTTCAGGGATTTAAAATAACTTTAGAGCCTGTAAATTAAATAAATTTTCAATCTAACCTAATCTTTATTAATCTCGTTTTTCTGATTAATTCATGTATATAAAAGAGGTTTATGCAAGAAAGATTCCTGACTCTAGAGGAGATGACACAATCGAAGTTGTTGTAAATGGATGCAAAGCATCTGCCCCAAGTGGAAAGTCAACAGGTAAATTTGAAACTAAACCCTATAGAAAAAATATAGATTGGAATATCAAAGCTATAAATTCAATATATCTTGCACAGCCAATAAATTCTTTTGATGATTTAAAATATGTTGAAGCAATGTTAAAGAATGAATTTGATTTGAAAGATGTAACTCATTTTGGTGCGAATGCTCTTTTCGCGTTGGAGTCAGCAGTACTAAAAGCACTTGCCAAAGAAAAAAAGCAAGAGCTTTGGCAAATAATTAATAAAAAAGCAAAAAGAATTCCAGTTCCAGTTGGAAATTCAATTGAGGGAGGATTGCATGCACATGCAAAGAATCATCCCATTTTCCAGGAATTTTTGCTCATTCCTAAATCAAAGAAAATAAAAGAAAATTTTGTAATCATGAAAGAAGTATACAAGAAGCTTGGAAAAATAACAAAATCTAAGCAATTAACTGATGAAGGAGCATGGGAAGTTTCAGCCGACGAGGAAAAAGTTTTCCAATTTTTGGAAAAATTCAAAAACAAAGTAAGAATAGGCACAGATATAGCTGCCTCATCTTTTTTCAAAAATAAAAAATATGAATACAATGATAAATTACTTTCAAAAGATGAGCAGATAGATTATGTAAATGAATTAATTAGCAAATATAATCTGTTTTACTGCGAAGACCCTCTAGAGGAAGAAGATTTTAATGGATTTTCAAAGATTCTAAAGGGAAGATCACCTAGAAGAAACAGTAGGTGTCTTGTAGTAGGGGATGATTTAACAGTAACTCATAAAAACAGATTGATGAGAGCAATAAAAAGCAAATCAATAAATGCAATTATCATCAAACCTAATCAGAATGGTTCTCTTTTGCAATTAAAAGAAATCTTCGATATTTGTAAAAAATACAAGATAAAAACTATAATGTCTCATCGCTCAGGAGAAACTCTTGACAATGCATTGGCAGATTATGCTGTCGGCTTTGGAGCAGATTATATTAAGTGTGGAATAGCGACGAAGTGGAGAGAAGCAAAGTTGAATAGATTGATTGAGATTGAAAAGAGTTTGAAATAACTACCAAGCATTGATATGAGCATGATTTATTTCATGCATGGAAAATTCTTGTTCCCAGTTGGCTCCGAGCGTTCTTTGCTCTATTTGTCTCCCTGATTTTCTAGCCATCTCCATTCCAAATTCCATTCCTTTGGAAATTCCTAAGTCTGTATAGACTACTGTAACTGCACATAATGTTTCAATCATTGTTTTTCCGGCCATTATACCTCTTTCTCTTTCAGCAGGCACAGTATCATCCAGTACTCCTGGTTGAGTATAAAAAAGGTGCGATGCAAAAGGAATTTCTCCTCTCGATAAGCTGTCCCTCACACAAGCTCTTGCATATCTAATATTTCTAATTAATCCTTCAGAAGTAGGAGAGGCATATGGGGTTTCGATATCAACAAATTTTGGCATGAGAATTAATATTATTTATGTTTAAAAGCATTATTGTATTTAATTCTCTCAGAAGAAAAAGGCAATAGAATGATTTAAAAACCCTTTAAATCTTAAAAAAAGATATTAGCACGTACTGGCTGAAATAAACCCAGACTAACCCGTGCGCTATTTATCACCCGAATTACAATGGCAAAAGCAAAGAAGACAGAAGTATCTAAGACTGAAGAGAAAGAAGTAGCAGAAGCAAAGCCAGTTTCTGAATTAGAAGACAAAAAGGCAAAACTTGCAAAGCTTCTTGAAAAAGCTAAGAAACTTGAAAAGACAGTAGAAGACATTAAGGATATAGATTTAAAGAAAAAAGTCAAGCCTGAAGAGGAAGAAGAGAAGAAAGTAATGCTTGTCCCAATAGAGGATTATTTGAAAGCATCAATTCATCTTGGAACAAGAGTAATCACTCCAGATATGCGTTCCTATGTTTATAGAAGAAGGGCGGACGGACTTGCAGTTTTCAATACAAGTTTACTTGATGAAAAAATAAAAGAAGGAGCAGAATACCTTGCAAAATTCGCGCCTGAAAATATAATTCTAGTTGGAAAGAGAGAATCCTGTTGGAAAGCAGTTAATAGATTTGCAGAAGCCACAGGAATAAGAGTTTTCACTAAAAAATACCCTGCAGGAATAATCACCAATACCAATCTTGAAAATTTCACAGAAGCAGAATTAATATTTATCTGCGATCCTTGGCTTGACAAAAATGCGTTGCAGGATGCAAATAGAATAAATGTTCCAGTTCTTTCAATCTGCGATACAAATAATTTCACCCAAGGAATAGCAAAAATAGTTCCTGGAAATAATAAATCTGCAAAGTCAATGGGAATGATTTTCTATCTACTTACTAAGTTATATATTGAAATGAGAAAGATGGATGTTCCTATTCCTCCAATTCAGGAATTTGTAGAAGACTGGGATACTCTCCAGCCTCCTAAATAATTCTAGATAATTTCATTACGACAATCTTTTTATATTGATTTTTGCATGTCTTTTCGATGAGGCTGGTAAATTTTACAGAATCGCAGCAACTTGAACCTGAAATTATTTCTAACTTGTTTATGAAGGCAGACCAGCTTCGACTTTTGAATGTAATTGAACCAGTTCTTAATGGAAAAATTCTAGCAACTCTATTTTATGAACCTAGCACAAGAACTAGATTAAGTTTTGAATCAGCGATGCTAAAACTAGGTGGTTCTGTATTAAGCACTGAAAATGCAAAAGAATTTTCTTCTGCAATCAAGGGAGAATCAGTTGAAGATACGACAAGAATTGTGTCATCCTATGCTGACTGCATAGTTATAAGGCATTATGAAGAAGGCACTGCAGAAAGAGCTGCAAGAATTAGTAATGTTCCAATTATAAATGCGGGAGATGGAAAGGGACAGCATCCAACACAAGCTCTTCTTGATTTGTATACTATCTATAGAGAATTCAAAAAAGTCGAGGGAATAAAAATAGCGATGGTCGGAGACTTAGCTTCTGGAAGAACAGTTCGTTCATTATGCTATCTTCTTGGAAAATTCAAGAACAATGAAATAATTTTTGTCTCTCCAGATAATTTAAGAATAGCACAAGACATTAAAGATTATTTAACTAAACACGATGTTAAATTCAGGGAAGAAAGTAATTTAGAAGAAATTCTTCCCGAAATTGATGTTATCTATATGACTAGATTGCAAAAAGAGAGAATAAGTCCCGAGGATTATGAAAAAGCAAAAGGAAAATATGTTTTGAATATGGCAAATCTTGGTCTTCTGAAAAAAACTTCTAGAGTTATGCATCCTCTTCCAAAAATTGATGAAATAAATATTCCAATAGAGATAGAAGAAACCGATGACAGAATTGCCTATTTTAGACAGGCAGAAAATGGACTATATATTAGAATGGCCTTATTGCTTCATTTGCTTTTATAATAATCAATAATAGAATTATTTAAATAGATAAAATTATTATAGAAAAAATGGAAGGGGAGAAGAAAATGTCTGGTTTTGCAATTACAAGTCTTGTTTTAGGAATTTTATCCGATTTAAGTATATCGACTTGGTTTGGCTTACCTTTTTATTTCGGCATTGTCTTACCTGTTCTCTCCCTATTTTTTGGAATATTCGCATTGAGGGATATTAAAAAAAATAATAAGAAAGGAGCATGGCTGGCAATAACCGGAATAATATTAGGGTCATTAATGATATTTTATTTCTTAGTGGCAGTAGTTGTTTTTCGCTTATTTTAATAATTTATTTTCCTCTAATTTTATTCCCAAGATTTGATGATTTTATATTAGATTTTCCGAAACATTTATATACCCATTCAAGAGTAATTCTTT
>CAZHCL010000004.1:0-55264 GCA_964530955.1 Candidatus Woesearchaeota archaeon | reverse complement strand
ACTCTTGTTTCTCTTGTAGCGAATATCTTTTCAAGCTTCTCATGGACTTCTTTTATCTTATCCTTAAGGTTTATGCCTTGTTTCGGCATGAACAAAGCAGTTTCAAACTCCTGCTGTTTTGCAAGAACTATCTTTTTAATACGTCTATTTTCAGTTACTATTGCTTTATTGAGCGCATTCATAAGTTCTTCAAGAGTTACTTTTCTGAATCTTGGTAGAGGAGTTCTTGCAACCAATGAAGGAACATCTTCATCAAGCTCTATTCTTTCCTGAGAATATTTCTTTTCCTCTTTCTTTCCAAATAGAACTGCATCTAAATTAGGAAGTTCGTGATCGAGGAGGATTTCTGATTTCATTCTTAGAAGCAGAGCTGCTGCGAGAAGGACTTTACTTGAAACAAAGAAGTCTGCTTCTTCAAGAAGTTTTACTCTTTCTAAATACTTATTTGCAAGAAGACTTATGTCTATATCCCAAGGGTCAAGTTGCTCCGTATTTATCAAATCATATATAATTTCATGCCAGCTTAATTTTTCTCCAAACAACAGGGAATGTATCTGCTCCTGTCCTACCTTGGCTATCTTTACTTTTTTTTCTTCAACGGCGGGAGCTAAATTAGCGTCGCTTTGGCTATTTTCAAATTCATTATCCATTAATCAGAAATACCTCTTTCATCTTAATTTAATGGGCGAAGAGTTTAAATGCCTTTATGTTCTGAACGCTTTAATTGTGCGATGAAAGAAATGTGTATTCATTGTTTAGTTACAACAAAGCGAAAGATTTAAATACCCAAACCACATAGATATATTATCACCTCTTTTTTCCCAGGAGAGGACATTTCATCGCTCTTTTTGAATGGTGGAATCTCCTCTTCATGGGTTTAATAAACTCTAAAGGTTTATTATCAAAAGAATAAGGCATTCTGGGAGAAAGGGAAAAGAGGATGATAAAGAGGAAAATTATAATCATTCGATTGATACAGTAATTCTTCAAATCTTTCAAATAAAGTCCTTGTATAGGCAAAGAAAGGTTATCCGAATTACTTCATACTCCTCAAAGAAAGAGTTTACATCTTATCTAAAATTAAGCACGATAAGCTCTTTTTATTTATTTTAAAATTTATCAGTCAAATCGCTTTCTTTTGCTCTTTGCAGAATAATTTTCTCCGCAACTTCTGCTCTTAATCCGAAATCAACAAAGGGGTTTAAAGCCATTAATACTTTCTTGAATGTACCTGCCGATTTGTATCCTGCAGCGTATCCTCTCAGAGTTGAGTCTGGTTTATCGCCATAGATCATTAAATAGTTGTGAGCGTAGTCTGCTCGGTCAAATATCGCTGCTGGTTGAATCATGTTTTCAGAGATATTTTTTACTATTTAAAGATGTTTGCCAGATAGTAATGAACTATATGTAATAAGAACTTTTTATTCAAACTTAATTAATCTAGGCATTATATTAATAATTTCTTGATTTGGCATATTCGCAGTATCAGTAAACAATGAAGCTATTTTTTCTCCCATATTATCCGTCCAAAATTCTGTGAATATCATTCCTTGTTCTACATCCCAGGGTTTTTCAAAATGAATAGTATCCAGACCTACGCATGCATATGCACCATTGTGATCGTAACCCCATAATACCATTCCCTGAAATCGTTCATATCTTGGATGTTGATAAAGAAGAGATAAACTGGATTCTGAATTTCTGGCTGGAATATAAATCTTTTCGCCGCGAGTTTTATATTTAATTTGAATATCTACTTCTATTTGAGGATTTCCTTGTGCTATTGAACATAACCAATCACCGTAGTTTCTTATTACTCTGCGGCAAATTTCTTCTTTGGATAAATCCTTTCTTGGTTCCCAGTCAATTCGAGTAAGGCATTGCTGAGAAGAATATCTCCCTGAAAATATAATTCCAATAAAAAGCCTTAGAGAAATAGAAGGAAAGCTTGATTTAATTTAGTTAGTAAACCGCATTATTTTTATACCTCTTTTTACATCAATATATGGTCTTTAAGATGAAAATAAAAAAAGGGCAGGCATTAGCTTTAATTCCTAAAAGTAAGAATCAGCAGTTGCAGGATATTGCTAATTTATTGCGCAGAGATTCTTTGCAGATGACTACAGAGGCTGGAAGTGGTCATCCTTCTTCCTGTTTATCTTGCGCAGAGATAATTTCAGTTTTATTTTTTGATGAAATGCATTATGAGCCTAAAAATGAAAATAATCCTGATAATGATGAGTTTGTTCTAAGTAAGGGACATGCTGCTCCTATACTTTATGCGGCATTGAAGAGAGCTGGGGCTCTTGAAGAGCCTTTGTCTAGCTATAGAAAATTGGGCAGTCATTTAGAAGGTCATCCTGTTCCCTCTCCTTTTGAACCTGCTATAAAGGTTGCAACAGGTTCTCTTGGGCAAGGGCTTTCAGTTGGACTGGGGATGGCTATGGCAATGCGTATGCAAAAAAAGAAATCAAGGGTATATGTTCTTCTTGGAGATAGCGAGATTGCAGAAGGCTCTATCTATGAAGCATGTGAACTTGCAAGTTATCATAAAGTTAGTAATATCTGCGCCATACTGGATATGAATCGATTAGGGCAGAGAGGTCAGACAATGCTAGGATATGACGCTGAAACTTATAAAAAAAGATTTCGTTCTTTTGGATGGGATGTACTAATTGTCGATGGGCATTCGGTTGGTTCTCTTGTAGGTGCTTTTAAAAGGTCAAGAGAAAATGATAAGCCTACTTTAATAATAGCTAAGACTGTGAAGGGAAAGGGGGTTTCTTTTGTTGAGAATAAGGATGGATGGCATGGTAGAGCTTTAACAAAAGAAGAATATTTTGCTGCTTTGAAGGAAATTCCTCCTCCAAGTATGCCTGAGATAAATATTAAACTTCCTGAGAAGTCAAGAACACTCAAAGAATCAAATAAAAAGAAGAAAACTAGGATGAAAAGCTTCAAAATTGGAAAGCTTGTTGCAACAAGAGAGGCTTATGGTTTTGGTCTTGAATATCTGGCTGAGAGAGATAAAAAAATAATTGTAATTGATGCAGAAGTAAGCAACTCTACATTTTCTGAAATAGTTAAGAAAATGGAGCCAAGTCATTTTATAGAAGCATACATTGCAGAGCAGAATATGATTGGGATGGCTTTGGGCTTGTCAATAAAAGGATATCATGTTTATGCTTCTTCATTTGCTGCTTTCCTCTCAAGAGCCCATGATCAGATAAGAATGTCTGCTCTTTCACATGGTAATATAACTATATGTGGAAGTCACGCTGGAATATCCATAGGACAGGATGGAGCTTCGCAGATGGGTCTTGAAGATATAGCTTTATTCAGAGACCTTCCAAATTCAACCGTCTTTTATCCAAGTGATGCGGTTTCGACGCAGAAGATTGTTGAACTTTCCAATAAATTGAAAGGAATTAAATACATAAGGACAACTAGGGCAAAAACTCCAGTAATTTATTCTAAAGAAGAAAAATTTGAGGTTGGGGAGTTTAAGATTCTTAGGCAATCAAAGTCAGACTCCATTGTTTTAATTGGAGCAGGTATAACTCTTCATGAATGTTTGAAAGCTCATAAATTATTAAAAGACAATGGAATTAGCTCTGCAGTAATAGATTTGTATTGCATTAAACCTCTCGATGTTAAAAAGTTGATTAATTTTGTTAATCATCATGGTGGAAAAATAATAGTTTCAGAAGACCATTACTCTGGAGGGGGAATAGGAGAAATGCTTGCCTATGAACTTCTTAATACTGGAATAAGAATTAAGTCTCTTTCAATCAATAAGGCACCTCATTCTGGAACTCCAGAGCAGTTGCTTGATAAATACAGCATAAATGCAAGGCATATTGTAATGCATGCAAAGACGTTTATTTAATTTCTTTTCTTAATCTATCAACAATAGCAGAGGAAATGTCTATCTTAGAATATTTTGTTGGAACTGTGTTTGTTGTTATTATTGAAGCATGCTTTGCAATCAGTTTATCTGCTTCATTTACAAACAGCCCGTGAATTCCAATGCTCACCAACTTCTTAGCTCCCTGCTTCTCAGCCATTTCAAACGCACCGAGAAGAGTCTTTCCTGTGCTTATGATATCATCAATTAAAATATAATTTGAGTTTTTATCTAAATTAACTTTTTTTTGCTTTATACTTGCATCTCCAATTCTTGTTTTATCTAATATCACTACTTTCTTCTTTAGCATTTTTGCTATTTTTGCGCTCCATTGTGCGCTCTCATTGTCAGGTCCTATTATTTCATACTCTCCTTTGAAATTCCTTTTAATATAATCTGCAACGATCTCGTCTACGGTTATGCTTTCTGCTTTGGCTGAAAGAGTATGCATATTTTTTATTCTGTGTAAATGAGGGTCTATGGCTATTATTTTGTCAAAGTCAGCAAAAACTTCAAGCATGTGCTTTGCTGAGAAGCTATCATAATTAACAAAATGAGTGTCTTGCCTCATATAAGGTAAATATGTAGCGAATAAAATTATTTTATTTGCTTTGTAATCTTTTGCCACTCCTCCTGCCAGAAGAGTTTCAACAAGTTTGCTGTTTGGGTCATGGAAAAATGAGTTAATTATTACAACTGTCTTGTTGCCTGGATTTTTCTTTAGAGTTAGATGAAATTCTGAATCGGGGAATTTCTTAACAGATATTTCTGTAAATTCAGCTTTAAGAGATTTTGCAACTTTTCTTCCTATTTCAGCCACATTGGGAAATGCAGCTATAATCACTTTTTTACTCATTTTTTATCACCTTTCTATAAACAAGGAGGAGAGTTTTATAAACATGTTGATTAGAGTATATATCTTTAATTATATTAATACTTATAAATCATTAATAGCTCAAACTTTTATGAAATTAGCTTTTAAATCGGCACAAGACTTTTTCTCAAAAAGGTTTTCTATGCTAGACAAATTTCAAGCCAAAAATCAGTTTTTAGGCAGAGCAATGTCTACCTCTGATTTTGATACTTTTTCTGATGAACAACTATCTCTAATTCCCAACCCGATTTATATTAACTATTTTGTTTTGAAAGAATTGTTGGCAGACAATCCAGAATTTGTAGTTGGTAATAAGGGCGCTAGAGAATATCTTAGAGTGGGTTTGAATTATGTTGATGGAGATAAAGGATTAAAGTTAGATTTTAGTGCTAACAGAAAAAATCTTGATTCTCTTCTTGCTTTTTTTGGAGAATTGTATGATATTTTTCCTGGCAATGAAAGGACGGCTTGGCTCTTTGGAGAGACTACTGAACCGAATAGAGTAGTAAGATCTAGTTCTTGGAGACCCACTAGGGTTTTCAATACTAAGAATATTGTTGATGAAGCTAAGTTAAGCGGAAGGTTTCAGAACTTAGAATATGTCCAACCTGGAATTGGTCCTAGAGCTAATCATGACAAAACAGCTTACTTTACATTTGCTTCTAAGGATGGTTTTGCTCCCGTGGCTGAATTCTGCAGGCAACATCCTTTGGAATTTACTGAAGCAATAATTACTTCCTCTGAAACCCCCTTTCCTGTTTCTATAGCTGTTCAACGAATTAAACCTAGTTGGGATGTAGATTATTATTCTACAGATTTCTCTTTAAATTATGCACCTCATACATTAGTACAAATTTGTGATTTAGCTGACAGGCATCTCTTGAGTGGCTGATTAATTCTCTTACCTGTTTATCAGGGGATAGATTTTTATATCAGTATTTATTATATTGAGTATAAAATAGAGGTTATAAGGTGAAAATAGCATTTTTTGAGGTGCATGATTGGGAAATTGAGGAGCTGAAGAAAGATTTGAAAGGTTACACATTGAAATTCTTTTATGAACCTTTGAACTCTGAAAATGCTAAACAAGTATCTGATTTTGATATTGTTTCTGTATTTATTTATTCAAAGATAGACGCAAATATTATTAGTATTCTTAAGAATGTCAATTACATAACTACACGATCAATGGGATTTGACCATATTGACCTTGAAGCCTGTAGGAAGAGGGGAATTGTTGTTTCAAACACACCCCATTATGGAGATAACTCTGTTGCTGAGCACACTTTTGGTCTTATTTTATCTCTTACAAGGAATATTCATAAAGCATACGTAAGAAATTTGAACGAAAATCATTCAATTGAAGGGCTTAAAGGTTTTGACTTGAAGGGAAAAACTCTTGGAGTTGTTGGAGTAGGAAGAATTGGAAGTAAAGTAATACAAATTGCTCGTGGTTTTGAGATGAATGTTATTGCAAACGACCATCATCCCGATAAAAAGTTTGCAAGTAAAATGGGATTCAAGTATGCTTCATTAAATGAGCTTTTCAGAAAATCAGATATAGTTACTCTTCATGTCCCTTATTGTGAAAAGAATCATCACTTGGTAAACAGGAAAGTTCTTTCTAGCATGAAGAAAAGTGCTTTACTGATAAATACTTCAAGAGGACCGATAGTTGATACTTCAGCTTTGATGAATGCTCTTAACAAAGATTTGATTGCAGGAGCGGGGATAGATGTTATTGAAGGAGAAGAGCTGATTAAGGAAGAAAAAGAATTGTTGCATGAGCCTAAGAAGCTCAATATTCAGAAGATTCATCAGCTTGCGGTTGATCATAGAATAATAAGAAATGAAAAAGTTGTTTTTACGCCTCATATTGCTTTCTATTCTCAGGAAGCTGTGCAGAAAATACTTGATGTAACAATTGAAAACATAAAAGCATTCTTGAAAGGGAAGAAGATAAATCTTGTCGGATAAGAAATATTTATAAATGCATTCTGTGCGTCAATATTATGGGCGGAGTTAATTTATCTTTGCTTGGAAAGTCTCTTCCTGATGAATGGGTGAGGAGGTATCCTCGGGGAGTTTACTCTGTTATGTTGTGTTCTAGTTGTGGTGAGGATTATGTTCATATTTTAGAAAAGGTAGATCAAATAGGTGTAACTAGAGAAGAAATACTTGGAGCAAATTTTGGTGAGGTAATTGATGGAAGTTTGGAGGAAAAGCTTGCTTTCCTTAGGCAAGGCGTTCAGATGGAATCTTCAAGGTTTAAAAATTATAGAGATGCAGTTTCTTCAGGCGTTCAAGATTTGTCTGATCCATTGTCCTCTTTACAAAAAGGATTAGTATTCAGATGTCAAGAGAGGATTTTAGCTCCTTTTGCGGTCGCTCAACTTCTTGGTATTAAATATTATGAACAAAATATAAGCAAATTTCTTGCGAATATGGATGCTGCACTGACTAATATCTATACTATTTCTTTTTCTCGTAGGTTTGTTTCTGGCAAAGTTCCTGCGTCAAATCCTTTACCTCAAATTGAAAATTTTGTTAATGGAAACTATAGGGAAGGCAATATTCCTTTCTTAGAAGAAGAGTATGAATCTTTATCAAATGCCGCAGAGATCGCTTTTGAAAAAGCAGAGGGTAAAGGAATTGTAAAAGTTAATGGTCTTGAAGTTGGAGCTATTGTTAAAGGAGATGTGAAAATATATGCTCCTTTAATTAGAGTATTTCCTTTTGACTGGAAAGGTCACTGCAGTAAGACAGAGTTTCTGGTAAGGTAAGCCAAAGATTTATCTACTTATATTTGTTTTATTTGATATAAAAAAGAGCAAAATGTATGATATAATAACCTTGGGCGGAGCGGATGTTGATTTGTATGTAAAGACCTTGGCAAAACCAGAGATAATAAGCCATTTGGGACATAAGGATATAGCTTATCATCTTGGAGATAAAGTATTGATTGATGATTTGCTTATAACTACTGGGGGTGGAGGAACAAATACTGCTGTTGCTTTTTCAAGACTAGGGCTTAAAACTGGATTTATAGGTCTTGTTGGGGATGATGTTAATGGAAGACATATTCTTAATGAATTAAAAAAGGAAAAAGTTGATTTTCTTGGAAGTGAAATGAAGGGTGCTGTGACTGGAATATCTTTAATACTTCCAACTAGGAAAGACAGAACAATACTTACTTACAAAGGCATTAATGATTATCTTACAATTAATGACATTAAACTTAGCAAGGCAAAATCAAAGTGGCTTTACGTTTCTTCAATGCTTGGGCAAGGATTAGAAACTGCTGAAAAGATAGTTCATTTGGCAAAGAAAAAAGGAACGAAGATTGCAATGAACTTCAGTCTCTATCTTGCTGCCAAAGGTCTTGATTATCTCTCTCCTCTTCTTCAGAGTGCAGACATTCTTGTTTTAAACAGGGAAGAGGCGCACATTTTAACTGGAAAGAAAGATATTGTCGATATTTTTGATTCAATATATGTTCATACTAGCGCTATTATTGTAATAACGGATGGTTCTGGGGATATTCATGCTTCTGACTCTCTAAGAATTTATATAAAAAACGTTCATCCAGTCAATTCGGTTGATAAAACTGGCGCGGGGGATGCTTTTGCAGCGGGTTTTACTTACGCCATAATGAAAGGAAAGACTATAGATACTGCGATGGATTACGGGCATAAAGAGGCTCTTTCCGTATTAGGCCATATTGGTGCTAAGAATAACTTATTAAGAAAACTGTGATATCAGATTTTTCTTAAGATTTCATCTAATTCAGAAATATTAAGGACTTTTGGCAATCTTTCCCTTAGCAATCTATCATTGATTAATCTGTCTTTAGGTATTCTTACTTCTTTGTGTACTAAAACTGGAAGGCGATAATTTGCTGATTCAAATTCATAATTTACATAATCTTCCCCCGTGCCTATTCTAGGTTTTGCATCATAACCGACATTTAAATCTACTAATCTAAAACCTGGAACTACATATGAAATATATCTTTCTCCGCTTGTTTCCCTGATTATTGGAACAAAAATAGCAGTGTCTCTATTCAAGTCAGGGTCGGTGGATATGTTGTTTAGCCATACATTAGCAACATTCCGATATCCTTCTTGTTCAGGTCCGTACTCATATGGCTGATGAATTGAATCTTTTGAATTTAATGAAAGTCCAAGCAATATATTTTCTAACTTACTAAATTCTTCTCCTAAATTTAATCTGGATCTTTCTCCACCTTGAAGCAATCTCCTTTTATTTAGAAATTCATCTCCAAAAAATGAAACAACAGTTCTTCTTAGGAATGAAAGAGTTTCTGCCATTCTTTCATATCCTGTTACAAAAGGTTCTGCGTATAGTTCTGGAGTTATTGTTATTTTTCTTTCAGGAGCTAGGGCACAACCTATTAACATATCTCTATAGTCTGTGTGTGCAACGTGGGTATGTCTTGTTGCAGCCCATTGGGAAATAAATTCGTTTTCCATTAACTTTGAATAATTATTTCCTGGCAGGAATTTTTCAAACTCTCTTTCTTTTCTTAAAATAAGAGGTATTAATTCCTGCATTTGCCAATCATATAATCCAGAGTTAGGTTTTAATGAAAATTCAATTTTGCCATCTTTCATTCCCTGAACTAAAAGTTTTCCTAATCCTTCCTCCAAGTCGCTCTTTGTTTTAGATGATAATTTCTTGAAAAATTCCTGATCTGGGAGCAATGCAGATGGAAATAAGGCTGATGTTTCTGTTGGAGGATTAGTCATTTTTGCATAAATATCTACGATATTTCGGTAAAGTATATCAAGTTCAGGATTTTGACATAGAGCTTGATCTATATGACTTCTTATCGTTCTGTTGAATTCTTCATCGTTTTCTCTTCCGAAGAAAAATCCAGGTCTTGTGCCTGTTGCTTTAATTTGTCTAAATGCAGTTCTTAATTCTGGAGACCAATCGCATAATCCTTGTGGAAGAGAAATGCCTAGTTCTTTTTCAAATAGAGACAAGGCACTGCGCAGACTATCGGATTCAGTTACTGATTCATTACCTATAGCTCTTGCAACTGATATGTATAATCTAGCTTCTTCATCTCTTACTTGTCTTTCCAAATTTCTTAGAAGTTCTGGTCTAGAAAAACTCCCCGCCTCTTTAGCAACCTGCTCTTCTACTACTGAATAGACACCATCAATGAATGGTTTTACTTTCCCAAATCTGACTAATGAAAAAGAAGTTAGAATGTTACTTGAACGTGAAAACAAACTGGCTGGATTACGGTATATTCTTTCATTTTCAGTGATTTGATTAGCTTTTTCAGGAACGTCTGCCCAGATAGTTGCTTTATTTCCATCAATACCAATTTTGTGCCCTGCTATATTTCTTATCACTATTCCTGAGCCATAGATTGTTTCGTCCATGAATAATTATATTGTTTATTATTTTAAACATTTGGGTTAAATATTTATTGAAAGATAGTGGTAATTTAATCTAATATAATATGAATATAGTTAGTTAATCAAAAGTTCGTTTAATATTAAAAATATCTATATTTTGACAAAAGTTTATATAGATATTAATTCTTAAAATGGTCAGAATGAAAAAAGCGGTCAAGACTCATAAGGTCTCTAGAAAATCCTTGAGAGAAGATTCTTTCAAAGTAGCTATAAATGGCTTCGGTCGTATAGGTAAACAATTCTTTTTGGCTTGCATGGAGAAAAATGTGCCTTGGGAGTTTGTTATAAACAACACTTCAGACCTTGATTTCATTGTTTACTCTTTGAAGTATGATTCGGTTCATCCTGTTCCTACTGAAAATATTTCTCATGATGGGAAAAATCTTATTTTTGGAAACAGAAAGATAAAAGTTTATCGCGAGCTTTTGCCTGAGAAACTTCCTTGGAAAGCTGAAAAGATAGATTTGGTTGTTGAATGCACTGGAATGTTCACTTCAAGAGAAGAGGCGATGAAACATATTCATGCAGGAGCCAAAAAAGTTCTTATATCTGCTCCTGCAAAAGACCATGACATAACAGTTATTCCTGGAGTTAATCATAACATGCTTTCTTCAAATCATAAAATAATTTCTGCAGGAAGCTGCACTACTAATTGCGTTGCTCCAATGTTAAAAATATTACATGACTCATTTAGAATAAAGAATGCTTACTTTGTAACAACTCATGCCTATACTTCAACTCAAAGATTGATTGATGGAGTTGATAGAAAAGATCTTCGCAGGGGAAGAGCTGCTGCAGAAGATATAGTTCCTTCTACTTCAGGGGCAGCTATTTCTGTTGTTGAGGCAATTCCTGATTTGAAAGATAAGATTGATGGATATGCATTAAGAGTTCCAGTGATTGACGGCTCAATTTCAAGTGTGATTGCTTTGTTGGACTATCCTCCAGCCTCTGCAAAAGACGTTAATAACTTATTAAAGAAAAAATCTGTTACGGAATACAAAGACATATTGAGCTACACTGATGATCCTATCGTTTCTTCCGATATAATTCATAATCCCTCTTCATGTATAATTGATTCTGGGTTGACAAGTGTTAATGGAAGCCTTGTTAGTATAGCTGGATGGTATGATAATGAGTGGGGATATTCAAACCGCCTTGCGGATGTCGCGAGAATGATTCTTAATAAGGGATAAAATTATCATAGATTATGAAACTAAAAAGCATAAAAGAGGCAGATATAGGAAATAAAAAAGTTCTCTTGAGAATCGATATTAACTCTCCTATTGCAAACGGAAAAGTTCTCGACTCTCCGAGATTCAGAGAAAGTGCTGAAACTATTAAATATCTTCTAAAAAATAAGGCAAGATTGGTTATTATTGCACATCAGGGAAGGAAAGGTGATAAAGATTTTCTTTCTTTAAAACAACATGCCAAAATTATTTCTAAATATGTTGGTAGAGAAATAAATTATGTTGATGACTTGTTCGGAAGTCTTGCGCTGAATAAAATTAGAAAGTTGGATTCTGGGGAAGCGATTATTCTTAAAAATGTAAGAGAATATGAAGATGAAATTAATATAAGTAAAAAGGAAAATAGATATATTGCTTTTTGCAAAGAATTTGATATTTATGTGAATGATGCTTTTTCAGCCTGTCACAGAAAGCAGGGAAGCATAATCATTCCTCCTAGATATTTGCTAGGATATATTGGGTTTGGAGTTGAAAAAGAGCTTTCTGCTCTTAAGAATTTTGAAATAAAAAATAAAACATGCGTTTATCTGATAGGGGGAAATAAAATAGAAGATTACTTCGCTATTTTCAACAAGCTCAAGAATAGGAAGAATAAGTTACTTGCTTCAGGTGTTCTTGCAAACTTACTTCTTGTTGCAAAAGGATATAATTTAGGATATGAGAATAACTGGTTGAGAGAAAATGGATATCTTAAATTAATACCTCGACTTAAACAAGTCTGTAAAAAGTATGCAAAGCAAATTATTTTACCTGTTGATTTTGCATTTGATATCAATGGAAGAAAAGAGTTTTCTGTTGAAAAAGCACCTTTCAGAAATAAAATATATGATGTTGGGCATGAAACTGTAAAGATTTTCAGAAAAAACTTGATGCACAGCAGAGCAATATTTATGAAAGGACCTTTGGGATTCTCAGAGATGCCTATGGCAAGTTATGCAACTATTGCAATTCTTAATGAAATATCAAATTTATCCAGAAAGAGAAAAATATTCTCTCTTTTAGGTGGAGGACATTTGACTACAACAATCTCAAAATATAAGATACCTGATAATTTTTCTCACATAAGTCTTTCTGGAGGAGCTTTAATTGCTTATATTTCAGGAGAGAAACTGCCTGGACTTGAGGCTCTAAAAAATAGTAGATAAAATAATTGAATTATTATTCAATCATTAATTCTTCTCTTCTTTCTTCCTGCTTTGTCTGTGCATTTATGAAAAGAGCTGCAATTGCACCAACAACGAGAACAAAAGCTGCCACGTAAAATACTTCTGCATAACCTAATATTTGAGCTTTTAGGATTATTAATCCTACAACTTTTTGATAAACTGAATGGTCTGTTGAATGGACTACTGTATTTTGAGCAAGACTGAGGACATGATTTTCTATTGAATTACTCAATATTGTTGCGAAAATGGCTATTCCAAATGCTCCTGCTATATTTCTCGCTAGGGCAAGAATTGAAGAGGCTATTCCTACTTCATGTTCGGGAACTGCAAAGGCGATAAGACTTGTTCTTTGTGCCATTCCAAAGCCCATTCCTAGAGCCATTATTGTTAATGGGATAATTACATCTAAGGCTGTTGACCTTGGATCAAGGAAGGAGAATATGAAAATTCCTATTCCGCCTATTAAAGTGCTAATAGCAATAACATACTTTGGCTTTACTTTTCCTATAAGCTTTCCTCCTATTGGAGCGCCCACCATAAATGCTACTGCCATTGGAATAAATAGATATCCTGCTTCTCTTGATGTATAACCCATAAATGTTTGTGCAAACACAGGGATAAGGAATACAGAACCCATTAATCCCATGAATACTATGAAGTTATTTATTAAAGTTGTTACAAATATTCTGTTTTTGAAGAACTTGAAATCTACTATTGGCTCTTTATGGTTCTTCTCAATAAAATAGAATGCTATAGATGAAACTATTGCAAGCAAATAGGTTACTATACTAGCATAGGATAACCATCCCCAGTCGCTTCCTTTATCTAGGACAAGGACGAGAGCTGAAAGTGAAATTCCAAGAACTAATGAACCCTGCCAGTCAAACTCAACAGTCTTTCTTTCTGAGGTAGACTCATGGATAAAGACATAGGCCATTAAAATTCCAAGAATACCTATTGGAAGATTTATAAGAAAAACAGATCTCCACCCAAAAGCATCTATTAATGGACCACCTATAAGAGGGCCAAATACTGAAGCTGCTGCGAAAGAGGCAGACCATATTCCTAATGCCTGGGCTTTTTCTTTTGCTTCTATAAATGTAACCGTAAGAATTGCCATTGCAGTAGGATAATCTGCCGAGCTTGCAATTGCCTGGATTATTCTGAAAACTATCATTGAATTCAGATTCCAGGAAAGGCCAGCTAAAACGGAACCTATAATGAAAATAATAAATCCCCAGAGATATACTTTTTTTCTTCCTTTAGTATCTCCTAATTTTCCCCAAATAGGAACGAAGACTGCGTTTGCAATTATATATGCAGTTGCAATCCAGCCGGCTGACTGGACAGTAATTGAGAAATCATTT
This sequence comes from Candidatus Woesearchaeota archaeon, assembly GCA_964530955.1. Taxonomy (GTDB): domain Archaea; phylum Nanobdellota; class Nanobdellia; order Pacearchaeales; family GW2011-AR1; genus VGKP01. The sequence goes on along the minus strand of CAZHCL010000004.1, from coordinate 41,244 downwards.
ATTATATTTGGTATTGCAAGATTGACTATAGTCTGGTCTATCCTTCCCAGAAAGGTGCCAATCATTACTGTGGCAAGAACCCACCATTTAAGCTTTGACTCGTCCATTGGATGAAAGGCTTATTTGTAAACCCACATCCTTGCAGACATTCCGTTCTTTAATTCAGGATATTTTGTAACATCAAATTTAACATAGATATCGAATTGCCTTTCCTCTCTCTTGTCAGATATACTGAAAACAATATCTGACTGCCTTGCACTAGGGTTTATTGATTCAACTGTACCAGAATATTGCTTTGAACCAAAAGCATCCATGGTGAATATTACATTCTGCCCTACTTTTATATCACTTAATCCTTTGTCTTCATCGATATGGCCTATCAATCTATATTCTTGGGGATCAACCATCTGAACTATAGGTGTTAAGCTTGAAACAAGCTGTCCAGGAGTATTTTGAACAAATGTTACAAGACCAGAAGTTTCAGTCTTTATAGGAGCACCAGAAACTTCAGCAACAACTATATTTTCAGCAACTGAATCTCCTTCTTTTACAAATACTCTATCCAATGTCCCTGGAGAAGATGAGCTTAGGGTTATTATCGGAGCATATATTTCTGCCTTATCTATTGAAATTCTGGAAGAAGTTATGCTGATAAAAATAATTATCCCTATAAGTGCAGTAACTCCTATAATTATTACTGCGAGAAGAAAATAATGGTGATTAACAAAAGATTTTATCTTATTAGTATTCTTTTCTCTTTGCTCATGATGTGAGTTATTTTTCTTTTCCATTGAAAATAAGATTTATTTTTTATTTAAATTACTGACTTGTTTTCTCTTTACTATTGCCATTGCGATTATTCCTATTATAAATCCTACGAATGCATATATCCATTTAACATAACCATTTCCAACTTCAACACTCGCTGAAGTTACGGGAGATATTCCCTGAACTGAAACTATTCTTTCAATACTTCTTCTTGCCCCCGATGAATCTGTATAGTCTATTTTGAACTGTAAGTTGCTTACATTATTTGATATTGAAAGAGGCGCATTGAACTTTGTGAAATCTCCTGCATTTAAATTTCCTATAACAAATATTCTATCACCTGTTAAAGTTAATCCGCTTTGAGGTTCAATTGATACGCTGAGGGAATTTGCGTCTTTCTGTCCTGTGTTTGAGACTAAAAACGAATATCCGTCTGAGCCTGCTTTTTGCAATTCAACATCAAAATCAGTCTTTGTCTTGTCGACTGTTATTGGAAGATTGAAGGTTATCCCACTATCAGATTGGCTTGTATAAGCACTAAGCTTAATATTATTTATTCCAGGATTTGCATTATCATCGACATTTATGTGATACTTCAAAACTACTTGATTTGCTTGAATATCTGTCTCTCCTGGCTTTTTATTGCTATTTGCATTTAGTGTACCAAATATTGTTCCATAGCTCTGATCCAGAGAATCATTTGAAGAGAAAGGATAATCTAATCCCAGAGAAAATCTCGCATTTTGGGCATCATTCTGTCCTATGTTCTGAACTTTAACCCATAGGTCAAATGATTCTCCAGGACTTACTGGATAGGGTTCATATTTTAGTACTTGGACAGCAAACTGAGGGTTTACAGAAAGTCCAACATTTGAATAACTAGTATTTTCATTTAAATAAATGTTATCTGCGCTTGCGACTCCTATTAACAACAAGCCTAGGATTGCAAAAGACAAAAATATCATCCCAATTCCCTTTTTCATAAAGCAAATAAAGAAATATCATTTATAAGTCTTGTGATAGTTGTTTATTCCTTGTAATTCTTTCTGAACTTTGCAAGGAAAGAGCTGAATTTTCCTTTTTTTATTTCTTCCCTTGATTTTCTCATCAAAGACTGCAGAAAATAAAGGTTATGGTAGCTTGCAAGTTTATAACCAACTCCTTCTTTATTAACGAGAAGATGCCTTATATATGCGCGAGAGTAATCTTTGCATACAAAACAATCACAATTTTCATCAAGAGGTTTTTTATCATACTTGTGCTTTGCTCTCATAAGTCTTAATCTTCCTTTTGATGTGAATATTGCTCCTCTTCTTGCATTTTTTGTTGGAAAACGAGAGTCAAACATATCTACTCCTCTTGCTATTGATTCAAGAAGTTCTACAGGGTCTCCTGCTCCCATTAAATAAATTGGTTTTGATTCAGGAATTATTGATTTCACAACTTCAATCATCTTATACTCTTCTTTCTTAGGCTCTCCAAGGGCAAGACCTCCAATAGAGTATCCGTCAAAATCCATTTTTAGAAGTTCTTGAGATGATTTTTTTCTTAGGTCGGAATGAACTCCTCCTTGAGTTATTCCAAATAAAAGCTGTCTCTTTTCTTTCTTAACTTTTTTCTGAAGAGAATCATGATGTGTTTTGCAGAGTTTTGCCCAGAGAGAAGTTTTTCGTATTGCTTCGGCAATTGCTTCTTTTGAATGTTCTATAAGAGGCATGCTATCAAGACACATTGCAACATCGCTGTCTATATCTAATTGTATTTCCATATCTTTTTCAGGCGTTACAAACAGTTTCTTGCCTGCAAAAGGGTCTCTGAAGAAAACTCCCTTGTCATTAGAGCCTATGTATAGACTTGGAGTATACATCTGAAATCCTCCTGAATCAGTAAAGTTAATTCCTTTGTAGCTCATGAATTTTTTTATTCCTCCAAACTTTTTTATTACCTCCATTCCAGGTCTGAGAGAAAGAATAAATGCATTGGATATTATTGCTTTTGCTCCCATTGACTTAATATCTTCAACAGAAATATTTTTTACAGCAGTTTTTGTTGCCACAGGCATGAAAAATGGAGTTTCTATTTCTCCCGATTTTGTTTTTAAAATCCCAGAACGGGCTTTTGTCTTCTTATCTTTTGCAATTATTTTGAATACCATATCAATCTATGGCAAATAGGCATTAAAAGCTTAGCCTTTTTTATTTTTCAACCATCCAGAAAATTTCCGATGCATTTAAGTAGTTCAGCGTTCTTATTAGAAGATGCCAACAAGAAGAAGAGCTCTGCGAGTAAACCGCAGAAAAAGAGTAAAGAAGATTCAGAGCAGAAAGAAGAAATAGTTTTGTTTTTTCTTAATTATTGAATTTTATTTTAGAATGTTATATTTAATTTGTTTTTCTAGATTTTTCGATTAATAATCGTGAAACTGAGTTATCAGTCTCTCCGTAACAAATACTCGAGATTTTATGTATATCTCTAAAATCGTAATGAATCATAAGAAATTTTCCTACTCCTGCTAAAATTGGGTCAGGATAATCTGATCTGCTTTGTTCTCGAGTAGATATTAGTTCGATGTCATCTATTACTTCTAGAACGTATCTTTTAAGGAACATTCTCTCGCTCATCGTAGGGCGAATATCAAAAAAGAACTCAAGAGTTTGTCTCGCATGTTCAACAGCTTTCTTTCTGTGGTTGTTCCAATACATATTGTTTAATTGAGCCTCTTATCTAATGTTCTCCTTACAGATTCTGGGTCTATTCCTAATCTTTTTGCTTTTTCTAACCCATATCCGTTGGGAGCAATTCCTTCCCAAACCTTAAACTTTTTTCTCCAATCATTGTAATCTGCAACTCTCAATATTCTTACTCCTTTTTTATTTTTATTATGTAACCAAGAACCTTTATCATGTGTTACTGAAAAAAATGTTAGACCATGTGCTAATAATGAATCACTAAGACCTTTCGCCACTTCCCTCTCTGCTTCAGGCTCAGTTCCAGAGCCCACTTCATCCATAAATATTATATCTTCTTCTTTTACTCTCTTTAGCATATATCTTACTCTTTCCCCTCCATTTCCGAAATGACCTTCATTTAGGGAAGAGCCTAAATCTAGGCAAGGAAATAGTTGTCTTGGTAAGGAAAGTCTTGCAGAATCTGCAAAACAATATGCGCCGTTCATTGCTAAATGGATATTTAACGCTGCAGTACTTATGTAAACTGATTTGCCCATGCTATTAGGTCCATGAATATAAGTCCCTCTCGCTTCTGAACCCCAAAATATATCATTTGGAATATTTAACTTTTTGATTTCTACTTTTCTTCTTCTGCCTTCTTTTGTAATTCTCCATTTAAAATAAGTAGGATTATAGGCATTGATTATTTTTCCCTCTCTTCTTTCTGGCTCTAGCAATTCAGGTTTGCAGGAAGGAACTCTTTTTCCTTGAAATTCTACTTCATATGGCTCTGCCAGGTCTATAAAATGACGAAGCTCTCTCTTTAAATCAATTATTTCTTCAAACAAGGGATCCATGTATCTTGTCGCCTCAAGAACATCATTTGCCCACCTAACTTTTTCTTCAATGCTTTCTGAATTAGTAAATCTTGGATCTTTTAAAAAAGGAGTAGTAATCCTTACAAAATGATTCAGCTCTCTTCTTGTCTGGTCTGCAAATTTCCTTAATTCTCTAACCGCACTTGAAGCACCAGGTAATTCTGCTGCTTCTTCCAGAGTTTTTGGTAGCAATATTCTTCTCTCTACCAATCCTATCTGTCTTAACGCTCTTTCTTCTGCTTGGTCATTAAATCCATCAAAGTCTTCTTCGTAGGATACTGAATATATTCTCTCTCCTGGAATGCCATAGAATAGTCTGTTTAACTTAGGTCTTACTTCACGATCTAACCAATCTGAAAGGAAATTCTGTCTATAAATTGCATCATTATATGAATATCTCCCTCCAAAAACTTGACTATTAAATTTATTATTATATCCCTGTCTTCTGCGTGTTTCTGGGGGTGCTAAACCGTTTATTGACTCATGAATAGAAAAGTCCTCATCAACCCATCCAATTTCTTTCCTTACTAGATTTGGTATTTTAACCATTAAAATTTACTCTTTGGTCGATTTAAATAATTAATTGGGTTAGAATACTTGTTTTTTTCTTACACACATGGAGCATCTGACAAGTTAGAAATATAATCATCACTTGCACTGGAATTTCCCAAATTAATATTCTGAATACTGGAATTAATCAATAAATTATAATAAGTATAATTTATATCTGAAAGATATGTCTTGTTCTTTGATTGCTCAGCTGATTGCCAGACAGGGAAATTTGATTCTGCCTCTTGCAAATTATTCTGGGCTGAGCTGTTTTCTCCATGCCTTAGAAAGACATAGTAATGAGAAAGTGAATGACCTGGGCAAATGGATTGATTGCCTGTTTTTACATATTCATAAATAAAGCCTAAACCATGACCTATATGTGAATATTCCTTATATTTTGCAAGTAGGACAAGCTCATTTAATTCATTAGTTGCATAATCATCTCCTTTTACCATTGCTTTTATCTTTTCAAAATCAGATACAGTTATATTTTGATAATAATTTAATCCTAATAGGCGATTTATCTCAGTTAATATATTCTGGTTTCCTATTATTGAAGTGTTTTTCTTTGGGGATAAGTTAAAAATCAGAACGATTATCAAAGCTATAAGAAAGATAAATATTAATGCGTATAGCAAAGACTTATTTTTAGTCATTATTTACTTGACAATCAATGTGCCAGTCATGCTTCTGTGACCTGAGCCACAGATTGTTGGGCAATGGAATGGGAATGTGCCAGTCTTATCAGCAACGAATTCAACAGAATCTATTCCTACGACATTGAAATCAGGAATGGCTATTCCATGAGTTGTGTCCATATTGTTAACTATTATCTTTACATGATCTCCCTGATTTACGGTAATGCTATTTGGGTTAAACTGGAATCTTGAAGCATCAATTGTAATAACTTTTTCAGTTATGTTTCCTGCCGAAGAACTTGATTCTGAAGTAACTGTTGATACTCCTGAATCTGAGCCTTGGGATGAACCTGAATTCTGAGAACTTTGAACAGAGCTTGAATTGTGAGAATAAATAAATGCTCCAGCAATAATTATAATCGCTGCAATGACAACACCTATCCACAAAGTTTTACTGCTCATTCGACTATCCTCAGAATCAGGATATTTAAACCTTATGAATAATAATTCTATTTTAATTGAACTGTAAAGCATATGATTGAATCTTCATATTTTTTGGCATATATCATTTTAAAGCAGATAATGCTCGCTTTTTTATGCATGTCAAAGTAAAAAAGCAGAATTCTGACGGAATTGTAAGGCTTGAGACTTCTGGTAATCTGAAGGAAGTTATAATCAAAGGCGATTTATTGAGCCCTGGAGGAAATTCTGTTGCTCTCTGCTTCAAGGGAAAAAGTAGTTCAGGAATAGTTGAGCTTGACCTTGCTGAAATAAGAATGCTTTCAAGAGAGGTTGAGCCTGCCTTGAATATGATGCAAGCTTCAAAAGTAATAAGCTCTGAAAAGCAAAGTCCAAGAAAGAAAAAGTAATTCTAAAATTCCATCTGTATTCTGAGTTCTGCTAAGGCGAGAGTGAGTTTGCTTATGAGCATTAAATGCCTAAGTATGCTTCTTGATTCTCCCTGAGTTTTATGTTTCGCATTGGTATTTTTCTTGTAAACATTTATATCGCTGTCTCCGAATTTTATTGCTGTTTCTCTGTCAAACTTGTAATAAAGATTGTAATATATATCGAAGTGCTCTCTCGTTATTTTTGCAGGCTCCAAACAATCCTTAACATTTCTTTTTGTTAGGGCGAGATGTTTTGCTATATACTTGAATTCATCACCTATCAATTCAAGAATGAATAAACTTGAGAATAATAGCTGTTTCTTGTTATCTGGCACTACGCCATTTATTTTATTTAAAATTCTGCAGCAATAATCTACAAATTTGTCTATATTGAGGTCTATATTGTGAATTTCCTTACACAAACTAACGTCGTTGACCTCATTTTTTTCTATCGCTTCTATTATCCTGTCGAACAACTCAAATATTACTAAGAATATTCTTCTTAAAGAGCTTTCAAATTCTTTAGAACTTGGCTCCCCCATCTCTTTTATTATACAATATCCTTTGTTCGTTTCTACCATCTCTATTCCTATGAATCTGCTCACAACCTCCTGAATCATAGCTTTGGCTGATTTTGGAGGTATTTTCTCCCCAAACTCTGCGTAGTCGAACTGGGTGGTGTAATAATGAAATGCATCTTCATACTCATCTTTTTCCTTATCGAAAATAACTTTTATTTCCGTGCAACCTGACCTGTAGGCTGATTGGAAATATCTCCAGAGAAGAGGAATCGTGAAGTTTTTTATGTCAATTACGCAGCACTGCTCTCTGTTGTTCTGATGACCATTAACTATCAGACTAACATCGTTTTCGTAAAGGTCGACTTCGTCTCCAGCTTTCAGATTAAGCTTCTTCGTCCAGGTTCTTGGTAGAGTTAATGTGAGGGTGTTATGCCCTTGCTTTATTATCTTACGTTTCATTGGACACTCCTTAATTCCTAGGTAAAATATATTTATGAATCTTTCGTATATCCTCACTAGTGTAGATATATGATATATCCTGTTATGTGTTTATCTGGAGTGCTATTGAGTGCTATTTTATCCAAGAAAGATATTGACAAAGAATAAACTTTGATTTTTCCTTACCTAATTAATTAAATCACTCAGGAGGAAAAATGACAAAGCAAATAATGCCGAAAGTTCCGTTGTGGAAAGTCGCAATGAGCGTTGTCTGCCTTGATGAGACAGTTATGGAATATGCTGACGGAAAACCGGTTCCATATACAAAGGTCTCAACTGGTAACATGTATGTGCATGGCACCAGTCTTGAAGATGCGCGGGCGAGAGCTGTAAGAGTCATGAGAAATGTCTATGATGAGCATTTCCTTAACTTTAGCTTTACAAACACGCACGAAGCCAGAGGCAATGAATTTAGAAGACCAGACAAGGGTTTTGCAGATTTGGAATTGAAATTGGATTGATTAGGCAGCGCAAAGTAGAAGTATATCAGCCAGGGCTGTTCTATAGGCAGCCCTTTTTTTATTTTGATTTTGGAAAAAGTTAATTAATTATAACGAATAAGCTTCACTTTCAAGAGATTTTTGACAGTTTTCAATAAATCCCTCAGTAACTTCATCATTAGCGTCTCCATTCATAATAGGTATAGCCTTTATTCCTAAAACTCTTTCTAATGAGTTATTTTCTATTTCTCTTTTCTTTAAGACTTGTCTAACTCCCACAGCAAGTTCCCTTAATTTACCATCAAAATGTTCAGAATAATTTTTTACAAGAAGACCTCCAATTTCTTTGTCATCAAAATGGTAGAAAATCTGAGCAGCTATTCCTGGATAAGAATAAACCAAATCTTTTTTAAGAGCAGAAGTGCTGGCAAAGCGATGGGTTTCAGCTAAGAAATGATATTTTGATAATGCTTCTTTATACTCCTCTGTTTGTCTTGCGCTAATAGCTTTCAACTTGTTTAAGGTCTGAATATCTAATCTTGCCACGGGCTTTTTAATTCTTGTTTACTTTTAAACTTACTGGTAACTGAATACAAGTTTAGATAATTGAATAGTAGAGCATAACAAACATTTAAAAAATCATTTTAATGTCTATAAATACCCCTCATAGCTCAACGGTAGAGCGTCCGGCTGTAGGCAATTGCCTAGCGCAGACATTCCCGAACGGGAAAAGGATGAAGCGTGACAGGACCTGCTTGGTTACAAGCAAGTGACAGAACCCGGAACACCCAAGTTCGACTCTCGGTGAGGGGATTTTAATAAATAGACCAAAGAATCAGAAGATTTATAAAATTTAGATGGCTTTTCAGTTTAATATGACAAAAATTAATTTTAAAGCTGAAATTTCTAAAATAGGCTCATGGACAATTATCCGACTGCCTAGGAGTGCAAGTGCTAAGCTTCCATCACGAGGCATGACTATGGTTAATGGAACTGTCAATAGTTTTAACTTTCAATCTCCTCTTGAGCCAGATGGTAAGGGAAGCCATTGGTTAAATTTAGACAAAAAACTGCTCGAAGGTGCTCGAGCAAAATTAGGGAATACTGTAGCGCTGGCGATAGAACCTGTTAAGGAATGGCCAGAACCTATCGTTCCAGCAGATTTGAAAAAAGCTCTCTCTGATGACTTAAAGGCGCGAGAATTCTGGGAAGACATTACACCAAATGCTCGCTGGGATTGGATTCGCTGGATAAACGCGACCAAAAATCCAGAAACACGCAAAATAAGAATTGAAAAGACTTTCTCGAAACTCAAAGCAGGAAAGAGAACTGCCTGCTGTTTTAATCGTAGTCAATGTACGGAAATGGAAGTATCAAAAAATGGTGTGCTTCTTGAGCCGACATAAAACGCAGATTTAAATATATTAAAGAGTAATTAGCTCAATGAAAGGGGTTTGGAAATACTTAACATTTTTGTTAGTCTTTATTTTAATATTATCTGCTGTGCTTTATTTTGAAACAATAAATAAAGGTAAAAATAACTCTTCTACTGGAAGTGATTCTTTAGTTAATGCAAATCAAACTACAAATGCACAGGATAATTCTTTCACTAATTCAGACTGGATTAAGAATGGAGGAACATTCTTAACAGGTTCTAGTTTATTTACTTGGGATCATATGCCTATTTCATTCAACATAACCTCTGATTGTGGCAACTATGAAGGAAACAGAATAAGAAGAGCAACAAATATTATAGCTAATGATACTGATTATGCAGTTAATTTTACTGAAGTCAATGGAAGTGCAGATATAAGCGTAATGTGTAACAGAAATTATGTTGCTGGCTCTACTTCTGGAACTTTTGAATCAGGTAACGCTCTTCCAATCTTTGCAGATAATAAAATAGTCTCTGCAGTAATTAATTTCAATAAAGTAAATGAACTTTCTCATAATTATCCTGGAGGATGTTTAATTTATCCAGATACTGAGATACATGAGCTATTGCATACTCTTGGATTTGGGCATACAACAAAGGCGAAGAGCATTATGACTGCTATAGGCGGAGGGTGTCCTACTCTTGATAAAGATATACTTGATGTATTGAAACAAGCTTATTGAATTTAGCTAAATGCTGTAATTTTATAGTAGCCAATCAAATATATAAGCATATTTTAGCATCTATATTTGCTGGTGTCATTAGCAGTTGTCCTGGAAAGGATGCTACTGATGCTGCCTCTGTCATGTGTGCGACTATTAGTATGGTGATCGGACTATAACTCACTATATGAAACCTACACATGTTAAGCTTGTCATCAAGAGCGAAGAAGATAACCTTTAAAGCGCACCAACAGGTCAAGATTTGTTCAGGGGAGTGTTTAAGGAACTTTCTTCACTGAGTCCGAGATACCAGCTATATTCATAAATGGCAAAAAAGAAAACAAGAAGTGCAAAGAAGACTAAAGTTGCTTCTAAGAAGGGAAGATCTGCAAGCGGTAAGAGTAAGGCTTCTAAGATTAGAAAGTTGAAATCTTGGCTTGCAAGGTCTAGGCATTCTAAGAAGAAGAAAAGAAGATAATCTTGCTTTATTTGATAGATAAATTACATCTTTTAGTGCTTATTTTATAATTTTGATAGTTTGTGTGGGGAAAATAAATAATAATGTATCTTTAAAGTAGTAACATCTAGATAAGTTTAAATACTTGTTATGCCTATAATTAATATGATAAAAGATAAAAAAGGTGGGAAGGGCGAGGCATATGCTTTCTTTCATTGCTCTTCTTCTTATCAACAGATTCAAGATGAGCTTCCTCATCTAAGACATGCAGTAAACTCTCCGTCAAATCTAGAATTATTCTTAAAAGAAGGAATGGTTCAAGAAGCCAGAGAAGCGAATGTTAGGTATTATCTAAAGGCTGAAATTCCAAATGACACTAACAGAAAAACTGCAGATGAGCTCTCAGCCATACTTAATCAGGCTTATCAATCACCTTTATTTAAAGAAGGGGAAGCTTTTAGAGGATCAATATTTTACCAAAATCCTAAAGGAAATTATGTTCAGAGAAAGTAATAGTTAAATATTGATATAAGATAATCTTAAATATTCTTAAAACCTAAAAATTTAATGAAAAGAGAGAGTGTAAACAAAGTTCTTGCTGTAAGCATTTATGCCATTGCAATGGGCTTTCTTGAGGCAGTAATTGTCATTTATCTCAGAAAACTATTTTATCCTAACGGATTTAGTTTCCCTCTTATTGGTTTCATTGAGCCTTCGATTTTAAATATAGAATGGATTAGAGAATTTGCTACAATTGTGATGCTTGCGGCGGTAGGATATCTTGCTGCTAAAAAGTTTTATGTCAGATTTGCTTACTTTCTTTATGCATTTGCAGTATGGGACATATTTTACTATGTATTTTTGAAATTGACTATCAATTGGCCTTCCTCTCTTTTAACCTGGGATTTGTTATTTTTAATTCCTTGGCCTTGGATAGGTCCAGTTATTGCTCCAGTTATTTGCTCACTTCTTTTCATAGTCTTTGCTTTGCTGATAATTCATTTTGAAGACAAGGTAAAACCTGTTAAAATATCAGGAATAGAATGGACTGCTTTCATTATTGCATCAATCCTTACTCTTTACTCTTGGCTTTATGACTATGGGGCTTTAATTTTCAAGAATGGATTTGGAAGTTCTTTCTTAACGCTTGAAAACAATTCGCAGTTCATTGCATTAGTTTCTAGTTACTCTCCTTCCAGTTATAATTGGACATTATTTTCTATAGCCGTTGTAATTGCTATATTTGGAATAATTTCATTCTATAGGAGAAATAAAGATTAAGCCTTTTTCTTCTTGATCTTACCTGCCTGCCAGTCCTCAAGAATATAACGTGCAGTCTTATCCACATCAGAAGTATTCCCTTTTCTTATGAATCCCTTTTTTCTTCCAAGCTCTTCAATGAGGATGCTTGTATCTCCTTTTACGTCTATGCCATAGAATGATTCAAATAAACCGGGATTTTCTGTGACTAATTGATGCACTACAAAGAAAGGCGCTTTCACTGAATGCGCTCCTCTGATTCCTATTTCTGCCTGTTTTTTCAAATCTGCAGAATTGACTTCTACATTTTCAGTTTCTTTGAAAACTCCAGGTGTATCAAGAATTATGATGTCTTTGCTAAATCTTATTCTATGAATTCCTTTAGTAAATCCTGATTCAGGAGCGGCTGATGCTTTTCCTCCGCCTGCTAGAGTATTAATAAGAGTACTCTTGCCTGTGTTTGGATATCCTATTATTCCTATATGCGCTTTGGCATGTTTTTGGGAAAACTTTCCTCTTTTAACCATTATTTTTAACATTAAACGCAATTGCTTTCTTCCTAGAGGAGACTTGCAAGAATAAATTACGAAAGGTCTTAGGTTTTTCAGCTCTTCGCTATCTCTTAGAAAACTGGAACTTACAAGATCGCTCTTATTAATTATATAAATAAGTATTTTTCCTTCTTTTTTTACTAAATCTTCCATAGGAATATTTCTTGTTTTATTGATAAACCTTGCATCCAGCACTTCAAGAACAATGTCAGATATTCTGATAACATCTCTTGCAAGTTTAGGGTAAGCTATTCTATGGCTATTGCTGTGTGATGCCCTTGCTACTCTTGTCATTCTCGAAGAAAATGAATATCTTATTCTCATATTAGGAGATAAGATAGGGCGTTTAAATAGGTTTTTAGAATGTTAAATTACTTTTTTCTCATTAGAAAAATATTTCCTGGCTGAGAGATTCCTTTTCCTGCAAGAGGAGATATTTCTTTTCTTATTATATCAAAGTGAGGTTCAAATAATTCTATTAGCTCTTGCTGAGAACGGTAAAATAGTTTTGTTCCGATTGGAGTTTCTCTATATCTTTGACCAGGTTTTCCGTATTCTGGGCTGTTGATATTAAAAGAGGCAGTCAAATACAACCCTCCTTTTCTTAACGTTTCAGAGACTTTTGGAATATAACTAACTAATTCATCCTGTGTTAAATGATGTAATAGCCCCCATTCTAGTGCAAAATCAAATTTTCTCCTAATCTGGGCCAGATTTGTTACATCTAAATTAATGAATTTAACTTTGACTTTTGCTTTTTCTGCGTTTTGCTTAGCATATTCTATTGCTTTTTCAGAAAAGTCTATTCCAGTCACATCAAATCCTTTTCTTGCTAGATAAATCCCATACATTCCTTCTCCGCAAGCAATATCTAGAGTCTCACAAGGCAAGACTATTCTTTTTTCTACTAACTCTCTTAAGATGGCTGGCGGTTCTTCCATAGTCCATCTTGCCCCTGGTTCAGAATATACTTTTTCAAATTCTTCTCTGCTTGTCATAAAAATAGGTTTTCTGTTTAGTTTAAAAAACCATCGAAAATAATTTTGGTCACTTTATTTAATATAACTGAAGATTTAAGAACTAAGAAAATCATTTTTTTATATGTGCTTTACTCCGACCATATCTCTTGCAACTGCAATAACTGAATGGGTTTTAGCTTTAATTCTAATAACTTCTTTTAGAAAGTCGAAATTAACACCATTTTTCAGCATAATTCTTCTGCTTCTTGGAATTTATCAGTTCACTGAATTCATGCTTTGCTTTTCTGCAAATCTTATATGGGTGAGAGTAGGTTTCATAGCCTACAGTTTCTTGCCAGTTTTAGGATTACACGCAACTCTTTTTTATCTAAATAAAAGGAAAAACTTTACTTTGCTTTATGCAATACCCATAGTTTATTCATTTTTGGCTCTCTTAACTCCCAATTTTGTTTTGTCTGGCACTTGCATGAGGCTCTTTGTGTCTGTAAAGACTATTCTTTCTAATAATGCTCTTCTTGTCCTCCCATATATGCTTTATTACATTATTTTTATTACAATTGCTTTCATATACTTGGTTAGAGAATATTTGAAAGTGAAAGATAAAACAAGAAAAAAGGTTTCTTTCTTTGTTGCTTTGGGAATTCTTTGCATGACTTTACCAACATTTATAGTCCTACAAATTTTTCCTATTTTTAATGTTAATCTTCCCTCTGTTCTTTGCCATTTTGCTCTGCTTTTGGCTATCTTATTTTTTATAGCTGCTTCTCTTGATAGCAGTCAAACAAGAAAGTAAGTTAAGAAGCTCTTGTTCGCATAGTTGGATGATAAACTATCGGTGCAGGTACTGGTGCTGGGGTTGACTGGACCTGTTGCTGCTGAGTATTTGAGCTAGTGCTTGAGCTTGCAGTGTTTGGAGAACTTGAATCTATAACCTGTAAAGTTGAATTAACTGCCGATTTCCTAGTGTCAATTGCAGCGATATTATTGCTGTTAGTATTATGAGTTAATCCAAAGGCAATTATATTTCCAATTACCAAAACGAAAATAAGAATTGCAATTCCGACAAAAATTCTTAGTTTTTTAAATCTCATCTGAAATCAAAAGCCTCCTCATGAATCATACTCTTCTTAACTCCTGCGTTGACAAGTCCATCAATTATTCCTTCTTTAAATTGACCTGAACCACATAGTAAAAACTGGGTGTTTTTTAGGTCTTCCTTATTTTTTATTATTTCTTCAGCAGTTATTCTTCCTTTTTCTTCAGATTTCCAGGGAATAAACTTGAAGTTACTTAAACTTCTTGCAATTCTACTAAACAAATTATATCCTACAAAGTCAGAATCATTTTTTGCTGTGTAATACAATCTAACATTGGATTTTATTTTTTCATTTTCAATGTCTTCAGCCATCCCCATGAAGGGAGTTATTCCTATTCCTGCGGCAATCCATACCTGATTTTCATTATGGTAGTTTCTGAAATGGAATCTTCCATAGGGGCCTTCGACTGAAACTTTATCTCCAATCTTTAAATGGGTCATTTTGCTTGTGTAATCCCCGAGTTTTTTGACAATTATTTTCATTCTAGGGTCGTTTGACTTTGAAGCTATGGAGAATGGATGTGCCTCTTTTGATAGGTTTTGGTTATAGAATCTTACAAATACAAACTGCCCTGATTGATAGCTTATAGGTTTATGCTCTGGAGTAATTATTATCTCAAATACATCTTTTTCATTGTATATTTTTTCAATATTATATACTGCGTTCTTAATCATCCTGTTCTTAAGGAATAGGCTATATGAGAAGGCGGAAAGTCCTATTATAGATACTATTGCTGAGTATATGTAATAACCATTGAATATGTTATCTTTTGAAGCTACCCCTCTTACAAGAAAGATGTGAAATACAGCAAATAGGAATATTAATCCAAGAAATTCATGAGTAAACTTCCATCTATGATATTTCATCTTTGAAAACAAAGTTATTCCTATAAGTATAACCATTCCCAGAAGTGCGATTATTCCAAAATTGACTGACCAGAAGGAACTTGGTAGCAAATACATTGCGGCAGTCACAAAATCGCTAGGTATAAACTTTAATACAAGGAATATGGGATGCGCGAGTATTACTATTAAAGCGGTTCCTCCGAGGATACCATGAGCAAGATAAACTTTATCAAGACCTCCGAAAACATCTTCTATCCATTTTATTCTTGTTGAAAGAACAAAAGTAAGCGCAAACATAGTCATCCCTACCAGACCGAAGACTTCTCCAAGCGTATGAGTTACGGAAGAATAATCTGAAAGTTCATTCCCCGCAGGCCCAAATGCAAATAAAAGATAGATTGGAATGAGAGATAATGCAAGTAGGACTATCCATCCAAGAGTTCTTTTTGTTTTGTAATTCATTTTGCCATTACCTCTTCGAAATTATTATACTTCTCTGCTTTTAAATTCTTATCAATGACAAAAACCTTAACATTTTTATCCAAATTGATTATTTTATCTTTTTCTCTGCTATTTGCAACAAATAATGCTGTAGCATAAACGTCTGCGTCTTCAAGTTTTTCAGATAATACAGTTATGGAAGCAGAATTGTTCGCGTTTATTATATGTGAATTATCATAACTTTTATAATACTGCTTGTAATCGCCCGATGTTGCTATTCCTTTATTTTTGACTTTAATGTTGCAGATAACTTCTTTTTTGTCTCTAGGGTTCTGAATTCCAATTAAATGCTCATAGCTGCCTGAAACGATTATGTCTCCTCTTGAATCAATTAGGAACTCTTTAACGCCCTTATTCTTGAGAAAGTCAGCAAGTCTGTCTGTGATATATCCCTTTGCAATGCTTCCTAAATCAATCATCACATCTTTATTTTTAAGCGTAATTTTATCTCCTTCAATTTCGATGTCCTTGTAGGAACATGAAGCAGATATTTCTTTTCCTTCTTTCTTTCTGGCAAGAAACTTTCTACCTAGACTTATGTCATATTTTCCATTGGTCAATTCAGAGAATTTAATGCCTTTTTTTATTACTTTTAGCAAATCTTGAGAAACAACAAGCTCTCTTTTCTGGTTAAGAATTGAAAGTTCGCTTCTATCATCAAAAAAGTTAAATATTTTCTGCAATCTTAATGCTTCCTGATAAAACTCATTCATTACATCTTCGACTAGATTTTTATCTGCATCGTAAATTACTACCTGAATTTCTCCTCCAAACAGCTTATATGTGAAATTTAGCTCTTCCATATAAAAAACGCACTAATTTGATTTAAAAACCTTCGGAAGGATGACTCATTTACTAAGGAGCTTTTAATGAAGTAGATGTTTGATTATTAAAATAATCCATTAATTTAGCCATAGAATCAACACTTCTGGCAAATAGTTGGTAGTTTGCATTTAAAAGATGTGGTAGGTCATCTGGAAAATAGGTTGCACAAACGTTCATTTTTAATCTTCCGTCATACAGAAGGACTTTTCCATCTGCGCTTTCTCTTAACATCTCTAATCTATTATCTTTGAGAGATGCAGCCACATGGTCGTTGATGAATATAGGTGAATTTGATGGATATAATCCTCTTGTAAATATAATTTCAGCATCAAAGTAATCATCATCTTTACTTTCCTCAGGTATTTTTGTTCCCCAAAAATTATGCTTTCTTATTTGTCTGGCAAATTCTCTCCAATTTCTTATTTGAGGAATATCTTTTTTGCCTATAGCTTCTGCGTATTTAAGGGCAGAAGCAAGGAATGGAGACCAATCTTGCTGCAGACCAAATCCATAATATTGAGGGTCAATGATTACATCTTCTCCTGGATTTCCTAATATTTTTATCTGTGTTACATCCATATCTCCGTGAGTTGTCAAACTTACTACGTTTCTATAATTATTATTTCTCCAACTATATTCGTGTGGGGTCTGCTTTATTGTATCTCTTTCAGCAATGCAATATGTGGAAATTGCACTGGCCAATGCCATTTTTGAGCCGAAACCATATGATGCAAATTTTTCCATATCGCTTCCAAAAACCATGCGCGCTATTAGATAGGGGTGTTCAAATACAAATGGTCTAATATCAGTTATCAGGTCCTGCTCATTCATCTTTTTTTCTAATGCGGAAACATCTTTTCTGTCTTCTTCTAATAATTCCGATTTTGATGATTTAATATCTTGAAGAGTCTTTTCTGGAAGACCTTCCCAAATTGACCTGTACAAAAGCAATATGCTTAAACCATCTTCTATTTTTCTTGCTCTAGATAAAATATCTGCTCTTTCTAATTTATCATAACCTTGATTTGAACATATTGCTGCCTTCATAGCAAAATTTTTCACACTTACAAACTTTTAAAGATATATGAGATATATAATATATAATATAAAAAATAAATAATTAAACAGTGCTAAAAGATTTTATCTTCTTGTCTCTATTCCAGATCTTCTTTATACCTGACTTTCTAAGACCGCGTCTGCCCATCTTACCGGCTACTATGCTAAATCCAAATTTTTTACTCATTTTGAAATGATATTTAATAAGATTTTATTCTTTTGTTACTTTCACTGCTTTAGGACCCTTATCTCCCTGCTCAACTTCAAAAGTTACTGAATCATTTTCTTTGACCTTAGTTCCAGCTGCTAATCCTGTGCTGTGAACAAAGTATTCTTTTCCGTCTTCAGCAGTTATAAATCCAAATCCTTTAATTTCATTGAAGAACTTTATTTTGCCTTTCATTGTTATAATATCCTCCTGGTTGTAAAATGAGTTTGTAATGAGGCAATATAAATATTTGCTTTTTTGTAATTATTCTTTTCCATCTTCGTTCTCATCTGATTCTTCATCTTTTTCGTTATCTTGAATATCTTCGTCTTCTCCTTCAACTGCCTCAATTTCAAGCTGGTCAAGAATTTCTAGGATTTTATCTAATTTTGAATTAAGCTGTTTGAATTGATCTGCTGATATTCCAGCATTATCAGAACCTGAACTTCTATTGAAACTCTGATTTGAGCCTTCACTTTGCCTGAAGCAATCACTACATAGAACTGGCTTATTTCCTGTTGGTTTGAATGGAACCTGACATGGCTTGTGACACTTGCTGCATACTGCGTCAAACATCTCTCTTGGACCAGAGTCTCTATCTCTAAATCCTCCACGGCCTCCGCCTCTACCTGAGAATCCTCCTCTGCTTCTGCCTCCGAAACCGCCTCCGCCAAATCCTCCGCCGTTTCCTCGTCCAGAACCAAATGATCCTTTCCTGTCGTTATCTCTAAATCCCATTATAATTAACCTAAAACATGGTATTTAAACCTGCGCAATTCACTTTCTAAAGTTAATCTAATTTTATAACAATTGCTGTAGGCATCTTTATTTCTACAATGTTGGGAACTTCAGCTTTTGCAATCATTTTAAGCTTACCTAAAAATGAATATTTTTCAAGATGGTGATGATATTCGTAAAATAGCAGACCTATGAACAAGATATCAAATAGAGTAATTACCAGCAGCCAGATTGAGGCGATAATAAAATAGCTATATATTTCATAGACTAAGAATCCGATAAAAACGAGGAGTGAGACTGGGTAGGCAAGTGAAGGCTTTTTGATAATTCCGAGAACTAAAGAAAGATTAACGAGCCCATGGGTAACTAAATAGACTGAGAAGAATAATTTGATTCCTAAAGAGAGACCTATTCCAAATTGAGAGATGTGTCTAGCGATAAAACTAGTTGGATCTCCTGCGAGCCTGCCCTGAACAAAAACAACTATTAAACTTGATATAAATTCTTTACTTAAAATAAATAAGGCAATACCCAACAATATCTCTATTATTGCATGAATTCCCTTTAGAACTGTGATGGTTTTGAAGACTTTATGAACTACTTTTATTTCAGGCATCTTAAAAATAAGTCACGGAAGTATATATAATCTAGTGAAAAAAAAGTTTTTTATTCGTCCGGAAGATCCTCAAACTTGATTTTCCACTGATTATCCCACATTTTCTTCCTTTCCTTACTACACTTTTCACAGTATTTTCTTTCATACCTCGCGGAAGGATTGACTTCAAACTTGTTTTTCTTGCATGCAAGGCATAATTTTGTTTTCATAAATATAAGAGTGAAATTGAATTTAAAAATCTAGGCATTCAGAAATCTATTAAATCTGCCCTGTTTGGGTAAACTTTCTCATAGCCTGTTCAAGAATAACCTGAGGTGCAAAGCCTTTTCTGCTACACGCTTTCATAAAATCATCGAATACTGCACCGTCTACATTGTAATCAAGCTTCTTCTTCCTTGCTCCAGGTGCTGTTGCTGCCATGTTATATATAGATAAACTTAGTTTATAAACATACACATTTCATCTTTTTTTAGCTAGTTATCTTAAAGAATTTAGTGAAAAACCTATGTGATTTAATAAAAGCTATTCTCGAAATATAAATCATTAGGAAAGACATTGCAAACCAAAGAAATGGATAGAGCATTCCTAAATTAGCATACAATGAGCCGCATAAATTATATACGCAATTTATGTTTGCTTCTTGGGAAGTAAAAATTTTGGTCAATATAAAGACCAACATAACCTGAAATATACTGATTTTCCAGCTCTCAGTCTTTTCATTTTTAAAAAGAATCAATGAGTAGAACATAATTGGTACGGTAATTATATGCTGCAGGGTAACTATTTTAGGCAAAATATGGCCTGGAAGAAATAGATAGTCTATTATACCTAAAAAAGAACGCCCATTAAGCAAATAGTAAATCAAATCAATGGTCCAAATTAAGTCTGGAATTGCCAAAATGTATAACTGGCTCTTAACAAGAGTTGAATTATTCAGCAGTATGCCTACACCAGCTAGAGGAACACTTAGATAGCAAAACCAAAAAATTATTGAAATATCTCCATAATAAAATACATTGAAAAAAGCTAGGATGCCAATTATTACCAGAAATATGCCCAGCGTTATTCTTACATAATGATTTGCCTTTTTCTGATTGAACACATATTAGATAAAGTGAAGATGTTTAAAATACCTTCCCCGCAATAAAACATAGAACTATATAGATTGGTCACTTAAGCTTATTATGGCTGATGAGCATATATTGAAGGCATTTGAATCTGTAGGTATACCTAAGATGCAGACTCTTGTTTATTTAGACCTATTAAAGAATAAGGATTCTACCGCGACCCAAATTTCAAAAAGGACTAAAATGCACAGAGCTAATGTATATGACACCCTGACAAAACTTAAAGAGAAGAATCTTGTTTATCTGACTAATAAGGATGGCAAGCAAATATTTGTGGCTCTGTCGACTGATTTGCTAATTAATGAAGAAAAAGACAAACTAGAAAATTTAAAATCGGCGATGAATTATATAAAAACGACTTATGTGTCTGGACAGACTCCTAGGGTGTATTCTCTTGAAGGTTTAAACGCTGTAAAAAGTATATTGTTTGGTCTGCTTGAAAAGCAGTCAGAGGTATGGATTTATGGTCTTGCTGAGAATGAAAATATAATCAATGTACTTAATGATAGATTATTACACTCCTTTCATATTGAAAGAATAAAGAAACACATCCCGCTCAAACTTCTTTTTTATAAACTGCCTCATGAGGAAATTAAAACATTAAGTAATTTGAAATTCACTGAAGCCCGACTTTTGCCTAAAACTCAACAATCAAAAACCTCCCAGATAACTCAGATTGTCTGCAACAATTCTGTTTACATTACTTTATGGATTGATCCGGTCCATACTATTGTAATAGAGAATGAACTTATTGCAAAAGAATATCTTGATCTATACAATATCCTTTGGGAATACTCTGAGAAAGTTGTTTGATTTTACAATATAAAAGTATATTCTCATACAACATTTATGCCTTACTACTACTCTATCATATATACTATGAGTTACTAGTGATTATACAATATAAAAATCAATATGGCAAATAAACAACGAAGAACAAATGATATGGCAACAATTGACCGAAGGGAAAATGTTGACAGAACTATAAGAGATAATCGTATTAAGAATGATGATTTGACTATAAAAAGAAGATTCCGAGCAGACGAACTTACCAGAGAAAACAGATTAAAGAACGATCAGATGACTATTGACAGAAGGCAGGCGAATGATAGAAATCCTATGGCTTTAGCGGTGCTTTTTTTTATACTAATAGTTCTGATAATCGGAGCCGTTTACTTTTATTTAAAGTAAGGTCATAAATAAAATCTAATACTGAAAAATGATAAAATTAAAAAATACAGTCGAAAAATTGAACAACCTTATTAAAGAAGGCAAGATCATGGAAGCCTTTGAGAAATACTATGGTGAAGAAGTAGTTATACAGGTTAATGGAAATCCTGCTGTGGTTGGAAAGGATGCAAATAGAAAAAGAGAGCTCATATTTCTTCAGGAAATAGAAAAGTTGAACAGTGCTGAGATAAAGTCAGTTACTTTTGGAGGGACAGATGATAATGTTTCAATGACTGAATGGGCAATAAACTTAGATAACAAGAAAGGGGAAAATAAGACAATTTATAGAGTCAATGTTCAGCACTGGAAAGATGATAAAATTATAAGTGAAAAGTTGTATTTTTGCGGAGATCAGAAATTTACAGTTGGAGCAAATTAAATGAATACTGCAAGCAAGAAGGATATTTTTCTTAAATTTAAAAATAAATTGGCAGGTCATACAGAAATTCAGATTACTAAACAGAAATTGACAGAAACAAGAATAAAGAAAGACAATGATTTAATATATGAAAATTCACCTTCCAGAGAAATTAGGAAATGGTTTGAGATTCGCGAAATTTGAGCATTCTGATTTGAAGTATGGAATCATACAGCTCAAGTATATATAACTAAACTACTTTAATGTATTGGAGTTAAAAATGAACAGAAAAGGTTTATCGGGCTGGTTGATTTGGGCAGTACTATTCTTGATTGTAGCATTGGTTGCAGGAGTATTCGGATTTGGTTTTATTTCTGGGGTTTCATTTACATTGGCTAAATGGCTTGCATTAATATTTGTAATCTTGTTTATAATTTCAGTGATAGCCCACACAATAAAGAGCGCTTAAATCTTATTGTATTTGATTAAAAAGCAAATTTTAAAATTAATTTAGTAAAATGAATAATAAAAGAACACATATTGAAGTAATGCATGATATTCTCGGGGCAGTTAAAAATAGAAACGGAAAGATAAAACCCACACATATATTGTATAAATCTAACCTGTCTCATCAAATGATGACCTCCTACCTAAAAGAATTAATTGAAAAAGATCTTTTGTTTGAACAAAGACTCGAAAATGGAAGAACTTACTCTCTGGCTTCAAAGGGTTATCAGTTTTTAGAAAGATATGCTCTTATTAACGATTTTACTAGCTCTTTTGGACTAAATAGTAATTAATTAGGCGTATTAGTCAGTACTACAAAGTATAGTGAAATACTGCGTTATAATATAAACAAAGATGTCTTTAAGATTGTTCGAGGGAGGTGGAAAAAAGGTAAAAAATAAAGGTAAATAAAAAATGTCGATACAGTGTTTGAAATGTGGGTATTCGGTTACAGAGCCGATTTGTGCTTCCTGTGTTATTAACGAAATTAAATCCTGGCTTTTTGGGCAGAATACTGATAGAAATGTTATCAAAAAGATAAGCGAGGAGTTTAAGTCTTTATTAAACCGAGTCGAATCTTTAGATTATGTCATACTTCTTTCTCAAAATAAATGGAAATCATCTGTAATGAAATGCATTAGATGTGAAAAAGATGTGCATTTGATGTGTTTTTATTGTGTTACTAATGAAGCTTCCCAGATAGTTAAGAAAAATCTAAAAAATATAAGTTTAATAAATAATTTTCAGGAATCTTTTAATACTGAACTTTATGATTATGAAATTCATAATAAATAGAACGAAAGTGCGGTTAATTGTAGGTCATAAAAGAGTATTAGTTAATACAACAAGTATGAATTATTACTATAAGGCTCTATATACAACCCGCATCTAATCTTAAATATAACAAGAAAAAATAAAATGGAAAAATCAAACTATAAAATGCTAGTCTTCGCTTTGCTCTTTGCAGGGATTATATTATCTCTACAGTTTGCTTCTGCTGCTCAATCAGCGGTCAATCTTGGGACTGCAGGTAATTTTGCTATATTAAGTCAATCAGGAATTTCAACTACTGGAACAACTTCAATTGTTGGAAACATTGGAGTTAGTCCTATTAGTAGTACTGCGGTCACAGGATTTGGTTTGGTAGCTGATTCTTCTAATACCTTTTCTACTTCATCTTTGGTTGTTGGTAACGTTTATGCTGCTGACTATTCTTCTCCAACACCATCTGTTATGACCTCTGCTATAGGAGATATGCAAACAGCCTACAATGATGCTGCTGCAAGAAATTTACCAGATTCTATTGATTATAATGGCGGAAATTTAGGATCTACCACTTTTGCTCCAGGTCTGTATAGATGGAATTCAGATCTTACATTATTTGGAGATATAACTTTAGCTGGAAATTCAACTGATGTTTGGATTTTCCAAACAAGTGGAACTTTATGGGTAAAATCTAAGATCATATTATCTGGCGGAGCACAAGCAAAGAATGTTTTCTGGCAAACTACTGGCACTACCCTACTTGGATATTCTTCACAATCTAGCGGAAATTTTTTAAGCAAGAGTGAAATCGTATTTAAGAATGGTGCAACCCTAAATGGAAGAGCTTTAGCGCAAACAGCAGTCACTTTAGATTCTAATAATATTGTCTCTCCAAATAAAAATGACTTCCAAGCACCAATAACCATCGCTACAAATCCTGGAAACAGTTGGACAAATTCCGATTATAATGTTACTCTAAACGCAACATCATTCAATAATACCTATGTAGATCATATTTCATATTCTTTGAATGGAGTTTCTGGGCAGATAGATGGTAATTATGGAATCATCCCCATAAACATTAGTGCAAATAACACTCTTACTTTCTATGCTTTTGATAGCTTCAGTCATTCTGAAGGATTAAACACTATCTATCCATTGCTTGATGAAGTAGCTCCTAATATAACTTCATTCAATCTTTCATCCTCAAGCGTAAATGTTGGAGAAACAATTACTGCTTCATGCATTGCAACAGACAATGTAGATTCTAATGTTAGTATCAATGTAACTACAATAGATACCTCTGTAGCAGGAACATTCGCTGCAAATTGTACTGCAACAGATTTTGTAGGTAATATTGCTCTTGCTTCCCTAAATTATACTGTAACAACTCCCACACCAACTTCAACATCAAATGGCGGTGGTGGTGGAGGCGGAGGAAGTCAGTGTTTAACAAATTGGACTTGCTCAGATTGGTCAGTATGTTCAAACAACATACAGACAAGAACTTGCAATAGGATAAGATCCTACTGTTATGCTGGAGCTCAGCCTGCTTTGAATCAGACTTGCACTACTCCAGTTATTTTCGCGGTTAATAACACAACTAATACTTTGACAAATAATTCTGCAACAGCCACAGGGAATGGAGACTCGGGCATAACCGGAGCAGTAACTGGTTCTGTAGGCACTGGTAAGGGTCTAGGAGCTACTGGTTGGGCAATACTCGTGTTAATTGGTGTAGGAATATATGGATTTATTGCTTTGTTGATTAAACCTATGACTTATTCTGTTAAGGCTGTTAATTAATATATTATTATTTGAATGCTGCATTGGCGACATGTAATGCTTGACTTTCAGGTAGCCCTTTATATTTCTGAAGAAAATCTACAAAATAAACTCTACCAAAAACCTTTTCTAAAGGCATATTTCTCTCTCTGGCTATTTCTTCACATTTCTCATATCCATTTAAACTTGCACGTCTTATTTGTTCTGTTACTGAAGAAATAAAGTGAGTGGTTGGCATAGCTCTAACTAATCCTGATTTTAGAACTAATTCATCAGTAACTTTTCTAGACTTATCCTCATTTAGACCATATGAAACTATTAATGTGCCCCTATTATTGTAATATTGAGCAATAGTTATTCGCAAAGGTAAGCTAACCGAAAAAGCAGCTAGTGAATCTCCATCTTTGCAACTTTCAACTTGACCAAAATCCAAAGAATATCCGTAAAGAGTAGGCCATTCATTTAGAGGATTGTCGCATATTCCCATAATACCTGTAACATATAAATTGCCATATCTCCATTCTGCAAAATCATCATGTTCTTTACATTCCAATTCAAGATTTAATTCTTTCATTTTTTATTTTCCATTGTTATTTATCTCAGAAATCGCTGAGGACCGAATCCCCTCTCAAAAAACTCAATAATTTGTGCTTTAAAAAAATATCTATTATTATCTTCGCCTGAATCTGCCACTACTTCCTCTTCCACCGCCTCTTCCCCTAAAACCTCTATTTGAATTATCTCTTCCTTCGTCTCTGCTACGACCTCTAAATCCTCCACGACCTCCTCCACCAAATCTTCGGCCTCCACCCCCTCTACCGCCACCTCTTCCCATACCAGCGTTTCTTCTGGCCATTTTTCTATCGCTATTTGAGCCGAATGCTATTGGAATAATCTTAATGTTGGGAAGAGTTTCTTTTTCCATGGTTATTCCCTTTTCTTTGCATATCTGTCTAAATTCAGTATGGTCTCCACTTGAAACAAAACTTATTGCAATACCATTTTTACCGGCTCTTGCTGTTCTTCCAATTCTATGAATATAATCATCTGAAGTGCTTGGAATATCGAAATTGTAAATATGGGAGACATCTTTTATATCTAAACCACGGGCAGCAACATCTGTGCAAATAAGAACAAGAGTGCTTTTTTCATGAAATGCCCTAAGAGTGTCGCTTCTCCTATTCTGGGAAAGTCCACCGTGAATAGCCATGCAATGAATTCCCTGACTATTCAAATTATAGGATAATTTATCCACATTTCTTCTTGTATTACAGAAGACCATTACAACTCCATTCTTTTCAAGCTTGAGAAGATGCAAAAGAAGAGAGAATTTTTCATTTGCTGAAACATCATAATACTTCTGATAGAGCTTGCTTGGGTCTACCTGATTTTGCACTGAAACTTTTACGGGAGAAATCATGTATTTATTAGAAATACGAACTATTTCATCAGATATGGTCGCAGAAAAAAGAAGAGTTTGCCTTTGCTGAGGGCATATTCTTATTATTGACTCTACTGCTTTTATGAAACCCATATCTAACATTCTATCTGCTTCATCAAGTATGAGGAATTTTACCTTGGAAAGATTAAGGGTTCTTCTCTGCAAGTGGTCCATTATCCTCCCAGGAGTGCCTACAACGATGTCTGCCTGTCTCAAATATCTTACCTGGGGCTCAATTGAGACTCCGCCATATATTTCTACAACATTTAACCTATTATTCTTAGAGAATTTCCTTATATTAGAAGACACCTGCTCAGCAAGTTCTCTTGTTGGTGTTAAAACGAGAGCAGAAACTCCTGAACCTTTATTTATCTTATCAATTATCCCTGCAGCAAATGCAAGTGTCTTTCCAGAGCCTGTTGCGCTTTGCCCGATTACATCTTTTCCAGCAATTACGAGAGGTATTGTTTTCTGCTGTATTTCACTTGGTTCTGTGAAGCCCAGCTCGGAGATTACTCTAAGTACGCTTTCGCCTATTCCAAGTTGCTTGAATTTTTCCATTTTGTGTTGAAGAAATAAAAAAAGAGTGTTCTTTGATTGTTTCCTAAATTTACTCCTAAAAGTTGGTATATAAATCTGCTTAATTTGCTCTTTATTACTCAAGCAGATTCAGTGCTTCTTTATCTTCTATGAATTCTGTGTCACACATCTCTGAAAAATAAGGTATTGAATATAGCATGGCCCATTTTTCAGTTAAATAATGAGAGCAGCCTATAATGTTTAATCCAAGTTTATTTATTTTTGAAAACTTATCTTTGTATGTTTTTTGGTCGTATTCAGACGAGTTTGGTGTAATTATTCCTGTGATGTATGTATTAACTCCCTTCTCCTTAGCCTGCTCTACAACTTCAGGAATAAATCCGCCCCCAGTTACTATTGCAACTTTTCCTACAGAATCATTCACTTTTTTCACTTTAACGCTATAGTTTAGAACTTTATTTAGTCTTTTTATTAAATCTGAAAGATTATTTTCAGGTAATTTTCCTATTAAACCTAATTTTAATCCCTCATTGCTTTCATCTATTCCGAATTCTTCTTCTACTTTTAGTTTTATAACCTTGGCAAAACCGTATGCTGTAGAAACAACCTTATCATTTCTATTCTTATCTAAGGGAGTGTGCAACGAATATATAGATATACCCATACTTTCCATTAACTGATAATCTCTATCTTTAAAAAATATAAATCCTTGGCCATTTCTTCTTCCATCCCAGTCAAAAGGGTGTTTTACTATGAGCAGACAATTAACTATCCCCTTCATTCTTATCTCTTCTAGGACATATCTACTTGGTGAAAAAGCAGTATATATTTTATTAACTTCATTAGAATTTTTGATCATTATACCCGTATTTTTATTGGGTTTTCTAAAAGAAGCCAGAGACTTATTTAAGAATAAATCATCAAAGAGCCAATGCCAATCATCATTAACTTCTTCAACTTTAAATTCTTTATCTAGTTTAGAAACTATTTTTTTTAATTCCATGACAATTTATCGCTTGATGATATATAAATTATATCTTTTAAGTTAATTTTATATATCTATTTCTTTTGATGACTTAATGAAACTTCCAATTGTTAACAAAAAGAAAGCAATAATATGGGATATGGATGGAGTTATTTCTGATACTCAGAGACTTCATGCCTTAGTTGAATCTGAGCTTCTTGCAAGATATGGAATAAATTTAACTCCTGAAGAAATAACCGCCAAATATGCTGGTAGGAGAACGGCAGATTTTTTTGTCGAGCTGCTTAAAGAGAAAGGAGCTAAGGGATATAATGTTGATGAACTCATGAAAGAAAAATGGGAGAGGGCCACTGCACTTTTAGATGAATTAAAAGCAATACCTGGAGTTATAAAATTAATAAAAGAAGCAAATTCATATAATGTGCCTCAGGCAGTAGCTTCTGCTTCTGGCAAAAAGTATGTTGACGCGGTTCTTACTAAACTAGGTGTGATTAATTATTTCAAAGCTATAATAACTGGAGATCAGGTTTCCAAAGGCAAGCCAGACCCTGAAATATTCTTAAAAGCAGCATCGGCAATGTCTGTTAAACCAAATGACTGCGTTGTTGTGGAGGACGGAAGAAGCGGAATGACTGGAGCTAAGAAGGCAGGAATGCTTTGTGTAGGACTTGTTTATGACAAGGAAGATTATCCTGCAGATATTTTAGTCAATAGTTTGACAAATCTCAATCTGAAGGATTTTATTAATTGCTAATTAGTTTTTTCTCCCAGAACAAGAAAGAGATCGCCTATATTAGTTCCGGTTTTGCCAGTGATAATTATTCCATTAACTCTTTTCAGAAAATTATAAGAGTTGTTATTTTTTAGAAATTCATCTGCATTTAATTTATATTTTTTTGCCTGCTCTTTTGTATTTTTATCAGCTATGGCTCCCCCAGCCTGGCTGATATAGTCAACTCCGTCTGAAGAACAGCTGATAATTACTCCTTTATTGATGAACTTGCTTGCTGCAAGAACCAGTTCCTGATTTCTTCCTCCCATTCCATTGCCTTTCACATTAACAGTAGTTTCTCCAGTCGCTATTAAAGCACAGTTGGATTTTACCAATTTAGCCAATTTAACTCCAATTAATCTGGCTTCTCCTTTTAGTTGGGTAGTTAAAATCTTTGACTTGTATCCTATTTTTATTGCCTCTTTTTTCATCGCCTCGGCAGCATAGACATTAGTAACTAGCAGAATATTAGCAACTTTTTTTGGTTTTTCCTTGGGAGTTTCAATAAAGGGCAAACTCGGAAGATTATATTTCTTCTGAATTTTAACTGCGTCTTTAATTGTTGTGGTGTCTTTTACTGTAGGTCCTGATGCTATCACATCAAGGTTATTTGTTATAACGTCGCTCACAATCAGACTTATTAATTCAGCTGGAGCTGCTAGTTTAGCAAGCTGTCCTCCAGTAATATTTGATATGTGCTTTCTTACTGTATTTATTTCATTAATTGTCGCACCCCTTTTCAACATCATTTTATTTAGTTCAATTAATTTTTTCAATTTAATTCTCGAAGAAACCATCAGGGAAGAGCCGCCTCCACTTATTAATGCAATAATTAAATCATTCTCTCCGCTATTGTTCAATATTTTTATTATTTTTTCTGTTGCTTCTATATTTATTTTGGTAGGAAGGGGGTGTGTTCCTTTTATGACTTTAATTCTCTTTAATTTTCTTGTTCTAGTGTCTATAACTATGCCTGCTGAAATTTTACTGCCCAATATATCTTCTATTGTTTCAGCCATATCTGCTGCAGCTTTACCAGCTCCAACGACAAAAATTCTATTATATTTAGAAAGATTCCAGCTATGATTTTTTATTTTTAGAGTGTTTTCAGAAAGAGTTATTTGTTTTTGTATTAATGGTTTTACCAACACTGATTCAATTCCTGAATTTATTATTTTTAATGCGTCTCCGCGCGTTTTATCACTAGCCAGAATGTTGAAGTTTTTTATTATCACTTTGATTTAATATGAGACATTGCAAATTCCATGCTTCCATGGACTTTCTTTCCAGGATTAAATATCCCCTCCCTGTCAAAAATGTCCTTAACTCTTTCAAAAATCTTTATCATCTTTTTTCCATACTCTTTCTCCAGATAGGGGGTTCTTATCAGACCATCATTATGTTCTGCAGTTATTGTGCCACCATACTTGCAGACAAGGTCAATGAATTTATTGAGAACAATAGGTATCTTTTCTCTTTCAGCTTTATTATTTAAATCCATCAATGGAATGACATGAAAGTTTCCATCTCCTACATGTCCTGCTAAAGTGGGCTTTATGCCATTATCTTCAAGCAATTTGTATAATTTTGGTAGGAATTCAGACAAATATTCCGGTTTGACGCTAAAATCATCCACGAAAGGAGTTGCCATTTTGTCTTTTACTTTCTGTCTAAGAAGATTAAATGACTCTCTTCTCATAATCCAGAATTTGCTTCCTTCTTCCTCGCTTTGCATAACCAGATTGTGTATTTTTTTATCTGATAATTCTTTTCCTAATTTATCTGCTCTCTTCTGAATTTCTTCTTCCCTATCTCCTGTGAGTTCTACTAATACGATGAATATGGGAATTCCATGAAATAACGCTTCTTCTGCTTCCCTTCTGAAGTCCCATAACATGGGAAGAAGGCCCTTATGCACTTTCTTGGCTATTTCTGGTAGGAATTCCAGACCGAGCCGCAGCGTATATTTATCAAAACATTCTAGAGACTCTGGGTTGTAGCTCTTTACTGTTTTTATTAATTCGCCTATCTGATTTAAATTGCCTAGGGAGACTACAACAAGTCTGGAATGCTTGTTTTTCTTTACCAAATCAATGTCGGCATCTAACCAAAGGCCTAAAGTTCCCTGAGAGCCTACGAAAAGCTTGGACAAATCAAAAGTTTTTCTGTCCCAGACTTTCCACAAAAGATATCCTGAAGAATTCTTTGAGACTTTAGGTTCTGCAGATTTAATCAAATCATAATTCTTTTCACAGAGCTCATAAACTTCTCTGTAAATCTTACCCTCGAAGTCTTTCTGCTGCATCTTCAACTTTAGTTCTTCCTTATTGAGTTTTTTTAATTCGTATATATTTCCATCTGCTAAAACTACTTTTAATCTATTTACATGATTAACTGTTTGCCCGTAAACCAGCGATTTTTCTCCCCCAGAATTATTTGCTATAATTCCACCCATAGCACATAAAGATTTGCTGGCAGGGTAACTTGGATACATAACTCCTATTTTATCCATCTTTTTTTCAAGATCTCTGTAATACACTCCAGGCTCAACTACTGCATTTTTTTTGTCAACTTTTTTGATATGATTGAGATATTTTGTAAATGAAACAACTATGGATTCTGTTAATGGACCTCCAGTCATATCTGTTCCTGCTGCTCTGGCAGTAAGAGAAATGCCTTTTCTTTTTTTAACAAAGTTAACAAGATGCTGAACATCTTTGTAATTCTTAGGAAAAACAACAAGCTTTGGCATCACCTTGAATATTGAAGCATCCTGACTGTACTTTTCAATTGTATCTGAGTCATTGAGAACATCTCCTTCAAATCCTTCTTTTAGTTCAGCTATCCAATCACTCATAGGACTTCTTCCTTTTTAGAACCTTTTTTACTGCCTGGGAGATATTTGCATGGGTGCAATTATATTTCTTTAGCAATTCTTCAGGATTTCCTGATTCTCCAAAAGTATCTTGTATGGCTACTAACTCTATTGGTGTGGGATAATGCATTGCAAGTGTTTCGGCAATCGCGCTGCCAAGCCCTCCGTGAATCTGATGCTCTTCAGCAGTCACAATCGCATTTGTTTTCTTTGCAGCAGAAATTATTGTTTTTGCATCTAATGGTTTGATAGTGTGACAATTTATTACCATCGCATTTATTCCTTCTTTTGCTAAAGTCTCAGCAGCAAACAAAGACTCATAAACCATTCTTCCACAAGCAATGATGCATACATCAGAGCCATTTCGCAAGATATCTGCCTTTCCAAATACGAACGGTGTTTTAGAATCAGTTATCACTGGAATTTTGTCTCTTCCTAATCTTATATAAACAGGTCCTTTAATTGAGGCTGACGCGATGGTTGCTTTCTCTGCCTGAAATGCGTCAGCAGGAACTATTACTTTCATATTAGGAAGAACACGCATTATTGCTATATCTTCTAGTGCCTGATGAGTCGCCCCATCTGGACCTACGCTGATTCCTGCATGAGCTCCCTGAATTTTTACATTTAGATTATTATAACATACACTTACTCTTAACTGGTCCCAGTTTCTCCCAGGGCTGAATACGGAATATGAGCTGATAAAAGGAATCTTTCCAATCAAGGCAAGGCCTGCTGCTAATCCAGCCATATTCTGTTCTGCAACTCCTACTTCTATAAATTGTTTGGGATATTTTTGCTTGAATCCTTCAACTCTTGTTGAATCAGTCAAATCACAGCATAAAGCAAAGATATTTTTGTTTTTCTTTCCTAAAGAAATCAATGCTTTTCCATATCCATCTCTAGATGCAATCATTTCTGGATTTTTTAAGTTAAATTTCATTCAAGCCTCCCAGACTGTTCAAGTAACAATTTGCATTTTTCTGAATTGAGCCCTCGAATTTTGCACTCATCTTCACATATTTGATGCAGAGCTTTAATTGCCTCTTCTTTATTTGGTGTTTTGCCGTGCCACTCAAATCTTTTTTCCATAAAACTAACTCCTTTTCCAGGAATTGTTTTGCAAATAACAACCGTGGGCTTTCCTCTATGATTTCTTGCCTGATTGAAGGCAGAAATTATCTGCTTCATGTCATTTCCATCTATTTCAATGACATTCCAGTTAAATGCCTGGAATTTTTTAGCTAAAGGCTCTAGAGGCATGACATCATCGGTTGTACCATCGATCTGAATATTATTTCTGTCAACAAATCCTATTAAATTATCCAGCTTATATTTGCCTGCAAACATAAATGATTCCCAACACTGACCTTCATCTAACTCGCCATCACCCATTGAAAGAAATATTTTATATTTTTTATTATCCATCTTAGCTCCGTAGGCCATACCTGCTGCAACGGAAGTTCCCTGACCTAAAGGTCCCGTGCTTGTTTCTATTCCTGGAAGAGCATGCAAATGAGGATGTCCCTGTAATCTTGATCCGATTTTTCTTAATGTCTTTAGTTCACTCACTGGAAAATAACCTGACTTTGCAAGAGAGGCATATAACACAGGACAAATGTGCCCATTTGATAAAACAAGTCTATCTCTATTTTCCCAACTAGGATTTTTTGGTTCGTGATTCAAAATATTAAAATAAAGAGCAGCGAAAACGTCAGACATTCCTAAAGGACCTGCAGAGTGACCAGAACCTGCTTCAACAAGCATTTTTATTATTTCTTCTCTGATATCATCTGCAATAATTTTAAGTTCCTTTGTATCACTGACCTTTTTCACCTAGCACCTCACCATTTTATAGATTAGGTAAGGAGGATATTTAAGTTTATTGCTTGAAATTACTAAATTTACAAAATACATTTAAAATAATATATATCGGTCAACCGATACAATTATATACTCTGAAATCTATAGGTTTATATGTTAAATGAAAATTTACTCAAATTAGCTAAAAATCTGGCGAAAGAAGCTCCAAGAAGTCCAAGAATACAACTTGGAGGGTTTGCTATACTATTTAGAACAATAGATAAATGCAGAGCAACCATATTGAATCAACCTGGAGAGTATCATTTTAACTGCCCATTGGATAAAAATTTATTTTCTTTCAAGGACTTAAACAGCGAGGAATTCAAGAAATTTGTTTCTCAGGGAAGAACTGATGAAGAAATACTTAAGTGGGTGAATGAAAATGGTAAGAAGAGAAGTGCAAAAGAGATTAAGGCATGGTCAGACAAAGCTGAAAACGATTACTATTACAGAGACCCTGCTAAAAAGGATTGGTTTGTTTCTGAATGCACAAGATTAGGTTTGGATGCTGAGAAAACTACCTTATTTGATTATTTAGAGACTGATGATAGAGTTAGTTTTAAGAAATAATTTATACTTTTTTATTCCGTTGTTTTTCCGTTGAACTTTTCATTATCTGACTCGGCTTCTTGTTTTGTTTTATGTAAAACTTGGTCTCTATGATGAGCAGGAGAGTAAATAGTATACATTTTTAATTTTTTAGTGGAAGATGTATTTATTATATTGTGATTAGCCCCAGCAGGAACTATTACTGCCGTTCCATCTTTAATTTTATATTTATGGCCGTTAATTATACATAGACCATTTCCACTTTCAAACCTGAAGAATTGGTCATTTTTAGGATGGACTTCCATACCTATTTCCTGATTTGGAAGAAGAGTCATCAAAACCAGCTGACTATGCTTTGAAGTATAGAGAACTTTTCTAAAATTTTTATTATCCAAGACATCTTTCTCTATATCTGTGACAAAACCTCTCACTTTTTTATTATTAGCCACGTTTATAATATTGATTAATACTTTTTAAATTCATTGATGATAAAACTAAATAGCTCTTGGTTTTACTGCCAGAACAACAAAGGCATATATGCCCACTCCAATCAATACAATTACTGCAAGGACTGTTGAATTTATTCCAGCATTTTTCAAAGCACCAGTTACTGCTCCAGTTATTCCCGCACCTGCGCCATTGGATCCACTTGAGGTTGCAGAAGTGCTTGCTCCAGAGTTGGATTCATTATTATTCTGAGAATTTACAGGGATAGTGCAAGTCTGATTCAGAGCAGGCTGAGCTCCAGCATAGCAGTAGGATCTTATTCTATTGCAAGTTCTTGTCTGTATGTTGTTTGAACATACTGACCAATCTGAGCAAGTCCAATTTGTTAAACACTGACTTCCTCCGCCTCCACCGCCGCTATTTCCATTAGATGTTGAAGTTGGTGTGGGGGTTGTTACAGTATAATTTGCATAAGCAACTGCTGTGTTGCCAGCAAAGTCTGTTGCCGTGCAGTTTGCAGTGTAATTTCCAGCTACAGAGATATCTATTCCAGTTACATTAATACTGACATTAGAATCAACATTGTCAGTAGCAATGCACGATGAGGTGATAACTCCTCCAACATTTACACTTGAAGATGAAAGATTAAATGAAGTTATATTAGGTGCTATTTCATCAAGAAGAGGATAAACTGTCTTTAATACCTCTGAATGACTGAAGCTATCAACAGCGTAAAAAGTAAGTGTATTGTTTCCGCTCACATTTATCAATATATTTCCAGAACTTCCATTTATCTGTCCAGAAATGTTATTTAATGAATAGATTATTTGGTAAATATAGGTATTATTGAATGAGGTTGCGTTTAGAGTCACATTATAATCGGAGTTTGTCCAACTGTTTCCAACATTTGTAGCAATTGTTATTGGTGATTGGAAATCATTTTTGTTAGGAGAGGTAAGAGTATCAGATTTTAGACTAACTGATGATAGAGCTAAAGCTCTTCCGTTTAATGTTGAACCAGTATCAAAGACTATTTGGTTATTTCCTAATATGTTTCCATTGAAAGTAGAACTTGACCCTAGCAGAGTTAGCCCTTTAACTTGCCAGAAAACATTCTTTGCCTGTGCTCCTCCTGATAAAATAATGTTGGTACCTGATGACATAAAGAGATTTCCATGCACCTGAAGTATCCATACATCGCTGGAGTTTCCAGAGAGAACAAGATCGGAAGTAATCGATACTCCCGTATTCCACTTGTAAAGACCCGCAGGTAGATTCATACCGCCTATATTTCCAGAGTTTAGGTCAGTAAAATCGGGTGATGTTCTACCAGCTGCATCATCGTAAGCTGTTTGCATGTCTTTAACCGCAGAGAAAGTAACTGAAGGAGTTGGAGAGGAATAGTCAGAAGCATAAACATTTCCATCAACTAGAGAGGATGTAGAAAATCTATTGGACGAGTCGCTGATTAGAGAAAAACCTGTTATTGTGCTGCTGGCAGAATTGGCTCCAACATTTCCAACTATTGAACTAGTTCCAGTATTTGAAATTCCCGAAGTACTTAATATGGCAAAGTTACCAGCAGTTCCAAGGTCTACTGCAGATTGTGCAGCAGAAGCAAACTGCAAAGAAAGAATAATTATGGCGGAAATAAAAGTAAAGACTAATAAATTAAAATTCTTTTTTTGTGTCTTTCCCTTCTCAAACATCTTTCAGGTCAGGAGAAAAGGCTATTTAAATCTTACATTTTTCAAATGAAATTTAGTGTATTAATTATAAAGTTATATCAAATCGAAATATATTTAAAGGCACAATATTTATTCTGAAGCATGGCAAGAGAATATCTTGGAGCGACAAGGCATCAAGCGCCTGTTGTGTTAAGCCCTGCTAATTTAGGAGAGTATGCAACCTATGCAATTCACGTTCCTTCTATTACCACCAGAGATCTTGCAGCTAGAGTTGAAGGAAATGTTTTAAGTTATTCTGGAATTGCCAGACAAAAAAGCAGTCAGGGATTAAAAATTCCTAAACACGCGGAAGTAACTGATAAAGGAACAACATTCCACTTTGAAGGATTTCAGGCAATGGTGGCCGAAGCTTTTCTAGCTTGCAGGGAAAGATTGAAATTTGCTTATAACCCTCCTGCTAGTAGCGAAAATACTGTCAGATATGTCCCTCATGCAGTTGATTGAGAATTCTTTTAAGCAATCAATTCAAATCTTTCTTATTTTTCAGAGCTGATTCAATAATTATCTTTATCCTCTTATTTTTTGTTTCTTCCTGCTTTGCTCTTAACAGCCATCTATAGAACATTCTCTTTGTCGACTTTGAGAACATTGAAAAATTATCCCTTGCCTTTTCATTCTTTGACAGCTCAAGCCTTAGTTCTTTTGGCATCTTAGGGTCTTTAGGTATTCCATGATCGTGAGTTGGCTTTGCAAGTCCAAGTTCATAGAATTTCAAGCCCTGTGGAGACATCTTTCCTTCTTTTATCAGCTCTTTTCCGTATCGCAAAGTGTTGTCGCTCCATCTGCTCTTTTCTGTTCTTTTGGAATAGTTTATCATGTATCTATCTTCATCAAGTCTTTTTGCTGTGGTATCAATCCACCCAAAGCATATTGCTTCTCTCATAAGATATGCAGCATTAACATCTGACTTGCCAGTATGCTTCTTGTGAATTACTACGCGCACTTTGTTTTCTTTTATCCCGTTCTCTTCCAGCCATTTAGAGAAATCGCCTTTTTTGTATACTTCAACTTCTTTTATCTCTGTCATAAAAGGATTAAGAAAAATAGATTAATAAATTAAACGCTCTAGTTATATGAACATTTGATTTGTAAGACCTTGTTTTGAATTTTCTATTGTGTAATCCTGCGTTTTTTAGAAAAAGTAGAAACGCCAGAGCCATTCTTCGGAAAAGATGACCTAATTAGGATTTTTTTTCATAGATTTAAGTAAAGAACTTGCTCTCTCAAAATTCTTAATATCTTCAGGGGTAGTTTTAACCTTAAAAGGAACATATCCTGGACCACCCATCATAGGAGAGATAGGTAAGTTAATTAAAACTTTATCTAGCCCGCCCTCTTTTTTATCTTCTACTCCGAAGCGCCCATTTCCAAAAACAAAAATTCTCTCAGTTGCAGTTTCTCTAACTCTATAACCCTCTCCCAAATCATGGTATTGACTATTTCTATGATCTTGTAGCCCAAGTTGAAATGATGCGGATCCAATTATCATATAAGGAACTCCGTACATTAGCAAATGTCTTCCTATTTGTTTTATCATGAGAAAAGGTATTTGCTCTAGATTTTAAACATTTCTATCTTGAAGTAGTTAAACAATAATTTGTTATCGACAAAAAATCCCGGATCAGAACCCAGAACAAAGTGTCCCATTTTTACGTCTTTAACAAATTAATTTGTTGGATTTAGTTACTGGATATTTTAAATTCTAAATCTTCCTAGAATCATAAGCCCAGTGCAGTAAGGCTTGTCTTTCTTTTATTCTACAATTCATATCTCCTTTTTTACAATTTTTCTTTATGGCCCCTATATGTCTTACTATTGCTTTCCATCTCTTTATTTGTCTTTTATCTTCTTTTTGTATTCTTCTTCCCATATAATAACGACAATACCACTGGAACCAGCCTCGCGGGTCTTCCTTGTAAATCCATCCTTTAGCTCTCCATACCTGCAAGGATTGAGAGGCATTAACTTTAAAATAATTCAGCTGAGCATCATGAAATTGATGGTTCAATTTCGCCTT
Organism: Candidatus Woesearchaeota archaeon; assembly: GCA_964530955.1. Lineage (GTDB taxonomy): Archaea > Nanobdellota > Nanobdellia > Pacearchaeales > GW2011-AR1 > VGKP01. Next base: position 3,150 of record CAZHCL010000004.1, on the reverse strand, counting down.
TTTGAACCATTCTTTGGGAAACTCTTCTTTGCAATCAGTTATATATTTTCCACCAAATACTCCGAGTTCAAGCATCTGTTTTGGAGTGAGTTCTGGATTAAATTCATGATCAAAGTTTTTTCCTACTGGTTCTGTCAGAAAATAAACGTACCTCTTCTGCATCAAATCATTTACAACAACCTTCTTTTTCATATACTAGAGGGTAAACTGCTGATTAAATTCCTTTCTAATTTTAAATTGGGACATTTATGAAAAACGCCCTATTTATGATGAACTGATTGTTAATTAATGCCTTTCTCCATGTCTGAAAGGTATTGCTTGATGATATTATAATTAAATTCACTTATACCTTCAATGCTCTCTTTGGTCTTTTCCTTCCAATTAAGATATTTTTCTTTGTGCTTGTATGGATCTATTTTCATATGGATGTAACTTATTTTTTCTTTTTAAGGCACTTGTATGAAATATGTACATCTCTCAAAATAGACAAAAAGTAGAAACGCCCGGACCAATTAATGTCTCGGTGTGAGAGCGCTTCGCTATTATATTATTTAGCTAATCTAATTTAGCGACGTGAGTTTATAAACTTTGTCGAGATTGAGTGGATAGATTATTGTACTCAATTTTGATTATATGTTTTTATAAGTAGTTCTTGAATTTTGCCTCGTTTTGAACTTATTGAATTTATACTACGACAACATTCTACAAATATCCATTTGAATCCTTCTTTTTGAGGGTATCTTCTTTTTACACCATTTGTAACGTTATTACTGAATAAGATTTTTGCCCCCTTATTTTTAAGATCATAAATAAAATTAGCTAATTTATCATTATCTTTTTCAGAGAAGCGATCAGGAGTATAATTTGCAAAGCTGGTTTTAGTTAATGGATCGTAACAAGGATCGAGATAAACAAAATCATTCTCATTTACTTTACTTCTAATAATATTGTAGTCACCACATAAAATATTGACACCTTGCAATAACTCGCTTGCAAGAAGTATATTTTCTTTATTGATTATTTCTGGATTGTTATATTTACCATAAGGTACGTTGAATTCACCTGCTTTATTCACCCTATATAACCCATTAAAACAAGTTTTATTTAGATAAATAAAAGTAGCACATCTCTTTATTCCAGTAATTTTATTTTGATTGAAAAGATATCTTACTTTTAAATAAAACTCTTTATTATTTTCACTTTTCAACTTTTCAACATACTTTATTAATTCCAATGGTCTGTCTCTAACTGCTATAAAAGTATTAATTAGATCCTTATTTATATCTGAAATAGTACATTTTTTTGGATTATACTTCTGTTTAATATAGAAAAAGACTGAACCTGCACCTAAGAATGGTTCAAAATAATTTTTAATTTCAATAGGCAAGTGAATGTCTATTTGTTCTAGTAATTTTCTTTTTCCACCAGCCCATTTTAGAAATGTAGGAATTTTCATTTTCTGAGTATGCACTCCTTTAAATCTTTAAGACTTTCTTCAAAACGAGATAAAGCTACTTGACTGAGTCTTTTCCAATCAGTTTTTGTTTTCGGTATTTTTTTACCAATATATATCTTGCAAACCTTTTTATAAGTTGATGAAGGGTGGGCAGGAGGCATGTTTCTGAGATCTCTTAGATTTCTTAACTCTCTAATTGCACGTTGAAATTTTGCATCTATTGGTCTTTTATTTTTCTTAAAAATTAGTTCTATAACTGATATTGATTGTTTTTTTTCAATAAAAGTAGACTCATTCTTCTTTAGCTTTGGTAACCCTGCTCTGATTTTTGAATATTCAAGACTTTCTATTATTGAAACTATTGTTTGTATCTGATAAATAAATCCTTCTTCATCATCTATAGTAATTTTAAACTTATTAAATAGTTTTTTATCTATTTTGAATAATTTTAAACCCAAATAATTTGTAGATGCTATATTAATTGAATTAATAATCGTCATTAAATTTTTCAGTCTACTTTTTTCTTGCATTTTTATTTCAGAAGCTTTAATATAGCTTTCTGCTATTCCCTCATTTACAACGTATATTTCTATTTGTGTATTATAAATTTTAGTTTTTATATCTGCAGGCATATTACAACTTGAAGGTATGAATAATAAAATTTTAATTGTTGATTTTGTAAGACTACAAGTTCTTGTTGCATCAATCAAAGGATGTATAGACTCACTTTCAATATCTAAAACATATGTTGCTATAGTTTCATCATCATTGTGATAAAAACTAAATTCATAATCAATATATGGTAATATTTTACTTTTTTTTAAATATTTAAAATTATTCTCTTTTATAAAGTTTTTAAATGCTTTCTTAGTTTCATTTTTCATCTTTCAATATAATATTTATTCTCTCCCTTAGTTGTTTTAATAAGCTTACAAGATTATCTGAATCACTATTCTTTTTTATCTTTAATTTTCCAAGAAGATTAAGTAATTTATCAGTTCTTCTTTCTATTTCTACTATGTCGATTTTATATTTAACTGATGCTTCAAATGCGTCTTCTAAAGAGTAATCTGCTTTTTCTATCAAGTTTCTGAAGATGCTACGTATTTTTTCCTTCTTTAATCCAGATTTTACAACTTTACTTAAGTTTCTAAAACCAGTTACGTAGTTGTCAATTATTTTATTTTTATGTTTTTCAATAAAAACATCTATTAATTTGTTCTTTTTTATCTCAGGTAATTCTTTTTCTAACCAATTAAGTGTAGGTTTTAATTCAACTAAAAAATCCTGTTTTATTCCGTTATTATTAGGTCCCAAATGTACAAGTTCTTGATATTTAGAATCAAAAGAAAGTAATATTTTTGATTTTCTGATTTCTGTTGGCTTTAAAGAAGTCATTCTTGCTAATTCTGATTCCTTTTCCGTTCCAGCTTCTTCCATAATTGTCTTTATTTTCCATGCTACTTCCATTGGTCCCCATTCTATTCTTACATTATGAATATTGAACATTTGTAGTATATTTTGTAATCGTGAAGGCTTCGACATGATATTCGCTGGAACTGTTTTATATTTTAATGATTTTGCACATCTTAATCTCCTTTCTCCATCTAAAAGAATATATTTTTTCTTTTTTTCATCAAAATAAACAATTAATGGAACGAGAATACCTACTGCATTTATTGACTCTTGAAGTT
>CAZHCL010000003.1:0-67827 GCA_964530955.1 Candidatus Woesearchaeota archaeon | reverse complement strand
GATAATTTTCTTTTGAAGTTCGTTTAGTTTTTTAGGATCAAAGTCTATTCTAGGATTTTCGGGATTTCTTTCAACATGTTCTATAGAAATAAAGTTAAGATCAGAGCTTTTTTCCATTATATTCGATACCTTATCTAACTTAAAAATCTTTTCTTTATTGAATAGCTTACAAAAAATTTACTGCTAATCATTGCTTTCCCTTCTAAAAAACAACATATATAAAGGTATATTGGCTGGATACATCATGGTAAAAAGAGAATGTTTTTATATGGCTATTTCTCGCAGTTATTATCTTAATCTATTAAATATAGGTTAAGAATCACATTAATTAACTTATGGACCTGCCGTGTCTCGAACACGGGTTGTCTAGGTTTAAGCTAGGCGTAATGACCACTATACGACAGGCCCAATAGTTAAATGATACCGCTTACTAGGGGGAAGTTCGATCGAATTGTAGCCCCCTAGATAGCATTTTTTTAAGAAAATTACCCGGTTAAATAATATTCAGATGCTATTATGATTTTCTTTTCATTCTTTTGTTCTTTCTTTATTAGTTTCATATTATTCTTTTTGTATTTCTATAACAAAGATTTTGTTATCTTCAAATTTATCTTCTTTGGGTTTAAATCCATCTTTGCCAACTTTATCTAGTTTAGCTTTAGTTAACTCGTTTGCCTGTAATTCTCTAAATACGGTAAAACCCGAAATAAAACCAACACCCTTATCATTTATTGCTAATTTGAGTGTTCCTTCAGTATCTTCTCTAAAATTAAAACCGACTAGAACTTTCTTTTCAGTTTTATCAATAAATACATCAACTGATTTTCTTTTCTCAAGCTTATTAGAAGAAATAAAGCTACTATTAAATCTAACATATTTAGCTTTACCACGTGATATAAATATAAGTGGTTCTTTACTTCCTCTGGTTATCTTTATTTTAGTCCATGACATGATTATATTACTTGAACTCTCTTTATATATCTTTCTATCTACACCCTAAAATTAGATATAATTGAATATTATTATATTTTGGTTAAATATTACTATTATTACTATTACTACTACTATTACTACTACTAAAATTATTATTTACTTAAAGTTTGCGTCAAAAAAAGATTTGAAATCTGGCTATATTGTAGTCGATAACTCATTATTTTTTCATTTTTTCCATTAATTGTTTAAGTACATCTTTGTTTTCTACAATTTTATTCATAAATTCATCCATCTCTCTTCTTTCCAATTCAACCTTGATTATTTTTTGTGCCTCTTCATTATCTAGAATTAAACCGCATTGATCACAGAACCTTGTCGTAGAACTATATCTTTTTTTACATCTTAAACATTCTTTAGGTATGAGTTGTGAATTTTCTTCTTTTTTCTCTTCTAATTCTATTCCATTAATTCCCAAAATTGCAGCATCAGTATCTCTCCCAGATAAGTGTACATAAATTGCAGCCATCTTTGATGATTGTGTCCAACCGAGATATGATTTCATTTGTGCTTCAGTTAGTCTATTAGCTAGGAAAGTTGCTCTACTATGTCTAAATAAATGTGCATACACTCTTTTTTCTATTCCTGCTCTCTTAGCCATTCTTTGTATAATGTCTGAAAATCTTGCATATCCTATAAGCTTTCTGGTTACTGTACTAATCCAAACATAACTATCTGGGTTTCCATTAGTTTCGTGTTTATTTATCCATTCTTTGAGATAAAATGCTGAAGTAACTAAACGCACTCTTCTAGGACCAGTTTTACCAGTTACATTCATTACTGCACCATATTGATCAAATACAACATCTTTTATTTTTATTAAGCCTATTTCACTTATTCTACAACCGCTTTCATAAAGGCACGCTATTAGTGCTCGGTCTCTAGTTTTTTCAGAGCATTCAATCATTCTTTTTATTTCAATTTCAGTTAGCATTTCAGCTGGACTCTTTAATTGATTATTTTTTATGTTTGAATGAAGCCATCTTATTCTTTCAGGATAATCTCCTTTTTCATCTGAGCCTTCAATAATCTTATAGAATTTTCTTATCATAACTTTAAATGAATGTTTTGTATGTACGCTCCATTCGCTCATTTCAATTTTAGCAACTATTTCCATTATATCGTCTTTTGTGGCATCTAAAAAACTTTTATTTAACATTAAAGCGAATTTTTTAAGATCATAGAGATATCTTTCTACTTTACTTAAACTCATAGAATCAATGGTGCATCTTTGATAGAATTTTCTAATAAGTGCCTTATTTTCAGGCGAAATTGTCGATTCTTCTACTCTTTGTAAGGTTCGTTCTAATCTTCTTTTATAATTATGTATGTCTACCATGTTATATTTTAGTCGGGCTAAATAATATATCACGACCCCATAAAGAAGCGTCTTTTAGTGGTTTTTAGCCCCGATTTTTAGTCAGGGCGTTCTCATAACCACCTTACGCCCGGACCAAGATTTGAACTTGGGAATCGCTTGCGCGAAACAAGGTTAGCAACCTTGCGCCGTAACCGCTGGGCCATCCGGGCTTAAATAAACTGAGGATTAGGGGGTTTTAAAGATTATGATTAAAGGATTTGCAGTAATATGAAATTTACTAAAAACTCGAATATCATTGATTAATCTTTTATTACCTCTGCGTATGGGAATAATGGAGATTCACAGGTCAAATCACCAAAACAGCTAATTCGGAGTACTCTGAGAGTTTGCATTGCCGTTTCTAAGGTTTTTTGATTTTTTAATCCTCGAATTTCTCCCCTAATTCCAAATTTCGTGCCCATTTTGATCTTAGTACCTTCATCCATTGCAGGACCCTCTCTGCCTATCTTTAAACTTGCTTCTCTAACTGGATATTCTGATAAACTAACTTTCAAATATTTATTAACCATATCCAACCCCACAACTCGGGTATGATACTCTTCGGAAAATGTAAAATCTAATGGAACTGCTACCTGGTAAACTTCTGGTTTAAGACTAATATCTCTTTTCCTACAAAATCTCACAGTCATTAAGGTTTTAGCCAAATTTGCCTCTAACCAAGCTAATTCGCTGTAGTGAATAAACGCGTGTTTTTTCTTAAGTTTTTCCTGAAGACTCCCAACTGTTAGATATTTTGTTCTTGACCACCAATCATAAGCTGGAGAAACTGTAGCAGAAATATCAAGTTTAGTAAGAAGCTTGAGATTATCCATATTTTAGGGAAAATTGATTAGTTTAAAAATATTTATGTCCTAGAAATATCAATTAAATGCCCGACTAATTGATTAATTCTAAAGCCCCTTAATATAGGTCTTAATGGCTTGCAGGACTTCGGCTTTCCTAACTGGGAGAAATCTGATTGAACCTGCCTGTTTGTGACCACCGCCCTCTACAAAGGCTTTTGGAACTGACTTTTGAAGATAATCTACAAGCTCATTCGTTGAGAAAGTGGATTCTGCAGTAGCTCTTATTATAATTCCATCGTTCATCAAGCCCAGAGTAACTAATTTGCTTATTTTCTTTTCCTCATAGGCATAGTCGTGCAAAAGACCTACACATTTTCCTGGTTTTGGATAAAATCCTCTTGCGAAAGTGCTTTCTATTTCAATAGACTGAACAGTTATTTCTTTAATCTTTTCTGAACTTGCTGCTTCTTTTGCTATCGCAACACCTTTCTTCTCCATATCTCTTATGTAAGGGACGAGAAGCTCAACAAGCGCCTTTTGCTTGCTCATAGGCTCTCCGAATAATACTTCAATATATTCTCTTGCTTCCATGAACCTTAATTTTGAGGAAACAAAATCTATTACTGTTGCTATATCTCCTAAAAGAGATTTATTGTACCCTTTCTTTTCAGCAAGAGAAAGGTATTCTTTCATAACGGGAGCGTTGTCAATCCTGTCTGCAAGTCCTGCCATTGCTGGAATTTGCAATATGTTCAGTTCTGGATCAGGATTGATAAATCTTGCAAGTTCTGTGCAAAGCATTCCCGCAGAGAACTTTGCTCCGTCTTCTCCTACTAGGAAAGGATTTATATGAACTAGTGTTTCTTTTGATATCAAATCAGAATCGAATGCGTGATGGTCTACTACAATGAAATCTATTCCGTGAACTTTTCCCTGTTTTATTCCTAAAACGTCTTTCTCTCCTGAACCAGTATCAACAATTAAAACGAGAGGCATTTTGTTTGAGAATTTTGCCGCGTTAGAAAGAGAATGCACTGTATCTCTTATTGAATCTTCCATTTCATACATTGGAGCATTTACAGGAGCACGAGTGTAAAATTCCCAGGCTGACTTGACTGAAATATGCTGTTTTGTAATTAAAGGTAAAATTGCTCTCTCTAAAGAATAGCCTGAAGAATATCCATCTGTATCGTTATGATGTCTTATTATTATTGGCCTGTTCTGTATTATTGCAAGTCTAATCTCTGTAGCTGCTTTGATAAATCTGTCTTTTAATTTGTCAAGTATTTTCTCTTTGACTAAGAAAGGCATATCTTTAACTTCGGCTCTTTTTCTCTGCAAATCTGCGATTTTTTTAAGCATAACTTGCTTTTCTTCTGGATTGAGTTTTTGCAATTTGCTTACTTCGCCTTCCAATTCTCCGTTATATTCTTGGATTGCAACTGTAGCTTTTACTGGATCTCCGACGTCAATTTCAGGATATGCGCGGACCCCTGCTCCCTCAAAAGCCTTAAGAGCGAGTATTCCTGTTCCATCGTTTAGGTAAAGTATTGTAGGACCACCTGTTTGCTCTATCTGGTCAATTAAACCTGTTACAATGAGGTTATTTCCTTTCTGGGAGGCATCTATGGAACCTAGCTCTGCTTCATCTGCATGTACAAATTCTTTGAAAGACTCAAATTTTCCCTTAGGTCTTCCTTTGAAGTCTTTATTTTTCTTGAAATTTTTCATCATGCTTTAATAAAAAAAGATTAACTCTTTCTTATCCATTATTTACGATTAGACTAATAAATGGCTGTTTTTAAGTTTTTCTGTCTATTCAACAGAAAGGGTTTCATTAAGCTCTCCAGCCATATTTGAGAGCATCATCTCCCCTGCTTTGGTCTTCCAGCCATGATGTCCTAGAACAAAGCCTAACTTAACGAGAGCTGTTTCTGCTAACATATCTCCCAAGAAAATAACTCCTGCGTCTACAAGCTCTCTTCCATTACTGTAAACATATGGATCTAACCTTCCATATATTGTTTGAGCAGCTCCGCATATTACTAGTCCATTCTTTATGTGCTTCTTTAGAGCTGGAATCCAACTATGGGCCGATTCACTTGGAGGAAGATGACCTAAACCTCCAACTTCTATGACTACTCCTTTATACTTCAAAGCGTAAAAGTCCAATATGCTTGAATCCTGACCTGGATAAAACTTAATCAAAGCGACTTTATCAGTAAATGATATATCTAACTCTGGCTTTCCGTTGTTTCTAGAATTATATTTTGATAGATATTCTACTTTGTCAGGCCAGACTTTTGCAATTGGCTCTGTATTTACTGGCTTAAATGCATCTCTCCTGCTGCTGTGCAATTTTCTTACTTTTGTTCCTCTAAGAGCATAGCAATAGTCATCATTTGTTGATGCATGACCGACAAGCATCACTTCTGCTGCTTCACCTATAGCCATTCTTGCAGCGCATTGAAGATTTAACTTTGCATCGCTACTTGCTCTATCAACGCTTCTCTGGCTGTAGGTCAAAACAACTGGCTTGTTCAGATTCTTAAGGAAAAACGAAAGTGCCGCTGAAGTGTAATGCAAAAAGTCTGTGCCGTGGGTTACTATAACTCCTTTTATTTCAGGGTCATCAAGCATAGGCTTTATTGCTTCTGCAATTTTAATCCAATGCTCTGAAGTCATTGATTCAGAAGAAGTCATGAATGGGACTTCTATTTTCTTTACATTGACAAATTCAAATAATTCGGGATAGAAATTTGAAAATTCATTGACATCGGTAAGCCAATAAACTCCACCAGTTTTAGGATTTAACTTTGCGGCAATTGTTCCTCCGGTTATTATCAAACCTATTGAAGGCTTTCCTTCGCTTTTTTGCAAAGGTTTCTTTTGTTTGCTTTCTTCCTTGTATTTCTTTAAAGCTCTTGCAGCAAGGATATTTTCTTTTGGTATCCCTATGTTATAACCTGATTCTAACTTTATTAGAAGAACAGAAGGGTCTGGATTTTCAAGAACAATGCCATCGAGCTCTTCTTTAGCCAATCTTAATCTTACAGAATCTCCCGGCGCAAAATTAATTTCTACCATCTTAGTAATCCCTAGCTATATAGACTACTTCTTTTGCTTTATTTCCACAAACAACACAATTTCCAGAAACTTTTTCCTTTTCGAGCTTTGTTCCTCTTACTTTGGCTCCCGACTCTTTTTCAATAACTTCTGCGCATTTTTCTCCATCTTTTTCTACAGAACAGAGCATGCACCTTGCGATTGCTCCCTCTTCAATAACTTTCTTTACTTCTTTTGGATTTTTAGCATCTTTTACTCTTTCTTTGAATAAGCTATCTGCCTGCTTTATCAGGTTTTGAGTTGATTCTTTGGCAATTTTTCTTATCTCCTGCATAATGTTTTTCTCATCAATCTGCTCCTTCTTATCTAAATCTCTTCTGAATATGGTTAATTTTTTACTTTGCAAATCTTTCAAACCTATATCTATTCTTATTGGAACTCCTTTCATCTCCCAATAATTGAACTTCTCTCCAGCACTCTTTTCACTAGAATCTATTTCTACAGAAGCAAATTTCTCAATTTCATTCTTTATTTCAGCTGCTTTTTTAAGAACTTTTTCATCATCTACTACTGGAACTATTGCAACCTGCAGAGGAGCAATTTCCCAGGGAAACCTTAATCCCTTGTCATCTCCATGAACAATGACTACACTTGCAAACATTCTTGAAATTGCTGGGCCATAACATGTAAGCCAGACATACTTGTCCTTTCCTTCATTATCTTTGAACTTAACGTCAAATGCTTTCGCAAATTCTTGCTTAAGAAGATGAGTTGAAGGCTGTTGAACAACTCTTCCGTCTGGATTTAGAACATCTGCTGCGAAAGTTCTGTGCGCACCGTGAAATCTATCCCAGGAGGGTCTTTCAAAAAAAATGAAAGGTAGGCCGAAATAATCATGCAGCACTTCTTTTGTTGTTTGCATGTCTTCATGCACCTGCTTCATTGCATCTTCTTCACTTGCATGAGCACAATGAGTCTCCACCCAATGGAATTCCCTGCTTCTAAGGAAAGGTCTTGTTGCTTTTGTTTCATATCTGAAAACATTAGCTCTCTGATATGTCTTGAATGGAAGATCTTTGTAGCTTCTTATCCATAAAGAAAACATTTGATAAAATGCTGTTTCAGAAGTTGGTCTTAAAGCTAATCTCTCTTCGAATTTATCGCTTCCTGCTTCAGTTACCCAAAATACTTCTGGAGTGAATCCTTTTATGTGGCTGCTCTCTTTTTTCAGATTTCCTTCTGGAATTACTGTTGGGAAGAAATATGGCTTGTGTCCTTTTGACTGTAAAACAGATTCTAAATATTTGTACATCTTTTCCATTGCAAGAACAGACCAGGGCTGGAAAACTACAAAGCCCTTGACATTATAACGTAAATCACAGAGCTCTGCTTTCTGGACTATTTCAGTATACCATTCAGAGAAATTTTCATTCTTTTTGACAGTTATGCCTTTTTCATCTTTCTTGACAGCTTCCTTTTTTGTCATATTTAAATTTAGGATATGGGTTTATTAAATCTTATCATTGATTAAGAAATACTAATAAATGTCACTTCTGTTTGTCTCTGTGACAAAGAATGCCTTGTTTGATAATGTCTGCTCAGTCTTTCCATCTCTCAAATAAATAAGAGTTGCAGGAGGCAATTCGAATCTGCCAACTATTCTTACTTTTGAATAGATTATATATGAATATACTCTCTCTTCGCCCGCGTTAAGTCTTTCAATATTCCAGAACAGTCTCTTTGTTGCTTTGTCGAATTTATCAGGCATTATTCCAAACTTTTCATAAAGCTGGGCGACTCCAGGTAATCTATCTATTAATTGTATATTCTCAACATATTTCTTTGCTTTTACATGTATCGTAACCTTAAGGGCGAATTCTCCGCCTCTGGTCTTTACATAGGAAACTCTCTTGTCAGCAACTAGATTTGTTCTTGTATATAACTTTACAAGAAGAGCGATTACCACAATGAGCAAAACAAATATTAAAGGTAGAGTATAATTTGTGGTTGAGATTACAGAGAAGGATTCTCCTGGTTGCAAGCTCTTTTCCCAGATGTAGGTAGCATATAACGCATGTCTGTTAACTTGAGTTGCATCTGCTGAATTGAGTGTGAAAAGTCTGCTCAAAATATCTTCGGTTAACTGAATTTGAGCAGTCATGGGAACATTTCCAGTATTTGTTCTGGTATAATTCGTCTGCCTCAGAACAAAACCCCTTCCGCTCTGATAGAGTGTTGATGCTTCTTTTGGAAGATAATTAAGACTTCCATCAACGCTGACTCTTGCGCTTTGAAGACCTACTCCTACGGTGAATGTGTACCTTCCCGCCGAAAGCGATTTTATATTATCCTTATTTATATCAATGCTTACATTTGCTGATTGATAGGGAGTAAGGGATAAAGTTTTGCTTTCATTAAAGAATAATGAAGAAAAATCAAGATTGAGATTTTCAAGATTAGTATTTTGTGTATTTGTAACCTGCAAGATCAATTTATCATCCCCAAGATTTAGGTCTGAGGATTTCATTATTAGGGCATCTTTAAGACCGACAATATTTATCTGCAGGGAATCAGCGGTAATCCCGCTCGTTGTTCCCTTAATCTGATATTGTAAATTGTAAAGACCTCTTTGTGACAGGATTGACTGGCTTGGGTAGACTCTCATTTCAAGATTGTTTGGTCCTGTCTGAATATCAAAGAATCCTCTTGGGCTAAATGAGATTCCAGTAAAAGAATATATTTCTGCCTGTTGAGGTCCATCAGGATTATTTATTGTAAGATTGAAAACAGCAGGATTATTCAGCTCAGAAATTATAACACTTCCTTTGTCAACTTTTTCAACTGACAGAGAAGCGAGTACACCTGGTAATAACATGGCAACTATTAACGCTAAAATTAAAACCCTCTTTGTCATAGACTTAATTGAAGCAAGTATTATATAAATATTTGTATTGTAAATAATAAAATGAGAAAATTTAATTTCTTTTGCCCGATAATTCTAGGAATGACTTAAGTTCCTCTTTAAGACCAATTACATCTCCCGTAATTCTGCTTTGCATGTTTTCTGTTCTTGCTGGAACTACATATTTGGTGTATACTTGCTTAATAAATTGATAAAATGGAGTTGCATCCCATTTACCTTCCTTATCGCTTATAAGTGTGCCTTTAATTTCAACACTTATCTTTCCCTTATTCATCCTTTTCTTCTTTCCATCAATTTCAACTTCAACTTCAGTAAGCTCTTTTACCTCAAATTTGACTTTGAGTTCATTTTTGAAATAATCGGTCTGAGATTTAGTTGCTTTCCACTCGAAGTTTATATTCCTGCTCTGTCCTGCGACTGTCTCAGAATACTTTTGCTCTTCAACATCATAGTCCTCTTCCTCAAGCCAGGAATGAGCAAATTTGTAGAACCCTTTGAAATCCCAGATTCCGGAATGTTCAAGTTTCTCCTTTATTATTTCCTCTTTGTCAGCCATTTGCAGTCTCTTTTATGTGTTTTATTGTTGAAAGTTCTATTTAAATTTAACTCTAGAGGGTAAAATAGAAATAAGTTTGAATTCCATATTCACCACTTAGAAAGGTAACAATTGACAGACTAATTTAAATAGCTTTGAAAATCTTCACTGCATATATGGATGAACAATGTTCGGTAGTTTGGTCAACTAGAGAAATAGGAATTCATGAATTAAAAGCAGGAATATTTTTGACTGATGCTTCTCTTTTTTCTCCAGTAGTGATCGACTTTGAGAGCGATACTAATATACCTCATAATGGATTTCAAACACTTAATCATACTTTTAAAGGCGGTTTTAATGAGACAAGAATGAAAGAAGCACTTTCTCTGTGGGGGTCATATGCTGGGGTAGCAGGTGTTGCTCAGTATTCTTTATCTAGAAAAAGCCCTGCTTTTGCTTTAGCAAGATTTGACATAAATTTTAGAGACCCTACTATTGAGGAAATGTCTTGGGATGTGAATAATTTTGGTGAACAGGTGATTGGAAAAGAATATAATCCTAGCGACCTAAAAATGAGGGGTGAAAATAGATTACTTGTTTGGGGAAGTGAATTTGTATATACTGGACCTAAAAGATTTGATCGATTTGTATTCAATACCGTTGTAAGAAAGGGGTCTTTGCCTAGTTCGCATGGGGATTTAGCTGAGTTATTAGCTAAAATAGAGGAAGAATCACCTAAAGATAAATTGATAGCCCCACAATGCTTTCAGTTTTACCATGCAAATAATGGTAAACTTGTCTATTCTTCTCTTGGATTAGACCAAAAATATTCTCCCCAAGAACTAAGAGATTATGGAATTCTTGAATTTAAAAACCAAAGATTAATTTATAATCTTGGAAAAGGTTCTGAACCTATAGACTTTACTCAGGAAAGAGTAGATTGATTAGATAAATTCCTTATCGGCTAAGGGGCTTTTCTGGCGATTGGCTTATACTTAAGTTTTCCCGTAAAATCATTTAAGTATCTGTTCTTCTGCTCTTGAGACTTATTTGAAGTAAGAAAATTTATCCAGGAATTTCTTTCATGCCCTACAATTTCAAGCTCCCATGTACAAAAACTTCCAGATTCCCTGATATCATCTGCTCTTGCATTTGCAATATCTCCTCTTTCATAAGAATACACATCATTCATTAGAACTATAGGGTGCTCGTTATTCCATCTTGCGATGTTTAGCACGTCCTCAGAAAGTATCGCAAAACCCATTCCAATATAGGGCTTAATTCTATCCTTTTTCATCTCTGCTTTTACAAATTCTACTGCGGGTTTAATATCTGTGCCGGGAATATTATTTGGTTTTAACATTGAATAAAGCTTTAAGACCAAATTTTTTCCGGCAATTAATCCTTCAGGAACAACTATTCTTGGCTCATGCTCATAATCTTTACCTAAATTTCCAATGTTTTCATAGGGTATTCTATCCATCTTGACTTTCTCAGAATTAGGCTTCTGAAGCTCCATCGCCTCGGAAAAGAATATGTTGATTAACTTATAAACCTTCTTAGTCTTCTAGGAAGAAATACTGAGTTCAACCTGATTATTTGAAGATGAGATTTCCTGCCCGCCATCGGTAAGATAGGCTATCATCTTTATTTCAGTGGTGTCTCTTGGAATTGGAAGATTATCAACAGATATCTTTTTGATTATCCCCATAGAAACTTTATTCAAATCGTAATCTGCAATCCTCTGATTTTGATTGTATAATGTTAGGTTAACATCGTCTGCGTTTGCAAGACCGTAATTAGCTACATCAACATTAAATGATAAGAATCTACCATTTTTTACAGCGCTTGCGTTTACTATCTGTATATCTGGAAGAGAAGGGGTTTTATACAAAAGGTTTATTTCATCAGTTATGTATTTATCTAGCGTTTCGCTACAGCTAGTGATTGGAAACATTATGCTATTTGGATTTTTGTTATGGTCAAAGCCTAGGGCGTGCAAAATTTCATGGATTGCTATATTTGGTTCCTTACAATTGTCAGTTTTGTAAAGTGAGACTCTTCCAGATGAGATAACATATAACTGCCCGCTGAAGTTTAAAATGTCTCTTGGTCCTCCTTCTCCAGCGATGAAATGCCCTGCATCTGTTGGTTCCGGCGCAATGTCTGAGCAGAGTATTTGAATTTCTCCATTTGAAGGAACTTGATAGAATGTAAGAATAGTCTTGTCCTGTAATATCCCGAATGCAGTAATTGCATCTGTTTCTTTTTTAGAATCGCAGACAGATGCTATACTGAAACTTATATTTCCTGAAGGATACCTCATATTTGGATAAAATTGTGTTCCATTATCATAGGATTTCTGGGCCGAAGCAGAGAAATTTACATTCTGGAACTGCTCTGTTGCGCCAGGAAGCTCAAGCCAGAGCATGTATATGGCAAAAGCTGCAACAATGAAAAGAAGTAGAAATACAGCAATATCCATCACCTTCATTATTGTATATAAAAGAGGGAATTTATAAACTTAATTCAATTATTTATTGTATGAAAGAAATGGAAAAGAAGTTTGTTTTTCTCGAACACACTGCAGATATAAAGTTTAAAGCGTTTGGCAGTACAATGAACAATTTATTTGAAAATTGCGCTTTGGCCTTTTCAAGCTGTATATCTGGAGACAAAAAAATAGCTAGTAAAAAGAAAAAGATTGTTGAGGTTTCGGGTGATGATTTGGAAGCATTACTCTATAACTTTATGGATGAATTAATCTACCTTCTTGATGCTGAGAATCTTGCTGTTTCCAGTGCTAAAGTAAAAATTTTGAAAAATAAATTAAAGGCAGAAATTATAGGTGATAATACTAAAAAATATAGTTTAAATCATGTTAAGGCAGCCACCTATGCTGAAATGTATATTAAAAAAATAACTTCTGGAAAAAAAGAAAAATATGAGGCTCAGGTTGTGCTTGATGTTTAACTTATCTAGTGATAGTCAAATTAATAAATAGACTTTAATTTAAGATAAACATGGAAAAATCAACTGAAAATAAATTGAAGATTGATAAGATTGACAATTATATCTGGCAAATAAAGAAAACTGGCAAGATGAATGTTCCAATCAATATTTTTGCCTCTGAAAAAATTCTTGATAAAATAAAAGAGGATAAAACTCTCTCACAGGCAAAGAATATGGCTGCAATGCCTGGAGTTGTAAAAAATATCATTGTTCTGCCTGATGCTCATCAAGGGTATGGTGCCTGCATAGGTGGAGTGGCTGCCTATGATTTAAAGGAAGGGGTTATTTCGCCTGGCGAAATAGGCTATGATATAAATTGCGGAGTAAGATTGCTTGCATCAAACCTTGACAAGAAAGAATTCCTAGGCAAGAGGAAAGAAGTTCTGAATGAAATTTATAAGAATGTTCCTTCAGGTGTTGGAAAAGAATCTGAATTCACTCTTTCAGATGAGGAATTAAATGAAGTCCTTAACACTGGATTAGATTGGGCAGTTAAGAAAAAGTATGCAACAAAAAAAGATCAGGAGTGTATAGAAGATAATGGATGCATAATCGGAGCTGACTCTAGTAAAGTAAGTCAAAAAGCAAAAGCTAGGGGAAGGTCACAACTCGGAAGTCTTGGCTCTGGCAACCATTTCCTTGAAATACAGGAAGTTGAAAGTATTTTTGACAAAAAGATTGCGAAAGAAATGGGAATAAAAGAAACGGGACAGATAGTAGTTATGATTCATTGCGGAAGCAGAGGATTGGGACATCAAACTGCTTCGGATTACATAATGAAAATGGAAAAGGAATACGGATGGGAACATTTACCTGACCGTGAACTGATATGCGCCCCCATTGACTCTCCTCTTGGTAAAGATTATAGGGCTGCAATGGCTGCGGCTGCAAATTTTGCATTTACTAACAGGCAATTAATTACTTATCAAGTAAGAAAAAGCTTTTCAAAGTTCTTCCCTAAGTCAAAACTAGAACTAATTTATGATATATGCCATAATATTGCAAAATTTGAGGAACATAAAATAGACGGGGAAAATCAAACTCTATGCGTGCATAGAAAAGGAGCTACAAGGTCATTTGGACCTGGAAGAAAGGAAATTCCTGAAAAATACAGAAAAATAGGCCAACCAATATTCATTCCGGGGAGTATGGGAACTTTCTCTTATGTGCTGATTGGAACTAAAAAAGCTGAAGAACTTTCTTTTGGTAGCACTGCCCATGGGGCAGGAAGAGTTTTATCCAGAAGCTTTGCAATAAAAAATCTTTCTGTTGACAATTTGAAGAAAGAGATGAATGATAAGGATATAATGCTTAAAGCAGGCTCAATGAAAGGCGCTCTTGAAGAGGCTCCTGAGGCCTACAAGGATGTCAATGAGGTTGCAAGAGTTTCCGATGAGCTAGGAATTGGCCAGCTTGTTGCAAGACTTAGACCTTTGGCAGTTGTCAAAGGATAATTAGCCAAAAAACACCGAAATGCTTATATTCTTTATTTCTGGAAGAATTTTATATCAAAATGAATCATAGAACCCTTGCGATTGTTGAAACAGTAATTCTTCTCTTGCTAGTTGGCTGTTTTTTTGTTTACCTCTTGTTTAATGGTTTTCCTTCCCATAGCTCTTTCATTACAGGAAGATAAAAAACGAAAAATTTAAATAATAGATAGCTGGCTTTTTGTTAACTAAATTTGGATATCAAAAATGGATAAAAAAAGACAGGTTAAGGGTAAAAAGCCTTCTGACGAAGAGCTTGACGATCCAGAGGTTGAAGAAGAAGACTCTGACGAAAACCCTGATGATGAAGAAGGCGACGGCTGGTAAGTTTTTATTTTTTATTTTTTCTTATTTTTAGAATTTTAAGTATATAGTTGAACACATAAACTTTTAAAAAATCAATTCTGTCTGTATTTTCATGGAAGAAAAGCAACCAGGCTATGTTATGCCTGAAAGTGTTTCTAGAACTATTGGAAAAGACGCTCAAAGGAATAATATACTCGCGGCTAAGGTTATTGCTGATATAGTTAAAACTACTCTCGGCCCTAAGGGAATGGACAAAATGCTTGTTGATTCTTCTGGGAATATCATCATTACCAATGATGGAGTCACTATACTTGAAGAGATGGAGATAGATCACCCTGCTGCGAAGATGATTGTTGAAATAGCTAAAACTCAAGAATTAGAAGTTGGAGATGGAACAACTACTGTTGCTCTTCTTGTAGGAAAACTGCTTGAAAATGCTGAAAAGCTGCTAGATAGAAAGATACATCCTACTGTAATTGTTAAAGGATATAGAATGGCTGCTGAAAAATCCAAGGAGATTTTGGAAGAAATAGCTTTGCCCTTGACTGAAAAAAATACATTAAAGCAGATTGCAATGACTGCAATGACTGGAAAAGGAGCTGAAGGTAGTAGAGAAAAATTATCTGAATTAATAGTGGCTGCAGTTGATGCTGTTTCTTCGGGACAAACAACCAGCGAAGAAAATATAAAGATACAGAAAATTTCAGGAGATAGCGTTGACGAAAGCGAATTAATATCTGGGGTAGTTATTGACAAGGAGAGAGCTAACGCTGAAATGCCTTCCTCAGTTAAAAATGCCAAAATTCTTTTGGTTGACTTCCCTATCGAACTTAAGAATCCTGAAACAGAGACAAGAATTTCAATTTCAACCCCTGAACAGCTTGAGAGTTTTGTCAATTCGGAAGAAAGATATCTAAAAAATCTAACTGAAAAAATTATAAGCACTAGAGCAACAGCCGTCTTCTGCCAGAAAGGAATAGATGATGTTGCTCAGTATTATTTTGCAAAAGCAGGAATATTTGCATGCAGAAGAGTCTCAAAAAGCGACATGGAAAAGATTTCAAGAGCAACTTCTGCTAAAATAGTTTCAAACATTAATGACATTAGTGAAAAAGATTTTGGTTTTGCTGAAAATATTGATGAAATCAGAAAAGGTGATGAATCACTGACCTACATAATCGGATGCAAAAATCCTAAAGTAATTACTATTATAGTGAGAGGTTCAAGCGGGCATGTTATTGATGAGGTTGAAAGAGCTATCAAAGATGGATTGGGAGATGTTATTTCCGCTGTAAAAAGTCATAAAGTTCTTCCTGGAGGGGGAGCAGTTGAAATAGAATTATCTAAAAGACTTAAAGCTTATGCTAAAACTCTCGGTGGAAGAGAACAATTGGCTATTGAAGAATTCGCAAATTCTTTAGAGTCCATTCCTGAGACCCTTGCAGAAAATGCTGGATTGGACCCTATAGATACAATTACTGAACTTAAGAGAAGACACGAAGCCGGAGCAATGAGAGAAGGATTAAACTTGATAAAAGATAGAATAGAAGATACTTTTATTGCTGGAATTATAGAACCAATCAAAGTTAAACTTCAGGCAATACAATCTGCTTCAGAAGTGGCGCAGATGATTTTGAGAATAGATGATGTTTTGGTTAGCAAAAACCTCTCCAGCAAAGCACTTCCTAATAATTACGACGGAATGGATTGATAATTTTCCTTTTAATAAAACTTTAAATAACTTGTTTTCCATTTATATGTATGATAGAAGTTGAGTCTAAGGCCAGAATAATAAATCCTGAGAGATTCAGAGTTCTTGCCCAAAAAATAGGACATTACAAGGGCAAGGAAAGGAAGATTGATGATTATTACACTCTTGAAAATACTAAAAATTATCCTAAAAAAAGTCTGAGAGTAAGAAAGCGTTCTGGATTCCATGAAATTAATTTTAAGCAAAGAATATTTTATGAAAATGGAGTTTATGCAAAGAAAGAAACTGAGTTTAAAGTTCCTGACATTGAAAGTTTTATCAAATTGATTAATGAGTTTGGTTTTAAAAAATGGCTTACAAAAGAAAAATATACTGAGCTTTATGAAATAAAAAAGAATTTTCATATAGAGCTGAATCATGTTAAGAAATTAGGATGGTTTGTTGAGGTTGAATATCTTGCCACTCCTAAGAATATGGAATCTGCAAAGAAAGAAGTCCTTGAGGTTATAAAGAAATTAGGAATAGCAAATAAAGATATTGTGAAAGAAGGATATACAAAACTTCTCTGGGATAAAAAATAAGAAGCGCAAGATATATAAATAACAGAGTTCTAATTTTAATATGCAAAGTATGACAATGAATAAGTGGATGAACAAGAATCTCAAGTCCCTTAGTCCTACTTGCGTGTTTATTTCTTATTGCAGGTAATTCAAGACTATTTTTCTTTGGTTACTGCAGGACAATATAAAAATGAGATTAAAAAATACAAACTTCGCTTCTGAATATGCTTTTTCTACTGAAAGTCAGATTTATCCGAGTGACTTTGCACGAAGCCTTCTTCGACATAAAATAGAAGGTCTGGCAAGGGGATTAATAATTCCAGATAATCTTATAGCTGAACTTGAAGATTATTCCTATAGAAATTCATTGAATAGATTAGTTAGCGATGAGAAAAGTAGGAAAGTCATAAAAGGATGCTGCCCCCAATGTTTGAAAGCACATATGATTAAAAAAGCTAGAGAATCAGGAATAAGTGAACAGGGAACTCAGTTTCTTTCTCTTTTCATGCAGGGCGAGGCAGGTCACAATGGATATTATCTTGATGGAGATGCGCTGATAAAAATCTAGATTTTTGATTTTCTAAGAAGATTAGCATTAGCGACTACTGTTATTGAAGAAAGAGCCATTGCTATCTCCGCTACTACTGGATGCAAAACGCCTGAGATTGCTAAAGGTATGGCTAAAACATTGTAACCGAATGCCCAGAATAGATTTTGTTTTATTTTTCTAAAAGTTGCCTTGCTTAAATTTATTGCTTGGACTACTCCGATTAATGAACCGTTTGCGAGCACAATGTCTCCTGATTCTATTGCTATATCTGTTCCAGTTCCCATTGCAATGCTTACATTAGCTTGCTTAAGAGCAGGAGCATCATTAATTCCATCTCCTATAAATGCAACCATTCCTTCTTTTTGCAACTCAGATACTTTTTTCGCTTTTTCTTCTGGAAGGACATTTGCAATTACCTGTGAAATGCCTACTTGATTTGCAATTCCCTTTGCAGTAAGTTCATTATCTCCAGTAATCATAACAGTTTTGTAACCGTAAGTATTTAATTTTGTAATCGCTTCTATTGAATCTTCCTTTAGTGAATCGGAAACAGCAATTACCCCTATAGCTGTCTTGTTTTCAGATATTATCATGGTTGTTTTTCCATCGGATTGAAATTTATTTATTTTTTCTGATAATTTATTCAGAGAAATACCTTTTTCTTTCATGAAAGATTCATTTCCGATTACATATTTGCTCTTTCCGATATTTCCTTCAATACCTTTTCCTCTATTTATGCTAAAATTGACAACGTGTTTGTATTTCTTAAGTTGTGCTTTATTCACTATCGCCAGCGCTATTGGATGCTCAGAAAGATTTTCTAGGCTTGCAGCAATTGTAAGCAGATATTTTTCTGGAACCAGAGAATAAATTTCAGACACCTCGGGCTTTCCTTTCGTAATAGTTCCCGTTTTATCAAAAACAATATATTTTATTTCTTTCATTGTTTGAATTGCTTCTCCTTTCCTTATCAGTATTCCGTGTTTTGCACCCATTCCAGAGCTTACCATTATTACTATGGGCACTGCCAGACCGAGAGAACATGGGCAGGCAATAACTAGCACAGCAATAGCAACACCTATGGCTAAGCTCATATCCTGAGTAAATACAAACCAATTAATTCCCGTAAGTAATGCGACAAGAAGAATTACTGGAACAAATACACTTGTTATTTTGTCTGCTAACTTTTGTATTGGAATTTTTTCACTTTGAGCAGACTCAACAAGTTGAATTATATGTGCTAAAAAAGTATCAGATCCTATTTTTGATGCTTTTACATATAATATTCCATCCTGATTTATTGTTGCTCCTATAACCGGGCTGCCTTTACTTTTTTCTACTGGCATCGACTCTCCTGTAACCATGGATTCATCAACTGCACTTTCTCCTTTGACAACTATTCCATCAGTAGGTATTTTTTCCCCAGGTTTTATAATCATTACATCTCCAATCCTTAGTTCTTCTATTGGAATTTCAATTTGCTCTTTACCACGAAGAACTCTTGCCTTTTTTGCTCCTAACTGTAATAGTTTCATTATTTCAGAAGTGGCCCTGCCTCTTGCCCTTGACTCAATATATTTTCCGGTAATAAAAATGGACATAATCATTGCTGAAATGCCTGAATAATCTTGAATTTTGAAGAATAGACTTGCAATTCCTGTTAAATAAGCCAGAATAGTGCCTAATGCAATTAGAGAATCCATGCTGAAGTAGAAATTTGCAAATCCTTTAAGACCTGATTTTATTGTGCTCCAACCTAGAATGAAAATTACTGGAAATCCGATAATTAAAATTACTGGAGTCATCCAATTTTCTGGAATAATACTCGTTCCAAATAATCTGTCAAAAAACATAATTATTATCAAAGGAATTGTAAATATCCAAGCCCAAATAAGTTTAGTGAACCATTTTTTTATTTCAGGATCTTCGCTGGCTTCTCTAATTTCTGTGCTATTAGTATTATGTTCTTCCATATTGTTTAGATTAATTGATTGCAGTTACTTTATAGCCTGTTTTTGAAACAGCTTCTTTAATCTGCTCAATTTTAACAGAATCTTCTGCCTCAACAATGCTTTTCTTTAACAAAACTGAAACTGACACATTTTTTATGCCTGGCACTTTTTTCAAACTTCTTTCAATGTTGCTTGCACATGAAGCGCAATGCATTCCATCTATACTTAGATTGTATTTTTTCATTTTATATATTTTTTATTAAACCTGATTTGTTTCATTAGCCAAAATATGAGAAGCACTAGGGCGACTATAATTAATAGCATAATAATCCATCCGAATGAATAAAAACCTCCGTAATATCCCATCATGCCGTATCCAAATCTATAACCCATCATTCCAGTTGACCCAAAAAGCAATGCTAGGACAATTATGACTGCTATTATTCCAAAAATAATCGTTTCATTTCTAATTTTTTCCATTTTAATTTTTTCCTCTTTTTATTGTACTATTATTGTTCCGTAGCCCATGCCCATTGAGCAGGCAAAGCGGAATGTTCCTGTTTTAGTTGGAGTGAATTTGATTGTTTGGCTTGGATTTTGAGAAGATGCATGAACTCCAAAATCATTTATATTGAAAGACCTTAAACATCCTTGTACTGAACTGTCAAGAGTTATTTCTACAGGAACTCCTTCTTTAACAGTAATCGTGTTAGGATAATAATTTGCATTTTTTATTCCGAGAGTTATTTTCTGAACATTACTATCCTGAGAATTCGTTTGTGAATTGTTTCCTTGGCTTCCAGAACTAGAATAGAGAAATGCTCCTACTCCTAAAACAATTAATACGATCATAACTAAAATTGTTGTATTTTTCATGTTATCCTAAAAATATTCCTCCTCTTGGTCCGAAGACCATAAACCAGGTTGTTATTGCAATTAAAATTAGAGTAATCATTATGGTGAATAAATGATCTTCTCTTTTTTGCCTTTCTGATTCCGTAGTTTCCTTAAAGATCATGTAATTGAGCCCTAAAGTAATTACAGCAGATACTACTAATACTATGATTGCCATGTATTTCAAATGGTCGTTTAGAAGCATTACTGAACTCATTGCCCCCATCAATCCACCCATGAATCCAGCCATTACTCCTTCCATTATACCCATTATTCCGCAACATTTACCTGTCCAAGCACCCATTACTATTCCTATAATCATTCCAAATACACTTCCTACAAACATTCCATTGGTTGCGCCTAAATAAAATCCAGGCAAGAATCCTGAAATCATTCCTAAAGTCATTCCAATCATCATTCCAGACATGCAAGGAAGCTCTTTGTAAGCTCTTACCTGTCTTATTGCTGGAGATATTAGAGCATATGAAAGAGCCGAAAGGAAAAGGAAAAGACCATACTTTGAAACGAAGCCTTCTATTTGATTTAATTTTAAGTAATAGACTATTACTAGAAATACTAATGAAGTTAACAGTGAATAGAAGAAAGTCATTATTAATTCTCCTTCGACCCTGCTACCATTCAATTCCTTGATAAAATGTTTAAATGACATAGAAGATTATAAAAAAAGAGTTATATAAACGCTTTTATGAAACTAGTTTCACTTCCTAATTAGTCACTTAAGAACTATTACGTTATTCATTCCTCTTCTCTTTCTTTCAATTGCTCCAATTCCTTCGAGCCTGTCAAGCAATCTCGACATTTTTACTTTTCCTACACCTGTTTTTTCAATTAAATCTGCCTGGAAAATAGCTTTATTCTGGCTTATGATATTAAGAACTTTTTTCTCCTCACTTGTCAAATGTGAAGTGTCTATCTCTTTTCTAACTTCTTTTATTTTCTTGAAAATTATTTTTTCCTTAGGCTTTGATAAAATAAGAACAAGACCGAATATTACTAGAATGCCCACTATAGCTAAAGCCAGACCAGTTTGTTCACTTATTGTATTATTCATGGGACAGACTAATGAATGAAGTTCGCCGCAGCTTGATTTAACTATATCATGTAATGCTGAATTGAAAATAAGAATAATCACAATTATAGCAGCAGCCATGCCTATTATTATCCATCCTACAGATTTATTTTCCATTAATGAACGAACAAAAAATACCTTTTAAATGTAATGAATTACTTCTTCATGAACCTTTGGATAAACTGAGAATGTTGGGTTCTATCCAAAATTGAATTAACTTTGTAAAGACCATAGGGAGTTACATCGCCTTTGACAATATTGTAAACTTTTCTGTGTAAACCTTGAGAAATAAGAAGTTCGTTATTTGCTTTTTCGGCTGCATTCTTTGCTAGAATAACTGTATTCCCGAATGAAGTGAATTTAACTTTGTTATCAACGAATTCAACGAACATTTGCCCGACATTTGCGCCTATTCCATAATCTATCTTTATTGCATATTTCTTATTGAATTCTCTCAATGTTTCATCAATTTGATTTGCCAACTTGACTGCAGAAGCATAATTTTCAAGCTCAGTCTTCTGAGTTATCCTTGATGATAGAATAATTACCTTAAATGCTCCCTGATCATAAACTTTCGCCTTTGCAAGTCTTGCTTTTTGTAGAATATGTTCAATTGTATTGTAGGCTGAACTTTCAGAGTCCTTTAATTTCTGTTCATTCTTTATTTTTACTGCTATGACAACTACTTCTTCCTTGTTATCGTTTGAGGAAAGGGAAGATGAAGCAGAACTTGCAGAAGCGGCCAAGGATTCAGGGTCATAGGTTTCTATTCTTGTTTTTCTGGCTTGGGAGTCAACCTCTTTTGAAGGAAAAGAAGATTGTGTTATAGGAATTAATTTTCTCTTTATTGGAGATGAGAAACTTGGAGTCTTTCCAAAGTATGATTTACTTCTGACTTTTCTGTAGTAATAAAGTGCAACAGCCAAAAGAACTATAATAACAATAATCCAGATCCATAGGGTTGAACTAAATCCGCTAGATAGACTGTTTAAGCTTTTTACTGCCACTGCATTTCCAGTTAAATATGCAGAGCCCACTGGAAGCGAAGTTTCGTCTTCTTTTATAGAGATGTCATAATTCCCATCGGGGGCAGTTAGCTTGAATCTCTGCTCTTCGCCCACATTTAAATTAAAAGATTTTACTTCTTTATCAGAACCAATAGTTATCTCGACTGTCTTTGAATAGGGCACGTTCCCTACATTCTTTACAATTAAAGTCTGATTGTCAAGTGTGAAAGAAGCTTTTTGAACTTCTGAAACAAAAAAAGGAACTTTTGAACTCAAACCAGCGTAGGATGATTCTATCACCCAGTTACCTGGAGAGGCATTATTTGGAACGCTTAGTAAATTTGACTGACCTTCAAAATCTGTTCTTTGAACATATAAACTTCCACTTGGGTCATAAACAGAAACTATCAGAGAGGATTGCATTTCTTTTCCTGCCTGATCATAGAGAAGAGGAATATATGACAGGTTTGCTGGAGGAGTTAGGTTAACTGCATTTATCGCAACATCTGCCTTTTTTGCAATCTGCCGGACAATAAACATTGAAGAATCAGTTCCTTCATTTGCTATATTTCCTTGAGAATCTTTTTCATAAACATCTGAGCTTACTGCATATATCCCTGAAGATAAATTTTCAGGAATTGATATTTCTTGAGAGAAAGTTCCATTTGAAACTTCAGATAAGGAGTAGTAGCCGATACCTGATATGGTTATGTTTATGTATCCATTAACATTGTTGCCTCTTTTTGTGGCTGTTCCAGAAAGAGTGAACTGATTGCCAGGATCTACTGTTGAATCTGAAAGGGATATGTTTAGGTCAATCTTGTTTGATATTTCAAAAGAACTACTTTTTACTTCATCAGAACCGAAATTTGCGTCTATGTAGCAATTTCCAACAATATTATTTACTAGAGACTTATCCAGAGTTGCATTGACTGTAAGATTAGTTTCCTGCAAAGCATTTAAGTTTAAAGGAGTTCTGTATATTTCTATCTTGCTGTTGTCACAGACTAGGTCTGCCGTGAAAAAACCATTTGTGTCCGAATTAGGAATTACTGTTGCGCTAAGAGAAAAATCATCTCCTATGCTGTATCCTGATGAGGAAGGAGAAAGCAATATTTCTGCGGAGGAAAAGCTAACTAGAGAAATTACAAGCAATACTGCTAAAAGCGACTTTAACACCCTCTTTTTCATGTAATTCAATGAATGAATGTATATTTAAATCTTATCGGAATTTTCCTGATTGTGAATATTTATAAACAAGTTCACACAGATAGCATTATGAAAAAAGAATTCAGTGTTACTCCTTGGGAAGTCTCGGGAGAGATTGATTATGAAAAGCTGATTAAGGAGTTTGGAGTTAGCGCGCTTAATCAGAACGTCAAAGAAAGGTTGAAAAATAGCCATCCTCTGATTAGAAGAAGTCTTTATTTTGCGCATAGGGACTTTGATAAATGGCTTGACGCTCATGATAAGGGTAAAAAAGTTTCTGTCTTGACAGGAAGAGGGCCTTCAGAAAAGATGCATTTGGGTCATTTAGTTCCTTTCCTTGTTGCCAAATCACTTCAGGAGCAGTTTGATTGTGAAGTATTCATACCGATCTCTGATGATGAAAAGTTTTACGTTAAAGAAAACTTGAGTTTTGACAAAGTTATTGAATACGCAAGAGATAATATAATAGATCTCATTGCGCTGGGGTTCAAGCCAGGAAAGACTTTCATTTTTGAGGACTTTGCTTACACAGATATTTACAAATATGCTGCAAGAGTTGCAAAAAGAATAACCTATTCAACTTCTAAGGCTGCTTTTGGTCTTAAACCAGAAAATAATATAGGCTGGAGTTTTTATCCTGCAATGCAGGCGGCGCATATATTATTCCCTCAATTTCTTAGAGGAAAACATATGTCTGTGGTTCCTGTGGCTATTGATCAGGATCCTTTCATAAGATTGACAAGAGATATAGCCGAGCATAAAGATTTTGGATTTGAAAAGCCTGCTGCACTTCATGCAAGGTTTATGCCTTCACTTAACGGCGGGGCGAAGATGAGTTCTTCTGAACAGTCTAATGGAGTAATATATCTCTCTGACTCTGCCGAGGATGTTAAAAAGAAAATAAACAAGTATGCATTTTCTGGAGGGAAAGATACCTTGGAAGAGCATAGAAAGCTTGGAGGGAATCCTGACATCGACGTTTCGTTCCAGTACTTAAAATATTTCTTTGAACCTGATGATACAAAGCTGACAAAGATTTATAATGATTATAAATCTGGAAAACTTCTTTCGGGGGAATTAAAGGCTATATTGATTGAAAAAATCAATGTATTCCTGAAAGAACATCAAAAGAAAAGAAAAGAAGCCGAGAAAGTTTTTGACCAGTTTATATTGAAAAATTCTTAACAGTTTCCCAATTTAATGGGGCTAGAACCTGTCTTGCATGCAAATTAGAGCTCATTTTTGAAAATGGGAAAACAAATGTCTTCGCTACAAACTGATTTGCTAGTAATGCATCTCCTTCATCCATTCCTAGATATAAAGCAGAATGGGTAACATCCACTTTTTGACCATGGGAATCTAAACTGTTTCTGTAATGACTATCATCATTGAATAAACCTACTAACATTCCTGGATGAATAGTATTACTTCTGGCAAGTTCATTAAGATTTAAATCTCCTCCAGATGCAACAGTTATTGTTCCATATTTCTTTTCCCAGGCAGCTCCTGCAGGATAATCTAGATGGAATATATCTCTGGCAGCTAGACGAGTATATCTGGCGCAGTTAAGAGGGGGAACTCTAAAAATGCTGTAAACGGGGATTTCCAATAATTTTCCATTTGCTATCTGAGGAATTCTTTTTTTAGGAGCATCAACTAAATGAAAAAGCCGAGTAGCATCTAATAGAAAAGATAGTCCTGATGTAGCCGTATTAACTATGTTCATTTTGTTACTATTTAATAGTTACTACTATATTTAAAGCTTTCGTTGATTTTATAGATTACGGGCAACATATATGTTACAAAATAATGTTTTGATGAAAAGTAATCCTTAATAAGCCTAATAAGGCTCTAAATTTATGCCTGAGGAAGAAAGAGAGTTTAGCAAAGAGATGTTAACGGGAGCTTGGGAAGAAGCATGCACCCTTTTTCAACAGCAACTGCAGAAAAGCAGTTTTGCTAAAGATTATTTAACTGGAAGAGGTCTTACTCTTGAAACAATTGATAGATTTAGGATAGGATATGCTCCTAATGATTGGAATTTTTTAGCAAATCAAAGATTTATAGAAGAGAAAGGATATCCTCTTGACTGCTTAATTCAAGCAGGATTAGTATCACGAGACAAAGCAGTTCCTGATAGAGCATATGACTTCTTTAGAAACAGAATTGTTTTTCCTATATTTAATGAAAAAGGAGAAGTAGTGAGCGCCACTGCACGAACGTTAGACCCAAAAGAAACAAGAAAATATTTTAATGGAAGAGGAACAACTATTTATGATAAAAGTAGTACTCTTTACGGAATTTATCATGCGAAAAAGAGTATAAGGGATGCGGGTAGGTGCTTCTTTGTTGAAGGTCCATTCGATCTTTTGCTTCCATACCAGAATGGAATCTGTAATGTTGTTTCCCCCTGCGGAACAGCCTTAACTGCTGAGCATATAAGTAAGGTTAATGCTCTTGGAGGAGATTCAACTATAGAAAAAATATTAGTTTTTGATGGAGATGAACCGGGTAAAAAAGCAGCTGAAAGAGTTTGCAGGGAAAATCTTGGTGAGGGATTAAATGTAGTGTTGATGCCATGGAAAAAAGATATTGATGAATTGTTGTTAGAACCATCTGGAAGAGAACAACTTGAATTGTGTTTAGATTCCAGCCAAGGAAGTCTTGATTTTCTTGTTGATAGAATAAAGGAATCAAAGGGAATTGAGGTCTTTCAAAAACTCGAAGAAAGAAGGGTAGTTATGGAAGAGTTAAGAGGACCTTTTGCAAAATTGCCCAGAAACCTAAGACCTCTTTATCATGGAGAATTAGCCTCATTATTGTATACTTCTAGAGAGGATGTTGACTCATTTTTTATTAATCAATCCACAAATGATGCTCACAGAAGAGGAGTAGATGGTCAGTCCCAACTGGTAAGAGTTCTTGTTTCAATGGCTAAAAAAGCGGATGGCAATGGCAATGGAATAGAAAAAACTTTTAATTATTTGGAAGGCTTTAAAGTAAGGGAACTTTTAACGATGCCTGAAGCACGAGCAGTTTACGATTATTTCAGATTAAATCTAGGAAAACCTCATCTAATGTGGATGGATGGGGGATTATTCGACAACACATACACTGAAACAGTTGTAGCTGAGATAAAATCAACTAATGCCGGAGCTGAACTTGACGAAATTGTTTTGAAAGAACTTCTTGATGAAAAAAGGATGTATTATCCTGTTAATGGGGCAAAAAAATTAAGTCAGGGAATGTTAGAAGCCCCTCTTTCTTGGATGTTTCTAGAAGCAATAACAGCCGAAGCAGGTAATAGATTCGATAGTGGGCAGTATTCAATTGAGACCCTTGCTGACTTACATCGAAAAGTAAAAAGTGGAAAATTAAATGGTAAAAAATAATTATCATGTAGAGCAATTGCCTGACGGAGGCTATACAATCAGCGGAGGCACTCTTAAATATAAAATTCATTTGAGACCTCTAGAAGAAACAAGGAGAGAAGCCGAACTTGAGATTAGAAGGAGAGGAAGATTATCTGGGAAGGTTTATGAAGATGTAAGAAAATACGGGTTACTGAATACTGACCGTCCAAGAAAATCGATAAGAGCGGGTGCTGAACTTTTAGGAATTGCCACAAACGAAGAAGCTCATTATTATAATTTTTTAGAGAGAGCGGATCACGCCTTTAGACACTTCTGGAAAGCTCATGAAGTTGAGAGATATGTCCATGATCCTGTTTCGCACCCATTACCAAGCATCTCTGATTTTAAGAAAGAACATCCTAATAGTTACAAGTGGATAAAAAGCAGTTACAGAGGTGGAGAATCAGGTTCTCGAATGGCAAGATTTATGGAAGATAGAAGGCCGGGACTTTATAGGTTGCTTGTCAGAAGGACTAATGATGAAGCAATAGATTTTGAAAAAATTAAAACTGAAATTCAAATAGCCTTGGGCAATGGGATACCTATATCTGAAAAATATTTATGGCATTCTCCCGATCCAAGGCACAGAAAATTAAGTCTTCAAATAAAATATATTCTTGATCACAAAGGATTATTTCTAAGAGAAAAAGAACATTCTGAGCTTTCTAAATGTAACACATTTACTCAGACAGCAGCCTATCTTGGAGATATCTCTAATTCTGAGATTAGAGCAGGCATTAGGGGGGCAGGCCAGTGCGGAAAATTAGCCGAAAAATATGTTCAAGCATATATAGTCTGGACATCTAGAGGAGGATATGACGATCCTTTAAGGCTGGGTTTACCTGATTTTAATGAAATTCATTTTGAGCATAGTAGAAAAAGATTTAGATACTCTTCTAGAAAAATGGGTTGGGCTGATGGAAGAATAGGCAATACTGCAATTGAGGTTAAAGCAGATAATAATCCTATATTTCCAGGAGGATTAAAAGAAATTATTGATAAATATGGAGGAAAAAGCGTCTGGAGAGATGGAAAGAAAGATGAGAAACCTATGGACGGAGCAATTTTATTTTTGCATCAAGAGCCAAGAAAATATGAAAAAGCACTTCTCGGAATAGAAAACCATGGAATAAGAGTGATAGAGTTTAATCAATTTCATCAAGCTTTTCTTAGTTTAATTGAAAAAGTGGAACAAGATTACCATGTTTCTGAGGGTGCTTATCCAAATATTAACTTTAGAGCGTTAACAGAAACCCATGCAAAAATGGGCTTGGAAAAAACTTTAAAAATGTTGTCGAAACAAGGTCTTCAGGAGCAGAGAAAATGGGTTATTGATATGCTTGAATATTTAATAAAAAAAGGTGAGCCCTGATGAAACAATATGAAAGACAAGTTGAAAATAAATGGAGAGAACTAGCTAAAAAAACTCACGGTAGAATAATTAATGACCGAAGAGGGTATCATTATCTAGAAGTTGTTAAAGGGTTAATTGAAATAGACCATGGAAAAATTCCTCAGATGATAAGAACCTATTATCTAAGCCTTCCGAAGAGTTTAGAAGATAGAAAAATTTATTTAATTGACATAGAAAGTTGCGGGTTGTTTTCAGACTCTCAGATTAACACTATTACATTAGGGAGTATTAATGGAGACTTCGAAACTGAAACTCTTTTTGCCTTTGACTATTACGGAGAAGAAACTATTATGAGAAGATGTTTTAATTTGCTAAGAAGGGCAGATTTAGTCTTCACTTATAATGGAACTGCCTTTGATTTTGATAGAATTTCAAAAAGGCTTGAAATGTATGCTCTTTTCAGAAAAGGAGAAATGCCTGATCTTAAAAAAATGCTTGGCGATAGGCACTGTGACCTTTATCCTCTTGTTGGTGATTTTCTTAAAAAGAAAGGAACCGAATTACCAGATAACAAACTTCAGACTTTGGAAAAAATATTATTTGGGGTACATAGGGAGGATGAAGTTAGGGGAGCTGATATACCGACCATATACCGAGAATTTGTTTATGGAAGAAAGGAAGATGAATTTGAAGCAGATGTTATAACTCCCATGGCCAAAGTTATTAACCATAATGTTTTAGATGTTGCTACTCTTGCTGCTACATTGGAATATTTAAGGGTTAGTGGACTAGACATTGATAAAATACACCAACTCTCTGCAAGACAAGAACAAAAAAAACCTGAGAGGAAAGAAACTAAAACCTCGCATAGTACTAAACCTACGAATGGTCTTGAGGGTACTTTATTCTAAATCTTTAAATATTAACAAATTCTACTTTTTACATGAGAATACTTACCTTACACTGCGACTATATCAAATTTAAGGCAGTTAAAAAGGCAATAAAGAATCCTGAGGAACTGAGCGAGGAAAGGAAGAAGGAAATAAATGTAAAAGACCCTTTGGTAATATTTACTGCTGTTGAAAAGGGAGATAATGAAAAAATTCTGAAAGAAATGATTGCTTCTGTGAAAAAGACTGCTGGGGAAGTTAAAGCGAATAAATTAGTTCTTTATCCCTATGCTCATTTATCTTCTAACCTGAGCGATCCTGAAACTGCTCTTAAATATCTGACTGAGGCAGAGCAGATTTTGGAAAAAGAAGGGTTTGAAGTAACTAGAGCTCCTTTTGGATACTATAAGGAATTTGAGCTTAAGTGCAAGGGGCATCCTCTTTCTGAATTAAGCAAGGAATTTAGAAGCGAAGTATCTGGAATAACTTCCACTTCACAATCTGTAAAAGGAGCAAATATTAATATGATAAAAGATGATGTGTTTAAAGAGGAGGATATATCCAAACTTCTCAAAGAAATATCAAGATCAAAGCTAGACACCTCTAAATTAAAGGAAAATGACCATAGGATATTAGGACAAAAATTAGATTTATTTAGCTTCAATGAGGCATCTCCTGGAAGCGTTTTCTGGCATCCTAAAGGTCAGATATTATTCACTGAGCTGGTTAATTTCTCAAAGGAGCTTCAGAAAGAATTAGGTTATCAAGAAGTTTCAACTCCTCAGATTTATGATAACAAACTTTGGAGAGTCTCTGGACATTGGGGCAAATACAAGGAGAACATGTTCTTGACTGAATATGAAGGTAAACCTGCCGCATTAAAACCTATGAATTGCCCTGGCCACTATCTTTATTTTAGAACTAAAACCAGAAGTTATAAAGACCTTCCATTAAGAATATCAGAATATTCTCCGCTACACAGAATGGAACTATCGGGTGTTTTGAACGGACTTTTCAGAGTTATTAGGTTACATCAAGATGATGCTCATATTTTCATAAGAGAGGATCAGATAGAAAGCGAAGTCCTGAATGTTCTTGATATATTTGAAAAGTTCTTAAAGAAATTTGGATTCACATATACTTTTACACTTAGCCTGAGAAGCGAGGAGAAGAAAAGTCAATATTTGGGATCTGATGAACTATGGAAGAGCGCAGAGGAATCGCTTGCAAATATTTTGAAGAAGAAAAAGATAAAATTTGAGAGGATGGAAGGAGAAGCAAAGTTCTATGGTCCAAGCCTTGACGTCCAGATTAAAGACTCTTTGGGCAGAGAATGGCAATGTTCAACCCTTCAACTTGATTTTAATGCTGCTAAGAGATTTGAATTAGAGTATATGGGTGAAGATGGAAAAAGCCATACCCCTCTTATACTTCATAGAGCAGTTTTTGGATCCTTGGAAAGATTCATAGGAATACTGATTGAGCACTATAATGGCGCCTTGCCTGTCTGGCTCTCTCCTGTGCAGGTAAGGGTAATTAATTTCACAGACAGAAACAATAAGGCTGCCGAGAAAATAGTTGAAAACATAAGAAAAGAAATTCCTAATCTGAGAATAGACTCTGACTTTAGAAACACAACTGTAAGCGATAAGGTGAGGGATGCTGAAATGCAAAAAATACCTTATGTGATAGTTATTGGAGATAAGGAAGAGGAAAAGAAGACACTTGCGGTAAGGAGAAGAGGAGATAAAAAGCCAGAGTTTGACGTTAAAATTGATAAATTTATAAAAGAGTTGAAAGATAAAATTGAAGGCAAACTTTGATAAATAATAAAAATGGAATTTCCTAGCTGGCTTGAAGTAATTGCTGATAATTTGACTCGCAAAGTTATAATAGATAAAAGAGTCACCTTGCCTTCGGGTATGAAAGAGGATGAACTTGGAAAATATGTATTAGCGCAGGAAAGGTACCCTGGAAGCACAAGTTTTCCAGTTTTAGTTCTGAAAGATACATCAGAATATAAAGCCTTATAAACCTAAATAGCTAAATAAAAAAAGATAAAAATGAAAATTGCACCATACGTAACAAAACTGAATGAATCAGATGTATTCAAGAATTTTCAAAAAGAGTTCAAAAATACTTTTATTGTTGCAGGATTCTTTGTCTTGGACATGGAAGAGGGCAAAAATGTTCATCAGATTGACTATTATGTTCCTGATAAGAAGAAAATTGCTGCTTTTACACTTGATAAGGGAGTAACTA
Source organism: Candidatus Woesearchaeota archaeon (assembly GCA_964530955.1). GTDB lineage: Archaea > Nanobdellota > Nanobdellia > Pacearchaeales > GW2011-AR1 > VGKP01. Next base: position 36,447 of record CAZHCL010000003.1, on the reverse strand, counting down.
TGCAGATGCTTGACCTTATGAACTCAAAAGTACCTGACAAACTTGATTTGAAAACAAATATTGATCTTGACCAGATACCCGGTATTCTTGAAGATGAAATGAAGAACAGAAGTATAACTGCGGACATAAAGAAGATTATTGCAATAATACAAAATGTTGAAGGTAAAAAAGTATGGAACCTTAGCTGTGTTTTGTCTGGAATGACTATATTAAATGCGCATGTGGAGGATACATCGAAGACTGTTCTTAAGATGGAAAAGAAGTCTATAATGGATTTTGTCCAGAAAATGAGCCCTGAGCAGTTTAAAGGCAAGTTGCAGGCACAGGCTGGAGGGGGAGCAGCAGAGAATCCTAAAATGTCAAAGAAAGATGTTGCCCTACAGATAAAGAAGCTTGATGATTTAGAACAGGCAATAGAGAAAGAGAAAGATGCACTTTCAAAGCAATCTCCTAAAGAAAACAAGGTTAAGACGAATGCAAAGAAAAAGTGATTCTTAATTAAATTCTCAAAAAACTAAAAGAAGCTTACTATTCCTTTTGCCAGAAGCAAGAAAGAAGGTATCCAGAGCAAAATTGGAGAAACATGGAATCCCAATGAAAGCAAAAGAACAAGGGATGAAAATAAGTCAATGATGCTTAATGGCTCTCCCCTCAACACAAAAAGCCCCTTTAGGAAAAGTAATCCCGCACAGAACAAAACCACTTGAAAATAGGGAGGTATTCCAAAGTTCAGCATTAAGAATACAAAGCAGGAAAAAAGGTCCAACGCACCAAGTATTTTAACTAAAACCATAAAAAATCATTGAATAAAAGGTTTTTAATGTTTTGGATTTATGAAACAATAATTCAAAAATAGACCCTTGTTTTTATATCATAGTAATGTTTATAATATTAATAAATTAAGGAAATTGATGGAAGAAAATGGATTAGTTGTTGTCGGTGGATTGGGGCATGTAGGTCTGCCTCTCGGAATAATGCTCGCAAAAAAAGGCTTCAAAGTTACTTTATTAGATAGAGATCAGGAAAAGGCTTTATCGATTATGAATGGAGTAATGCCTTTTATTGAATATGGTTCAGAACCTCTTTTAAAAGAGGTTATATCCAGTGGTAACTTAAAGGTTTCTCTTGACAAAGAAATAGTTTCAAAAGCTAAAACAATAATATTTTGCATAGGCACGCCTATAGATGAATACCTAAACCCAAAAACCAGGGAATTTTTGGAGGTAATGAAAACTTTTAAGCCTTATATAAATGAGAATCAGTTGATAGTAATAAGAAGCACAGTTTATCCTAATACATGCGAACAAATTAATAAATTGTTTGGTGAGGAAAAGAAATGGAAGATAGCTTATTGTCCTGAAAGGATAGTTCAAGGATATGCAATAAAGGAACTTTCAGAACTTCCCCAGATTGTTTCTGGGATTACCGAGCAAGCATCTAAAGAAGCAAGTGAATTATTCAAATCAATTTCACCTAAAGTAATAAACACAACCATAAAAGAAGCAGAACTGATAAAACTATTTTCCAATGCTTGGAGATATATTCAATTTGCGGTCGCTAACCAGTTTTATATGATATCTAAAAGATTTGATGTTGATTACGATAATCTAAGAAAGTCGATGATGGAAAGCTATGGCAGGTTAGCTAATCTTCCATCAGCAGGCTTTGCAGCTGGTCCTTGTCTTTTGAAAGATACTATGCAGTTAGCATCTTTTGACAGTTCAAATTTTCTTTTGGGACATGCAGCCATGATAATAAATGAAGGTCTTCCTAATTTCTTAGTTGAAAACTTAAAGCGCAAGTATGGAGATTTACATAAGAAAAAAATAGGAATACTCGGAATGGCATTTAAAGCAGATATAGATGATATTAGAGACTCTTTGTCATTTAAGCTGGGCAAGATACTTAGATTCCACGGAGCGGAAGTTTACTATTCAGATGAGTTTGCTAAGAATCCAGATTTTGTCTCAAAGGAAGAATTGATGAAAAAATGCGAGATAGTTTTAGTCGGTGTTCCTCATTCTGCTTACAAAAATCTTACTTTACCGGACAATGTTAAGGATTTAATTGACCTATGGGGAGTTATAAAGACCCATTAATATGAAGCTTAGATCTATCTTGATTACTGGGGCCTCGGGTAAACTTGGAAGTCAGATAGTGAAATCAGGTTTGTTTGAAAATATTATTCTTCCAACTCATAAGAGCTGGATTTGACAAAGCCTGAAACAATAAAAAAATTTCTCAGCGAGAATAAAATTGATGCGGTTATAAATTGCGCGGCCATAGCTAGGATGGTGGTTTGCGAAAAAGATCCTGCTGCTGCCATCGAAACTAACATAAAAGGAACCGCAAATTTGGTCAGCGAGATTATTGAACAGAAAAAGGAGAATGAAATTAGATTTATACACATTTCAACCGATGGGGTTTATGGGGGTTCAAAAGGAGATTATTCTGAAACCGACGCTGCAATTCCTGTGAATAAGTATGGATGGTCGAAGCTCGGAGCTGAATGCTCGGTAAATTTACTTCCGAACTTCTGCATAATCAGAGCAAGATTCTTTGATCCTACTGAGAACCGCTTTAACAAATACCCTAGGGATTTGTTTACCTCTAAAATAACTATCTCGGAAATGGTAAAGGCAATATCTGTTTTACTAGAATCAAATTTCATAGGTACGGTAAATGTGGGAGGGGAGAGAAAATCTGAGTACCAAAGGCATAAAGAAATAAACCTGGATATAAGCTCATGCATGTTTGAAGAATTAATAAAAGATTTAAAGTTTAACATACCTAAGGATTCATCATTAAATTGTAATTTATGGAAAAAGATAAAATGAAAAAAATAAATAGAGAAAGAAAAAAGTTGTCCGTGCTAATTCCGGTTTTTAACGAAGGAGTCAATCTTAAGATGATGATAAGATTTATTGAGTCTACTCTTGGAAAAGAAGATGAAATACTTATATTGTATGATTTTGATGAAGATGACAGCGTTCCAGTAGTAAAAAAATTACAGACACAATATTCAAATTTGAGGCTTGTAAAAAATGGCTATGGAAGAGGCGTCGCTAATGCTATAAAGACTGGACTTAACGAGGCAAAAGGCAAATATGCATTTATAATGACTGCAGATGACTCTGGTCCTCTTATTTAACTTGAAAAAATAATTAAATTAATGGATGAAGGTTGCGATATTGTTGGTTGCACCAGATACTCTTATGGGGGTAGAGTTTACGGAGGCTCGTTTATAGAAAGAATTTTATCCAGAATGGCAAACAAGATATTTTATTCTTTTGGGTCGCGCACATTCACTGATTCAACAAATGGAATTAAGATGCTTAGGATATCTAAATTCAAGAATATGGAATTCAAGGCTAAGGTGGGTTGGTCAATAGGTTTTGAACTGGCGATTATATCTCAAAGAGAGAACATGAGGCTTGGTGAAGTTCCGATGATATCAATAAACAGGTTTTATGGCGGAAAATCTAGCTTTTCAGTCGGACCATGGATAATAGAATACCTTAAGTTTTTTTTCAGAGGATTTAAAGAAGTCAGAAAGAGTGGCAATCGAAAAGTTATGAGAATTTAGTCTTTTGGATTTTCTTTATACCAATCATAAGTTAATTTGAGACCTTCTTTGAGATTAACAACTGGAGAGAAACCAAATTTTCTCAATTTTGTTACGTCTGGGCACCTCCTCATTACGCAGCCCTCTGGCGCAGGTTTTGTATTAATAGTAGGGTTTACATTAGCTATTTTGAATAAATTTTTTGCTAAATCGGATATTTTAATTTCAGAATCGTCTCGTCCTATATTTATTGTTTCACCATCTGTAAGAGGATTTTCCATCATCATCTGGGTGGCCCTAACCGCATCAGACACATAGCAGAATGCTCTTGTTTCTTTGCCTCCAAAAATATCAAAACTTCCATTTAACTTATTGATTCTGCCAATAAACTGAGGTATAACATGCTCAAAACCCATTCTTGGACCATAAATGTTATGATATCTTACAATTGTAAAATTTTTCATGTCAAACACTTTCGCATATGAATGAATGGCGACTTCGCTAATTATTTTGCTGCCCCCATAACTCCACCTCACATTTTTTGGATCTTCTACAACAAGAGGTACCTCTTCAGGAGTGGGTATTGGGAAAGAATCTCCTAAAAGATTCATTGCTCCCGCATAAGCCTCGGAACTTGAAGAGAATAGTAACTTCCCTTTTTTTTGCTTGACAAACCATTCAAGGACATTAATTACTCCTAGTATACCTACTTTTAATACTTCATGTGGTCTCTTATAGAAGTTTTCTGTCCCGTTAATGGCTGCCAGATAATAAATATAATCAAAATCTTGCTTGAGATTTTCAAAAGTTTTATAGTTAGTAACATCCCCTAAAATAAATTTAACATTGTCCTTCCTTATTAATTCATTAAACTCTCTATCCTCCTTACCCCTAGAAAAATTGTCAAGAATAACAATATCGTAATTTTGTTCGGCAAGATGCTTAGCTAGATGAAAACCTATAAATCCTGCTCCACCGACTATTAGGGCACTCTTTATCATTTGATTTTTATGATGCAACCATATATAAATTTTTGTTTAGGCTAAAAAAACCCATTATGTAATAAAAGAACAATAAATTTATAAACGAAGGGCTAATAATGAAGTGATGGCTGATACTGAGGTATTCAAAAAAGGCACAAGCGTTGTTGTGAGCGAATGTCAAGTTTGTGGAAACACTAGTTTGGAACCTATTATCTTTCTTGGTTTTTTGCCACCTGTGAATACTATGAGAAAAATTGGTGACAAGCCCAAGGAAGAACAAAGCTATCCTGCTCAAATGCTTTATTGTGATAAGTGCCAGTTGGTGCAATTGGGTCTGGTGGTTGATGCACAAATACTCTTTCCATCAGAATATCCCTATACTAGCAGTACTACTAAAGTATTGAGGGAGAATTTTAAGGAATTATATAGTGAATGCACTAAGTTGATAAATTTGGGAAAGGAAGATCTTATTGTTGATATTGGTTCAAATGATGGTAACCTGCTGACTAACTTTAAGGATAATCATAGGGTGCTCGGTATTACTCCTGAAAAGATTGGTGAAATTGCAATACAAAAGGGAATACCTACTGTGATAGATTATTTTACGAAAGAGGTGGTTGAAAAAGTTAAGAAAGAACAAGGCAAGGCAAAAATCATCACTGCGACGAATGTTTTTGCGCATATAGAAAATGTCAATCATATCACTGATTTGATTCTTGAATTGCTTGATGAAAATGGAGTGTTTATCTCAGAGTCTCATTACCTTTACAGGTTTATTGAGACTCTTCAGTATGATACTATTTATCATGAGCATCTGAGGTATTATTCCCTTAGTAGCTTAAAAAATCTCTTGGAAAGACATGGTCTTGAAGTTTTTCATGCTAAAGAGATACCTTCACATGGAGGTTCCATCAGAGTATATGCCGCAAGAAAAGGAAAATATCCTGTTAGAGATAGCGTTAAACAGATTCTTGAACAAGAAAAGTCTTCTTTAACCATGGAAAAGTTTAAAATTTTCAAAGATAAGGTCGTTCTCTCAAAAATTAAACTATACTCTTTGTTAGAAGATATAAAGAAAAATAATAAAAGGATATATGGGATTGGAGCTCCTTCCAGAGCAAGCACATTGATTAATTATACTGGATTAGATGATGGAATTATAGATGCTATAATGGAAGTAAATGGATCGCATAAGATTGGAAAATATGTTCCTGGAACGCTTATTCCCATATTGGAAGAATCTAAACTTTTTGAAGATCAGCCAGACTATGCTTTGCTGTTTTCTTGGCATATAGGTGATGAATTAGCCCCAAAGTTAAGAGATAAAGGATTTAAAGGTAAATTTATTATTCCTCTCCCAGAGCCGAGAATAATTGGCTAAATCAAAGATAGGTACTCTAAACCCATATAAACGGACAATAGGTCGTTCGTTCTGGCAATTTTGCCTTTTTTTATCTCTTCTTTTAATTTGGTTAATGGAATTTCAACTATATTGATGAATTCATTTGGGTCGGTTGAGTGATTAGAATTTTTCTTTTTTTTGCAGTTTGTTGCTATGAAACAATAAACTTTTTCAGTGGAATATGCCCAGGTGAGATAAGATCCTAGATATACAAATTCTCCGATATACCCTGTTTCCTCAAGTAGCTCTCTTTTTGCAGCATCCAATGGTTTTTCACTTTCACCTAATAATCCTCCCGGAGTGATTCTTAAAACTTTTTCTGGTCCCGGTCTGAACTGCTCTATTAAAACTACCTTGTTCTTTTCAGTTACACAAAAGATGTTAACAGCGTCTGAGCCAGATACAATATCATAGTCCTCTTCTTTATTGTTGGGCATAACAAATCTTCTTCTTAACATTTTACGATAACCTGAATAAACTACTCTTTCATCAATTTTTTTCCAATTTTTTTGTCCCATTTTGGTTAATTAGCATTATTTGTATAAACGCAAAGGATTTTATAACATTCCTTTTTACTGAAACCTTGCAGAGTGAGATTATTGTCTGCGGAAATCAATAGAGTATTCTTTCCGTATGTTTCGTTTGGAGGCAAGAATTTAGCAGAAAATTCCAAAATGTTATTCAACTGAATATTTCTAGGCTCAAACTTAAAAGTGTATTGTCTGAGAACGCTCCTATTTTCTAGACTGGCGTTATAATCTTCAAACCACTCTATTCTTGGAGCATTTTTCCATGAAAAGGCCGCTAAACCGCTCGCTTCATAACCTCCTGCGATTACAATCTGAGGGTTATATTCTTCTGTTATAGAGGATAGATCTTTTTTTAAATTTGTCTCGTAGGCATATGTGAAATATCCCATGGTTAGAAGTAAAATTATTGGTATAGCTATTAAACAGTGCCATTTAATCTCTTTGTCTGTTAAAACTTTAGCCAAGAGTAATATCACTACTGGACTGATAATCAAAAAATATTTCAGCATTCCTGCTCTAATAAAAAAGATTAAAAATATTGTTGCTAGAAAAATAACGTCTTTTTTATATTTTTTAAACTCTAATCTATGCAACCTGAACAATAGGGGAGATATAACAATGAAAATCAGAAAAACTTCCAGATGCTGGGTTACTTGAACACTTCCTATGTTAGGATTTATACCAAGTAGCACTAGCGCGTTTGTTCCAGCATACCTAATAAATGAATAAAAAGGATTACCGAAAACCAGATAGTCTATCACTAGCTCAGGGATTATTCCTATTACAATTGCTATTGAAAATTTTATAACATCTGACAGCTTACTGTTCCAGAAATAAACTAGAACAAAAATGGCTGCAACAAGAAGCATGGGTGTATAAAATGCAACCCCCAAGCCTAGGCAGAAACCTGACATTACTTTGCTGTATTTATATTCGTTATTGTAAAAGAAATAAGCCAGTAAGAAAAACAACGCTGCTGGAAGCACAGGAGTCGTTTGAATGCTGGTATACCAAACAAGAGGTGAGAAAGCGAATAGGATAAATGCTTTTCTATCCTTACATACTAGAAAGAGAACCAGACCAATTAAGAATACCCAAAGCACGTTTATTATTTTTATCATTGTTAAACTTGGCCAGATTTTAAGAAAAAGCGAGGTTATTAGCGGATAAATTATAGGATGCGTGCTAAATATGGGAACATTTTTTATGCCCGCGAGATTCTTTGCAACATTAATGTACTCAAAACTATCATGAAAACCAACTATCTTAGAAAAAACTGCAAATAATATAAGTAAGAGAGCAAAGAGTAGAATCAAGAGATAATCCTTCTTTTTCATATATACTGTTAAATTTATTCATTTTTATATCTTATGAATCAATAAATATATACTGGCTAAATGTTTAAAGATAGATAATAATAAAAAGCTAAAAAAGATATGTTTTTATGAAAAGGAAGAGAGATATCTGATATGGCTGAAGTTAATAAGGAAAGGCTTACGTCTCAGGTAATTAAAGGTTCATTTTGGAACATTTTCTATTCTATAATCCAAAGGGCTGGAGGAATTGTTTTTACTATACTTCTTGCAAGGTTGTTGCTGCCTGAAAAATTTGGAATATATAACTTAGCAATATCTATTTCTTTCATATTTCTTGCTCTTTCATACGGAGGGATAGATGAGGTAGTCATACGATATGTCTCTGCAGCTATACTAAAAAATAAGAAAAAAGGGGCAGCCTATTTCCAATATGTACTAAAGTTAAAAGTAATCATATTCATAATTTCTTTCGTTCTTCTACTAGCTATTTCTTATCCTCTTTCATTTTATATATTTAACAAACCATTAATTTTTGTGCCTCTTTTGCTTTCTGCTTTCTATATTCTTTTGCTTTCCTTTGAAAGCCTGTTTGCCTCATTATTCTTTGCTATGAAAAGCATAAAATATGTAGCGCTGAAAGAGTCAATCTATCAAATTTCCAGAATAGTAATAGTTATTCTAATCTCCTTATTTGCGAAAGATGTTAAGGTTGGATATGCAATGACGGGATTATTCATTGCTTCTTTGATAACTTTTTCATTCGATTTTTACATGATACGCAAGAAAGCGAAATATTTCATTAGAAGAGTTATTTCAATAAGTGAAGAAGAAAAAAGTAGGATAAGGAAATTCATGTTTTACCTTGTTATGGGCTCTTTATCTTTCACTTTTTTTGGTTATATAGACACAATAATGATAGGTCTTCTTATTAAAGATGCAAGTTATATTGGATTTTACAGGGCTGCTTTTATTTTAGTCTCTAGCATTGGCGGGTTTCTAACTCTAAGCTATGTCCTTCTTCCCATACTGACTCAGGTAGAAAAACAGAGTCTTGAAAGAGTATTTAATAAAGTTATTAAGTATTCAATGATTATTTCTATTCCTGCAGGATTCGGGATAGCAATATTGGGAAAATACTTCCTGATATTTATTTATGGAAGAGAATACCTTAGTGCTACATTACCTTTGGTTTATCTTGCCGCTATAATTCCTCTCGGAGTCTTTGTATCTCTATTCCTGAGCATATTCTCTGCAAAGGAAAAGCCAAAGGAGTATCTGCCTCTTTTAATATTTATAATATTATTAAATATTGTCCTAAACTATATTCTGATAAATTACTTCTTGAGATATTCAACTACCTTAGCGATATCAGGTGCAGCAATGGCAACAGTATTCTGCTGGACAGTTTATAGTGTCGGTCTTTATATTCTTGCAAAAAGAAAACTAAATATCAAAGTAGACCTAAAATTAATCATCAAGCCAATTTTATCTTCAATAATAATGGTTCTTGCTTTACTATTAATCAAATCAAGGGTAACTGATATTAATTTGTTCAATGGGGTAGCTCTTGTAGTTTTCGGGGTGGCGATATATACCGCGAGCATACTCTTAATGAAAGCAATTGATAAAAAAGATTTATCTATTCTTATAGAAATTTCAAACAAAAAGCTTATTTCATTAGGATTATTTAAGAAACCGTTCTATTCTAATAATGATTAATATAATTAAATTATCTTGTTGATTTCTTTTTCCACTCTTTCCAAACTAATCTTACTTATATCATGATTTTTATCCATTATAATTACTGAATTTTTTAGAGCCCTCATGGTAATTGGATTTACCGAACCCCACAAAAAAATAAGTTCTGCACCTGAAACCCAAGCAATGTGCATAGGGCCTCCGTCGTTCGCAATTACCATCTTGCTCTTTTTAAAAATAATGGATAATTCACGTAGGTTAAAGTTTATAATTGGGAGGCAATTTTTATTTAATGTTAAATTGTCGATGAGAGTTTTATCCTCTGAACCGCCAATAAGTAAGATTTTATAATTGGGATATTTTTTAGAAAAATTTTTTACAAGTTCTGTAAAATTCTCTTCTGGCCACTTACGATCTTTAGCTCTTGTTTTTGCTCCAGGAACTATGCAAATAAAATTCTTAAGATCTTTTTCCTTAATAAATCTGGAAACTGCCTTTTCATCTTCTTTGTCAGTTATTATCTCAGGATAATAATTTACTTTGCCAAGATTTAGACCTTCCTTCACTAAATCAAGGTCTATTTTTATAGTGTGCTTCTGTTTCTTAAGTTTAATTGGATTTGTAAGGAAAGCCTTTCCGCCTGTGAGATTATAATATCCTATTCTCTTCTTTATTCCAGCAAGCCAAAGCAGTGAAAATATATTAATCACACTCCCTCTTACATCTACTCCTACATCAAATCTTTCCTTTCTTAGCTTTCTCAAAACTTTAAAGTATTCAATAAAGGAAGAAATGTTTCTTTTTCTCCAAAAAAGTCCGAGAGGAATTATTTTATCCACATTTTTGTTCTTTTCTATGATTGGTTTTGCTAATGGAGAGACTAAAGCAGTAATTTCAGCCTCAGGGTATGTTTTTTTTAATTCCCGAAAGATTTGAGTGCATAAAACTAAATCTCCTATGTGGTCATTTCTGATTATTAGTATCTTTTTCGGATATTCAGAATCTATTTTTTTACTTTTAATAAAAAAAGAGGTTATTTTATCAAAAAAATAGAAAAAGTTCGCTTTTGTATTAGATATCTTTCGGAGTATCTGGTATTCTTCATAGCCCATAAATGAGTTTAGGCTATATGTTATTTAAAGTTTACCTGGCGCATAACTAAAAATTTATAAACGTAATGTCATCTTTCATTTTATGAATCTGTTTAACCCTTTAAATTTTCATAGAAGACTTGCCAGATTTTCTAACTTCAATCAGGATGACTTAGAACTTGTTAATAAGTACTTATCAGAAGAAGAGTTATCTGCTCAAATAGAAATTTTTATGAAAAAATATATCGGGGTTAAATATGCGATAGTTATTCCAAGTGCGCGGTCTGGAATTGATTTTATCCTAAAGGCAATTAATGTCAAAAAAGAAGAAAATGTAGTGACTCAAGCATTTGGTTGCAGAGAAGTAATTGAAACAATAAATGAAAATTGTAAGACTAAGTATTGCGATATAGAGGAAAATACTTTTAATATTTCTGTAGATAGAGTTATTCAGGCGATTGATAATAATACCAAAGCTGTTCTTCCAATAAACATCTATGGAAATCCTGCGGATATGGTTTCTTTAAAGAAGATATGTAAAAAAGAAAAGGTTTTGCTAATTGAAGACTGTGCTCATTCTCTTGGAGCAGAAATAGATGGTATAAAATCAGGTTCTTTCGGCGATGTATCTATTTTCAGCTTTGGAAAAACTTTCTTAACAAAGGGAGGTGTTCTTATGACTAATAATAAAGAGCTTTTTGAAAAGATTAAGAATATTAGAGACAAATATCAAATCAATAAAAAGAGAAATATTTCTAGATTCTTTGGAAAGCTTGCTTTGACAAGCATCGTAAAATTAAAAAAATTTAAGATAATGTCTACTTTTTCATTTATATTATTTAAGCTATTTGAAAAGTTAAATTTGATTTACGGAAAAGAGAGCAGTCTCTTAGCACCTAATAATTTTGAACTTTCCTTGGCTTTAAGCCAGATTAGAAGAAACGAAGTACTTTTCCAAAAACTAAAAAATAATTACAAAAGATTGTACGACCTTCTCAAGAATGAAAAGGATTTGGAACTGCTTCCTTATAAAAATGGCTCGTTGGCTCTTAGATTCCCAATAAAATTCAAAAATAATGTAAATCCTTTAGAGTTAACCAAGTATCTTTTCAGAAAAGGGTGTTTTGAACCAAGCCTTAATTATTACAATGAGTACTTGGCTAATATTAAAGGAGTCAAAGAGCCTGAAAAATCTTTGCCTGTTTCAGACAAAACAGCAAGGAAGAGCATAGTAGTCATGCAAGATAACCTGCCTGAAAAAGACCTAATAGAATTAAAGAATCTTATTTTGGATTTTATTTCTTAAAAAAGTATAAATACTCTTTTTTTAATCGTTTTATATGAAAAATATTGTCAGAAAGGTTAGAACTAAACTTGCAGACATTTCTGCCAGAAGTAGGCTAATAAAGATGGTTTACCGTGGACCTGTAAGGAAGTTTAATCGCCTGATAAAGAAATGGTCTTTGCCAGAATATGTTGAGTTGGAGGGAAATATGTTCTATATAGATAGATTTGATACCTTAGACCTTAATAATGGACCCTATGGTTCTAAACTTTTCAGAGACTTGCTAATTGATAATATAAGAGAAGGAGATATTGCATTAAATATAGGGGCAAATATAGGCTACTATACTGTTTTGATGGCTAAGAAGGCAGGTGAATCTGGAAAGGTCTATGCATTTGAGCCAGACCACGAAAATTTCAATATTTTAAGGAAGAATATTGCTTGCAATAATTGCTTGAATATTGAACCTGTAAAAAAAGCAGTATCTGACAAGGATGGCAAAGCAAAGTTATATCTTGATGAATATAATCAGGGAGACCATAGAATATATGACTCTGGAGACAACAGAAAATTCATTGAGATAGAGACAATTTCAATAGATAATTTCTTCAAAAAAAATCAAAAGATTGACTTTATACTTCTTGATGCACAAGGCTCTGAGTTTTCAATTTTAAAAGGTATGAAAAATATAATAAATAAAAATTCCAATATTAAAATAATTACTGAGTTTTCTCCCTACCACCTTAGAAAATCTGGCTGCTCTCCTGAGGACTACCTAAACTTAATTAGAAAATTAGGATTCAATATTTTTGATATAGATGAAAAAAGGATGAAAATAGAAAGAAAAAACGTTAAGGATTTAATTAAAGAATATGATCTGCAGGGAGAAAAGGCGACTGATCTTTTTCTGACAAGAAAATCTAATGTTTCTTTCTAATTTTATTATTGAGTAACCTAAATAGAGTAAAATTCCTTACAAGTTTTCTTCCAAGAGCTTTATGCAACGGATAATCTTTCTTAAAGTAGACTACTTTGCCCCATTTCTCTTTGAACTTGTTAACTCCTTCTAAATGCCCCTTTGCGTTTATCTGCCATCCCCCAAGATCAAATTCTTTGTAACCTTGACTTTTGCACCACAATATACAGTGCCAATAAAGAAGGTTATTGGGCTGCGCAGCTTGATTTTCTTTCAATGAAGCATTAAAATACAGTCTCGGAATTTCTTTATTATATATGTCTACAAACCAGATTCCTGCTCCTGCAATGACTTTGCCTTCCTTTTTACAAACAAAAAGTTTTGCTGTTTTACCCTTTAATATTTCAATTGGAGTTGCCACCACTCCAGATTCTTTCATTGTTTGCTCATACATAGGGTAAAAATCAGTCCAATCTTCTGATTCTTCAACAGAAAGAGATTCTCTTTTAGCTCTATTTATTCCCCATCTTGCATCTTTATGAAGGCTACTAAGAATTTCTTCCTCACTTGAAGCAAGATTAACTATAACTGTGGCATTTATGTCTTTCATTTTACTTTAACATCGTCATAATTGTCTTTTCTCATGCTACGAATTTTTTGATAATTTCTATTCTTTGGAGTTCTTTTAACAGCGACATAGACTACATCTTGAGCTATCTGCTGAGGGGTAGGCAAAGTAACATAATCGTTTAGATTTATCCCAGAGCTCTCTATTTTAGCCAAATCAAAGCCCGAATGCCATAATAACTTAAGAATTATTCTTCTTGGGAATAAACTTATATGGGTGTCATCAAAATAATATTTTAAATTCATAAATACATCTGAAAATATTACTGGTAGAAAATATGGATTTGGAGTTTCCATTAGAAGGACCCCATTAGGTTTCAAAACACGGTTCATTTCACGAAGAGCATGAACATGATTCTCAATGTGCTCTATAACTCCCCCAAGAATGATTGTATCGATGGAGTTATCTTTGAAAGGCAATTTTTTAGTAACGTCTGCCTTGACCATTTTCGTATAATTAGCTGGTTTTTGCTTTGGAAGAACGATATCAACTCCGATAATTTCCTCACCCTTCAGATAAGGATTAGGAAGAAGCATGAATCCTATGTCAAGAATCTTTCCCCTAGCCATTTTGGCAATCTTCTTTAGCCTGTAGGGATACTTTATTCTTTCCATGCCAAGAAGCAGAGCACCAGACTTATAAATTTATCTGGCAGAAAGAGTTATAAATGATATTTATAAATTAAATTAATGAGTGTTAAATTAGAAAAGCTTCTTGAAATTGCTAGGTTAAATGCGGGAAGAACTATTACAGATGAAGAGATAGGAGAACAAGCAAGGCAGGCAGGTTATAGATACAGCATTCCATTTTTTATTAGAGCAAGAGTGTGGGGGTTTGAAGGTTCGCCTATTGGTGAAGATAAGATAGAACATTATAGTCTTGCAAAGAAAGGGGACAACTATGAATGGGTTTGTGCTGTTAAAACAAGGTTTGGATGGGCATAAAATAATCTATCTTTTAAGTTACTTGCCCCAAAATATGTAATATCTTCCTATCCATTGTAGATTTGCAAGAATTCCAAACACAATAAACAAGATATAAGGAATGTTAAATATTATACCTAATGCAACAATTGTCCATTGAACATCAAAGCTGAATGACAACAAAGAAGGATTAATTCCAAGAATATTCTTTCCTAATTTCTTTCTGAATTTGTCTGCTTTATTTTCCAGATTGAACCTTCCTCTTATTAATTCTGAAAGTATTGCTGCAAAGTTCATCATTAAATAACCGAAAATAGCCAAAAATCCTAGGTAGATAATACTTATATTTCCAGTCTGATTAAATGTTCTCATCATAAGGCTAAAGAAGATTAATGAAATGCCTATAAGCCCAGCAGACTCATCAAGCCACTTACCCATTGCATCTTTCTTTTCGTATGCTCTCGCAACTGTTCCATCACATAAATCGCTTACATATGCAAATAAAATTAGAAATCCTGCTAGTACAAGAGAACCTCTTCCTCCGTTGAATATCAAAAAAGCTGCGACAAGGTTAGCAAATAAACCAAGAAGATTAACTATGTTAGCAGAGATATTAAGATTAATATATATCCAACATAAAAATATGGCTATTGGATGATAAATATATTTTATCAACGGGCGGGTCAGATGCTCTCCCTTGAAGAACTTTTTCACCTGTTTAAACTTCATTAAGAATAATATTTCTTTTTGCTTTTAAATCTTTACATCACAATATTTTTAAGGGATGTATGTTGATTAATAAGATGAAAGATGTAAAGATAATATCTACAATAGGGCCTGGCTCTAACAATCCTGGAACATTGCTTAGATTAAAGGACAGAGGTGTCAGCTTCTTTAGAATTAATCTATCCCATACTGAACAGGAAGATATTGAGCAGAGAATAAAAGATTTATTGCCCTATGGAGTTCCAATAATTTTAGATACTGAAGGTTCGCAGGTAAGGTCTGGAAATGCACACAAAGAAGAGATAGATTTTACAGAAGGCGCTATAGTAAAGCTATATAACAAAAATATAAAGTGCGACAAGAGTAACTTTTGCCTTAATCCTCTTAATTCAGTTGATTACCTAAAAGAAGGAGATTTTGTTTCAATTGATTTTAATTCTGTGCTGTTTAAAGTATTTGGTACTTCTAACCTAAAAAAAAGAGGATATATAGAATGCAGAGTACTAATCGGCGGAAGAGTAGGCGGAAAGAAAGCAGTATACATAGATAGTCCTACATTCAGTCTGCCTGCTTTTAGCAAAAAAGATATTTTTGCGGTTAAATTAGCTAAAAAATATGGAATAAATCACTTTACGTTATCTTTTATGAAGTCGGCTGATGAAGTCAAAGAATTCAAAAGAATGCACCCTCAAGCTAATGTATATTCAAAGGTTGAGTCAAGAAAAGGTCTTATAAATTTTGTTGAAATTGCTAAGCAATCTAATGGAATACTTATAGATAGAGGAGACTTAAGTCATGATATACCTATAGAAAGAATACCTCTTATACAAAAGCATGTTATTAGTGAATGTAGAAAGATGGGCAAGGAGATATTTATTGCGACAAATACTCTTGAGCAGATGTCTTTATCTTTAAAGCCAAATAGAGCAGAAGTCAATGATATAATAAACACTATCCTTGACGGTGCGACGGGCATAGCTCTTACAAAGGAAACTGCTGTTGGGAAATATCCTGTTGAAACTGTTAATATGCTTAGAACTATTATAAAGCAGCTGGAATTCTTAGGATGGAAAAGAGGAGAAAATATTCTAGAATTAATAAAAGAAAGCGACTATTCTAAATCTCCTTTTGTTCCCCATTTGTTAATAAAACCTCACGGAGGAGTTTTAGTTAACCGAGCATTCACAAATGGAGTTCATCAAATACCGAAAAAATCTTTAATAGTTGACGAAGAAACTTTGATGGATATGGAACAAATAGCCATAGGAGCATACAGCCCTCTTGAAGGTTTTATGAATAAAAAAGATTTTAATTCTGTTCTTGATAAAATGCGTTTGAGCAATGGAATTGTCTGGCCTCTGCCAATACTTCTTCGCGCTACTCAGGAAGAAATAAGGAATCTGATAAAGGGTCAAGAAGTATCTTTAGTTTTTGCTAAAGATAAAGAAACTTATGGTAAAATTCTGATTGAGGATGTATTCAAGATAGATAGAAATCAGTCTGCAGTTAAATTATTTGGAACTGGAGATATGAATCATCCGGGCGTTAAGGTCTTTGTTGATAAGGGAGAATATGTCGTAGGTGGTAAGATTACTATGCTAAAAAGAAAAGATTCTCCTTACAAGATGTATGAGCTAACACCAAGACAAACCAGAAAGATATTTGCAGAGAGAGGATGGTCTGTTGTTGTAGGTTTCCATACGCGAAATGTCCCTCATAGATCTCATGAGTTTATACAAATGAAAGCATATGAGCAAAGTTTAGCTGACGGAATATTTATACACCCCATAATTGGTAAAAAGAAATCTGGAGATTTTGAAGCAGATACGATAATGGAATCTTATGAAAAGGCTATGGAAATTTCATATCCTAAAAATAAGGTTGTTCTTTCTGCTTTTTCTTCCTATTCTAGATATGCGGGTCCGAGAGAAGCTCTCTTCACTGCTCTTGTAAGGAAAAATTATGGCTGTTCTCACTTTATTGTTGGAAGAGACCATACGGGTGTTGGAAATTACTATCATCCTCATGCTTCACATAAAGTATTTGACCAGTTTTCTGCTGAGGAATTAGGAATAATTCCAGTAAGATTTGACAAAGTATTTTATTCTGCTAAGACAAAGGAGCATGTACATGAAAAAGATGAAAAAAATCATCCTGAAGAGCAGAAATTCCACATATCTGGAACCCAAGTTAGAGAAATGCTCAAGAAGGGCAAAAGTCCTCCTGAATGGTTTATGAGAAAAGAGATATCCAAGATTATTTTGGATAAGATAAAAAAAGGAAAGAGAGTGTTTGTTGAATGAAAAAAACAAAAATAATCTGGTTTACAGGTCTTTCTGGAAGCGGAAAATCAACTATTGCTACTATTCTTGTTGAAAGGTTTAAGAATAATGGACTTTCATTTGAAGTTCTTGACGGGGATGATGTCAGAGAAAGATTACATAAGCATTTGGGTTTTTCGAGGGAAGATATTCTTGAGAATAATAGATTGATACTTGAACTATGTAAAAATGACTATGGTAAAGTTGATTTTATACTTGTTCCAGTGATTTCCCCATTTAAAATATCCAGAGAAAATGCTCGTACATTTTTTAAGAAAGATTTTATTGAGGTTTATTTAGACTGCCCATATGAAGAATGTAAAAGGAGAGATGTTAAAGGACTTTATAAAAAAGCTGAAATTGGAGAGTTAAAGAATTTTATTGGGTTACACCATCCTTATGAAATTCCTGATAAACCCGAAATAAAACTAGATGTAGTAAATAAAAAACCTCAAAGCTGCGCAGAACAGATACTTAAATTTATAAAAGTAAAATGAAAATATCTCTTTCATTCGATATAGAACCTGACTTGCATACTGAAGGATATTATGGAATAACTGAGGGGATACCTTCCATAGTAAAAATACTTGATAGATATAAAATAAAAGGGACTTTCTTTGTCACATGTGATTGCATTGAAAAATACCCTAAAATATTTCAGAAACTAGTTAAAGAAGGCCATGAAATCTCACTTCATGCTTACAGGCACGAAAGGTTTGATGACCTTTCTATTCATGAAAAAGAAGAGCAGATTAAAAAGTCAATTTCTTGCTTTAAAAAAATTTTGAAAATGAAACCTTCTGGATTCAGGGCACCCCAACATTCTATAGATGATGATGCCCTTTCTCTTTTAGGGAAATATGGATTCAAATACGATTCATCAAAGACTCCATTAAATGCTATGCAGTTTGTTTTCTTTCCCACAAGGATAACGAGGAATTTCTCTGGTTTCTTTTCAAACCCCCGGAAACACAGAACAAATGGTTTAATTGAAATCCCGCCTACTTCTTTGCTAGTTCCTTTTGTTTCATTATTTGTAAGAGTATTGCCTAAATTTTTGCAAAGCGCATATGTAAATGCATTAAAAATATTATTTAAAGAAGCAATATTTTATGCGCATTCATGGGATTTTATAGAGATGAAGGAAAGCAGCGTAGAAAAAAACTTTTCACATAATAGATTTATAGAAAATCTTGATTATTTGATTAGAAATAATATAAAGAAGAATAAGTTTGTTAAGATAGAAGAGCTTGCTAATCTTTAGATGTTCTAAAATCTTTCATTTTTTTCTTATATTCTGTTGGGTCTCTAATATTTGCCCAATAAAATCCTTCCTGCCTCAATCTGCAGGCTAAGCACTGACCACAATGAGTATTTTTTCCGGTGTAACAACTGAATGTGTCTTTAAAATTGATTCCCAGCTTTTTTCCTAATAAAATTATGTCTTCCTTATCTTTATCGATTAATGGAGCGATAATTTTTGCCTGTGAAACCGATGAAACTTTTGACAGAGCATTAACTGCTGATAAAAATTCCTTTGTTGTATCTGGATAAGAATCAGAGCCTTCACACTTGAATCCTAAAAATACGTCGCTTTTTTCCTTATTTTTTATAAACAAAGAATCAGCCATAGCAAGAGCATAAGTTATGAAAGTAAGGTTCCTTTGGGGAACGTACCACTTGCTGCTTTCACTTTTTGTATCTTTTAAGTCATTTAGACTTAGTTTTGCAACTTTTCCCTTTTTATTGATGAGAGAATTTGAAATATTAGAAAGTTCTGGCAGTTTTATTTCCATGAATTTGGCTTTTAACTTACTTGCTGTTTTTCTTGATAACTCTCTTTCCCTTTTTATTGATTTTTGATTGTAATTAAAAAATAAAATCATCAAAGAATTATAGGAAAGGCTGTTTTTTACATGATATGCTGTTGTTACACTATCCAACCCCCCCGAACATAGAATTATTGCTTTCCTCATGATTATAAATATTAATAATGTTTATAAATTTAGCTTGGCAGTTTTTAATATGAAGAAGCAGGCAAAAGACCTTAAGGTTGGAGATAAGATAAAAGTCGCTGGCCAGACATGTCTAATTGAAGCTATTGAAAAATCAGACATAGGAAAGCAGGGCAAAAGTAAATGCAGGATAGTTGCTAAACCCTCTGAGGGAGAAAAGATTATTTTAATCAGGCCGGAAGACTATCCTTTTGAGGCAATTTAATGATTCATATAATTATTACTTCTTACAAGGAGCCAAATGCAACATTAAGGGCAATAAACTCTTTCCTTAAACAGAAGATAATAGATGATTATGAGATAATTGTTGTAGACCCTTTTCCTGAAGTTGAGGAATTTATAAATGAGAAAGTAAAAAGCAAGAAAGTAAGGTTTTTCCCTGACCCTGGAGAGGGCAAGAGCTATGCACTTAATCTTTTGTTCCAAGAATATGGCTCATCAAACAAAGATGATATTTTTATACTCAGTGATGGAGATGTTTACGTCTCTGAATATTCTGTTGCTGAGATAACGAAAAAATTCAATGACCCTGAAATAGGATGTGTTACTGGAAAACCTGTCTCAATTGACACCAGAGAGAGCAAATACGGATATTGGGCTAATCTATTCTTTTCGGGCATAGATAGAGTAAGAAAGAAATTGTCTGATCAAAAGAAATTTTTTGAATGCTCTGGATATTTATTCGCTATAAGAAAGGCGGTAATCTATGACTTTCCTCTTGAAACAAGTGAAGATAGTATTATTCCATATCTTTTCTGGAAAAAGGGATACAAAATATCCTACGCTGATAAGGCAGAAGTCTATGTAAAAAATCCTGGAAACTGGACTGATTTTGTAAATCAAAAAGTAAGAAACATTAAAGCTCATGAGAACCTGAGCAAAATAGCTCCCGATATGCCCAGAACTAAATCTCTCTTCAATGAAATAAAAGAAGGAGCATTATTTTCTTTGACTTATCCAAAAAGCTTAAAAGAATTTGCCTGGACAATAGAAGCATACTTTGCCAGACTTTACATTTATTTTAAAGCATTCAAAGATATGAAGAAAAGTGATAAATATAATGATGGGTGGCGCGAAGTAGAAATAAAATCAACAAACACTCTTGATTGATTTTATTTACCTGATTTGAACTTTTTCAGCGTAATTTCTAATTCTTCTAGTGATGAAACAATTTCTGCCGAACCAATAAGAATTGCACTTAGGTATTCTAGAGCTTCTGAAACTGGCTCGTCTGTCTTTATTCCAATTACGGGTATTTTTTTTGCATATGCATAACCCATCTCCCAGGAAGTCCCTGCTCCAACGTGCAGGCCATCAAGAATAGCAATTAATAGGTCTATATCTTTAAATCCATCAATAATATCTCCTTTGAATATTCTGTCTACATCTTCAATTCCATTTGCTAATCCTACATCCCTATGAGGAAGAAATGTCTTAAAACCTAGGGACTTGCACAATAGGTCTATCTTTTCAAGAAATTCTCTTTCTGAATCATCCCTAAGCTTGCCTGCGATGTATATTTTCATATTCTTTGAAAATTACTCAACATTATAAGTTTTTGTATATCAGTTAAGCTTAAAAGAATAAGTTAAGTCATCTGATTGTGAAGAAAATAGTCATAATCAAACTTGGAGCTGACGGGGATGTTTTAAGGACATTGCCTATAGCTAAGGCTCTGAAAGCGAAATATCCTGAAAGCGAAATAACCTGGATAACTAGGGGAGATATTGCTGAGATAATGGGTAAAGCAGATTATTTGTCAGAAGTCATCTCTTTGCCTTATAATAATAAGGATAAGTTTGATTTGCTGTACAACTTTGATTTGGAGGATGAAGCAACTGAACTCGCATCAAAGATAGAAGCAGATAAAAAATATGGATTTTACTCTGAAGGAGGATACGCTGCTGCGTTCAATGCTGGAGCTGAATATTATTTGAATACTACATTTGATGATGAACTAAAAAAGAGTAATCGTAAAACTTATCAGGAAATGATGTTTGAGGCTGCTGAGCTTGATTATAACGAGGAAGGCTATGAGATAAAACTTTCAAAGAAAGACTTAGATTATGCTTCTGATTATAAGAAAAAGAACAATTTACCAGATAGTAAAATTATTGGAATTCACATAGGCGCATCTAGCAGGTGGCCTTCCAAAGTTTGGGCAGAGGAAGAAGTTTTTGAGTTTGTTAAAAAAGCTTCTAAAAAAGGATTTAATATACTCTTATTTGGAGGCCCAAACGAAGCTGAAAAGCATGGTGTTTTGGCTAAGAAACTTGAAAAAGAAAAGATAAAGATATTCAGGAACAATGCATCAAATACTAAATCTGAATTCGCTGCTCTTGTTTCGTTATGTGATATAATGGTTTGTTCTGATAGTTTTGCGCTTCATGTTTCTGTCGGGCTGAAAAAGCAGACGGTAGCTCTTTTCTTTTGCACTTCTCCCTGGGAAGTTGAGTCTTATAATCTTGTTAAAAAAATAGTTTCCCCAATGCTTGAAAGATTTTTCCCTCAAAAAATGAATGAGTTTGATGAAGAACTTGTGAAGAGCATATCTTCTCAGCAAGTTCTAGATATAATTGAAAAACTCCCTATAAAAACAAATAAAAAGCCTTATTTGCACTAATATCCGATGGATGAATCCATAAAAGAAGCTAAAAAAAGAAGCGAAAAGATAAAGATATGGTTAAAGAATCCATATAATATTCTTCTAATTCTTATACTTGTTTTTGCGTTAGGAGTAAGGCTGTATTACTTTTCTATTACTCAGGGGCAGACACTATGGTGGGATGAGGCTGAGTACATGTCTACTGCAACTCATTGGGCAATGAATGTGCCTTATGATTTAAATCCGCAAAGACCCCCTTTGTTTCAATTCCTTGCCGCTTTGTCTTTAATGATTGGGCTTGGAGAAAACTTTATCAGATTTGCATTTGTTTTGCTTCCTTCTGCAGCGATAGTTTTAGTTGTTTACTTTTTGGGAAAAGAGATGTATAACCAAAATATAGGGCTCATTGCTTCTTTCTTTGCTGCTGTCTCATGGACATTTTTATTCTGGACTGAAAGAGTACAGCCAGACTCATTTTCAATGCTCTTTCAGGTTCTTTCAATACTCTTCATGTGGAGGTTCTGGAAGAATAACCGTACCAAATCAGCTATATTGGCTGGAATTTTCTCAGCAGTAGCTTTCTACTTCAAAGTATCTGCTTTGCTTGTTCCATTGTCTTTTATGATATTTATTCTTATCAAGGAAAGAGCGAGCGCATTCAAGAAAAAAGGCAATTATTATTTTGCAATAGCATTTTTAGCTACACTTATACCTTATTTCATCTGGGCATACGCGACTTTTGGAGACCCTCTTGCTTTTAGGTCAGGATATTCAAGTGCAGTAGGGACTCCTACTCCTTTCGGATGGTATAACCTTGGATTCTTTTACTCTCTGACAGAAAATGCCTTTTTTGTTCTATTCCTGATTGGTTTACTGATGTCTCTAAAATTCTTCATATATGCAGATGTTTTGGTTAAAGAAAAAGAGAGGGCATTTGACCCTGGAATTTTCTCCCTTATAGTACTAGTAATAACTTCTGCTTTCTATATATTCTATATAAGGGGCACTGAAGATAGATGGGTATTCCTCTGGATGCCGTTCATATTTTTCATGGCAGGCAATGCGATAATCCTTATAAAGAATTTCATAGCAAAGAATAGCAAGGTTTTCGCTATGATAGTAATGATAGGTTTACTTGTTTTTATCGGCTATAGTCAATTAGTTCATGCTGATGGACTAATAAAAATAAAGAAAGACACATATTCGCAGGTTAAATCTGCCGCATTGTGGATTAAG
Source organism: Candidatus Woesearchaeota archaeon (assembly GCA_964530955.1). Classification (GTDB taxonomy): domain Archaea; phylum Nanobdellota; class Nanobdellia; order Pacearchaeales; family GW2011-AR1; genus VGKP01. The sequence continues at coordinate 13,207 of CAZHCL010000003.1, read as the reverse complement.
GGCAACTCTTTGCCAAGTGATTTGATTATATCTAGCTCCTATACTGAGATGACTTACTATGCAGAAAGAAAGGTTGTTAATTATAATAATGATACATTTTACGGCAATGAATCTGTGTTTAATGATTTTGTAAAATCAAGCAAACCAAAGTTTATTGAAATATCTGCTTTTGAAAGGAACCCTCCCTGGATTACTGGCTGGCTGCAGAACAACTCAGCCACCATACAGCCTGTGCAGGCTTATTTCGCAGACGCTGCAAAAACGCAGCCTATCTTAATAATATATCAAGTAAAATAAAATGGTTAAGATAATAGATCATTATGGCCATTGGAATAAGAACAGAGGTAAGAAGGCTATGCTTCTGGATAGAGAAATTAAATCATTAAATTTTATCTCTTCTGTTTCACATGACAAAAAATCTTTCATTGATTTAGGTTCTGGGAACGGAGATTTTCTTAATATTGTAAAGAATAAACTGCCAAGTCTCAAGCTGAAAGGTCTTGATTATTCAAAGAGCGAAGTTGCGGAGGCAAGAAAAAGAGGTTTTGACGTTCAACAGGGTAACTTTGAAGAAGGTATAAAAATAAAGTCAAAATCTTTCGATATTGCATATGCTGCTGAAATACTCGAGCATTTATACAACACAGATTTATTTCTTAGCGAAACAAATAGAATACTTAAGGATGGAGGATATCTTATTTTGTCAACTCCTAATCTTCTTGCCTGGTTCAATAGAATACTTGTTCCCTTGGGAGTCCAGCCACTTTATGTTGAGCTTTCAACAAAGTCAAAGCTAATCGGCTCAGGTCCATTAAAAAGACTTAAAAAAGAGCCAAATCCAGTGGGGCATGTAAGGGTATTTACTCCTGACGGACTGAAAGATATTTTGGAAATGAATGGATTTAAAATAATAAAGATTAGGGGAGCTATTTATCAAGAAGGTTTGCCAAAATCTCTCTGGCAACTGGACAGAATACTTTCAAGTTATACTCGTTTAGCCTCTGATTTTGTCGTTCTGGCTAAGAAGGTCAGATAAGAGATTATTGTATTTTATCATTACAATAAAGTTTAAAAGTACCTCTTTTTACAGTCATGATATGAAAGCATTGATTACTGGTGCATGTGGATTTGTTGGAACTAATTTAACTTTGCATTTACTTGGAAAAGGACACCAAGTTATTGGAGCCGATTCATTATCTAGGAAAGGTTCTGAGTTAAATTTAAAATCTATTATGTCGCAATATCCTTCCTTTGAGTTCTCTGCTGTTGAAATAGAAGACTTGCCTTCTCTAATACATAGAGTCAAACCAGAGATAGTTTATCATTTTGCAGCACAAGTTGCCGTGACTTCTAGTTTAGAGAGTCCAAAAAGAGACTTTATGATAAATGGAGTAGGCACTTTTGACGTTGCACTTGCGGCCAGAGATGTGGGGGCGCCAGTAGTATATACTTCGACAAATAAAGTATTTGGAGACAATGTGAACAAAGTTCCTTTAAGAGAGCTTGATAAAAGATATGATTTTGATGGAGCCTTAAAAGAAAAAGGTATTTCTGAAGAGTTTCCAATTGATGCAAAACATCACACACCTTATGGATGTTCAAAACTTGTCGGCGATATTTATGTAAGAGAATTTGGAGGAGTTGTTAATAGATGTTCATGTATGTATGGAAGACATCAACATGGAATAATGGACCAAGGTTGGATGTCTTATTTTGCAATTAACAAAGTGCTTGGAAAGCCGGTTACTATTTATGGCGATGGAAAGCAAATAAGAGATGCTGTTCATGCAGATGATGTTGTAAGATTACTTGAAATGGAAGGAAAAGCTTTGCTTTCAGGTACGCCAGACATTAAGGGAGAAGTATTTAATGTAGGGGGAGGTTATGAGAATACCACTTCTTTATTAGAATTATGCGACATGTGGCAAATAAAACCCTCTTTTGGTCCTTGGAGGGAGGCGGATCAAAAAGTATTTTATTGCAATGTTTCCAAAGCAGAAAGAGTTTTAGGATGGAAGCCAGAAAGAGGTATTAGAAGTGGTCTTGATGATTTATATGCATGGACAGAAAAGACACTAACAAAAAAAGAATAGTTCTTGTTTATGAATTTCTTTCTGAACAGGGAGGATTAGAGAGAGAACTCATCAATCATGCCAATTTTCTTAAAGATGAGGGGTATGATGTAAAAGTTCTTACCTGTCATTTAGACAAGAAAATACTCGATCTTCTACCTTTTGGAGGCATTAAGGTTGAAGAGATATCTATAATTAAAACTCCTGTTGAATGGGTAAACCTTGCTTTATGCTTTTTAGGAATAAATAATCTTAGAAAACATAATCCTGATTTATTTATCAGTTATAGTGCGCCCTGCAATTTTTTGATTAGAAATAAGAAAAATAAAAAAGTAAACTATGTTAACCATTATCCTCATTTCCTTTATGAAGAAGATAAAATAGAATGGGCATTTGGTACACAGGGAATTAAAAGAAAGATATCTCTCTTTCTAGGTCTTGCTCTTGGAGATTATCTTAAGAGACTTGATAAGAGGCTTTTGCAAAAAAATAAGCTCATTTTCATGAATAGTGAATTTACTAAAAAAAGACTTGAAAAACTTTATAAAATTAATGGAACTGTTGTGAGTTATCCTCCTCTTGACCCTAAATTTAAGCCTGGACACAAAAAACTGAAAGAAAATTATATTTTCAGTTCAAGCAGAATTATACCTGACAAAAAATATGAATGGCTAATAAAAGCGCTGTCACATCTGAAGAATAAGATGCCACTTTATATGGCTGGCTCTGTTGAACCATCTTATAAGGAAAGTCTTCTTGCTCTTGCAAGTAAATGTAATGTTGAGATAAAATTTCTTGGCAGACTTAAAACTGATGAGATAATAACTAATTATACTAATGCAAAGGTTTTTGCATTTCCTGCGCCTCTCGAAGATTTTGGACTTGTGCCTGCTGAAAGTCTTGCATGCGGAACACCAGTAGTTGTCTGGGGAGATGGAGCTGGTCCTACTGAGCAAATAATAGATGGAGTAAACGGATACTGGGCTAAACCCTATGACATAATAGATTTTGCAGCGAAAATTGACAAGTGCATTGACAGCAAGCTTAAAGAGAAAAATAGGAAAAAAATATTAGAATCAGCAAAGAAATTTTCATATCCTGAAATAAAGAAAGAATTTGTGAAAGAAATAGACAAGATATTATCTAAGCCTTAATTTCCATCCCTTCTTAGTATTCTTTTCCCTGAATCTTGAGATGATATCTGCAAAGGATGTTAAAACTACCCAAGATAATACTGCAATACCTGAAACTATCCCTTTTTTCCATGAATTAATTAAAATATAGATTACAGAAGGGAGATAATAGTCAAAAAAGCCTACCTTATCCTTGACAATTTCATTCACCTGACTTCTAGCCATTCCAGTTCTTACTTTTTGATTGAAAAGACTCGGTATTGAAACATAGTCGTAAACTGCAATCATTCTTGGCATTTCCAGTTTGTCAAATGATACTATCTCATATCCATCGTTCATTATGCTTGCTGACCTCTCAAAATCATCCCCAAGAGTTACGTTTTCCCGATAAAGTTTCCTTCTGAATATATTTGTAAGAAACATTTTTGGTTTTTTCAAGTAAACCAAATTTATTTTTTTATAGGTGAACATCTTCTTCTGGTATTCAAACCAAAAATAAGAACTGTAAGCGACCATCTTGTATCCAAAATTTCCTTTTTTAATTTTTTCTTCATCCCACTCAACTGGTAAAGATTCGGCTATTCCCCCAACTCTTTTGCCTTTGAAAACTGACAAAAATAGATTCAATGTTTTATTATTTTTCACATTAAATACCCAGTCGGCATCGTTTATTATTATTATATCTCCAGTTGCCTTTTTTATTATGCTATTAATTACTGCTGGTTTGCCTTGCCTTAAATTCAATTTGTAATATTTGAAATTTTTATTTCTCTTGCAAAAGGATTTAACTATTTCTTCAGTTCCATCTACGCATCCGTCAAGACCCAAAAGGACTTCATAATTACTATATGGTAAATTTTCTAAATTAATCAGAGTTTTTTCTATTATCTTTTCTTCATTATGTGCAGGTATTAAAAAAGAAATTTTTGTTTCTTTCATATTAACTCCTTTGTCAACTTATTAGCCAGCAAAACAGACAAATCATATACTCTTGAAAATACTTTAAATGGAGAGTTTATCAGTCTGAGCCTTATTACACCGAGGAGCATCATTGGCCCTGATTTCATAAAATTTATTTTTGAGTATTGCATGTCCGACCATACAGTAGGCAATTCTTTTACAGTAAAATTAAGCTTTCTTAAAGAATATATTAAATCTACGTCAAATGCCCATTGTGACAATGAAAGATTTGGAATGACCTTTTCTAAGGCTGCCCGCTTGAAAAGTTTAGCTCCACATTGAGTATCTCTGTAGGGAAGCAAAAGAATGGACCTTATTGCCATATTGAATATTCTAGAAGCGGTTTTCCTCGCAATAGTTGGCTTAGGATTCACAATGGAGCCTTTTATGTATCTGTCTGCTATAATTCCATCATACCCATTTATTGATTTTATTAGCTCATTGAACTGCTCAGGTTTTGTGGCTAAATCAGCATCTACAAAACCTATTAAGTCATATTTTTCTTTTATAAAATATTTAAATCCCTGAATAACCGCATTCCCTTTTCCTCCTTCGACAAGATTAATATAATTAAGGTTCTTATTTTTCTTAACATATTTTTTTACAATATTTAACGTATTGTCGGTAGTCGCATTTACTGAAACTAGAAGTTTATATTTGATTTTTTTGACTCTTTCAATTTTATCAAAATAAGCTAGATATTCCTTAAGAGTCTTTTCTATTCTTCTTTCTTCATTATACGCAGGAATTACTATTCCAACTTTCATTTTTTAATCAATAAAAAAGAGTATAAAAACATAAGCAAATTGGAGAACAAGATAGATAAACTGAATTCAATTATGTTGGAGTTGAATATGGAAAGGAGGATTATTTCTATTATTACAAATAATAACAAAAAGTATGCACTTTTATGCATCTTTTTTACTGATAGCTTGTATAGCACAATTATATTTGTTAATGAAATTAATGAGTATGAAAGCCCAAGTATAAACAGAATGCTCGCGCCTCCCAAGTACTGTGTTGAACCTAATGAAAGCAATTTTATTATGAATTCTGGAGCAACTAGATAAAGAAGTAGAGAAACAATAATCATGGGAATAACCATTAGGACTGCTTTCTTTAATAGACTTTCTGACTTATTGCCTTTTTCAAATTCTTCTGCTGATAAAGGAAATAATGCTTTACCTATTGATGAACTTACAAAAACAATTACTTTGCCTATTAATGAAACGAATGCGAACTCTCCTGCAATCTGAGGGGAGAAGAATCTTCTTGCGAGAATTATATCGATACTATACATAAGAACTATTGAAAACATTGCAATAATTATTGGAAGACTTTGCGAGTAAAGATTGCTGAATTCTTCTCTTTCTCTTTTTGCAGATAATATCTCTTTTATTGAGAGAAGAACTAGCAAAACCGCTATTGAACTTGCAGCAATTACTGCTAACATTGCACCATAAACTTTCCAGCCTATCCAAATAAATATTAATGCTAGAATAACTTTCAAAATTGCTTCAATGACCATATTTATTCCAAGACCATAAAATTTCTTTCTTCCCTGTAATATCCCTCTCAAAATGGGCATTGTAAATACGATAAATATGAATAATCCTGTAAGAAGTATCAGAGAAAGGTTTATTTTCAAAAATGAAGCCAGGAAAAATCCCAGTACAAAATAAATTATAAGGACCAAAAGGGCAGCAAGGAGTCCCTTTTTCATACTTCTTATTAATAGGTCTTTTATTTTTCCAAGATTATTATTTACATTGAAAACAGAAGTGTATTTGGTTATTACTGTCTGAATTGCTTCATTAGGTATGAGAAATATGTAAATTATAGACATTAATACTGCTAATATCCCATAATCTGCAGGTCCAAGCACTCTTGCCATTGAAACCTGAAAGATATAATTCAAAAGATTTGCAAAGACAATCATTACCACGAGAATAAAACTTCCTTTTATCAATGCATCATTTCTTATAGATCTTATCTTGGATAACATTATTGAAAGATACCCTTCCTAAATATTATAAATCCGATTATGACTATAATTATTTGAAATGCCCAAATTGAATATACTACTTTTTTCTCAGTTGGCTTTATTCCTACTTTCTTCATTAAATATATTGAAAGATGTTCTAATCCGTAAACTTTATCATATTTCATATCGAGAGAACCATCCTGCATTGGCTTGCCGAAAGATTGCTTCTGCAACTTACCCCTCGATTTAAGAATAAGTTCTAATACGTAGGGTATGAAAAAGAAAACTGCTATTTTTTGGAAACCTCCAAGAATAGCCATTGCTGCGATAAGACCTCCTATAGGATAGGTTATTACATCTCCAGGGAAGACTTTTGCAGGTGAGAAATTGTAAAATAAGAAAGCAAAAAGAGAGGCACACATGCACAAAGCAAGCACTGAAAGCCAGGAGTTTCCTGTAAAGAAAGCAACTACTGCTAAAGAGAAGAGAGTTATTATTCCCTGTCCCGCTTCAAGTCCGTTAAATCCAGCTAAAAAATTAAATGTTGTACTTGCTCCGATTATTCCTATAGGAATTATAATAAGAGGATAAATTATGCCGAAATCTACACTGCCTATAAATGGAACAGAGATAATATCTCTCCCTGCGTTTATGACCATTAAAGGAATTGCTGCTGCTGCTACTGCAATAATTCTTGACCTCTTTGATAATCCTCCTCTTTTCCAGCCTAAAAGGTCATCGATAAGACCTATTCCAGCTAATAAAGAGATTAAAACAAGAGAAGCAAGTATTTCTATAAGAGAATCCTGACTTTGCTGATAAAATACTCTGTAAGCTATAAATAATAAAACTCCGAGGGTGAATCCTATAAAAACTATAAGCCCTCCTGAACCCGCTACTTTCTTAGCTTTAAGCTTATTCATGTCATCCCACATTAAATTAATTTGCTTAGCTTTTCTTATCCAATAGGGAAGTAGAAATAAAGTTACCAAAAAACTAATCAGTACTGGAATGATAAGTCTATAATCTGTCATTTTATACGTGCCTTAAATTGTCCGGCCAGGTCATATTGAGATATGTTGGATCTGCTTTTATGCCTGCTGGATAATTAATCTGCCATATTTTTATAGGCCCCCTCAATCCTTGGTAATATACGAAGTCGTCATTCTGGCTTATAGCATTCTGGTTCTTTAGACTTGAAACAACAAAGTCATCCTGACTATGTACAAGTTTGAAGTAAGAACTATTCTCATTGAAAAGATAGAATCTTGCTACCTGCGAGCCGACTGTTCTCTCACTTAGATAGAGCATCGCGTAATCTTTTTGTATTGCTACACCTGAACTGGTTTGCACAACTCCTGGGAAAATAAATACTCCTGCATCTAATCCAGAACCTTCGCCGAAATCTATAAGATTGCCTTCGGAAAATGCATATCTGAAGGGGACAGCATACTGAATATTCTGATATACAAATATTCCTTTTGGAGGACTTATTATTTTGCTACTATTATTGTCTCTAACTATGACTACTCCTCCTAATGCAGCCTTACCTGCTGGCAAGAAAACCTGCGTTCCGTTTATGGTATAGAATATGTCTTGGTCAACTGGAGCTCCTCCTTGATAAAGATATAGAGTTGAGTTTTTATTCTCTTGAGTCTGCTGAGGGTCCATAGTATAGGTAGGTATGTAACTCGCCCGGTCATAATTTATATCGCTACCTATGCTAGAGAAAGCAGAATACTTTCCTATATCACTTGAATCTATAAGCAAATTTGTTGCATTATGAGTATAAAGGAACTGTAATGCCTCTGTGTCATTAGGATCTGTTAAAGCATACCTTCCCATCATATGGTCCCAATAAGATATTGCATTTCCTCCATCTAAAACTGTCGCTCTCAATCCCATTGTTTGTACCCAATATCCATAATCCCACCAATGTGCAAATACTGCATTTGTAGGAGTATTAGTTCTGACCCAAGACATTGCTAGTTGCCATTGTTGAGTATAGGCGCTTGGAACATAACTTTCAGCAGTTGCTTTTGCATCAGAATAAAGAGAATAGGCTGAATAAATTGCTGCGACTAAAACTAATATACCTAGGAACCAGGCAAATATTTTTCTATTATCTTGTTTTTCTTTAAACACTTTAGCAACATACATTGCAACTGCAGTAATGAAATATGAACCTACAATTGCTGCTGGAGGAATAAGAAGTAAAATAATTCTTACCAGACCTCTTGATGTTAAAAGAGTAAATACTAAGAAAGTAATCAAAATCAAAAATCCTAAATCTAACTTACCGAACAATTGCGCTCTGTCTGATTTGTGATACTTAAGGAAATAATATATTGCTGTGCCTGCGAATATTAATATTCCTGCTCCATACAATAGATAACTTAAGAAGTTATCGCCATTTAAAAGTCCTGTTGATGAATACTTGCTGAAAATAGTGCAGAAAAGGAAAATTGCATAGGCTGTTGTGATATAAATCCTATCCTTCTTCTCAATATGCTCAAATAATTTCCAGACCATGAAAATAGAACCAACAAGGAAAAATGCTGCGAACAATGGAATATTTCCTAGCATAGGCCCGAAACTTCCAAGAATCTCACTGAAAAAAGGAGATCTATTTTCAGCTACAGTAACATTGAATCTATCAGTTGGGGCTGGATTAAGGAACTGAGCAATAGATTGCTGGACTATATGGAGGAAAGGACCCGGGCCTAAAGTGATTAAAGCCAAGACTATTACCAATAAAACTGAAATAATTAGAGAGATTATACTATGAGGAAATTTTTTGGCAGTCTCAGTTTTTATTTTGTGCTTTATGAATTTTTTGTAAACAAATTGGTCAAATAATAAAACAACCAAAATAGCAACAGATGAGCCTGTAGAAAAAGAGGAAAGGAGGTTACCTATTGTGAAAAGAGTTACTGTTTCGTGCATTATCAAAAGAGCAGAAAGTATCCATAGTCCATAAACATAAAGATTATTTCTTTCTACATTTCCTGAAATGAAATATATGAGGACTGCTAAGTTAATTATCATGAACGCAAGCAAATTACCTCCCCAATAAATTCCAAAAAGACCTGTAAATATTCCTGCTCCAAGCGCTAAAATTATTTTATTTCTTAATTTTTCAGCTTTCCAGGCGCACAAGAACAAGTAAGGCGCCATGAACATGAAGAACAATGAAGTGCCTTGCTTGTCAGGTATTCCTGCAATTACTCTTGGGACTAATCCAGGAATTATAGATATAAAAAATACTGAGAGAACAGCTGTTAAGTTTGCCCATTTGACTCCTAATTTTTCCAAAAATACTTTTCTGACAAAAAGGAATATTGCTATTAATCCCAGTGCAAACATGAAAAGAGGATAGACAACTGCTGAATATTCTACTGATGAAGTTAAATGGAAGAATGAAAGAAAATTATGGAACCAGGCAATCATGTAGGGCATCAAAATATATTCTTGGCTTGTATTGAACCCAACAGGAAGATATCTCATGGAGTCATTTAGCATTAAATGACCGTTTGCAACAATGTATTTTGCCCATCTTAAGAACAGGAAAGGGTCAAGGTCAGGTCCAAGAGTCCAATTATTAGTTGTTATATCCCAAAGACCAGGATGTCCTGTTGAGGGATTTATTTTCATTGGAAGAGACCTGAGCCAGACAGCAAACCAGACTACTATCGCTAGAGCAACATAAGAAATCCAAGCATATTTTACCTTAATGAATGATAAAACCTTTTGCTTTCTTTCCTCAAGCAGTTTTTCTTCTTTTTTTGGCTCTTCCATATTAAGTAGTATCGAATTATGCGATAATATAAATAAAAACGAGCTATTTAAAGGTTATTTATGCTCGGACTTCAATGATTAGAACAGCTTTGGGGTAATGAAAACTTCTATCAATGCTGCGATAAACAAAACGACAATTGAGAGAATAATCAAATTAAGAGAATCCTGCAAAACTTCCCAGAACTTTTCAGTTCCAAATTCATGCTTTATCACTGCAACGGAAATCATTCCACCTGCGAGAGCAACTATGAAATAAGATGCTATTTCAGGAAGTCCATGAATCATATATCTTGCGAGACCTAGCGGTAAAGAAGCTAGACTTGACTTTGTGAATATTCCAACTGCAGCAGCTATGACGCTCGCGTTCCACGCCAGAACAAAGATAACTCCTGCTCCAAAGACAAGAGAGAAGACGAGAGTAAATATGAGAACGTAAATATTATTGATAAATATTGTAAAGAAATGATCGCTTGTACTTGATGCATGTGCCGTTGCTAATAAAGTATCTCCTGCCAGTCCATACTGCTGCGTACAGTCAGCAAAATTGGCTGGTCTGTTAATGACACAAAAAGTTTCTATCTGTGGCTTAAAACTTTCTACTGGAGAAAGCAAAATATACCAAAATGAAAATGCAACTACGAAACCAAGAAAAAGCCAAAGGAAAGCGAATAATGCTCTGTCATGCTCTCTTAACAATGCAAAAGTTCCTGAACGGGGATTTATTCTTTTTTCTTCCAGCCTTAATGTATAATAAACAAAGGGCATTGAAAATATTACTGTAAAAGTAACTACTAAAATTCCTGAATATTGTGATAGGACTGCATCTTTTGCAAAGACCCAGGAAACTATAAGCAAAGAAAGTGAGGAGTAAAAAAATCCGACGAAAAACATTTCCCATGGACGCCTCTCGGCTTTCTTTGGGTTAATCAACATTTCTAGCATTTTCTTTCCTCTTTTATTGATAGAGCAGATAGAGTTTGTTTATATAGTTTTCTTAGGATAAATCAATCTATTTTAGGTGGATAAGATAGTTTTAAATATGTAAAAAAGCACCCTCTTTTATGGCTGACAAAAAGAACAGCGCTCCTGTAAATAATTCTAATAATAATGCTCCCAAGACACCTGAAGCGGCGCCTACTTTGCAGAGTATGACGAATCAAACTGGTCCTAAATATCAGACTTCTCCTATGCAAAATCAGGGGCAGTCAAAGGAAGCAATTGACTTTGATAAAATAAGGTCAAAACTTGATAATTTTAAGAAAGCAGTTGTAAAGAAATATGATTTTACTGTAAGCATGAGCATCCTTCCTGGTCCTGCTGCTCCAATAATTGAGGAAGATGAGGGAATACCAAAAGAAGTAGCTGATACAAGACCTCTTTACATTTTAATGATAATTCCTGAAGAGCATTACAAGGACATTCAAAAGATAAAGCCAGAAATAATTAAGCTTGCTAAAGAAACAAAAGAGAATTTGTGGGTTATAATCAAGACTCCTGTTGACCTCTGGACTTATGGATTAGACAGTAAATTCGAAATTATGGATGCAATTGCTGCTTCTTTCCCATTGCACGATATTGGATTCTTAGGCGCTTTCAGAGTTGCGAATATTCACAAATCTCTTGTGTTGAGAAAGTTTGAGAAATATGTTGCTAGTTATGTAATTGGAGGAAGTCTTGTCAGGGGAACTGCAAGCAAGGATTCTGACGTTGATGTTTTCGTTGTTATTGATGATACTGATGTAAAAAGAATGCCTCGCCTTGAATTATTGGATAAACTTAGGGGAATAATTTATGATTATATAAGAGAAGCGACTGCGCTTTCGGGCGTTAAAAATGTACTTAATGTACAGGTTTATTTATTAACTGATTTCTGGCAGTCTGTAAAAGATGCTCATCCAGTCATGTTCACTTTCATAAGAGATGGAATTCCATTATATGATAGAGGAACATTCATTCCATGGAAACTTCTTCTTAAGATGGGAAGAATAAAGCCTAGCCCAGAAGCAATTGACCTTTATATGAAGCAGGGAGATCAGACTGATGAATTGGTTAAAAGAAGACTGTTGGATGCGATGGTGGATATTTATTATGGAGTTGTTACCCCAACTCAAGCTCTTATGATGCTTGCAGGAGAAGCTCCTCCAGTTCCTAAGGCAATTGTTGAAGAAGTGAAAAAAGTCTTGGTTGAAAGAGAAAAAATAATGAAGAAAGAAGATTTGAAAACTTTGGAGAAGGCAGTTTATCTTTTCAAACAATATGAATATGGCAAGCTAAAGGAGATACCCGGACAGGAAATAGATTCTTTCTTGAAAGCCTGCAAGGAATATAATATCAAGCTAAAGAGCATAAGACAGAAAATAGAAAAGACGATGAACCAGAAAAATGTTGCTGACTTGCACGCAAATATTTTCAAACTACTTTCAACTTTCTTTGGTAAAAAGTCTGAAAATGAACTTGTAAGAGAATTTGAGAATAAAATGGTAAAGAAGGGAAAGATACAACCAAGATTCTCAAACATACTTAAAGAAATTGTTAATGCATCTGTAAAGATAAAATCTGGAAAGCTTGATGCTACACAGGTTGATAATATAAAGAAGGATGCTATCGAGCTTATCAACAGTTTGGTTGAATATGGTCAGAGAACAGAATTGATTTCATCTGAAAAAGGAAATATGCAGATAACTTATCAAAACAGAAGGGCCGAACTATTCTTAATGGGAAAAATTAATTTCTTGATTGAAGGTAAAGACATAAAGAAGATTGAGAATGGGAAAATTCACCCTTCGAGCACTGCAGAATTTGAAAAAGCATTGGCTGAGAGCAAGGGTAAACTTAATACCTCTGTTTCTATAGATATTTTCTTGGCTCTTGAGAAAGCACTTGGCAAGTTTGAAATTACTTTTTAATTAGATTCTCCACTGAAAACATTTAAAAACTAAATATTTTTATTTTATCTATGGCAGTTCCTTCATCAAGGCACAGAGCAGGTAAAATAGAGATTGACAACAAGCAAAGAGAAGCCAAGAAAAAGCTTGTCGAATTGGAAGAAGAAAAGGTCTCTGCTGAAGAGCATGAAAATAGACTTAAGATGCTTAAAGAATTGGGTCTGGTGAAATGAGATATATCAATTTAGAAATTTTTTGGCTAACATTCGGTTTTTTATTTTCTATACCTCACTTTGAAGATATTTTCTTACAATATATTGCCCCAGAATTAATTAAAAACTCTTCTGATATATCGGTGTCTCTAATCATATTTGT
>CAZHCL010000002.1:0-73534 GCA_964530955.1 Candidatus Woesearchaeota archaeon | reverse complement strand
GGGAAAAATATGAGCTGATAAAAGAAGTCAAATTGCCTTTCTGGACTAAAGAGCAGCAGAAGAGCGGAAAAGAATTTATTAAAATAAGTATTAAGCAGGCTATTGAAAACAAGAATGTTAAAAGTCAGGCATATGTCTGGTGTTTATGGCTTGCATATAATCAGTTTATTTCAATGGGTGTGCCTGCTGAAAAAATAAGATTAAGACAACATCTTGATGATGAAAAAGCTTTTTACGCTGATGATGCTTGGGACATTGAGATCAAATTAAATTCTCTCGGCTGGACAGAATGTTGCGGAGTTCATGATAGAACGGATTATGATTTGACTCAGCATTCAAAGTTTTCAGGCCAGAAACTTGAGGCAATAAGAGAAAATGGAGAGAAATTTATTCCTCATGTACTTGAAATTGCATTTGGGACTGACAGACCAGCATATGCTTTGATAGATTTATTCTATGAAAAGAAAGGAGAAGAAGAAGGAAAAACTATTTTCAAGGTTCCTTATCATATGTCTCCGATAGATGTTTCCATATTTCCTCTCATGAAAAAGCCTGAGTTGATTAAATTATCTGATGAAATAAAGGCCGGTCTTGAAAGGCAGTATGTAATAGATTACGACCTTTCGGGAAGCATAGGCAAGAGATATCTGAGAAGTGCTACTTTGGGAACTCCTTTTGCAATAACCGTTGATTATGACAGCATAGAAAATAGGGATGTGACTATAAGGGATAGAGATTCTGAGAAGCAGATAAGAGTGCCAATTTTAGGGCTTAATGATGTTTTGAGAAAGCTTCTACTTGGTGAAATGAGCTTTGACAAAGCAGGCAAAGCTGTTAAGAAGCAGGCTAAGGAAGAATAATTTTTAATATAAATGGACAATATTTTAATCAGGAAAGCAAAAAAGGGCGATGGAAAAGATTTTGTGGAATATTGGAATGAAGGAATAAGAAGGAAATTTTTTGTCTATAATGGTGGAAATACAATAAGACCTAAAAAAGATATTCTAAAGTATAATAGGAGATATAGCAGTCATTCTAAAAATGAATTTAGTTTTTTTGCGATAGATAGAACTACTGGGAAGATTGTTGGCTGTTGTAGCTTTCATGGGGATGAGAGAGGTAGAGCAAGACATAGGGTTGAATTGGGCTGGACAGTACATCCAGATTACGCCAGAAGAGGAATTGCGACTTCATTAGTTAATGCAGTTATTAAAGAGGCTAAAAAAAGAGGGATTAAAAGATTAGAAGCTGAGGCCGCCATTGATAACATTCCAAGCGTCAAATTGGCAAAGAAATTCGGTTTCAAGATTGAAGGTAAAAGAAAATCAGGTCTTTTGCTTGATAATGGCAAATATGCAGATACTTATCTTTTCGGTATACTTCTGAAATAAAAAATATCTCATTAAAACTATGTGAACATAGTTTTAAAAAGGCTATTTGAGTATCATGAAAATATAGTTTTGATTTGGAAGTCAGCTTCTTTATCTTAATTTATAAATATCATGGAAAGAAGAAATTTCAGAAGAAGCGAGCGTCCTGCAAAAAGGCTTACCTGCAGTTGCGGAGGCGAGACAAAATTGATAAAAAGAAGGAATTTTCCTCATGGAAGAAAGTCTGATGGAATAAGTTACATGGTTTACAAGTGCAGTTCATGCAAAAAAGAAAGTTCATTAAATAGAACACAGGAGGTAAGAAGATGAGTCAATTTGGCGAACGCAGAGGCGGAAACAGCGGATTTAGAAGGAATAACTTTGATCAGGGACCAAGAGAAATGCATAAAGCAGTTTGTTCTGATTGTAAGCAAGACTGCGAAGTTCCGTTTAAACCAGCAGAAGGAAAGCCAGTTTATTGCAAAGAATGCTATCCAAAGCATAGAAAGTTCTAATTATATTTATTGTAATTAGCATAATTATTTTTTATTTTTTTATATTGTTATATTTTTCTCGATGAGGGGATTAATTTTAAATACTGCGTTTTTCTAGTTATTTGATGATGTGGGGTGATGTTTTCTTTTGGCCTTTTGCAGCGGGCTGGATGGCTTTGCATATTATTCTAGCTTTGCTTATATTTGCTTTTGTAATCTGGATGGTTGTTGATTGTGCTAAGAGAAATTTCAAAAATGAGGGTGAGAAAATAATATGGATTATTGTAATCGTTCTTGCTACTTGGGTTGGGGCAGTCATTTATTATATTGCAGTCAGGGCGATGAATCCCAAAGGATTATCTAAAAGATGATTGAAGAAGTAAAATCAGATGAGATTGATACTGCAGGGTCAGAGGAGCAGGTTAAGCAATCTTTGCTTGCCAAGGCAGAAATAAGTCTTCTTCTTGACACTTATGATGATATTTTTTCTGACTTTGATCCGAGAAATTTTTCTCAGAGAGCTCTTTCAGATGATTTTTTGATTGAAGCTAAAAAAGCTGCGCTTGATAAAAATGGAACTCTTGATTTGAGTTTTATGATTCCAAAGGCAAAGAGAAATTTTGAGCATGAAGTGCTTATAAAAAGAAGATTGAGAGAACATTTCAAGAAGCATGCGATGCTTATTCATCAGGATATGGCTAACATAAGAAGGAAAGGACTTTTTCTTTCTGTTTTAGGTCTTGCTATGCTCATGCTTGCCGCAGTTGTTTCCCACTATGGTGCAAGCAGTATAATATTCAATATTTTATTGGTATTTCTTGAGCCTGCTGGTTGGTTTTTTTTCTGGATTGGGGGAGAAAAGTTTGTTTATGAAATAAGGGATAAAAGACCAGAACTCGAGTTTTATGAGAAGATGACTAGATGCGAAATCAGTTTTCACGCTTATTGATTTTTTCTTTGCATGATTCGCATATTCCGTAGACATCAAGCTGGAAATGGCAAATATCCTCTTTAATTTCTTTTTTTATGAAGTCAAGTCTGCTCAATTTTATGTGCCTGCTCTTATTGCATTTTTCACAGATGAAATGGCAATGATTTGGCTCTCCTTTTGAATAAAGTATCTTTTTATCACAAAGATAGGTGTGAATCTTTCCTTTTGCTCTTAGGTCTTTAAGAAACCTGTAAACTGTGGCTATTCCTATATTTTTCTCTCTTGCCTTGATTTTTGAGAAAAGGCTATCTGAAGTAAAGAAGGATTTTTCTTTTTCTACTTCCTCTTCGATTATTTTCTTCTGCCTTGTTTCTCTGCTTTGCGCTGCCATTTCTTTATTGATAATCATTATCAGTAAGGTTTTTAAATGTTTATTTTCTCTTCTGCTGATGAGCATAATCTTTTTACTTGCCATAGCAACTTTTATATCTACTTTGTGCGGAGGTTTGCTTGCTTTAAAATTCAAGAAATTAATGCCCTACTTTTTTGCTTTTTCTGCAGGGACATTAATAGCTGTTGCTTTTTTTGATTTATTTCCTGAAAGTCTTAGTTTAGCTGCAAGTCAGGCTTTACCTATGAGGTATTTGTTCATAACAGTTGTTTTTTCATTCTTATTTTACAGCCTTCTTGAAAAATATTTTATTGCACATCATCATGGGGAAGATGAAGGGCATGGGCATATTATGGGGCCTATTGGAGCTGGAAGTTTAATAGTACATAGTTTTCTTGATGGAGCAGCGATAGGGGCTGCTTATCAGGTTAATCCTTCTGTGGGATTAGTTGTTGCTTTGGCTGTTATTTCACATGACTTTACTGATGGTATAAACACTGTAACTCTAATGCTAAAGAATAAACATAAAACAAAGAGCGCTGCTTTCTTCTTATTAATGGATGCTGTTGCTCCAGTCCTAGGAGTATTAATTACTTCAATGATATTGATAAATGAAAAAGCTCTTGCATTCATACTTGCTTTCTTTGTGGGAGAATTCCTTTATATCGGAGCTGCAAATCTTCTTCCAGAGACTCATAAGCACAAGTCCTGGCTTATCGGAGCAATCATGGTAATAGGAGTTCTTTTGATTTTGTTACTTACCTCTCTTATTTCATTCTGATAGTTAGATTTATAATTGAGAGATTTCAGACTTGTTTAGGGCCTGTGGTCCAGTGGTAAGATGCGTCCATGGCATGGATGAGACTCGAGTTCGATTCTCGGCAGGTCCAGTTTTTTATTAGCTAGCCCTTACTTTTTTATCAATGAAATAGTCTCTCTCTGTCTCTGTTCTTAATAGAGCTAATTTTAGAATGGCTATATGATACTGTTCTGGAGAAACATTATTTGACTCTAGAACCACTCCAAAACTACGATCTATATTTGACATAAGTTCTACCAGATGACTTGTTGTGGTTTCTCTCCTGATTAAGTCTGGTAAACATCTACTTGGAAGGTAAACGTGGTCACTTCCAATTTCAATATCATATCCATCAGGTTGATCACGCAGGTTTTGAGTGAATTTAATAGGCGATGCTGGGTCCTGATAATCGAGACTTCTTCTTTCAGCCATAATTCTTGCTTGGATATAATATATTTAAAGATTTGTGCATCTTAATTGTTATGTTTTAGTTCATTTAGAAACTCTTTTAAACGCAGATATTCTATATAACTTATGGGAAAGGTGATAGGAATAATATCCATAAAAGGTGGGGTAGGAAAGACTACCTTGGCAGCTTCTCTTGCAACTGATTTGGCAAAAAATTATGGACAAAAGGTTCTTCTTGTGGATGCTAACTATTCTGCTCCTAATCTTGGGTTGCATATGGGTATTGTAAAGCCAGACAAAACGATTCATGATGTTCTTGCTGGAAGGTCTAGGGTTTGGGGAGCGATTCATAAGAGGCACGGAGTCGATATAATTCCTGGAAGTTATGTTTACAATCATGAATATTTCCCTCTAAAATTAAAGGATAGGCTTTCAAAGATTAAAGATGAATATGATTTTATTGTACTTGATTCCTCACCAAGCTTAAACGAGGAAGTCCTTTCTACAATGCTTGCCTCTGATAATCTTTTTGTTGTTACGACTCCAGATTATCCCACTTTAAGCTGTTCTTTGAGAGCAGCCAGACTTGCTAAGCAAAGGGGCAAGCCCATTTCTGGAATAATAATAAATAAAGTAAGGGATCCAAAATATGAAATACCTCTTAAAGATATAGAAGAAACTTTGGGAATCCCGGTTGTTGCAAGAATAAAGGATGACTCTGTAAATGTAAAAGCATTGTTTTCAGGTGTGCCCGTTTCATTGTACGATGGAAAGAGTAGTTTTTCAAAAGAAGTCAACAGACTTGCTGCTGCTTTGACTAATTCTTCTGAAAAAAAATCTGCTCTGGCGAAATTATTTACTTTTAATATAAGGAAAGAGGAAGTGAATAGACAGATGCTTAAAGGAAATTTTTATTCTAATACTTTTGAGCAGTCAAAATGACAAAAAGTAGCGAGTGCATATTCTGTAAAATCGCTAAAAAAGAAGTTAAATCAAATTTTATAGATGAAAGTAATAATTTCATGGCTTTTTTTGATATAAATCAAAAAATTAAAGGACATGCACTTATAATAAGTAAAAAGCATTTTGTTACTTTGTTGGACATTCCTGATAAATTAGGAGAAGAATTGCTTAATTTTACTAAAAAGATTTCTTATGGATTACTTGAGAAAAAATATGGAGATGGTTTTAATATAGTTATGAATAATTTAGAGCCCGCTGGGCAGGTTGTTCAGCACGCACATTTGCACATACTTCCGAGAAAGGAAGGAGATAATATAGATAAGAGTCTTGTTGTTTAGAAATTAAATATGGCTGTGGGGAGAATTGAACTCCCGACCTGTGCCTCATGAGAGCACCGCTCTGCCAACTGAGCTACACAGCCATAGGAGAGTGATAAAAAGATAGTTTTTAAGTTTGTTGGAAACAATCTAGAATATAATTAGAATCTCTGGGCTTGCTCAGAATATGGATGAACTTCTGCTTCGGTAGGTACTATTACTTTTCTCATTCTTGGGCCTGCTTTCTTCATTTTTACAAGTCTTCCTATATATCCTGCCACTTTATTCCTTATTGGCTTGGAAGGCATTGAATTTTTGAGTATTTTCTTATTATCTGTAAAATCGCCTGTGAAAGGAAGGTCTTTTTCCATTAGTTGCCTGGCTGCCTTCTTTACCATTGTTGATTTTATTCTTCCCATTGGAAGAATGTGTTTTGGAGGGTATTTAAAGATTACTTTGTTAATCGGTTTAAGTTAAATTTATAATTATCCTTTCTTATAATCCTATATGGAATATTTTATCATATTGATGGTTATCTTATTAATAACTATTTTTGTTGAATGGAAATATCATATTCGTCTTTATCATTCTATAAAGGAAAGACTAATAGTTACTCTAAATATTTTCTTGGTAGGAATGATTTGGGATTATTATGCAGTCTACCGTTCAACTTGGATTTTTCCTGGTCCTGGACTAATAGGATTAAGGATTTATGGACTTCCCATTGAAGAGTTCTTGTTTTATTTAATTGCTCCTTATGCAGTATTTACTATGTATAAATTCTATGATAAGAAGATTAAATAGATAATATAATTGTCTAGAACTTCACTTTCTCAAACTTAACAAGGTTTTTCCAGAGCTTTGCATGGTCGAGAGCTTTTTTATCTATATCTCCAGGAGCCATGAAAAGGGCAGGCATCTTTTCAAGCTGAGCCTTATGCAATGCAAGAGTTATATCCTCTTCAGTTACTTTCTTTTTTTCTTTTGCGATTAAAAGGTATTCCTGCTTACCAAATAGGGTATCTATTCTTACTCTTGCTAAAAAGTCTTTCTTTTTCTCATCTCTAATGTCAAGAAGTTCTATATCTTTAGAAATCAAATATTCTTTAATGTTTTTTATGAACTTGCTTTCTTCTACTTGTTTTTTCTTCTTTTCTGCTTTCTTAGGCTTTTCAAGTATCTCATTAGGAATTTCGCTTTTTTCTTCCTGCTTGACTAAAGTTTCTGCTTTATTTTCTTCTACCTTTGGTTTTTCAAGCTTTATCTCCTGAGCTAGAACCAGCGGTTCAGATGGTTGACTTACTAGGGTTTTTTGCTTTTCACTTTCTGCTAATTCATCTTTTGCTTTTTTCTCTTTTTTTCCAAAAAGAGACTGAGCAATTTCTTTTATCTCGGTATCACTAATCAGGAAGTGTTTCCAGAAGAGCTTTGAGTCTTCATTGACTTTTATTCTAAGGGGTACTGCAAAGTCTTTAAGACCACGGAGAGCGACTCTTATGGCTGGATTCATCTTATCATCTTCAAGTAACTTTTGGGATTTTAGCAGAGAGAAAGCTTCCTTTTCTTTTCCGTTAAGATATTGGATGAAGTTTTCAAGCTGAGCTTCCTGCCCTTCAATATAGTATAGTGATGAACTCCCAACTTTCATGCTGCTCATTTTTATTCTTCTTTCATTGTAGAGCTCAGAAAGGTAGGCTGATGCAAAGAGGAGATTCAGGTTAGCTTCCCTTGCTATCTGAACAGGAAGAGAAGGTCCTCTTGTTTGGATAGAATTCACTATACTTTCCTTATTTTCCATTAATTTTTGCATATCTGTGGGCATAGCTATCTTCAGATAGGTTTTAGTTATAAACATTTGTAATTATTAGGCGATGATAAGTTTTTTCAAAGGTGCAAACTTGTTTGAAGGCTAAAAAGGATATATAAAATGAATTTTCTTGGGAGTTATATGCACAAAGATTTCAAACTGGAGCTCTGGCTTCTCGCTTTTTTGGTTATTTTGTTGATTGTTATTGCTGTTTTGGCAAATTATCATAATTCTCAAGCAGATAATTCTTCAGAGAATTCTACTTCTAATCTAAATAGGAGTTATTGCACTAATTCAAGCAGGAATGCTGATATGTGCATTCAGGTTTATCAGCCAGTGTGCGGCTGGAATGATCCCTCAAAGATTCAGTGCATAAAATATCCGTGCGCCCAGACCTATGGAAACAGCTGTGATGCTTGTAAGAACAGCAATGTTATCTATTGGACTAGCGAGCAATGCCCTTCTAATGGCTAATTTTATAAACAAGTTTAGGTAAGGATAGATATGAAGATTAATGATAAAAAGAAAATACTTGAACTATGCCTTTACTCTGCAGGCATTGATGGAGTTTTTGCAAGGGTGAAGCATGAGGCTAAGCTTCTTTCTGAAAAAGGATATAATGTTAGAATATTTTCATCAAATATTGAAAAAGGAAGCAACAAAATAGTTTCTAAGGATGATAAAATTGGAAATGTGCTAATAAAGAGATTTTCTACAAGAAAAATGCCTTTCAGCGAGAGTTACATGGTCTGGGATAGGGGTGCTTTTGAGAGAGCAGTTGTCGATTTCAAACCAGATATAATAATAGCCCATAGCTACAGACATAGTCATACCCATCTTGGGTTGGATATTGCAAAGAAAATACATGCCAAGTGCTTTTTGGTTACTCATGCTCCTTTTGGTTCTGATGAGAACAGATCACTTGCAGCAAGATATTATGTTAAATTCTTTGACAGATTTATAGGGAGAAGAAGGCTTAGGGAATTTACAAAAATAATTGCAATAACTAACTGGGAAAGAGAATTTTTGCATAATCTTATGGTGCCATTAGATAAAATTGCTTATATTCCTAATGGCATTCCTTCAGATTTTTTCAGTAAAAAGAAAAAAACAAAGGAACAGAACAAAATACTTTTTCTTGGAAGGATTTCACCTGTCAAGGATATTGAAACATTAATTAGTGCAATGCCTCTGCTTCATGATAAAAAAATTAAACTTGAAATAGTTGGGATGGCCGAAAAAGAATATCTTCAGCATATTAATGAAATAATCAGAGAGAATAAAATTGGAAAGAGAGTATCTATTTCTCCTGCAATTTTTGACATAGAAGGTAAAATAAAGAAAATTGATTCTGCAAAAATATTTGTCCTTCCTTCAAAGAGAGAGGGTATGCCCCAATCTCTTGTTGAAGCAATGGCTCGTGGAAAGATAGTTGTTGCCAGTGAAATAGCTGGAAACAAAGAACTTGTTGACAATGGAAAGAATGGCTTTTTGTTTAATCAGGGAGATTCTTTAGATTGTGCGAGGATTATTGACCGAGTATTGCTTATGCGTAAAAAGAATATTTCTTTGGTAGAGAAGAATGCAAGGAATCATGTCTTGAGGTTTGACTGGAAAAATATTGTTGCTAAGATAGAGAAAGTGATAAATTCTGATTAGGGCTTGAACCAGGATACTTCGTAATAAGAAACATCTGACTCATCATCAACAATTGCAAGCAGGAGTTTCTTTTTAGTGCTATGAGCGACTCTATTTTTTGCAGAGAATTCATGCCAGTCAAGTAATTCATGGTCTTTTGTGGTATAAAGAATCCATTTTGCATGGTCATTTCCAGGACGGCTTCCTTTTTCATAAACTCTAAATTCTGCTCCAAACTTCAAAGCAGACTTGACAATATGACCTCTTTTTCTTAGGTCAGAGTAGACTGCAAGTTTTACTTCTATTTTCTTATCTTGTTTCTTCAATCTTTTAAGTAATTCATCAAAAGAGAGCTTTTTCTTTCCTAAAAAGAGAAAACTTTTTCTTTCCTGAACTAGAAAAAGGGCTTCGACATTGCTATATTCTATTCTGCCTTCTTTCTTCTCTCCAAATACTGATTTTTCATAAAGAGAGAATGCTTCCTGTTCATTTGAGATTATTTTGTCTCCTGTAAGATATAAGTTTATCATATAGATTATAATCTTAAAGGTTTTATAAACGTATTTGAATATATTTAAAAAAGGAGCTTTTCTAGAGATATCATGGGAGATTACGGAGAATTCGAGGAAGTTGTTACTGACGCTCCTCCGCAGGAAAGCACAACAGAAGTGGTAGCTCCTGCCAGAGTAAGAGCTCCTAGAAATGGAGAAGTTATAGGAGTTATAAGTCAGAGATACGGCGGAAACAGAATGGAAGTTCTTGGAACCGATGGAAAGAAGAGAAACTGCAGAGTCCCTGGAAGATACAAGAGGGAGCTTTGGCTTAGACCAAGAGATATTGTTCTCATAATGCCCTGGCCTGATGATAATGAAAAAGGCGATATTATTTTCAAGTATAATCCTTCTGCTGTGAGCCAGCTGAGAAAGAAAGGGATTCTGAATTCCCTTAAAGAAGCTTTTTAGTTACTTCAGCATAAAGTTTAAATCTTGCCTTTTATGAATGATAATATGACTAGGAATATCGAAATAAAGAAAGAAATTGATTTTTCTAGTATAGAAAAGAAATGGCAGAAGAGATGGGATGATGCCAAACTTGGAGAAGCTGAACCAAATAAGAATGAAAAGTTTTTTTTAATTTTTGCTTATCCTGGAATATCTGGGTACCTTCATGTGGGGCATATGCGTGGTTATAGTTATTCTGATGCAATTTGTAGATATAAGAGGATGAATGGATATAATGTTCTTTTTCCTGTAGGAACTCATGCTTCAGGTAACCCTTCAGTTATATTTGCAAATAAAATTAGGAAGAAAGATTCGGGAATGTTGGATTATCTCAAAAATAATGGATACGATATGAAAAAAATATCTAATCTTGAGACTCCAAAAGGAGTAGTAGACTTTTTTAATAAAAACTACGTTGAATACTGGAAGAGATTTGGATTTTTAATTGATGAAAGAAGATTCATTTGTACTATTAATCCAGATTATAATAAATTTATTGAATGGCAATTTAAAAAATTGAAAGAAAAGAATCTTCTTGTTCAAAAACCATATTATGGAACTTTCTGTCCAAAAGATGGTCCTGTTGCGGTTGATGCTTCTGAAACAGATATCTCTAAAGGCGGCAATGCTGAAAGAATGGAATTTACTTTACTAAAGTTCAAGTTCAAAGATAAGTATCTTGTTGCGGCTACATTAAGACCAGAAACGGTTTATGGGCAGACTAATCTATGGATTAATACCGATATTAAGTATGTAGAAGTTAAAGTTGGAAAAGAGATTTGGATAATAAGCGAAGATGCTTTCAATAAATTAACCTATCAAAAAGACGATATTAAATTAATTGGATATACAATGGAGAAATTACTTGGCGAAAAAGCAGTAGCACCAATGATTGAAAGAGAAGTAATTATTCTTCCTTCGAGATTTGTTAAGTCAGATATTGGGACAGGGATTGTGACTTCAGTGCCTAGTGACGCCCCTTATGATTATATTGCTTTGAAAGAGCTACAGGAATTGTCTGCTAAAGATAAGAAAAAGTTAGGATTTGATATAAACCAAATTAAAGAGTTGGAGGCTATTAAGGTTATTCCTATAATTCAGACTAAAAAGTATGGTGAGAAGGCTGGAGTAGATATTGTAGAGAAGGAAGGTGTTTCGAATCAGGAAGACCCTAAACTTGAGGGATTGACTCAGGAGGTCTATAAGGAGGGATACCATTCTGGAATTTTACTCTCCATTTGCGGAAAATATTCTGGAATGAAAGTTATTGAGGCTAAAGATAAAATGAAAGATGAGCTTATTAAATCTGGAAAAGCAGATATAATGTATTCTCTCTCAGAAGAAGTTATATGCAGATGTGGAGAGAGAGTAATAATCAAAAAGATTGATGACCAGTGGTTTATAAGATATTCTGATTTCAAGCTTACTAAGGATTCAAAGGAACATGCACAAAAGATGCTTATTTATCCTGAGGACTATAAAAGAAATATTCCCTCTGTTTTGGAATGGTTTCAGGACAGAGCATGCGCGAGACAGGGTAGTTGGCTAGGAACTAAAATGCCTTTTGGTGGTAATTGGATAATTGAACCTATTTCTGATTCAACACTTTATCCTGTTTATTATATTGTATCTAAATATGTTAATACTGGAAAGATTAAAGTTGAAGAATTAACTGAAGAATTTTTTGATTATGTCTATTTAGGAATAGGCAAAGCTAAGAATAAACTGTGGGAAAGTATCAAGAAAGATTTTGATTATTGGTATCCCTTAGATATAAATCTTGGAGGAAAAGAACATCAAACAGTTCACTTCCCTGTTTTTTTGATGAATCATGTAGCAATTTTGCCAGAAAATAAACTTCCTAAAGGAATATTTGTCAATTACTGGATTACTGGGAAAGGCAGTAAAATATCGAAAAGTAAGGGTGGGTCTGAACCAGTTCCTGAATTAATTCAGAAATATTCTGTCGATGGAATGAGATTGTATTATGCACATATAGGAAGTCCAGCTGCAGATGTTTTATGGGATGAAGAGGTTGCTCTAAGCTACAGAGCGTCACTAGAAAAGATTAATTTGCTTTTAGATGAATTAATGAAAAAGAAGAATGGTAAAAATAATATTGATGCGATGGTGGAGTCTACCTTCAATAAAAAGTTAAAAGAAATAAAGCTAGCAATGGACAATTTTGATTTCAGGACTGCTTCTAACGATATATATTTTAACTTATACAATGAGTTTAAGAAATATCTTCAGGTTGCAGAGTGCGATAATAAAATTTTATCTCAAATGTTAACTAAATGGATAAAATTAATGGTTCCAATAACTCCGCATATTGCTGAAGAGCTTTGGGAGAAAATAGGCGGAAAAGGTTTTGTTTCTGTTGCTGAATGGCCTTCTGCTGATGAGAGTAAGATAAATGAGAAATTTGATATTGCTGAAAAGGCAGTTGAGAAAACTGTTTCTGATATTGTCAACGTAATTAAAATAATAAAAGAAAAACAGGGAAAGGAAATGGAAAATATATATCTCTATGTGCTTCCAAATGAGCTTGAAAATTATGATTTTGACTTATTGAGCAAAAAAGTTGGAAAGAAAGTCAAGGTTTTTGCTGTGAATGATAAGAAAAAATATGATCCTGAAGGCAAGGCTGCAAAGGCAAAACCTGGAAAGCCAGGAATTTATGCTGAATGATTTATAGGCGAGAAAATATTTTCTTTGTTTCTTTTCAGTGACTGGCTTTTTAAACCATTTAAAAAGAGAGTTTTGTTTCTTTTCAGTGACTCGCTATATAAGTTTCTATATCTTAGAAAATATTTCTTGTAATTGGATGTTAGTATTTAAAGAAAATCTCTCATTGAAGTGAATGAACAGAGCAATAACTGCACTGCCTGCGCAATGCAAAAGATGCGGGGAACTGTTCGACCTCAGATATGATTTTGAGGGGATGAGCGCCGAGCGATTCATCATGGAATTGATGAGATCGAAGATAAATTCTCGGGCCTCGCTTTGCTGGAAATGCAGGTCAGAATAAATAGACTAAACTTGCCTCTGAAGGCTTGACCAGAGGCTAAAATCTTTTTTTGATTTTTTATTCATTATCTTGCGCTTTCATAATCTTTTTAAGGCATAGGTTTATCTTTTTTTAATGACTGGAAAGGTAAATTTTGATAGATTGGCAAGTATAATTGAAGGATTTGATTCATACAGGGTTGCGGTTGTAGGAGATGTTGCTTTGGATGAGGCTCTTTATGGAACAATAGAAAGATTGAATCCTGAAAACAGAGCTTGCCCTCTTGTAAAAAAAACAACATCTAAATATACGCTCGGTTGCGCAGCAAATGTCGCAAGTAATATTTCTTCTTTCAATGCCTGGACATATCTTTATGGAGTAATAGGCAATGATAACTATGGATCGGAAGTTCGGAAGCTATGTAAATCAGGAATTTCACCCGATCTATTTCTAGAGGGTCCAACCATGTGCAAGCAGAGAATTTTTGGTGACGGGCATTATCTTACTAGGGTAGATTATGGTGAGACTGAGCTATCTCCTCTTAGTAGTGCTATTTCTCTACAAATTCTTAATGGATTAGAAAATTTAGATTCCTCTCGCGGAGGAGTTGGTTCGATAGTTCTTTCTGATTATTATAAAAGAGTTTTCAGAGGCGACTTGGCGCAGAGAGTTATACAGCTTGCGCGTAGAATGAATGTACCTGTTTTTGCTGCACCGAAACCTGAAAATGTAGGCAAGTTTTCAGGAGTTGATTTGTTATGTGTTAATCTAAGTGAGGCTGGAAAGGCAACAGGAATAATGGGCTATGAAAGAAGAAGAGAGAGCGCTCTTAAATTGAAAGAAATGACAGGAAGCAAATATGTGATAGTTACTTGCGGTGAGCATGGAATGTGTAGTTATGATGGAGATTTTCATGAATCTCCTACTAAGGCTAAACAAGTAATAGATGTTAGTGGTGCAGGAGATACAGTTCTTTCTGCTTTGACACTTTCACTTTTGTCTGGAGCAAACATTGCTGAAGCTTCGCAGATTGCTAATTATGCTGCTGGAATTGTTGTTGAAAAACCAGGAACTGCAGTTGTTGGAATTCCTGAGCTTATAGAGAGAATAAGGGCAGATAGTAGGTAATTTTAATAACTTTGAGTTAAATATTTATATCTTAACATCTTTATTATCTTATGAATATAATATATTCTATACATGCAAGAAAGAATATGATTGAGAGAAGAATTTCTAAAGAGGATGTGGAAGAAGCTATTCTAAATCCAGATAAAATTACCGAGTCGAGAAAAGGAAGAAAAATTTCTCAAAAAGTTATCGGGAATAGATTATTAAGAGTTATTTATTTGCAGACAGAAAAGGTTTATATAATTGTAACATCATATTACACTAGGCTTGGAAAATACTAAAATGAAAATAAGATACGACAAAGAAGTAGACGCGATGTATATCTACGTAGAAGAAGGAAAGTCCGAATATAGCGAAGAGATAGGCGAAGGAGTTATTGTAGATATATCTAAAGACGGAAAGGTTATAGGCATGGAAATATTAGATGCTTCCGAAAAGTTTTCTCCCGCCAGTCTTAGCAGAATGATTCTAAAAATGTCTTAGACTGCAAAGTAAATCTTACATAACACTTAATTTTATTAATGCTTTTTTCAACGGATTTGAATGAATCAAATATTATCTGCGTTGATTTTGGCTTTAATACAAGGTATAGCTGAATGGTTGCCTATTTCTAGTTCAGGTCATCTGGTTCTCTTTTCAAAGCTCCTTGGATTTTCAAATAGTTTAACATTTGATGTCGCATTACATTTTGGAACTCTTATGGCTGTTTTTGTATATTTCGGAAAAGATATTATTGATATTATAGAGGATTTATTGAAAGGGAATTGGAAAACTGAAAATTCCAGGCTAGGTTTCTTGCTCATAATAGGAACTATTCCCGCAGGGATTGCAGGATTTCTTTTTCATGATATATTTGAAAATACTCTTGGAAATCTTTGGCTTCTTTGCCTAGGTTTTGCCACAACAGGAGTAATTCTTCTTATTGGATCTATAAATATTAACAAATCTGGTAAAAATGCAAAAAAATTAAGTGAATTGAGTTATAAATCTGCATTATTGATAGGTCTTGCAGAAATGCTTTCACTTTTTAGGGGGATATCAAGAGGAGGAACAACTATTTCATCGGGATTGCTTTTGGGATTGCGTGAAAAGAGTGCTGTTAAGTTTTCATTTTTGCTCTCAATTCCAGTTGTTTTTGGGGCGAATGTTCTTGAAATAGGAAATGCGACACTTCCTCCTGAAATGCTTTGGGCTGCATTGGTTTCTTTCGCTGCTGGTCTTTTGACAATACATATTTCTTTCACATATATTCTTAATAACAGAAAGAATTTGAGATGGCTAGCTCTTTATGTTTTTTTGATTGCTGCTGCAGTATTGGTTTATTTAATTTGAGAATTATTCAACAATGGCTTTTATTCTTCTGACGCCCGCCGCAGAAGATTCTTCCTTAATTATCTTGAAACTGCCTAGTTCCGAGGTGTTATCTACATGGGGGCCTGTGCAAATTTCTCTGCTAAACCATTTCTTCTCATCTTCGGAGTCTTCGATTGTATAAACAGAAACCATTTCAGGATATTTAGTTCCGAATTCTGACTGAGCTCCCGAACTTACTGCATCTTTCAGAGGGATTTCTTCTCTTCTTACATTCAATTTGCTTTTTATTTTACTATTTACAAGAATTTCAATCTTTTTTATTTCTTCATCTGTTAATTTTCTTGGGAAATTAAAATCAAATCTTAGTCTTTCAGGTGTTATGTTTGACCCTTTTTGTTTTACTTCTTTTCCTAGAATTTGGCGAAGAGATTCATTGAGAAGGTGGGTTGCAGTGTGTAGTTTCTTTGTTTCTTCAGAATTATCTGCGAGTCCTGATTTGAACATTCCTGATGATGCTGTCCTGCTTAAATCTTGGTGCCTTTTGAATTCTTCATTATATTCATCAAGGTCAACATCTATATTATTTTCAGATGCTAATTCTTCCGTAAATTCTATGGGGAACCCATAGCTTTGGAAGAGCAAGAATGCTTCTTTTCCAGTGAGGATCTTTTCTTTTCTGCTTTTTATTATTCTGTTAAATTCTTTTATTCCTTTCTCTAGGGTCAAACCAAATTTATTTTCTTCCTCTTCGAGTTGTTCTAGAGTGAATTTTATATTTCTGTGCAATTCTTGATAGTCTGGATATACTGGAAGGACCGATTTTGCAACTTTTGAAGTGAAGTTATCTTTTATTCCAAGCATTCTACCATATCTTATTGCTCTTCTTATCAGTCTTCTTAGAACGTAGCCCTGGCCTAGGTTTGAAGGCTTTATTCCTTTTTCATCTCCAAGGATAAATGTTGCTGCTCTGACATGGTCTGCGATTATTCTCATTGCTCTTGTATCTTCCTTATTCTTACCATAGCTTTTGCCTGATATTTTTTCTATTTCTTTTATAATTGGCTGGAAAATAGAAGTTTGATAATTGTCCTCTAATCCATTCAGAACTGCTAGCGTTCTTTCCAATCCCATTCCAGTATCAATGTTTTGCTGCTTTGCTTTAACATATTGTCCTGCCTTATTCTTTTCGTATTGCATTAAAACATCATTCCATATTTCTACCCAGTTTTCATCATCTGGATTGAATTTTTTTGGTGCTTTTTTGTCGTTTAGTTTCCAATAGAACATTTCAGTGTCTGGGCCACATGGACCTATTTCTCCAGCAGGACCCCACCAATTATTTTTAGATTCAAAAACTCCTCCTTCTAGAAAAGAAATTCTTTCTTTAGGAATTCCAAGCGAAAGCCAGATTTCGGATGATTCATCATCAATAGATAATTCGGGGACTCTTTTATCTCCAGCAAAACAAGTTACCGCAAATCTTTCTTTAGGAATTCCAAGTTCTTTTATAAGGAATTCAAATGAAAAATTTATTGCCTCTTTCTTAAAATAATCTCCTAGGCTCCAGTTCCCTAGCATTTCAAAGAAAGTATGATGCACAGAATCTCCAACTTCATCAATATCTTGAGTTCTTATGCACTTTTGAACATCAACAAGCCTTTTTCCTAGTGGATGTTTCTGTCCAAGTAAAAAGGGAACTAGGGGATGCATGCCTGCTGTTGTGAAAAGAACGGTAGGATCATTTTCAGGTATTAATGAAGAGCCAGGTATATGTTTATGATTCTTTTTTTTGAAGAACTCAATATACTTTTCAATAAGTTGCTGTCTTGTTTTTATTTCATTATTCATAAAGGATTAGAAACCAGAGTATATTTAAAATTATCTCAGCCTTGCAAGTTTTTGCTTAATGAGCTCTATTTCCTGCTTAAGGGAAACCACTTCTTTTGAGTCTGTTTCTAATGCAATTTTCTTCTTCTTCTCAGATTCAACCGGATATGTTTTAGGCAGAATTTTGTCCATTGCAAGAAGATTATTTTGCACATGTCCTATTTTATTTCTTAATTCTATTTTGAGGAGGAATTCTTCCTTTCTCAGCTTTTGATATGTTAAGTAATGTCTTGTTATGTCAAGGACGTCTAACTGTGCCTTCAAAAAATTCTTCTGCCCATAAACGACCTCGGGTTGCGACAATTTGATATATTCAGAACTCATTTTTATTCCTTTTAGGATATCTTCTCAAAGATAGTTTCATTGACATTCTGTATCCTTGATTTTACCAGGGCTATCTCTTTTTCCCAGACTGACAATTCTCTTTCTTCTTTCATCTTTATGTCTCTTATCTTCTTTAGCAGGTCATCTATTTGGTCTATTTGTTGTCTGATCCCGTCAAGTGATTTTTTAGCCGAGTAGAATTTTTCTATTTTTACGAAGACATCTCCTTTCTTCTGGTTTTCAGCAGGCATTGGTTTTTCAATTTCATCCTCAAATTCTGGCTCCGAAGGAGGGAGACCTAAAGTGAATGGTTTTTCCTGTTCTTCAGGTTCATTATAGGTATTAATTGGCTGAACATATTTATTTTTATTCTCTAGGCCAGTTTTTACGCTCTTAAGATAAGGATTTTCTTTTGTTGAAGAAACATGGTCTTCATTTACTTGTATTGTTTTGAACTTATTTTGCTCTGGCTTTGCCACTGGCAAATCGCTTTCCTCTTCAGAATCGCTTTCCTCAGGTTCTTTTATCTCATCCTGACTTACTGCTTCTTTTATTGCTGTTTGAGAAAATCCCTTTTCTGCAAGTGAATCGGGAAATGATGGAAGGGAATGTTTTTCATCGTCAGGCTCTGCGTTTTCTTCCATTTTTTCTTCGACTATGTTCTTATCTTGGGAAGAGACAAATAACTCTTTGCTGAATGGCGATTTAATAGCTGGAAGATCTGGCAATGAATTTTTATTTTCCTTTTTATTCCAAAACATATTGATAGGTTTTTAAGTTAATTTATATAGCTTTATATTAACTATAAAAGAGTAACATAAAAGGGAAAGGTTTTTAATAAGAATAATCGGAAGAGAATATATGCAAGTTGTAATTCTTAAGGAAGTTGTTTCATCCATCGCAGGAGAAAAATCTAAAGGTATTATAGACCTTCTAGTAGACAAGAAAAATGTAAATGAGTTTTTGATTGCAAAAAAGCTTAAATTAACAATTAATCAGACAAGAAATGTTCTTTACAAACTGGCAGATGAAGGAATTGTCAGTTTCATAAGAAAGAAGGACAATAAGAAGGGCGGATGGTATACTTATTTTTGGACATTAAATCCAGACAAAGGATTAATCAAATCAAAAGATGAACTTTTTAAGAAGATAGAGGCGCTTAAACAGGATATACATGGCAAAAAAACAGAGAGATTTTATTATTCACCTAATTGTAGCCTTGATTTTACAGAAGAAGCAGCACTAACTCATGATTATGTATGTCCAGAGTGTGGAGAGATATTACAGCTTAAAGATAATAGCAAAGAATCTGCCCTTCTTGAGAAAGAACTTGCAAGGAATGAGGCTCTTATTGAAAAAGTCAATATAGAAATAGGTATTCTTGATGTTAAGAATCAGAAGACTAGGCTTAAGAGGATGAAGGCTGAGGAGAAGAAAAAGAAAGAAGAAAAAGAAGCTAAGAAGAAAAAGAGACAGAGAGAGCTTAAAAAATTAGGAAAGCTAAAAGTTAAAATTCCTGCAAAGGGTAAGAAACCTAAAAGTAAAAAAAGAGGAAGATAATCGTGCAAAGCCAATTAGTAGGTAATAAACGTTCTTTTCAATTTTCTGCAACCACTTGGATAATTTTTATTAATGTTTTTATTTTCATTGCAGCACTTTTGCTTCAGGCAGTCTACGGAGATAAAGTTTTGAATTATCTTGCTTTATCTCCTGCGAATATTCTCCATGGAAAATATCTCTGGACTCTGGTTACTCATATGTTTATGCATGCCAGTGTGCTGCATTTGCTAGTAAATATGTTTGTCCTTTATTCATTAGGTAGTTTATCTGAAAAAATAATCGGAAGAAAAAGATTTGTCTGGTTTTATTTGATTTCAGGAGTTTTTGCAGGATTACTTTCTGTTTTTCTTGCAGGATTTTACGGATATGGTTTTTGGGCCAATCTTTTCGGTACTCCTGAATTGTATATGGTTGGAGCATCGGGAGCAATATTTGCCGTTGCAGGGCTTTTCGTAGTTCTATTACCTAGAATGAGATTTAGCATAATATTCCTACCATTTTTCTCTCTTCCAGGATATATCATGATTCCACTTGTGCTTATTCTTACTTGGCTTGCCTCGCTTGCTGCAAGCCTTCCCATAGGCAATGTTGCACATCTTGGAGGATTTTTAGCTGGGCTTGCCTATGGATATTTTCTTAGAGTCAGGTACAAAAAGAAGGTTATTGCTTTGCAGAGGTTTTTCCAATGAAATCTCAAAGAAGAAAAACTAAAGGAACTTTTAGTCTATTAAAAGAGTATGTGGAAGATGCTTTTTTATATATCAAAGATTCTAGAAATTATATTTATTCTGTTATAGGTATTTTCATAATTAGCGCAATAATTGGATTTGCATTTGCTTCTAAATTAGGCTTTCTTGATACTCTGCTGAAAGAAATAATAAGTAAAACCGCTGGGCTTACTGGAATAAACTTAATACTTTTTATTTTCGCTAACAATGCTAGTGTTGCTTTTGAAGGTCTTCTTTTTGGAATTGTTTTAGGCATATTCCCTCTTATTAACTCTGTTTCAAACGGGCTTGTTTTGGGATATGTGCTTGCAAAAGTATATTCTCTTTCAGGTTTTTCTGAGTTTTGGAGAATACTTCCTCATGGAATATTTGAGCTTCCTGCTATTTTTATATCTCTGGGACTTGGCATAAAACTTGGAGCATCGGTATTTTCAAAGCCAGCTAGAAAGAATTTCAAGCTGAGACTTTATAACTCATTGAAGGTTTTCTTTCTCATTGTTCTGCCGTTGCTCGTAGTTGCTGCAACAATCGAAGGAATTTTGATTATTATTCTTAGATGATTTTCATTACATATAATTTTTAAAGGTTACAAGACTAATTTATTCTATGGAAATAAGCAGAGAAAGCATCGAAGAAGTTGATCAGGCTGCCGAGATTGAAAGCACTAGAAAAGTAGAGGCAGCACTTTTCATTGCTGGAAGATATTTGAGCATTCAGGAACTTGTTTCTCTTACAGATGTTAACCCTATTTTGCTTAAGAAAATACTTGAGGATTTAAGCGATAAGTATAGTAATTCAGGAATTGAGCTTGTGCAGCAAAATAATATGTGGAAGATGGATGTTGCTCAGGAATATGTTGGCATGGTTAACAGGCTTGCTACAGGAAGCTCTGAATTTTCAAGGGCAGAGCAGGAAACACTGGCGATAATTGCCTACAAGCAGCCGATAAAACAAAGTGTAATAATAAAGATAAGAGGCAACAAGGCCTATGACCACATAAAAAAGTTTGCCGAGATGGGATTGATTCACAAAAAGAAAACGGGGCATACCTCTGAACTCAGCTTAAGTGAGAGTTTCCATGATTATTTTCATGTAAATAAATCTGAAGAAAACACTCCTTCGGCATGACTTGGCTAGATTTTGTTTTCTTTTTCTATATTTTTGTAGGGTTTTATATTTCCTTTCTTTTTCTTACTATCTTTTTTACAGCTAGGAAAGAACTCTTTGTTTATCCTAAAGGAAAGCCTGAGCCTGTGAGCATTGTGATGCCCTGTTACAATGAATCTGAAACTATCGGCGAGGCAATAGAATCTTTACTTAATTTGGATTACCCTAGGGAGATGATAGAGATAATTGTTGTCGATGATTGTTCT
Source organism: Candidatus Woesearchaeota archaeon (assembly GCA_964530955.1). Taxonomy (GTDB): domain Archaea; phylum Nanobdellota; class Nanobdellia; order Pacearchaeales; family GW2011-AR1; genus VGKP01. The sequence continues at coordinate 52,091 of CAZHCL010000002.1, read as the reverse complement.
AGTGATAATTCTGCAGAAATAGTTAGAAAATATGCTGCAAAACATGGGAATGTTCAGCTAATTGTTAACAAAAGAAATTCTGGTGGAGCCGCAGAGCCAACCAATATAGGCATAAAGGCCGCTAGGTACAAGTATATTGCTGTTGCTGATGCCGATTCTGCTCCTGCAAGAGATGCTCTTCTTAAAATGATAGGATTTCTTCAGGAAGATGAAAAGACTGGAGGAGTAACCTGTTCAGTGTTATCAAAAAAACCAGTTACTTTTATGCAGAGGCTGCAGCAGATAGAATATTTTATTATAGGATTTCAGAGAAAGCTTCTTGATTCTGTTGATGCTGTTTACGTAACTCCTGGGCCCTTTGCTCTTTACAGCAAAAAGGTTCTAATGGAAATAGGTCTTTTTGATACTCACAATATGACTCAAGATATAGAGATTGTGTGGAGAATGCGTTCATACGGATATAGGCCAAGAATGTGTCTTGCAACGCAGGTTTATACAACTACTCCTACTAAATTAAAGGATTGGTGGAAGCAAAGAGTAAGATGGAACATTGGAGGCACGCAGTGTATAATAAAATACAGAGATTCAGCTTTTAGTAAAGGGATGCTTGGTTCTTTTATAATACCTTTTTTTAGCATTTCTCTTTTTATAGGATTATTCGGGCTCTTGCTTCTTGCTTACTTGTTGTCAAGAAAACTTTTCTTGTATTATCTCTCTACCAAATACTCAATCGATGCAAGCGTAGCAGTTTTACAGTTACAGGATTTGAGCTTTTCACCTTCTGTTCTCAATTTTTTTGGATTTGCTTTGTTTTTCCTTGGAATTTCCTTTACTTTTTTGGTTTTAAGAATGATGGATGCGCACAAGTTCGAAAATAACAATGTTTTTAACGTATTCTTCTATAGTATAGTATACTTATCAGTTTATCCCACAATCATGATTGCCGGATTGTATAAGCTGGTAACGGGAAAATATTCATGGTAAATAGCAAACATGCTTTTTGGTTGGCTCTTGTATTTACGATTATCGTATTCATAATAGGAATAGCTTTGGGATTTTTCCTTGAGCAGGGGAGGTCCAGCCAGCTTTCTTCTGATGTTATGAAATCCGAAATAAGTCTTCTCGATGAGCAATTAAGAAATAAGGAAGTTACAATGGGAAGTATTAGTTGCAGTGTCGCCGTTAATGACACATTCAATTTTGCAGACAGAATTTATGCAGAGGCCTCTGCTTTGGAACAATATGATTCTGCAAGCAAGTTCACTTCTGATTTAAAAGAAGTTCATAAAAGATATGATTTACTAAGATTAATGTTGTGGGATGAGGCTGTTCAGATAAGGCAAAACTGTAATCAGAGCTTCCACATAGTAACCTACTTTTTTAATTATGATTCTACAGATACTAACATAAAAGCTGAGCAGTATACTTTGTCAAATCTTTTGTTAGATACCAAAGGAAAGAACCCTGGTAAGATATTACTTATTCCTATTGCTGCTAATCTAGGACTTGAATCTGTAAATTTGACTTTAGACAGATATAATGTAACTTCTGAACCTGCAATAGTGATAGATGAAAGTAAAATTATCTATGGCGTTCCTACTTCTAATGAGCTTCAAAATAGTATTTTCAATAGCAATAAAGAATAAAAACTATGTTCTACACTAAAAAGTATGCCTGAAGATGATAAAAATCTGGTTGAAGCTATTGAGGACGGTAGAATTGTAAGAGTGAGCTCGGAATATGCAAAGAGAGAGGGATTACTTGTAATAAGAAAGCCTGAGCAATCAGTACTTGATTCTCCTGCTGTCCAGAAGCAGATGAAACTTACTCCTAGATTAAGAGGAGAGAGAAAGGCTTATTTTGATATAGATAAATACCGAAGACCTTGGCATGATAAGAATGAGATTATTTCTAGCTTGGTAGAAAACTTTCATTGGATTGTTGGTTCTAGGAGAAAGCAGATGAACTTAAACAGAAAGCAGCTTGCTCAGGCCATTAACAGTCCTGAAGAGGATATAAAGATGATTGAAAATGGAATCATACCTCATAATGATTATATCTTGATAAACAAGCTCGAGAGTTATTTGAAAGTCAATCTTAGAAGAGCTGGCAGTTCTACTGATACTTCTTCAGGGTTTACTGCAAGGAAGCATTCTCTTTCTCAACCCAAATGGACTGAAAGAATGGGTGCTAGCAAACCAGGAACTAAAGCTGAGGAGCTTGTTGATGTTATTGATGTAAGCAATGATGATTCTGAAGAGAGCAAGTAGTTTGTTATTCTATTTTTAGAAAGTTTTATAAACCAAGGAAAAGCAATTCTTTTATGAACATTGAACTTGTTAAGAATGAAAAGAATGATATTGAAATTAGGATTGACAATCCTACCATTGCAGAGATATTAAGGGTTTATTTGTATGAGCAGGGAGTTGAATTTGCTGCCTGGAGAAGAGAGCATCCTTCAAAACCGCTTATTTTCAGTATAGAGAGCAATAACAAGCCTGTCAAAAAGGCAGTTGCTGATGCTATTGATGCTATAAAGAAAGATTGTGACAAGCTTGCTTCTGGTTTGAAGAAATAAATGTATATCTTCTAATAGTATGTAATTAATGCAATAATCTTTATAACCTTCTTTAATTCTTTTGTAAGAATATGAAATTGCAAACTTATCTTAGAAAAGATGTTAAAAAATCACTTAAGAGATTAAGGGAAAAAATTATTCAAACTGAAAAAGCATTGCCTCTGCTTGAGGGTTTTAACCCTGAGAGAGCTAATTATACTGTGTTTCTTTATTCTTTATGGGAGAGCCAGGGAGAGAAGTCTACTACTACAAGGCATAAAGGTTCTTTAGAAGGAGCAATACGTGCTGCTGAAGAAGAATTTAAAGGGGTTAACCATAACCGCCGTGATGTTCAAGCTGATTATTCTGTTAGCGTAATAGTAGGTAAATTAAACTTGCTTGTTCCTCCTGAGTATTGGAGTCAATATAAACAGAAAAAAGCATATTAACTTTTTTGTTAATGCTTATATTTATTAACCCTAGTTCATTGACGCTATAATGGGAGGTGTGACATGTGCAAGAGTTGGTGTGAATTGATAATTGCTATTGTTGTGATAGTGTTTGCTTTATGGCAGACATCGATTTCACAGTGGATAGTAGTTATCGCAGGTATAATTTTGCTTATACACTCTTTTAGCTGCAAGAACTGTTTCTGCGCTATGGAGATGCCTGAAAAGAACGCAAGAGCTTCGAGAAGGAAGTAAAACCTATTTATTTTATTTTCATTATTTTTATATACCTTCTATTTCTTTGGATTTGATGGTAAAAGTATCTGCTGGAAGCTATGACTTGAATAAATGGCTTTTCGGAGGGTATGAGAACGACATTGTAAGTGTTATTTATGGAGGCCCGGGTTCTGGGAAGACTAATTTTTGTATGCTTGCTGCAGTCTCTCAGGCAAAAAAAGGCAACAAAGTTATTTTTATTGATACTGAAGGAGGTTTCAGTTCTGAAAGAGTAAAACAACTTGTTAATGCTGATAAGGCTGAAGTTGAAAAAGTTCTTAAAAATATCTTGCTACTAAATCCTACTAATTTTACTGAGCAGAAAGATGCTTTCAAAAAATTAAATGAATATTTGAAAGATCAAGTTTCATTGATAGTGGTTGATGGTATGACTATACTTTACAGACTTGACTTTGCAGCCGCAAGAGAAAAAGATGATGACTCATTAAGAAGGATTAATGCTGAGCTTGTTTCTCAGATGAAAACGCTTGCTGAGATAGCTAGGAAAAAGCAAATACCTGTTTTGGTAACTAATCAGGTATATAATTGGCAGGATGAAAGAAGAATGGTTGGAGGAGATATTTTGAATTACTGGGGTAAATGTATAATTGAACTTGTGAACGACAATGGAAAAAGAATTGCTTTTTTAAAGAAACATAGAAGCTTGAAGGAGAAAGAGCTAGAATTTAAAATAGTTGATGGCGGAATAAAGAAAGCTGGCTGGATTTAATTTATTTGATGATAGCAATGATTATATATCATTTTTACTTTTAGAAATAATGCAATATAAGGAATTTGTTGAAGTTTATGAATCTCTTGCATCGACAACTAAGAAACTGGAGAAGACAGCTATTCTTGCCTCTTTTTTGAAGAAACTTAGTAAATCAGGGGATGCTCGATGGATTTATCTTCTGAGAGGAAAAGTATTTCCTGATTATGACCCAAGTGAATTCGGTATTTCTGGTCAGCTGACTTTGAAAGTTATCTGCTCTGCTTTTGGAATAAAGCAAGAAGAAGTGGAAGATAAGGTTAGAAAGATAGGAGATTGGGGCGAGATTGCAAAATTTTATACAGAGAAAAGGAAACAGAAGGCTTTATTCTCCCAAAATCTTGATGCAAAGAAAGTTTTTGATAATTTAAGGGCGATAGTAGATATAGAAGGAAAAGGAAGTATAGAAAAAAAACTTGACCTTGTTTCTGAACTTTTAACTTCTGCTTCTCCAAATGAATCAAAATATATTATAAGAACAATTCTTAACGATCTCAGAGTAGGAGTTGCTGATGCATTACTTGTTGATGCAATAAATTCTGCTTTTTTTGATTCGGATGATAGGATGAAGCCAATACTGGAAGAAAAATATGATCTTGCTAATGACTCTGCTCTTGTTTTTGAAGCTGCGATGAAAGGCGAAAAAGAGTTGGACAAGATAGATATTGAGCCAGGAAGGCCCATAAAGGTCATGCTTGCCACTAAAGTGACTGATTTTGATGAGGGGTTCAGGATATGCGGTAGACCTGCGGCAATTGAGCATAAATATGATGGTTTCAGGATATTGATAAATAAGGACAAGGGAAAAATTTCATTGTTTACAAGGAAGCTTGAGAATGTGACTATACAATTTCCCGATATAGTTGAAGCTGTTTCTAAATTTGTAAAAGGGGACAGCTTTATTTTAGATGCGGAGGCTGTTGGTTTTGATCCAAAAACTGAAAAGTATAGGCCATTCGAGGCAATAAGTCAGAGAATAAAAAGAAAATATGACATTGATAAGCTGATAAATGAGCTCCCTGTTGAAATAAACGTTTTTGATGTACTTTTTTACAATGGCAAAGGAATGTTAAACAATAAATTTATTGAAAGAAGAAAGCTCCTTGAAAAAATAATAAAGGAAAAATCTTTTGTGATAAGGCCTGCTGTCCAAATAATAACTGATTCAGATTCAGAAGCTGAGAAGTTTTACGAGTCTGCACTTAAAATAGGCGAGGAGGGGATTATGATGAAAAATCTCGATGCTCCCTATAAACAGGGAAGGAAGGTAGGATATATGGTAAAGATGAAACCTATTGTAAATGATCTTGATTTAGTAATTGTGGGCGCAGAGTATGGAACTGGTAAAAGGGCTGGTTGGCTTACAAGCTATATGGTTGCTTGCAGAGAGGGAGATAAAATGCTTGAGCTCGGGATGGTAAGCTCTGGATTGAAAGAGAAGGAAGGAGAGGGAACAAGCTATGATGAAATGACTAAACTTCTAAAACCTCTAATAACTGAGTCAGAAGGTAATAGAGTATTTATCAAGCCAAAAGTTGTTGTTTCTGTGACTTATCAGAATATTCAGAAAAGCATAAGCTACAGTTCGGGATATGCACTCAGATTTCCAAGAATAAGTAATTACCGTCCCGATAGAGATGTTTCAGATATTGCTTCTCTTAAAGATATACAGAAAGAAGCAGGTAAGCAGAGAGAGTAGTTTACTTAATGTTTTTAAACAAACACATTCTTTATTTTTATGGAATCTGCAGTTGAGGTAAGAAATAAGGTCAATCATTGGCTGTATGTTAATATTGTTAAAAGAATTGCTTTTAACTTTGATGCAGAGTTAATGCATAGATTTTTTATTAAATTTGGAAGAATTCTTGGAAAGTATAGACTGACGAAACAAATTATCAGAGATATGTATTATTACGAGAATCCTATTCTTAGACAAAATGTAATGGGAACAACTTTCAACAATCCTGTGGGACTCTCTGCCGGCTTTGATAAAAATGCTGAGATAATAAGCATCTGTGAAGATGTCGGATTTGGATTCAGTGAAGTCGGAAGTGTAACTGGGCTTTCCTGTGGTGGAAATACTGGAAAGAGGCTTGAAAGGATAGCAGGTAAGAAAAGTCTCTGGATAAACTTAGGTTTGAATAATAGGGGAGTCGATAGTATTTCTAATTCTTTGTCAGGAGAAAAATATAAAATTCCTTTTGGCATAAGTATTGCCAAGACTAACTGCAGGGAAACTGCAAATGATTCTGTTGGTTTGAAAGATTACATTTATTCTTTAAAAAAATTTAATGAGCTAAATATGGGAAATTTTTATGTTCTAAATATAAGTTGTCCCAATGCCTATGGCGGACAGCCTTTCAGCAGGGCAGAAGCTTACGAATCTCTTTTGAAAGAAACTGATAGGTTAAAAATAAAAAAACCTGTTTTTGTGAAATTATCCCCTGATTTAAGTATAAAAGAGGTTGATACAATTATACATATCTCTGGAAAGCATAAAATAACTGGATTTATCATCTCAAACTTAACTAAAAAAAGCAAGTCCGCTAAAGGTGGATTTTCAGGAAAAGTGGTCGAGGAAAAATCTAATAAAATGTTAAAGTATGTTTATAAAAAAACTAGGGGAAAATATTTTCTTATAGGTGTTGGGGGGATATTCTCTGCTGAGGATGCTTACAAAAAGATAAAATTAGGAGCTAACTTAGTTGAACTTATTACTGGAATGATTTATGAGGGACCTAATTTGATTGGTGAAATAAATTTAGGTATTGCCGATATGTTGGAAAGAGAGGGATTTAGAAATATCTCAGAGGCTGTTGGAAGCGCAGTCAAATAAATCGGAGTAACATAAACTTTTTAATGTCTGTTTATCTTTGAAATTAATGGAGAAAATAAGGGGATATATCTATTTTGTTTTTGCTACAGCTGTTGTGCTTATTTTCTTATTTTTAGCTTTTAACAGTAATATTAATGCTTACTCTATCTACTCACCTCCTCAGATTTCTGACTGTTCAACTGCTAGTATAAAAGCAGTCTGGGATTCTATATTTCTTATAAGTTCTGATAATATTATAATAATGAATTCTTCTTCATCCAGCGGATGTAATAATTTTATAGCCTACAAGAATGTTTCAGGTGATTTTTATTATTTAGGAAATTCAAACTATTCTGCATCACCTACTTTAAGTGCTTTTAAGATAATCTTTAATTCTTCCGGGGTTCCTTTAGCTATCTCAACATTATCTTTAAATCAGAATTTAAATATGAATATTCTTTCTACTTCCGTAATTAATAGAGGGATAATTAGTTCTAATAGCGCAGATACTGAATTCAGGTCTGTTTTTAGATTAGCCTCTTCTGCCTGGACGGCTAATTTTACTTCATCACAAAGCACCTTTTTTTATAATAATTTATCTAACTCAGGTTTAATTGATGCTAATAAATCCATTGATTCTTTTGTTTTCATTAATGTGAGTAGTGCTTGTACTCCTACCTGGCAGCAGGTTACAAATTCATGTGATTCAAATAATACTTATCTAACTTGGTATAATGATACTAATTCTTGTAACATTCTTCCTGATTCAAGTCATGCAAACTTTACTTCTAGTTGCAGTTTTGGAAATATAGTTGGCGATTCGAGTTCAATAACTGCGAACAACTTTAATGTGACTGTGTTTGTTGATGGAACAAGCGATCTTTCTTCTGTTACTTTGACTAACAACTCTTTTGTTCAAATGGAAGAAGGAAATATAACTAGAATAAGCTTCTATTATAATTCTTCGGGTAATCTTGATTTAACTGGAATATCAATTGAAAAGCAGAATAGTTCATCTGATTTTGGCTATCTTCTTGTTTCTGGTCTTAATGTTGAAAAGAATATCACTATTGATAAAATAAACTCTTCAAGTACGCAGGTTTGTGCTAAAAATTCTCACGTTTTAAGAATTTCTGATATGTCTGATGATTGCAGCAATTCCGGAGAAATATTGCTTGATTGTCCTGGGTTTGATTTTGCTTCTAATTTGAGCTGTACAATTGGAGATTCAACATTCACTATTTCAGGTTTGACAAGTTCTGCAGTGAGGGAGATATTACCTTCAAAAACTTGTACTCCAGACTGGTTTTGTGGGGATTGGGGTAATTGTCTAAATGGAAATCAGACAAAGACTTGCACAGACTCAAATTCATGCAATCCGCAAAATACTACCTACACGTCAACTCAACAATGTGTTTCTTCGTGTGTTTCTAACTGGTCTTGTGCTGATTGGTCTATCTGTAATCAGAATGGAACTCAAACAAGGACATGCACAGATTCCAATTCCTGTTCTTCCGGCTCGGCTAACATACCTCTAGAGTCGCAGGAATGTTCTCCTTCAAATTTTTCTACTCGTTCAATAGTAACTTTCATGCTCATATTGATTCTTATTATCGCAGTTATAGGCGTTATTTATTATATAATTAAGATAAGAAAAGCTAAAAACAACCTCCAGCCTATTCAGCAGATAAATCCTTATCAGCCTATTTAATTCACAAAGCTTTAAAAAGCCAAAATTTCTTTAAAATCCGAAGGTTTAAAACCCTCTTTTTACATTTAACACTATGGAAGTAATTGAAAAATCTGACCAGAAAATTGTTCTGAGAACTGAAGCTAATGAAGCTCTTGCAAATGCAATAAGAAGAAGCGTTTCTGAGATTCCAACTCTTGCAATTGATGAAGTTGAAATGTATAAGAATGATTCTGCTCTTTATGATGAGGTATTAGCACACAGGCTTGGATTGGTTTGCCTTAAGACTGAAAAATCTATGACTTCTAAGACTAAAATAGACTTTAAGCTTAGCAAGACTGGACCATGCACTGTTTATTCAGGTGATTTAAGCGGTGCTGCTGACATAGTATATGATAAAATTCCATTGACTATTCTTGGAGAGGGAAGCAAACTTGAACTTGTTGCAACTGCAAAGCTTGGCAGAGGAATAGAACATTCAAAACATACTCCTGGGTTGTTTTATTACAGACATTTATTGGAAGTTAAGTCTTCTCCACAGATAGATGCAATAGTTCAGAAGTCAAAATCATTAATCAAGCCTGAAAAGAAAGGTAGCAAATGGCTTTGCGATTTGAATGGTGCTGAAGAAAAGGCAATTGAGGATATTGACAAGCAGGCTACAACTGACTCAAATGAAATTGTTTTGGTAATAGAATCCTATGGGAATATGCCTGCAAAGGATATCCTTCTTAAGGCAATAGAAGCTCTTTCTGACAACCTTGATGATTTCCAGAAGCAGCTTAAGTAAAGCAGTTTATTTTTCTTATTCATTGTTTGTTGGATATGTTTATTCTTTTCTTTCTAGTGAAACTGCCTTATCAATATCTTTCTTTGCTCTTTCCATAAAGTTTAGTTCTTCTTTAAAAGTTGGCGCAGTGTGTGAAATGAGTTCGTAAGCTTTTCCACGCTCGTGGTATAAACTTGAACTTTGAGGGCTTTCTTTAAGTAAAAAATCATAATTTGCAATTGCTTGATCATATCTTTCTAATCTCATAGCAGTTTCAGCTTCTAATTCGTGTAATTCCCTGCTATCTGGATTACTTCTAAGTCTATTAGATAAATAATCGTACAGAACTCTATATATTAGGTTTTCATGTTCTCTGCATTCTTTGTTGTCTGGATGAGCTATTCCTGCTCTTGCATTACTATCTTTCAAAAATGAACCTGGAAATATTTGTTCATCAGTTTGCAGCTTTGCATATTGTGGTATTGAGAGCTCTTTCATACTTCCATACTTGGTAGAATTTTCACTTATTCTTTTATCATAAACTTCATCAGAACAAACCTGACCTGATGTTGCTTCCCAATTGAAATAATTCTGACTATCTAATCTCCATCTTACAAAAACATGGCCTCCTCCACTGTCTTCTTTGCCTTCGATCATGACTGCACGAACTGGAAGATTCAGGTCATCAGCAATTCCAAAATAAATATCGCTGAAAAGGTCACAATCAATTTCTCTTTCTTTTAATCCCTTGTTTAAAAAACGCTGTTCCTTGTAAGAAAATCCTTTCTCTCTTATTGTTGTATCAATAACACTCAATAACTTTTCTGCTTCTTCATGGGTGTAATTAGCTTTTCTTTCTATTTTGCCTTCTGCAGTGCTAATTATATCGTTAAGAATTTTATGATCAGATTCAGTTGCGCCATTATATGACTCCATGGTCAAAAAAGCATCTGCTAGGTTCTTTGGACTGTCATGTTGAAAACTCTGCCCAATTTGTGTAGCACTATTTTCAGTTTGTCTATCTTGGTTTTTCCTGATTAGTCCCTCTAAATTATTCTGTCCAGCGTAGCCAACTAAAGATGCTAGACCTATTGCTGTTAATGTTGTCATCATCTTTTTCATATTTTATATAGGGAACGGGAGTATTTAAATCTTTTTATTTGTTACTACTATATAGTTAATATATTGTTCTTTAGTTCTTCTAATAATCTCAGATTTCTAATCAATTTCTTATTTATTTCTAAAATATACCTGTAAAAAGTTATAAATCGAAGGCTTTTTAACTCTAATAAATTTGCTAAAAGCTAAGCGGGGATGCCGGAGTGGTCAAACGGGCGACGTTTAGGCCGTCGTAGCTTAGTGCTTGCGCAGGTTCGAATCCTGTTCCCCGCATTTTGTTTTAAAAGATAAAACTTTTATAATCTATATCACCAGATAAAATATGGAAGATGTATCTTTAGTAATTGTAAAGCCAGAAGTTATTGGTAAAATAGAAAGTGTGAAGAAATCTCTTGGGAACAAAGGTTATCTTATTTTATTTGAAAAGAGTTATTCCGATTGGCTAAGTTATGCAAGAAAAATATATTCAGAATTTACTGCTGAAGAAATACAAACATATATCGATGGATACAGTAAACATTCATTCGGTAAAGAGTTCATAGTTTTGCTTGTGAAGAGTAAAAAAGGCAATACTCTAAAACGTTTGAATGAAGATAAGGGCAATTTTATCAGATATCAAAAACAAAATGATGATTCATTAAGATCTGAATTTGGGTTGTCTGCTGATTACAACCTGAAACATGGAAATGTTACTTTTGTTTATTGTGGAATTCATTGTCCTGAGAGTCAGAAGGAATTAGATTATCAGTTAAACCTTTTTAAACTTTCTTAAGAATATTTATTTACACTTAATGTCTTTTATAACACTCTCAAGATACGATTGGGATCCATCTTGGAAAGAGTGTTCCAATATGGTTGCCTCTCTACCAATATCATAAGTGTGGTCCATTAGAGAAATTGCTGGTCTGGCATCATTAAGAAAAGTAGCGTTGAGATCCTCAACTGAAGTATCTTTGAATTCTCTTGTAATAACTCTAGTGATATCGCCTCTAAATCTTGTATCTATTTTAGTAATTTTACTAGGATTAAGGATATACTCTTGAGGATAAACAAATACGCTTACTTGTGGTTTTCCTTCCAATTCTAAAGTATATAGATCAATTTTGGATTCTTTGTGTAAACCAAGAGCAATCTTTAATCTGGATTCTGGGATAGTTTCTCTTTCCCTTTCTTCTGCTGTTTGGGTTATTGCTTCAACAACCATAAATCAACGTAACCTTATTATTTTTAAATATTACTGTTTTCTTTTTTCTCTTAAAGCTAAACGATACTCCCTAACTAGGAAGTAAATTATTACAAAATCTATTATTGTGATTAAAATCAATAGAGGTGAATGCTTTGTGATAACTCTAAATATCTGATATACTGTAAGCAAAACTAAAGTGATGATTGCAGTAGGATAAAACTCAAATTTCTTCTTCCAGAGAGTATAGAAAAGTAGAATATTAATTATTCCATGAATGAAAACGTAGGCTGCTATAAACTCTTTTGTGCTAAAAGAAAGGTCTCTCGCTAGGTTCACGAAGAAGTTTGCTACAAAATCATGAGGGTCATCAGAAAGCTCTTCACTGAATATTTTTATGGCTATTTTATAGACTGTCGATGAACTAATTATAGCTATTAGGGTTCCAAGAATAAGTTCGAATATTCCATTAACTCCTTTCAGAATGATTATTATATTGTATAGAGAATTCTGCCAGTTGTTTAATTTTTTCATATTTAGTAATAGCGTTCTTTCTTTAAAACTTATCTGATTTGTCTTTTTTATTACATATATGTTTAAATATGGAAATCTTCTTAGTAATAGTGTCCCAAGAATCAATACTTAGGCGGTTTGTATGTTTAAGGATTATTCCTTACGACAATGTTGATCGTTTTTTAGATAATCAATCCTCTGATCTGAATGGCAAGGTTTATCGTGCTGCGGTGGCTCTTTCTTCTCAAGTTTCTGATTTTGATGTAACACGATTAATTCCTGGCTTTTATGATATTGACCAAGATGGAATACTTAGGCCCTCTGGCCCTCTTCCTGACTTTCAGAAAGCTGGTTTTATTCTTGAAAGATTTTTATCATATTATCCAAGGAACGGCAAGTCCTTTCCTCTTCATTTCAAAGACGGCAATGCTGTGACTGAAGAAGTAATTTATTGGGATTTTCCCAGAGATGCAAGACTTTTGCATTCTGATGAAATTGCTCCCGACTTTGGAAGATTAACTAACTCTTCTCAGCCTTTTTCAGAAAGAGCAACTAATGAGCGTAGAGCAGGATTATTTAGCTCGCTTTTAAGAATGGCTCATCTTTAATTTTACTTTCTTTCTTCCAGTTTTTTGAGTCTTTCTTCCAGTTCTTTTATCTTAATTTGCATTTCTTTTCTGCCTGAATCAAAATCTTTATCCATTGACTCAACGAAATCGCTGAGATATGCATTGAATAAAGTGCTTAATTTTCCCCCGAACAGATTGAGCTTTGTCTTTGCCTTATCAAGGAGTTTTTTGTCTATGGTGATATTAACTCTTATCTTACTTTCTTCCTTGATGTTTTTTGATTTCATACACATTAATGTATATTAAGGTATAAAAATCTTTCTTTCTACATAGATTTAAATAGCGTGCAGATTGAGAAGAATTATGAAAGTATTGGTAAATAAAGTAAGTAAGACAAAGATAAAGTTTAACTTAAAGAAAAAGACAAATCCAGAGGTATCTGAAGCGATAAGTCTAGCTTTAAAGAATAAGGGCTGGTTAGCTATTGCAAAAAGGATTTCTTCTTCGAGAAGAATGTATTCAAAAGTTAATCTTTCTGAGATTGAAGCACAAACTTCAGCAGGAGATACTGTTGTTGTAATCGGAAAGGTTCTTGGCAATGGGGACGTTACAAAAAAAGTAAGGATATGTTCATTCGGATTTTCAAAATCAGCTCTTGACAAGCTTAGGAAGACAAAATCAGAGCCTGTTTCAATAGCTGAAGAGATAAAGAAGAATCCTAAGGCTGAGGGAATAAAGGTAATAAATTAAAATGGCAGATAATAAGAAAAATAAGGCGACGGAAGTTAAAAAAGTTGAATTTGTTATAGATGCTTCTGGGGCAGTTCTTGGTAGAATTGCAAGTTATGCTGCAAAGCAGGCCCTTCTTGGAAAAAATGTAGTTATAGTGAATTGTGATTCTATAAAATTAACTGGTCGTACAAGAATGGTTGTTGGCGAATATAATACTGCAAGAAGAAGGGGTGGAACAAGCTTAAATGGACCTCATTTTCCAAAATATACTGAGAGAATTGTCAAGAGAACGATAAGAGGAATGCTTTCATACACTCAGCAAAGGGGATTAGATGCGTTAAAGAGAGTCATGTGTTATTCTGATGTTCCTGCTGAATATGCCTCTGTTAAGAAAGTTTCCATGGTAAGAGAGTCGAAGGCTAAAACAATCACTCTAAAAGAACTCAGCAAGGAAATATAAAATGGAAAAAACAGACAAAATAATAATATCTGGAAAGAGAAAAACTGCAATTGCAAAACTTAGAATTCTTCCTGGTACTGGTAAAATATTCTTTAATTATGTTCCTTCTTCTGAACTTAATCTTTTTCATAAACTAGCTTTATCAGAACCTTTAAAGATACATGAGCATGTTTTAGGAAATTTAAAGAATGATTTTCATATTAAGGTAACTGGTGGCGGAAAGGAAGGACAGATACAGGCGGCAAGGCTTGCCATTGCTCGTGCGTTAGTAAGAATAACAGGGTCTGATGTTCTTAGAAAGGCATTTATTACCTATGATAGAAATATGCTTGTCCAGGACTCAAGAAGAAAGGAAACCAGAAAGCCAGGGGATTCCAAAGCAAGAGCCAAGAGACAGAAGTCTTACAGATAGTTTTTTATTTGTGAATTGTAAGAACTCTTTATAATATTCTATTTATTTTTATTGACTTGTTGGTTTGTCGAATAGTCCATCTAAAGGATTCTTAATTTTCTTTATTTGCTCAGAAGATATATGTGTGTACATTTGAGTCGTACTTAGAGAGCTGTGGCCTAAAAGGACTTGTATCATCCTTATATCTGTTCCCTGCTCAAGAAGATGAGTTGCAAAACTGTGCCTTAATGTGTGGGGGGTGACTTTCTTATTTATTCCTGCTCTCTTTCTCGTTAGGGCAATTATTTTTTGGATGTTTCTTGTTGTTAAAGGAGAATCTTTTGAAAATACATAGTTGTAACTTTTTCCCTGCAAGTATTCTTGTATTTCTTTACATATTGATTCTGAAAGTATGAATAACCTGTCTTTCGAGCCCTTTCCTTTTCTTACCCATCCCGTTTTTTCCTGGAAATTAACATCGTTTACTTTCAGATTTACAAGTTCTGAGACTCTTAATCCACCTGAATAAAGAAGAGAAATAATTAGTCTGGACTTTTCATTATCGGTTGTCTCAATAAGCTTTTTTACTTCTTCTTTGTTCAGAACTTCAGGAAGTTTTCTATCTTTCTTTGGAATCTTTACTCCAGAAAAATCTTTTTTTAATATTTCATTGTAAAAGAATTTCAAAGAAGCTGCTGCAAGCATTATTGTGTTTTTTGACTTTGTATCGAAGAGTTCTGAAAGGTATAATTTTGCATCATCCTGATTAAGTTCTTCTGCATTTTTGTTCGCTTTTTTAAGAAATTTGTCAACAAAGAAACTATAATTCCTAACAGTCATCTGCGAAAAGCCTCTAAGCTTCAGTTCACTTTTTAATTTTTCTAATTCTTGCATTTTCCCCTCTTTATGAGATTTATCTTATTTCATTAAAACGAACCTTTATTTAAAGATTGTTATATAAGAAATTGGCTGAAATAATTGCTAACAGATGTTCTGATTAAATCCATATCAGCAGGGTTTGAACAAGGACTATTTACTAGCTCTCTTCTCTTATACCCTGGAGGAATATCAAATTGTATTTCAGTGTATGCTATATTTCTTTCTTCTCTCCCCAGATCATAGGATAATCTAAAATTAAGCCATCTATGATTATCTTCGAAATGAATAGCTCCTCTGGAAATAACTCTTTCTTCAAGTTCATCTTTTCCTTCGATTGGCTCTTCCAAACCTATTTTTCCTATCAATTCTCCTTGGTAATCTATTCTTCTAGAAGTTCCTTCTCTGAAATATCTGAATAGCTTCATTAGTTCTTGCTCAGCTAGGGGGTGCTTGAATTTTATCCTGTCAAAATTATCTTCGTCCATGTTATTTTAGAAAATTAGCTTTATTTAAAGATTGTGATTATCACATATACCTTCGAAATTCGTCAGAAAGAACTGACATTTCATTTCTTGTTTGTCTTGGCAATGTACTTAATATCCTTTCAAAATAGCATTCGCATGCTCCTTCATCGAATAGATTTCTTGTTGGTTGGGCAGTGTTGTATGAAAGCATTCTTGCAGTAAATAAGGTATCCAATGCTCCTTCCAGGTCAGGACTGACGGGCCAGAGGCCATCGCAGTCAAATCTTAATTCTCCAAGCAGTTTGGGGTACTTATCTCTTTGTTCATAAAAGAATCTAAAGAATCTCTCCGAATTATGAAGATAACTTCTTTGTCCTTTTGGCAAATGATAGGCAATACCGATAAGTACATCTATAGGAGTTATATTTTTCTTTGTCATTTTAATTATTTGGAGATATTTGTTCTCTTGATATTATGGAATATTCTTGCTGGTGTGAGGATTGTTGAGAAGAGTTATAGGATGAGGGAGATACCGAGTTTATTCGATATCCCCTCAGAATTAGTTCTTTCATAACAAATGGGTTACCTATGAATCCTTCATCGAATAGTATTTCTTTTATCTCAGTTTTTCTGCTTTTCATAATAATACATAGAGTTGTAAAATAGTTGTATTTTACTTACATAAAAATAGGCTTATAGTTGTATATTATAGAAAAGAATAAATATGACTTTATCTCTTTATTTTTATGCTGAGCAATGAAATTATAAAGAAAATAGAGGATTTTGTTTATTCAAAACCTAGAAGTATACAGGAAGTCGCATTGCATATAGGCAAAAATTGGAGGACTGCCGATAGATATATACAGGAAATAGAAACTGATTTTGGAACTCTCTCTACGAAAGTGTTTAGAGAAGGTACAAGGGGAGCCTTAAAAATCGTTTTCTGGTCTTCTGTTGAAAAGGTCAGTTCTTCTGTTTTCCAGCAGAATCTTGAGGAGCAGATATTAAAGGCTAGGAGAAAAGAAGAATTTTCACCTTTTGATATATTTCAGTATGTAGGGGATAAAGACAAGGAGGCATATAGAGAGTCAAATAGCAAACAGACAGATGATAATCTTAGAGATTATGCACGTTTACTTGAAAAGGCCGAAAAGCAGGTTTTAATCTTTTCTGGTAATTTATCTTTTATAAATTTAAAGGGTAAGAATTTTGATATGATGGAAACTTTTGAATCTTTGATAAAGAAGAAGATACCTATAAAGGTACTTTGCAGGGTTGACTTGGCTGGCAAAAGCAATGTGGAAAAACTACTTTCTTTAAACTTTAAGCACGGAAAAGAGATGATTGAGATAAGACATCACGATCAGCCAATAAGAGGAGCGATAATAGATAATAAACGGATAAGATTAAAGGAAGTTAATATTCCTACCTTAAAGAAAGGTGAATTGAAAGAGGAAGTTTATGTTATTTACAATATTAAAAATAAGGAGTGGTCTGAATGGCTTTCTAAAATATTTTGGAAGATGTTTTCCTCCTCTATAGATGCTAAAGTAAGATTGGTGCAAATGAATAAACTAAAAGAATTAAGATAATTAGTTCTCGCTCTTGTTCGAATCGCTCTTTTTGAAATCAAGTGAACAGGAATTAATGCAATATCTCTTACCATTTGCTTTAGGTCCGTCATTAAACACATGACCTAGATGAGAGCCACAGTTCCTGCATATAACTTCTATTCTTCCTACTCCATGGGTGAAATCATCTTTTGTTTCTATGTTCTTTTTTACCATGGGATTTGAAAAACTAGGCCAGCCTGTTCCAGAATAAAACTTTGTATCTGAAGAAAAGAGTTTTGCACCACATGCTGCGCATAGGTAATATCCTTCTTCTTTGCTGTTCCAGTATTTTCCAGTAAATGCTCTTTCAGTTCCTTTCTTCCTTAATATTTCATACTGTTCAGGAGTTAGCTTTTTCTTCCATTCAGCTTCTGTTTTCGGTATAGATTTCATTATTATGGTAGGTGAAGGTTGCTTAATAACATGATGTAAGATAACTCTTTTATTTTTATTCCCAGCTACAAGAAATCTGGAATTAAAGACTAATTAAATTGACTTTCGCGCCTTCGGTTGCTGAGAAAGTTGTAGCAGCAAGATATCTAACATTGTAATCATCGCATGCTCTGACTATTCCTGATGTTGCAGCTCCATCGACTATCACTGCAAAGACTTTCTGTCTTGACATATCCAAGCTTTTTCCAACTTCTCTCGAACTTACTTTTCTTATGACATCAAGGCTTCCATCTAAAAGTAGAGCATTCTTACTTCCCTTGATCTTTTCTTCGTAGGATTTTCTTAGAGCTTCTTTTACATCTCCCTTATACTCTTCTTTAACTGGTTCCTGAGGAGTTTCTTTTGGGGCAGGGGAATATCCATTTCCATTGCTGTATCCATTGCTGTCTGCCTTTCTGATAAATTCAGATACGCTAATTCTTTTTCTTAATGAAATCAATATTTCCTTACCTGCTAATTCTTCAACTTCTTTTCCATCTGGAGCTACGGCCACATATTTTATGTTAGCATTACTTATGACGTTCTTTGCTATAAGTTTTCCGCCTCTGTCTCCATCAACAAATAAGGTAATTTCCTTTGTACTTCCTAGTTTTGCTATTTCTGCAGGCAACTTAGTCCCGTTCATGCCTATGACATTGTTTACTCTGTTTTTAAGAAGATTAACTACATCTGCTCTACCCTCAACTACTATTATTTCATTTCCTGATAAATCTCCTGCTGGGAGTTTCTCATCTCCGTACTCCATTATTTTGGCTGCTCTTGATTCTTCTTTAAGTGTTTTTGACATATCCTCGAAATCGCTGTTTCCGTCAAGCCCTTCAAGAAGTTTCTTTGCTCTTTCTATTATGAAATCTCTTTTGCTTCCTCTTACGTCTTCTATCTTTGATACCTGGATTGAAGCTTCAGTAGGACCTATTCTATCAATTGTTTCAAGAGCTGCTGCGATTATGGTTGTTTCACTCTTATCAAGGGCTGTTGGGACTAAAATATCTCCTACGCTCTTGCCATCAACTGTCTCAAGATTGACTTCTATTCTGCCTATCTTGCCTTCTTTTTGTAATTCGCGCATTTCAAGTTCAGAACCTAACAATCCCTCTGTCTGCCCGAATATAGCTCCGATTACATCGGGTTTTTCTAAAGGACCTTCGGCCTTGAACGACGCATGTATCATATATTTTATTGATACTGGACTTACTTTTGCCATTTTATGTATTAAAGGAAATCTATTTCCTTATTCTTTTAGAAAGAAAGTCATCAAACAAACTATGCCCCACACGGGCGTGAATATGAAATTTAGTTAATCTCTTAACTTTTCTTTCTATGGATAAAATTGTCAAACAGCCTATTTAAATCTTATGTACTATCTTTTGTTTTTAAATTGAATAATCTAAGATTACTCGAAAATCATTTTTAACATAAGGTTTAAAAAGCATTTTTCTTTCCATTCAGAATGGCTAAAGTAAGAATAAAGTTGGGGAGCATTGACATAAATGCATTGAATCCAGTTATAGCTTCAATAAAAGAAATTACTGAAAGAGCAGGTGTTTTAATGAGGGGTCCTATTCCACTTCCAACAAGGCATCTTAAAGTTACCACAAGAAAATCTCCATGTGGAAATGGAACTGCTACTTTTGACAGGTTTGAGATGAGAGTTCATAGAAGGATAATTGACATACCTGCTGAAGACAGAGTTTTGCATCCTATCATGAAGCTTCAGATTCCAAGATCTGTTCAGATTAAGATTGAAATGAAAGATTAAGTTGGAAAGAGTTAAATATGCTTTTCTTATAGGTTTTTTATGGATTTATCTGCTGTTTTGACCGAGATAGAAATTGGCTGGAGAGAAACGGTAAAACCTGCAATTGAAAGAGGAAGTTATTCTCTCGCTCAGGAAGATATGCTGAATCTTGATTTGGCTTTGAATGCATTTCTTCCTCAGATTACTAAATATCATTCTGGTTTGACTTTTGTGGTTAAGGTCAAGACTATTCAAGATCAATTGGCTCGAAGAAGTGTAGAGACAAAGGCGATTACAGAATTTGAAGCATATTTGAGACAAACTAAATTATCTGTTTCTACAGAAAATTTGATGCTAAGAAGTTCTTCTATTACTTATAATCTATAGGGTGAAAATACTTTCTTCTTCCTTTTCCGTGACTTATATTCCAATACTTTCTGAATTCACATAATGCTCCTTCAATGTTAGTTATAGAAAGAAATGGATAATTTGAATATGCTTTTTTGAAAGCAATATCTTTCCATTTTAAAGGTTCCTTAATTTTTTCATTTATATTTTTCAGATAATCTTTCTGAAGCTCATACAACTTAGAAAGATGCTCTTTTTGCTCTTTTTTGCTAAGAGGACTGTTAAAAATTATTTCCAATCCCCATTTGGCTCCTGGTCCAACATTTACAAAATCATTATCATTCCATTCTTGCTTGAAAAAATTGAAATAGGTTAGGTCAGTCCATATTTCGCAGGCTAGAAAAGGTCCAACCATAGGTATTTTTTGGATAATTGCAAGAGATTCTTCTGGAGATTTGCATTTGTCTATTTCATCCACTAGCTCTTTTAACTTTAATCTCTGCAGATTACTAATTATGCTGACATGCTTCTTTTGTCCAGCAGTTCCAGAAGAGATTAGATAAGCATTGTTGAAAATAGGATATCCTTTTCTTTTAAGATTTTCAAATGAGTCTATTATTTTATCCTTTAATTTATCATCTATTTCTGAAAAAGGTTCAATTCCAATCTTTTCATATAAATTTGTTTGATTAAAGAATCTATAAAAAACAATATTCAGAAAGAGTTTTTCTCTGTTTTTAATATCTTTAAACTTTTCAATTGCATAAATCGTGCATTTATCTAGTTCTCTATAGACATTTATTATTTTGTACTTTCCTAGAACATCATCTTCTGTCCAGGGCTGCTTTTCATGTAAGACAAACCTCTTGTACCAGATTAATTGTCTTTTGTAAATAAATTTAAAGAACTCTTCTTCCATTTTTTGCTGATACATTTGACTCATATCTTAATTAGAATATAAATCTTTAAATAACCTGCCGAACAGAATTATGGATGCCGAAGGAAGCACTTGTTGTTAAGAGAGAAGACTTGTTCAGAGAAAGGAGTTTTAATGGTTTTCTTAGTGCTGGAGAATATGACTATCTTCCTTTGATATTACAAAATTATTCTTATCACGAGAGAGGAGATGCTCTTGAAAGAGATATATCTTTGAAACAAATTATCCCTTATGTTATGATTATTAATCCTGTCGACCATACTATTTTAGCATATAAAAGAGCAGATAAGAGTTATTCTGAGGAAAGACTTAGAAGCAAAATCAGCATAGGGGTCGGAGGGCATGTTGAAAGACAGGATGGAAGCAATCCTATTGAATCTGGAATGGATAGAGAATTGGCGGAGGAAGTTAGAATGGAAAGACCCCAAAAACCAAGAATAATAGGGTATATCAACGATGATACTAAAGGTGAAGTTGAAAAGGTTCATTTCGGTATTGCTGCTTTGGTAGAGACGACAGGCAAAGTAGAAAAGGGCGATGATGAAATGGTGGGATGCAAGTTTTATACTGTACCTGAGTTTGAACAATTAGTTGCAGATCCAAAAAATAATCTTGAGGAGTGGTCCAAAATTGCCTGGCCGGTTGTCAAGCAGATTTTACTTTCGAAATAGATTTTCCAGAATATATTTGTTTATATAGCATTTTGTTTGGAATTAAATATGGAACAATATCTAGGATTATTAAAAAGGGTTTTATCAGAGGGCAAGCCACAGTATAATGAGAGAACAGAGCAGTTCATGATTGTTAAGAGCGGTGATCAATCTTATTTTGATTTTTCCCAAGGGTTCCCATTACTTACTACAAAGCCGGTTCAGATGAGATGGGTAGGAGAAGAACTATTTTGGATGTTTAGGGGAGAAACGGATGATTATAGCTTGAATTTAAGAGGGGTTAATATCTGGAATAGAAATGCTTTTCAGCATTATTTAGACAGAATGGGTCTGAATAAACAGGTAAAAAAGAATACTCATTTATGGAATCAGCTTTTTGAAACTTATGAATCGGCAATGAAAGATGATAGGAGATTTAATTCTGGGCTAGAAGTTAAAGGTTCGCAGCAAAAATTATTTCATGAAGAAAGATTTGACAAGAACGATTCTACTTTAGGTCCTATTTATGGGCAACAGTGGAGACGTTGGAAAAAGTATAATGGAGAAACAGTTGATCAGATTAAAAAAGTGATAGCTGGAATAAAGAAAGATCCCGGTTCAAGATATCATGTTATTAATGCATGGAATGTGGCGGAAATTGATGAAATGGCGATAAAACCCTGCCATCCAATGGTACATTTTACTGTTACTAGGGATAAGGATTTAGAAGCACATATGTTTCAGAGGTCTTGTGATTTATTTTTGGGTGTTCCTTTCAATATTGCTCAGTATGCTTTATTTACTAATATGATTGCAAGAGAGACTGGTTTAAATCCATTAGGTTTTTATCATACCTATAGCAATTTACATATTTATAATGGGGTTGCTCCAAGAACAGATTTCTTAAGAGTAGAGGATAATTTATCTAAACTGCAGAGAAAAGTCAAGATGGCTGGAAAACCTGAGGATTATCTTGATATTAGAGAATGGTATCTAAAACATGCTCCTGCTGAAAGTGAGGGTAATGAAAGGAAAGATCATGTTCCTTTTGTGTTGGAGCAGTTGTCAAAAGAACCCAGAAGCTTGCCTCATCTTCAAATGAAAGATTTGCATTTATTTCAAATGATTGAAATGCCTGCTAAGGAAGTAATAAGTATTTCAGGATATGAACCAATTAAATGGGATTGCCGAGCAGTAATGGCTGCATAAAATGGGAGAAATAAGTATAATTGCGGCAGTTGCAAAAAATGGAGTCATAGGAATAAATGGTAAATTGCCTTGGAGTTCTCCTCAAGAAAGGGAACTTTTTAGACCTGATATGTTGCGTTTTAAAGAATTAACAACTGGAAATATAGTTGTAATGGGAAGAAACACTTATGAGTCTTTTCCAAATGGTCCTCTTAAAAATAGATTGAACATTGTTTTAACTAACAGAGCAAGTTATAATGTTCCAGAAGGTGTTCTTAAGGCTCCTTCTCTTATTGATGCATTAGAACTTGCTTATAGACAAGAGGGAGAAAGGGATATTTACTTAATTGGCGGTCAGCAAGTTTATGCGGATGGCTTGAAGTATGCCGGATTGATGGAATTAACGGAAGTTCATAGAGAGTATGAGGGAGATGCTTTATTCCCAGATTGGGATAGAGCTGAATGGACTCAATTATCAAGGGAAAGAAAAGAGTATTTTGATTTCGTCACTTATGTACATAAAAATAGGCCATGATAAAAAAGGGAAAAATATTTGTTATTGAGGGAACTGATGCTTCTGGCAAAGAAACTCAGGCTAATCTTATTGTTGCGAGACTGAATTCTGAAGGTATCTCTTCTGAAGTAATGAGTTTCCCTAGATATGATACTCCTACTGGTAATCTTCTTAGGAGATATTTGGGAAAGCAGCCTTACACTCAAGAGTTTGGACCTTCTAATAATGTAAATCCGAAAATTGCATCTTGCTTATATGCTGTTGACAGATATGCTTCTATTAAGGATATGGAAGCAATAGTCTCTAAAGGAAATAATTTATTTTTGAATAGATACGTTGAATCTAATATGGGGCATCAGGGAGGAAAAATTGCCGATAAGGATGAAAGGTCAAACTTTGTTTCTTGGTTGGAAGAATTAGAATATGGCAATTTTGGACTTCCCAGACCAGATAAGGTATTCTTTCTTTATATGCCTCTTGAAGTTGCTATTGAGTTGAGAAAAGGTAGGGTAGGAGAAGCGGATGGGCATGAATCTAATCCCTCTCATTTGAGAAATGCAGAACAATCTTATTTAGAACTTTCAGAGAGATTTAATTGGACTAGAGTGGATTGTGCACCTGATAAAACATTAAGCTCATTAAGAAAAAGAGAAGATATTTCTGAAGAAATTTATGAGCATGTAATTAATAGCCTTTTTTGAATAATCGTTAGGTTTATAATCATTTTTTATGACTAATTTAATATGCTGGCGTTGAGCAGTGGTAGCTCGCTTGCTTGGAGAGCAAGTTTCCGCAAGGATATGCAGGTTCAATTCCTGCCGCTAGCGTTTTTATCTTTTTAACGTTAAACAAATGTTTTTATAGTATAATTTATGCTTATTTTTGAGGGTGATTCGACCTCAGCGACTTCTGAGACTAAAATGATTGAGACCGAAACTTGCAAAGCAGTTGAAAAAGCTAGAAAGACTCCTTCTTATTTAAGAACGAATGATTTTATTCATAAAAGGTTATTTGACTACGATTTATACACTATGCTTCTAGAAATGGGACCAAATTGCAACTTGAAATGTTTTCATTGTCTAGATGAATGCGGACCAGACAGAAAAGGATTGCCAAGTCCAGATATTATTCAGAGGGCTATGGGTGGAGCTATACACGCAGGAGTATTGAAAGCATGTCTAACCAGTGGAGAACCATTAAGAGAAGAGAATAGGGACGCGGTGGCTTCCGCGGTGAATTATTCAGAATTCATTAAAATTAATGTTGTTACAAATGGAACTTTTGCTTCTAATTATAGTGATGCTCTTGCTTGGGTGAACTTTTTAAAAGAAAAAGGTTTTGATTTATCTAGAAAGTCAAACAATCTTTGCATAAGTTTCGGAAGAATGTATCCTACAACACAAGATAATTTCAGGTTTATTAATGATGCTCTGAAGGTAGTTTACCCATTTGAGGATTTAGGTTTGAATGTTTATTATAATTTTATAGGGTTAGGAGAGATAAAGGACACAGTGAGGAGAGTTAATGAGCTAATTCTTACCATAAATGAATCATTTGGAAAAAGAAGAAGTGAAAGAATGGGAAAATTGGGAATAGAAGATGCAGTATATGTTTATCCATCAAGAGGGTTTAAGTTGGCAAACGGAGAAATTGTGGAATATAATCCAAGTCCTATGAGAATTTCAATAGGACAAGTTGAACCCTACGGACGAGCAGCAAATCTGCCTTTGTTTGAAAGAATAATGCCTAGGAAAAAATTAGACCTGGGAGATATTCTTATCGAACATGAACCAGTCTCTGATTTCTATGTCTTTCATAATGGGGAAGTCCACTTTAGTGATTGCAAGGGAATATTTGGGAGGGAGAGCTCTTACGGCAATGTTGGCAGAGAACCTTTAGGAACAATACTTCATAAAATGAGGATGGATCCTATATTTCAAGGTTTCAAGCTTGGAGGCACGCCCTTGCTTTATTTCGTTGGCAAACAGATAGACTCTGATTTTCAGGTTGAAGGGAGAACTAACTATGAAGTAAGCAGAGCTATCTTTGGAAGTCAAGCAAGAGTTAGGGAAATCAGAAAATATTTTTCTTTGAATGGCATTGTAGACTCTTACAAATCTTTTGTTGATTCGGTAGATCTTAGAAAATCAGGGTTTCATCCAAAAGAATTTATAAAAGTTCCTCAGGACTAATATTAGTTATTGTTGAGCCTGTTCTTCGCCCAAGCCAAAAGAGGCTGTGAACTCAGAAATCATTCTATACTTACTCAAATAATCAATTCCCTTGCTTGTTATTAAATATGTTTTTCCATTTCCTAATTTTCCTTCTGTAATCATTTGTTTTTGTTTCAGTTCATTCATATACTGCTCCATCATCTGATGCGAAAGATTTGATTTGTAAAGTATATGTGTAGGTTTGACTTTGCCGCTTTTATTCTTTATAACTTCTAGTATGTCCTTTATTATTTCTAATCTGTTTCGCTTTTTGCTCATTTTTTCACGCTTTTAATAAGATTTATCAAAATCAGCATATATGCAGCTAACTCCAATATATGTCCAATTACATAAGCCATATAGTAGGCAGAAGAGAAAGCAA
Source organism: Candidatus Woesearchaeota archaeon (assembly GCA_964530955.1). Lineage (GTDB taxonomy): Archaea > Nanobdellota > Nanobdellia > Pacearchaeales > GW2011-AR1 > VGKP01. Next base: position 26,420 of record CAZHCL010000002.1, on the reverse strand, counting down.
AGACTAAACTGCTCAAGAAAAGAAGTATGAACGCAAGGAGAACAAGGAATGTTTTCCTATTTTTGTTATTAAGGTATTCTTCAAGGTAATGATATGCTATTACGGCGATTAAAAATACTGAGAGTATTCTGAAACTTATTAATTTATAGAAGCTGGCTGCTATTACTAATAGGCTCAGACCCATCAGCATATAGTAAACTTTTCCTTTTTTAACGTCACATGCAATGTATGCCAGAGTTACAAGGCCGCTTATGAATAGAATCATATAAGCATAAAGACTTGTTACTCCTATTAGTGCTAAGCCTTCTATTGTAATTTCTCTTAGACCTTCAGGGTCGATGTAGGAAAACCAAAAGTTAATCCCTGCCCAAATAATGTACGATAGGCCTATCAAGAGGAAAGAAGTTCCAAAGAGTCTTGTTTTTCGTTCCTTTGTTACACTAAATATTCTGAAAGCAAACATGGCAACAAGAAGGGTTACTATTCCAAATAATAATTCCATTCCGATGCTAAAACCAAAGAACCAGTTAGGAAGCAGATATGAGTAATTCATTATGATAATTTATGCACGAATTGGTTTTTAAAGCTTATGAAGAAGTTCTCCTGAGTTTTTCTTCTCAAGTGATTTATATACACTCTTCTTAGAAATATTAACTAAATCAATTCACTGTGGAGGTGATAAATTATCGAATGACACGCAAGGGAATGCCACACGTATTCGGGGGCTGAAAGACGCCCCTTTCCCCTTTTTATTGTGATTTGGAATAATTTTATTTAAATACTCTCAAGCATATATTTATTTATGTCTACAACGTTATTGAAGGTAGCAGAAGTCAATTTACAGGAGATTCTGGATAGAACTGATTGGAATAGATTATGGGACCGAGTGGGCTGGGCTCAAAATATGCCTACATGTGGTTTTCATGATGGTGGAGTCATATGTGGATATTGGAGGTCTTGGATTCTAAATGGCAGACAATTTTATGATTCTAGCCGAGAAGGTGAAAGAGAATATATCGCTGAAATTAGAGAGTATAACCCTAGAATAACTGCCGACGATGTAACTAGTATACTAAATCAGAACAATATTATTTAAATATTCTATTTTACTAAAAAGATAATGTCTGCGAGTTTGATGGATGAAAAAGAGGATGACCCTACTGGACGTTTAAGTCTCTGGGGCAGAATAGGATGGGCTTTAAAAAAACCTAAGTGTACTTTTTATAAAGGATGTACTGAATGTAGATACTGGCAAGATTGGATATTAAATGGAAGAAGATTATATTCTTCAGATGTGGAGTATGTGCAAGCAGTCCGAAGTCATAATCCTTCTTTATCTGCGCAAGATATAACTAGATTTTTAGAATCTTCCTAAAGAAAGTTAATTATTTATTTTTTTGAGAAGCATCTTTGTCAATAATCTTGACACCTAACTTCCCAAGTTCGCTTATGTGTGCGTTTATCAGATTTTCTGTGACACTTACTATTCTAAGTAATTCATTTCTTTCAGCCATAAGAGTATTTATCGCTCCCTTATGAAATCCTATCTGCTCTTCCTTTGACATCTTGCTTTCTTCGGGCGTTTTTTCCATAATGTGAAAATAAAAGAATATAGTATTTAAAGCCGTGCTTTTTATTTATTTCAGCCCAGATGGGACAACGGTACTCCGCGCGACTCGAAATCGCGTTTCCGCAAGGATTTCCAGGTTCGACTCCTGGTCTGGGCGTGTTAAAAGTTGTAACTATTAAGTGATAATAAATAGGAAGATTTAAATAGACTAAAAGAGATATGAATATATGAAAATGATAGTTCCAATAAGGCTATATGAAGATGCGACTACTCAAAAACATTTAGAATTTGAGATTGAAGCTGAATTTGCAGGATATATGAGTGCAAGAGACGCTTTACAGAAAGGAATAAGTCTGCCTAACACTTATGAATTATCTTTTATGAGGGCGCATGCAATAAGAGAAGGACTTTCAGAATTAGATTCTATTTGTTACGAGGATCAAGATAGTCCCCGCGATAAATATCATAGATTATTGTCTGGAGAAGGAGCAGGAATTCCTATAAATTCACCCAATATTTTTAATCCTACCTGTGGACCAATAATTGCTAAAATAAGATTGGGCAATGATGGATTGAATATAGTGTCTGATAATTATGATACTTTTTGTAACTTGCCTAATAATCTGGAAGGTAGAATAGTTTCATGGGCCATAGCAAGAAATGTTTCAAAACCCTATCTTAAGCAAGGAAATAATTTTTTATGTATTCCAAATACAGACAATAGTTTAGATTATGAAGAATGTAATTTAGGCTTTATAGAAAGAGGGACTTATTCCGATGGTAAATTTGAGCCTATAACGCTGAATGTCTCTCCAGGCGGAGCAGGAGATAGTTCGGAATTTTTCTTCAGATGGCAAGATGTGGCCGACGAGGTATACACTGTATTTAATGTTAATCGCTAATTATATAAGAGATTGCTGAATTAAGACTATATTTTTATAATAATGAAAGCCCTAAAAATGTGACAGAACGTCGCCCTCTATGATTCTACTTTTTTTAAAATGAAGAAATTATTCAATAGGTGTGGCAAAAGATAAAATAATTTGATTTTGATTATCTTATGGTGCCTCTAAGAGAATCATTAAGATATTGAATCTTATCAGCTTCTTCTTTTTTACTTTGAAGATACCTTCTCCATGCTCTTGCTTCGTGCTCAACGACTCCGAGCTCCCATACACAATAGGTCCCCTCTTTTCTTATGTCTAACTCATTAATTTCTCGAGCCATATTTTCCTCGTTTTTAAAACCAAATAGACTGTTATTTAGTAATGAAGGTAATTCTCCTCCCCAAAAAGATACATTTATGTATCCATTAGATAAAATCATAAAACCTAATCCGAGCTTTTTATCAATACTTCCATTTTCTATTCTATCAAGAACCAATCTTGAAGCAATATCCATTGTTTTTTGAGAGAAAGGTTCATTTGGAATATCTCTCTTTGAATAGCGCTTAAGAAAGGCATGTTTATCGCTCGTAGCCACAAAACCAAACGGTTCGATTGAATGTGGCTTTGCTATATAGTCTCCTTCTCTACCGCCTACAAAGTCATATTCTCCCATAAAAATAAATCTTTACTTCCATATATAATCTTTTGGTTTGGGCAATATTTAAATAGTTTTTATTCCAATGTGAATTATGAAAGATAAGGATTGCAACTGCGGATGGCATCATCACATTGGTCATAGATGCGGATTGTTTTATTTTCTTGGTTTTATAGGCGCGGCAGTCTATTTTCTATCAGGCTCTGTTGGTTTTTGGCCTGATGTTCTGGCTGTCTTGAAGGCTTTGGTCTGGCCTGCATTTTTAGTCTATGACTTGTTCCGTTATTTAGTAAAGTAAATAGTGTTTTCTATAACAATTTTATTAATAAAACTCGGTTATAATTATCTTTAAATATTAACAAACAAAGTATTTTTATGTTTAAAACAGATGCTAAGTCTCTTGAGGAATTGTCATTTGCCTTTGATGAGCATGATATCTCAAGATTAAGAGGATTATTGGATTTAATCAAGGACAGAAATATGTCGACTTTAAATCCTGATGAGTTTCAGAGGATATATTCAGGTTTAGCTTCTATGGAGAGATTAAAACTTGATGGCAAAGTATATGCTTTTGAGATTGAAGACTCCTACGCCCATAGGCAAGGAGGAGATTCTGGTGAAGGAGTAGAATTATGGTTAAGACAAGGAGATAGCTTGGAGGAATTTGCTGTAAGTCAAACTCGGGATTGGGTATTGAAAGTTGATGAAGTCGTTCCTGTTTTAAAAAAAGCAAAGATTGCTAGAGTATATACTGGTCCACTACTAACAGATTTTTTTAATTTGCCAAAAGAAAGCGATCCTGAGGATCCTATTGTTAGAATGGGATTAAGAGACTATCTTGTTGAAGAATTTACTTCGAATGGGATTGAAGTAATAAGACTCCATAGTTTGGTTTAAGTTAAGATACTATATTTGCATATTAATTAATTATTTAAACACATAATTCAGAAAAGAGATATGGCTTTTATAGGAAGACCCAATGGCGAAAATATAAAGAATAGGGTTAGATTCATGAAGGTAGGAGAGGGAGGATATATTCGTAGCTCCGCAATCCAATTTGATACTGAGAAGAGACCTTATCTTGACTTAACAGCAATTGTTTCTAAAGCAAATGACGGAGATAAGAAGAAATTACATATAAAAAGGACTGGACCTGGAGAATCGGACTATGATGTTAGTACGGTAGGAAAAGGAAATTCATGGGTTGTTGAAGAAAATCACTTTTCTAGTGATTATTCTCCTGAGGATGATTGGAAAAATGATTTTGTTCGACTTGCATATGAAGAAAGAGGTTCTTCTAAGAAAAAAGGAACTAAGAAAAGCAGACCAAGACTTTCTCCCATACAGAAATTGGAAAGGGATATCGGTTTTGCAGTTAGAACGGAAGAATATGAGCTCGCTGCTAGGCTGAGAGATAGATTGAAAAAATTGATTAGGTATTAATTTTCTCTAATTTGGGACCTTCAGGGGTATCAAGAACAGAATAGCCTTTTTCTTTTATCTTTTGTCTTATTACATCTGCTTCAGCCCATTTCTTCTCTTTTCTGAGATTTTCTCTTTCTTCCATTAATTCTTTAAGATCTTTTGAAATGGAAAGTTTTTCTTCTTTCATCTCTTTTATTCCTATTCCGAGAACTTCATCAAATTTTTCAAGGAGCTTAAGTTTCTTTTTTGAGTCAAAATCAAAATCATCAAGCGCTTTCTGGAAAACTTGTATGGCCTTAGGAGTATTTAGGTCATCATTTATTGCATCTAAAAACTCTGAGTCATATTCTTTGGTTTTATCTGTTCCTTTATGGCTTTCCTTCTTTAGCTCAATTACTTTTCTTTTTAGTCTTTCAAATGCAGTTCTTGCAGCATCTATTTTTTCATGGGAGAAATCAGTCGGACTTCTGTAGTGGGAGAGCATACTGAAGTATCTGAGCGTACTTCCATCATATTTTTCAAGCAAATCCTGAATAGTTGTAAAATTGCCAAGACTCTTACTCATTTTTACATTATCTACATTGACCAATCCATTGTGAACCCAGTAATTTGCCATTTTCTTTCCATATGCTGCCTCGGTTTGTGCTATTTCATCTTCGTGATGAGGGAAGATTAGGTCTTGGCCGCCTCCATGAATATCAAAAGGTATTCCTAAAAGGGTTTTTGACATTGCAGAGCATTCAATATGCCAACCAGGTCTTCCTTCTCCCCAGGGAGAGTTCCATTTAGGCTCTCCTGGCTTACTAAATTTCCACAATGCAAAATCTTCTTTGTTTTTCTTTAGTTCTTTTGTTGCTACTCTTGCTCCAGCTTTCAAGTCTTCCTTTTTTTGGCCTGACAGCTTTCCATATTTCTTAAATTTTGAAGTATTATAATAAACTCCATCTTCTTCTATAATATATGCATAACCTTTTTGTTCAAGATTTTTAATTAAATCAATCATTTCTTTTATGTACTCAGAAGCTTTTGGCTGAATATCTGATTTTTCAACATTTAGTTCTTTATAATCCTGAAGATGTATTTTAGTGTTTTCTTCGGTGAATTTTTTTATGTCAACATGAAGTTCATTTGCCTTGTTTATTATTTTATCATCAACATCAGTAATATTTGAGACAAACTTAACTTTTAATCCGTTATATTTAAGTGTTTTTCTAAGAATATCAAAAGTTATTTGTTGTTTGGCATGACCCAAATGAGGTATTCCATTTACAGTTGGACCACATACATACATTTTGACTTCTCCTTTCTTTATTGGTTTGAAGACTTCCTTCTTTCTTGTAAGCGTATTGTAAATCTTTAGCATGATATTCCCAAGAAAGCCAGGATTTTAAGCCTTTTGCCAAGGGGTAAAAAGAAAGGTTTAAATTAGTAGAATATTCCATAATTTTGAGAGGTGATTCGGGCCTCAGCGATTTCTGGGATAAAGAATATGGTATATGATCCATTTTGGACTGAAAGTAACCTTGAAACTCTTGACTATTTGCAAGAGCGTGTAGGTAATTATGACTCTTCTACTGGATATGAGGGGAGTCTTGATGTTGAGCTTTTCGGATTAAACGGAGAGAGAAGAGGCAATACTGAAACTGTGGTAAGAAGAATAAATACTATTGCCGCGCTTTCAGGCATAACTACTTTTCGAGCAATAGATGATTTAGTCAGTCCAGATACTAATCCTGCTCAGATAGTTAGCGGGCTAAACAAAACGACAACTCCCTTTTTTTTGGACATACTAGGTAATCCCCTTGCATTTACAATAAATGGGAAAAGATAACTTTATAATCTTCTGTCATTTAGTGGCTTTATGAAATCAGATATGGCTACAACCGCTTTTCAGCTTGAGGGATATAAGACAGTTAAGAATTTAGGAGTTGTGAGGGGAATTGTTGTTCGTTCTCGTTCTATAATCGGTAATATAGGCGCAGGAATACAGTCTTTATTCGGAGGAAACATTACTCTTTACACTCAGCTTTGTGAGCAGGCTAGAAAAGAGTCATTTGAAATGATGCTAAAGCATGCTGAAGAGCTTGGCGCAAATGCAATTATAGGTGTAAGGTATGATGCTACTGAAATTGCTGCAGGAATAAGCGAAGTTCTTTGTTATGGAACTGCAGTTATTGTGAAGAAATAAAGATTTAAATAGCCTCTTTTTCTGTTTATTTTGTTAGTGCATAAATTTAGTAAATTTCATGCGTTGTGGTTGAGAGATAGCATACAACGACTATTTCTCCTTCAGATAATTAACAGATAAAATGGAAAGCTTTAGAAAATTAGGCTTATCAGAACCCCTCATAAAAATAATTCAAGAGGCAAAGTTCACTGAGCCGAGCGAAATACAGGAAAAGACAATACCTTTAGCACTTGCCAAGAAAGATATTATCGGTGGTTCTGCAACGGGAAGCGGTAAGACTCTTGCTTTTGGTTCAAGTATTATTGAGCATTCTGAAAAAGGAAAAGGTATTCAAGCCCTTATTCTAACTCCTACGCGTGAATTAGCCGAGCAGGTTGGGAAAGTTATGCATCATTTTTCTACTTTCAAGAAATTGGAAGTCTCTATTATTTATGGTGGAGTTGGAATAGGTCCTCAAGTTTCTGATTTGGAGACTGCAGAGGTAGTTGTTGGAACTCCTGGAAGAATATTAGACCATTTGCAAAGGGGAACTATTGACCTTAAGCATTTGAATATTCTTGTTCTTGATGAGGCCGATAGAATGTTGGATATGGGTTTTATAGAAGATGTGGAGAGAATTATATCTGCCTGTCCTAAACAAAGACAGACAATGCTTTTCTCAGCAACAATTTCTCCAGATATTGAAAGATTGGCAAAGAAGTACATGAACAATCCGGTTCAGGTATCTGTTGAATCTTATGTTGACCCTTCATTATTGAAACAGGTTTATTATGATGCTCCAAAAGAAATAAAGTTCTCTTTGCTAGTTCATTTACTTAAGAAAGAAAAAGCAGGATTGGTTATGGTTTTCTGTAATACTAGAATCAATGCTGATTTTGTTGCTAATAATTTAAGCAAACAAGGTATTGAAGCAACTGCTATTCACGGAGGTCTTACACAGCAAAAGAGAAACAGAATACTTGATTATTTCAAATCTCAGAGCGTTTTTGTTCTTGTTTGCACTGATGTGGCTGCTCGTGGTTTGGATATAAAGAATGTTTCTCATGTTTACAATTACGATAGTCCAAAGACAAGTTCAGAGTATATTCATAGAATAGGCAGAACAGCAAGAGCTGGCAAAGATGGAATTGCAATTACTATTTTATCACAGAGAGATTATGATAACTTTAGAAATGTGCTCAGAGATGATAGTTTGAAAATTCAGCAGGAGCCAGTTCCTGAAGATGTTAAGAAGGTCTACATCAGTTTTGATCAGGATAGAAGAGGAGGAAGAAGTTACGGCAGCAGAGGCGGAGGACATGGGGGCTACAGAGGCAATCGTGGAGGAAGTGATAACAGAAGCCATGGCAGAGAGGGAGGAGATAGCGGAGATAGGGGTGGAAGAAGCAGGTATGGTTCTAGTTCTAGAGGTAGAAGTTACGGCGGAAGAGGAAGAAGGTATTAGTATCCTTTAAAACATATTTGTTTAAATATAAAATAAAATTAGTTTGTGTATGAGTGATGGATATGTTCTGGTTAATTCAGATAATTTACATCGGGTTACGAGGGAGTTAAAATTCAAGAGAGGAAAATTATTGTTATATCGCCCTTCAATAAGTTGTTCTTATGATGGAGGTGTAATGACTGGTAAATTTTTAACGGGCGAGGCTCATTTTCATTTGTTCGGGAATGCAAATATTCTTGATCAAGATAAAGTGGTTGCCAGCCCAGTAAATCATCGAGACAGCAGGGACTACTTCTTGAGAAAAAAAGTTACTTCTAATGATTCATCTTGGGAATCTGCATATAGATTATTTGATGTCTTAAGAGTGGGAAAAGAATATTCATTTGAAGTGCATGGTTTATTTATCTCTTCCTGCGGTTTATTTGAAGATGGTGATATTACTGCTAGTATTTATATTCCTAAAAGAAAAGGATATGAGTTAGATGCATTGGGTTTCGCAATAAGGAAATTTTCTGAGCAAATAATTGCTCAAGAAGGGGAAAAAGCAGGAGTAGGTGACTTTTCTTTGGAAAAAATACTGAGCTATGTTAATCATGACCTTGAAACCGGAGAGTTTTTAGAGCATAATATTGCTGCTTGTCAGGAAGCTAGCAATCTTTTAGGCACTTAATCTAAATATTCCTAATGAAATCCTGAATTTCATTGAAATCCTTTTTTTGCATTAATTCATTTCTTAGTTTTGCGGCGCCTTCTTTATTTCTCAGGAAATTTGTTCCGAGATATTTTATTCTTGGAATATCTATAATGTCATGTTTTTTTGCTAGGTAGAGGTATTTTTTGAAATAATCAATATTCTTTTTGAAATTTCTTTCTCTTTCTTTTCCAGTTTTAAGATAGAATGAAATTCTTTCAAAAATGTGCGGGTCTCCAATGGCTGCTCTTGCAATCATGGCTCCATCAGCAATTTCAAGCATTCTTTCTGTATCTTTGCCAGAAAAAATATCTCCATTTCCAATTACTGGAATTCCAATTTCTTTTTTTGCTTCCTGAATCCACTTCCAGTCTGCCTTTGTGCCTGTTCCTTGTGTTGCGAGCCTTGCATGAATTGTTAATGCATCTGCTCCTGCTTTTTCAATACTCTTTGCAACTTTCATAACGTTATTGTTTTCGAATCCAAGTCTTATTTTTGCAGTTGTGGTATAACCTGAATTCTTAAGTGTTTTAATCATCCCTGAAATTTTATCAGGATTTTTTAGTAAGAAAGAGCCTGCTTGATTTCCAGTTATTCTTATGCTAGGGCATCCACAGTTAATATCAACTAGATTATATTTTTCAAAGACTTTCATTTTAATTGCTTTTTCAAATTCAGAGACATTATTCCCTGTTACTTGGATTCCAACTGGTTTGTCTTCTTTGGAAGTCTTCATTAGCTTTTGAGTTTTCTCATTTTCATGGGTTATTGCATCTACATAGAGCATTTCCGTATAGGCCATGCCTGCTCCTGCTTTCCTGCATATTAAACGATAAGCCAAGTCAGTCACGTCAACCATTGGAGCTAGGAAAAGTTTATTTTTTAGTTTAATATTACCTATTTTTATTGATTTCATCATTTTTGCAAGATATGGTCGTTTATATCCTTTACCTTGATATTTGGATATATTTATATAATTTGACGTCCTTATTATTTAATGGAGAAAGACATAGACAGGATAGAGAAAAGTGCTGATACGGATATAGTAATAAGGATTGATGACTTTGGAGGTCATAGGGGTCTGACCATAAGGGAATTTGTTAAATCTGAGAGATATACAGGGTTTACAAAGTCTGGACTGCGAATACCTTCTGATAAATTCAAGATATTCAAGGCAGCAATAAATTCAGTTGATGAAAAGGATTTGGAAGAGCCTTCTCCTGCTGAATCTCAGACAAAGGTCTAGCAACGGATTTATAAAATAACTTTTTCTTTAATTTATATGCAAGTTAAGAACAGGATATATGTTATAGAGCATCTTGAACCAGAGTTATGGCCTTGGTGCTTAATTGAATACAAGCATATTTCTAAGATTGTTGGAAAAAAGAATCTTTGGTTTACCAATATAAAAGAAAAGGATAGGAAAAAGCTTGTAGGGTTAGGGAAAGTCTTTTTGGAATCTGTTAGAGATATGGGCTTGAGTAATTCTTGCATACTTGACCCTGAGGCAGATGAGACTCTAAGTCCTAGTAATTCTTCCAAATATGATTACTTTATTTTTGGCGGGATTTTGGGCGATTATCCTCCTAAAAAAAGGACAAAGGATGAGCTGTCAAAGTTCTTGCCTGATGTAAAGAGATTCGATATAGGAAAGGAGCAAATGAGCACGGATAATGCAGTTTATACTGTTAAGAGGATATTATCTGGAAAGAAACTTGGTGAATTAAAATTTCAGGATAATGTCGAAATTAAAATTGATAAAATACAGTCTACACAGTTGCCTTATAGATATAATTTAGTAAATGGAAAACCACTCATAAGTAAAGAGCTTATTAGATTTATAAAAAATAAGGATAAAATTTAATTCTTTTAATTTGTACTTACACCAGCACTTTGTAATGCTGCAGATATTGTGGACCATCCTGCATTGACCTGCTGGCCATTTACGAAGAAGGTTGGTGTTCCCTGTACGACTGCACTTGCTGCCTGCTGAGATTGCTGAACCTTGCTTAGGTCTGCATCGCTTTCAAGGCAACTCTTGAACTTAGTCTGGTCTAATCCTGAAATACTTTGTGCGATTGTTTCCAATTTTGCCTTGGCATACTTGCCATTATCCTCACTTGGTCCGTCGCTTGCTTTGTAAATAGCATCATGCATTTCCCAGAATTTACCTTGGTCATTTGCGCAATAAGCTGCTTCTGCAGCCCAGTTTGACTCGCCTATTTTTCCTTGGTCAAGGAAGTTCATTGTAACGAATATGAATTTTATCTTGCCTGCTTGAGCCAATTTTTCTGCTTTTCCTCCAGCATTAATTAAATCAGAATATTGACTATATTGGCTTGCCCAGGTTGCTTGCCCTGAAGCTAGAGCGCAGTAGGGGCATTGGAAGTCTGCAAACTCAATAACCGTTGCTGGTGCATTTGCTGGTCCTATGGATGGGAATATATCAGAATTACCTGTGAAGGCGCTTACATCTACAGGCCCTGTCGCTGCTCCCGCAGCAGCATTTCCTGCAGTGTTTCCAGTATTAACTGCATTTCCGCTTGTAGTTCCGCTTCTGAAGAAAATAAATGCTCCAACAATCAGTATTGCAACAAGTATAAACGTAGAATATTTCCAGAGACTCTCTTTCTTAATAGTTATTGATTCACTTTTGGGAGTTTCTTCAGTCATTGGTTTTGCAGATTTTTAGATTATTTAAAGCTTGTGAATTTTGTTTTCATTTCTTTTTCAAGCCATTCATAATTAATTTTATTGCTATTATCAGGTAAACTGCAAGAATGAAGGGGTTATGAAAAATGATAATTCCGAGTAAAGAATCATAGGTAATGAAATTGCTGCCTGCATCTGCTGGAAATTTTACAATATAGGTTAGAATTAGCAAGGCTAAAATAGCTATTCCTGACCAGAAATAGCCTTTTCTTTCTATTTTTATTTTAACCATACAATTGTTGTAAAGAATAAGAATATTTAAATACTTATTCTTGCAACTAAAAGAATAAATTAATAAAAGAGGTAAAATGGCAAAACAATGTATTTATTGTAAGACTGAAATTTCTCAGGATTCAGTTATTGACTTCTGCAAAAGGTGTGGAGTTGGTGTTTGGGGAGAAAAAATGTTCAATGCTATAGTAGAAAGCATGGAAAAATCCAGGCAGTCGGGCGATTTGTTTCAAGGTTCTGTTTCAGGAGCTTAGACACTTTTTCTAAGGAAAAGCTTTTTAAACTACTTTTATGAGGTATATCCATGCTTAGTCACAAGAATCCAAGGCAGAAAGGAAAATTTTCTTTTACAAGATATTTTCAGCAGTTTAAGGTAGGAGACTCTGTAGCCGTCGCTAAAGAGCATAGTGTTCCTTTCCAATATTCTCACAGATTGCAGGGAAGAACTGGAAAAGTTCTTGCAAAGAGAGGAAACAGCTATTATGTTGAGATTGCTGATTTGGGAAAAGCCAAGAGATATTCAATTAAACCGATACATTTGAAAAAGATAGAGGTAAAAGCATGATAATAAGTAAAACTCCAGTAACTCTTGGTCAAGTCAAGGATTATGTAAAAGATGTTGACAATAAGGTCATGGAAGATTACATAAAAGCATTTGCAAAGATTTCTAAGGATGATACTGAGAAGTGTACTGAAGAGATAAAAGCCCTCAATAATCCAAAGATAAAGGAAGAAACTATTGTTAAAATAATTGATTTTGTTCCTAAGGACTCCGAGGACTTAAACAAGATTTTCCTTGATGTCGGATTGACTGACGAGGAATCAAATTCTATACTTGCGATTGTCAAAAAATACTGAACATGACCGAAAAAGAAGATTATGCAATAATACTAGATTACTTGCCTTACGGCTATCCTGTAGCTGGTGGAAGGATGACTCCTATAGCACAGGCTATCGGAGAGAAGAGTCTTTCTCTTCTTGAGCTTGTTCCAAGAAGGGGAATAAATCTTGCTGTAAAAGAAAAAGTTTATATAGGCCCAGATAAGAGAGATAAGATATACTTCATTGCAGGAAGGCTTTCGAAAGAAAAGCTTACTGAAGCTGCGAAGATCCAACTACAGGAACATATCGAGATGGTGGTTGCGGAGCAGGAAAAGAAATTTTTAGATTTCTTCAACCACGCTCAGGCAATAAATACCAGAATGCATCAACTCGAACTGCTTCCAGGTTTTGGAAAGAAGCACACTGAAGAGGTATTAAAGGCGCGGGAAGAAAAAGAATTCTCGTCTTTTGATGACATAAAGGAAAGGGTAAAGAACATGCCGGATCCGAAGAAAGCGATTGAGAAAAGGCTTTTGGAGGAATTGACTGAAAGGCAGAGGTTTTATCTTTTTGTAAAATAAAATGGCAGAAAAGAAACAAGATAACAAGGAGAAACAGGATAAGAAAAAGCCTGAGAGTGTATTAGCAAAGGCAGAAAAGAAAGCAGCTTATCAGCAGGAAGACAAGGGAGAATTTCTTATAAGAATTTTGGGATATGACATACCTGGTTCAAAGAATCTAATTACTGGATTAACAAGAATAAAAGGAATTTCATGGTCTATTTCAAATGCTGCTTGCATAAAACTTAACATGCCAAAATCAAAGAAAATCTCTGATCTTTCAAAGCCAGAGATACAGGAAATAGAAAAGTTTTTTCACAATCTTAATGTAGCTGATTTTCTTAAGAATAGGCGCTCTGATGTTGAAACGGGAGAGACAAAACATTATCTTGGCTCTGACCTTGATATAAAGAAAGAATTTGATATTAAGAGACTTAGAGAGATAAAGAGTTATCGTGGATTGAGACATGCTTTGAAGCTTCCAGTAAGAGGACAGAGAACAAGGTCACACTTCAGAAAGAAGGGAGTAGCGATGGGGGTAAAGCGCACTAAGAAATGATAAGGAAAAAGAAACTTTATGTAAGACCTAAGAAAATGTATGAGAAGGTCAGAATTGAAGAGGAAAATAATCTCAAGAAAAAATATGCTTTGAAGAGTAAGAGAGAAGTTTGGAAAGTCGATGCTAAGGTCGATTATTACAGGTCAAGAGCTAAAGATCTTGCAAAAGCATCTATGGAAGAGCAGAAGATTCTTTTTGGTAAATTAACTTCTCTAGGAATAAAAGTTGATTCAATTGCAGATGTACTTGCTCTTAAGATTGAAAACTTCCTTGAAAGAAGATTGCCTTACATATTATTTAGGAAAGGACTTGCAAAGACACCTCAGCAGGCAAGACAGTTTGTAGCTCATAAAAATGTTCTTATAAATAATAACGTTGTTAACAGCCCAAGCTACATCGTTCCGGTTGCGGAGGAGAATTCGATTTCACTAAGAGTTAAAGCAAAGGTTAAGAAGCCTAAGGCAGAAGTTGCTGCTGAACCTATTGCTGTTCCTGCGGAGGTAGCGAAGTAAAATGGTAGAGAAAATAAAGACCGAAGCAGTAGCTGAAGTTAAACAGGAAGAGAAGGTTGTTGCAAAAGAATCTGAAAAAGTTGTTGAACCTGCTAAAGAGGAAGAAGTTAAAGAGAAAAAAGAAGAGAGAGCAGGAATCGCTTACATTTATAGTTCTTCTAACAATACAATGGTGCATATTACTGACTTGGCTGGAAATACTCTTGCAAGGGTAACTGGTGGAATGGTAACTAAACATTCAAGATTGAAAGCAGACGCCACTGTTGCAATGTTCGTTGCTAAAAAGGCAGCTGAAAGAGCAAAGGACCTCGGAATTAATGCGCTTTATGTTAGAATGAGAGCGAAGACAGGAAGTATTGGTCTTGGTTCTGGAGCTCATGCAGCAATAAAGAGCTTAAGCAAGAGCGGATTTAGAGTAATTAATATTCTTGAAACAACAAGAGTTGCGCGTGGCGGTCCTAAGAAGAAGGGTGGCAAGCGTGGGAGACGTGTTTAATCTCAAAAGGAATATAAACCTAAAATCTATATATTATTATGCTTAAAGAGGAAGATATAAGGAAGAGTAAATCGAGTGAAAGAAGTAAAATAAATCTTTCTTTTTTGGGAACATGTTTCTCACTTTTTACATTTATCATTGCTATAAATTCTAAGATTCTTCAAAGTAATTTTCTTTTGGCAACAGAATTGAGCATAGCTATTCCTTTCTTTTTAAGTTCCGTTTTTGCAAGAACAAAGCTCGCTTATACTAGGAGACCTAAAATGTGGGATAAGTTTGGATACATAACTTTTACAATAGGATATAGTTTTCTTTTAAGTGTAGTTGGAATATTGCTATCAACCCTTGTCAGCGTTAAAATCGGAATGATTTTTTTCAGCCTAAACATATTAATGGCAATAACTTATTCTGCATTTGAAGTGGTGGAAAGCAAGGATAAACTAAAATCAAGAATCTTGAAAGATTTGTTCTTTATAATACTCTTGGTCATATTTGGCATTCTTCCTTCACTGAATGTTTGGGCGCTCTAAGAGAGAATAGGCAAGGTCTCAGTTTCTTGTAAGATTTCAATCTTTAGTTCAACAATCGTTCCAGGTTTTAGATGTTCTTCAATCAGTCTAGGAATAACAATTATGGCTTGCTTTCCATGCTTTGCGATTCTTTTTGTGATTGTGAACTGTTTGTTTATCATTTTAATCTCCTTAATGGCGATTGAAATATCCTAGAATCCAGAGAACCAATTAAAATAGAATAGTCTTCTTCAGAGAGATACTTTTTTCCAACGATTTTAAGGGCTTCGGTATGGACATAGGTATTTTGTATCTGTTGAATCGCGGCGCTATTGAATTGAAGGTCTGTTCTGCGTTTTGCCATCTCAGCCATGTAATATCTTGAAGGCAAATCTTCTCCGAATATTGTCTGCAATTTGTTAAAATTCCCAATGCCTAATGAATAATTAATCATTGCAGCCAATCCTGAACTGATTGATTCTACTTTTCCTGAAACTTTTTTCCACTGATTTTCAGAATCAAATCCGAGGTAATTGTAAAGGCTTACTAGATTGCAAACAGCCGAAGCCCAAATCCCTTCCTGAATTGGACAGATTTCCACATTCTTGAAATTATTTCTTTCAATTTCAAAATCAAAGATTTCTCCGCCTTTCTTTCTTACTGCAACATGACCGGTATCTTCTATCTGCAAAGCTGCATCAAGCAATTTGTCTCTTGCTTCTTTTTTTGGAAAATGCCCGCTAAATGAATCAACTTTTAGTTCGACATATTCTTGATAACCTGATCTTTCTGTAGGTAACGTGTCGAATTCTCTTAAATATTTTAACAGATTATCTCTTCTTCTTGATGATAAGATAAAAAGCATTTCCAGATTACTCATGGGTTTCTTAAATGAATATAACGAAGCAATAATTTGCGAGGCTCCAACACAATTTGGTTCTATACCAGAAGTTTTATCCATATAAATGGCAGGAATAGAAGCAGCCGCTTCTAACAATTGACCGTTATAACCATCAACACACGCAGATATTTGTTTCAAAGACCCAAAAATACTGGAATGATCAATTGTTGAAACTCCTGCTATATCTTCAATATTTTTAAGAGCATTCCATGAAAATCTATTTCCCTCAATCTTCTTGTATTTCTCCTGAAAATACGGTTTCTTAGAAGGATTTTGGAGTGGTTGCGCCACAAGAGACTCAAAATCCCTTTCAATATAACCGGTTAATAACTGCCTTGCTCTTTCTTCTATTCTTTCTGCGAACCTCATCCTTCCATCCACTATTCTCTCAAAAAGGCAGGTCATTTGGCCTTCCTTCTCATTCTTGCTTTTATCTTTTCTCTTAGTATAGGGGATACTGGCACGCTTTCTCCTCTTATCATAATTGCTGCAGCAGCATAATGTCTAAGATGCCCCATTTTAGTTTCATCTCTCTTCTGTTCGATTTCTAAAAATGTAGCGGGACGTTCTAGCTTAGATAACTTACAAAAGCCACCCATATGTTCCATTCTTTCAGCTAAGGTTGCATTTTCTTTAATTGGATTTTTCTCTGAATATGTAATATACTTGTCCGCAATTTTAGAGCCATATTTTGGAGAATATCTGAAATATTCTTCTTCAAAGCTTCCCATTATTTTGCTCTCCCGTTTCCGCCAAAATTAAATTCTACATTTTCGGTGTAACTGTTACTTGAAAGTCTAGCATTTACGCTTTTGTCATCAGCACGAACTATTTCTACTTTGTTAAAGCTATATTCTGGTCTGTCTCTCTCCCAGCTGTCAGGATCTCTATATGAATATGTTCTTCGAGTAATTGAACCATCTCTATATGCAGAAACAATTTTGTCATGACCGCAACCTCTACCTATTACTGAGCGATCAGAAATAGTAACAATAGTATTCGTATCTGGATCAACAGCCAGTTCCTGAACCCCGCTTCCAACATCTCTTTCAATAAGCCCTAAATCTTCCATTAATGTAGGCATTCTTTGTTTAAGTTTTCGAGCGGGGACTTTTAAAGATTGGGCAAGTTCATTATATTTTAACTCAGTTTTTAATTCTTTTTCCTGTTGTTCCAATATTACATTGCTTTCTTGCAGTTGTTTTCTTTTGGTTTCGATTGATTCACGTGATAGGTGCGAACAAGAATGATAAATTTCCTTGACTTTATCATGTGGAATACCCGCACTGTAATTACTATTTCCCTTTGGGCTCCAGTCAACAAGATGATCTAATTTTAGGATTTTTAGTCTCTTTTCAGCATTAAAAACCATATCCCCGTCACTATATCTTACTTCTCCGAAAATATATTCCAAGTCTATACTAGACCCAAGATTAAAATGAAATGCCGGACCAATCGCATGAGCCAATATAAGTCTGTCCGGCTCAGGTGCTTTTCTTATTGTCCTAAATAATGCCAGTGTGTGTTTATGTAATTTACTATCAAGTTGACTTTTATTTTGATACATTTTTTCGTACTTATTACGATCTGCATTTGATGTGCCCATTTTTGAGCGATTTATGGTAAAATCATAAATAAAATCTACATAGTCAGTTAATTCTTTTTCTAGATCTCCTTGAAAATACTGCCCTAATGTTCTTTTTTGAACATTCCGAATATTCAAACGCTTCCAGATCCGTTCATCTTCGCATATTTTATCATTTAACCTTATCAATCTACTTCTTTCATTTGATAATTGTTGCCGTCTTGTTTGTAAATTTTTGTTTAGTTGTTTTGTCATTTCATTTTCCCCCTAATTATTTTATCCAAAACTTCAGTTAATTGCGATATCTCTTTCCTAAGAACAACGTAGTCTGCTCCGTTAGCAAGACCTTCTGCCAAAAATTCAAATCCTATTTGTCCCGTGTAAAGAATTTTAACTGATGGAGTTTCTTTTATCTGTCTCAGAACTTCATATCCTTCTCTTCCGCCTTCAGTATATTCTAAATCAGTTATGATTGCTGAATAATTATTTGCTTTTGCCTTTCTGATTACCTCTTCAGGAGTACTTGCTAAATCTGTTTCCAGCTTTCTTAACTTTAGAGTCCTTGCTAAGGATTTCCTTATTTGCTCGTTATCGTCACCTATCAGTATTCTACTTGTCATTTTGCTTTTCTTCTTGTATTCCAAGGAGCATACAATGCAGTAATCACTACATCTGGAATATTTGTTAATGGGTCTTTGCTAGATTTTGAATTACCTTTTATTTTTGATAGAACTTCCTGGTAGGACTTATGCGATCCTTTTGCGTTTGATATTAATTCAAGAACATATTTCCAAGTCTCTGGATTTGCTTTGCCCTTTGAGTATTGAATATTATCAATATATGGGGTTACTTCAATGCTTTCAACACCATGATTTAAACCTGCGTTTGAAATAGTGTAACACAAAATGCTTTTTCTTAGAGACATCGCAATAACTTCTAGACCAGAATTTTCTTTCTCCATCTGCATATCTGTTAAGACCAAGTCATAATCATGCGATGCAAGTAATTCGAGAGCTTGCTTTGCACTAGATGCACAATCTGCAAAAGGAAATGCTTGCAGTGCAGCTTTTCTGTTTTCTTCTTTGTCATCTGCGATTAAGATTTTGTTAATGGTCATTTTTTTGCCTCCATTGCCTGTTTCAGATCTAGGGTACACAATTCTTTCTTTGTGCCATTTGCTACCCTAACTATTTTACTACCGGCATAAATTACTCCAGCTTTGTTATGAACACTTTTTTCTTCAAAACCTGTTCTTAAAGTTTCATTGTATGAAAGTATTCCATTTTCAAGATTTAAGAGCTCAAAGTTTTTATGTTCTGAAACATCAGCATAACCTGCTTGACTAAATCCAGTTCTAAGAGGACGCAAAGTTATTTTGTTGCCTTCGTGTTTAACTCCTATAATCGCATTAAGACATCGGTATACATTGCCGTTATCAAAATAGTTAAAACCCTCTACAGAATGGCTAACAAGAAATGCCGCCAAGTCTCTTTCCACTAAGTGGTTGCCAGAAGATCGCTCATATCCATAGGATGATTGGTCTATAAAATATGCTTTAGCAGCATATTCTTTTATATCTACTATTCTTCTTTCGAGTGAAGGTATCAAAGCTTGTAATACGATTTTATCTGCTCTTGGTACAAATACCTCGCTGCTACTGGTTTTTTGGAGTTCTAAAATTTTGAAATTCATTTTTTCGAAACCTCCCGTTTTGATAGAAGTTCTCTAATATGATTCATTGGCGCAGTTCCAAAACTCTCAGATGAACCATATATTTCTAATCCAGAATTACCTGCTTTAATCCAGCCACCTCTTATTTCGGTTAATTCGCCGTGTTCCTTCTGAATCAATGCAGCTATATCTCGATGATACCCGCAGTCATATAATGGTCTTGCATAGACAAGTTCCAAACCCTCTTTTGTTTTGGCATAAACAAACTTATTTTCAGAATTTAATGGGACAGTTATATCTACTTTGTAATTTTTTGACTGTTGACTAAGGGAATATTTTGGCAGACTTTCGCGCCTTCTTAATTCTTCCTGATGCTCTAACTCACGTTGCTTTTCTTTTGCGAGTCTTGCACTTTTTTGCTCGGTTATTTGATCTTTTGTTGGAGATTGAATCCATTCAATAATATGCTCAAGCCCCATTTGTAATCGAGGATTTTCTTTAGAGCATTCTTTTACTGAGTAAACTATATCTCCATAATTTCCTATTTCAAGTTGTTTATCGTAAATCGCTCGAATAGTTTTTTCAGACACTGGAATTCCAGACCATGCTTCAATATGCTCGAGATCGTGAGTATATAAGGGTCTTAATTCCCGTCCGTTCAATTTCTCATCTAAAAGACTTTTTAGAACCTTTTTCTGTAATAATTCTAAAATTTTGGGGGAATATTCAACTCCAAGATATTTACGCAGATTTGCAGGTGATTCGCTTGAACTTCTTTGATCAATTGCGCTTTCAAATAATCTTTCTATAGACGCAGAGTCATAATTAACTTTCTTTTCTGCGAGTTCTGCTAAGTCTTTAACCTTATCAAGAATCTCTATTTTTCCATAATCTGAAGCAGTTGCTTTAGCTATTGCAACTTTTCCAAGGTTAGAGAGTTGTTCATCAGACAATTTTGGTCTAACACAGAAATATTCAGCCCAACCAATTGCAAGATCTATCTTTCCATCTTTCAGCTGTTCTACAATAGAGTCTTGCACTCTTTTCTCATCAAGATTTATTTTTGTACCTTTTGCAATAGACTCTGCTTCTTGAGGATTAGTCCTATAAAGTTGAGAAGAAATATCTTCTGCCAGTTTTGGGGTTAATACAATTTTTAACTTTTTTGACGGTTCGAGAACTCTATTTAACCAATAAAGAGGACTATAACCTTCTTTAGAGTTATATTTCTTGTCAAATGAAGGGATTACTAATTGCTTACTGATTTCCTTATAAAAATATTCAGTTAATTCTTTTTCTGAAACCTCTAAACCGATATCCTTTAATTCATCAACAAGTCCAGAGTAGTCATAAAATGATCCTGGAATTATTTTTTCATTAATAATCTTTTCAATTTGAGGTGTTCTTTTAATCGGAATTCCAGATAATTTTTGTACATTTTTTATTGCACGAAATCTGTATGCTTCCCCTTTTGTAAAAATCTCTTCATATCTTTCTTGAATGCGGGGGTCTTCTTTTACTTTAACCTTTGTAATCTTCGATATACTTTCAAATTCATCCATTTCGCCTTTACATAAGGTAGTTGTCAGAATCTCTTCAATTTGTGGAGTATATTTCTCAAATTTAACCTCTGGTAATTGCTGGCCTATCCTAGACAGTAGAGAAATATCTTTATCTCTGACCGCTTCTTCTAAAAGATTATCTCTTGCTTTTGCAAATTCTTCTGGGCGTTTAGTTTTAACTATCTTTAATGCCTCTTTCTCATCATCATAAAATCCCTCCCTTTTGAAAAGGCTCTTAAGATATTTATCATAAAATTCTGAATCAAAAACGTTTGAGTGTAGGCCGGATACAGCAACACTTATAGGCAATGATTCTCTAATTACAAGCTCTTTTAACTCTGCAGGTTCAAAAGCAGGGACTACATCTGTGGCTTCATAGAATTTTTTGATTGGGGCTAGGTAAGTATGATTGTATTGCCATGAATTTTCAGGAGTTAACTTATTTGTAGATCTTGTTTGAGATAAGTGAGAATATATTTGCTGAACGCTTGATTCATCAATTTTTGTCTCCAAAAGCTTTGCAGCATTAATCGCTTCAGTATGGTCTAAACTCAGTTTGGCTATTTCGACTAATTTTTGCTGAATTCGAGCGGATAGCTCTTTTTTAGTTAGTCCTTCGGCACTTGCTACTTCTATTAACCTTTGTTCTAGTGTTTGTTTTTCATTTGTCATTTTGCTTTTTCCTTATTTGTATGCCTTAGAAGGTATTGCTACTCTCTAATGACACAATATTTACATATTTTATAGATACTTAATCTTTTTTATTACATGTATATTATTGTATCAAATATGTATATATTATAGAAAGGTTTAAATATCGCTTTTTCCTGCAGAATGTATGGATGGAAGAAGGCTAGTACAACACGGACCGGCAACGCTTATGGTTAGCTTGCCTGCAAAGTGGCTTAAGAAAAATGATCTTGCCAAAGGTGATGAAATAAATGTAGAAGAAAAAGGCAATGAACTTCTTCTTAAGGGAAGCGCCAATAAGACTAAGAAACAAATAGAAATAAAGATTACTAGTGATACGGAATCATCAATCAGAGCAATTTTGACTAATTTATATCGACTAAGTTATGAGAAGATTACTCTAAACTATGCTGATGACGGGATATTGAAAGTAATCGAGAAAGAAACCAAGAGTAGTCTTATTGGATTTGAGATAATAAAAAGAAGCAAGGGTAGCTGTATTATAGAAAATATTTTAGAACACTCTAAAGACCAATTTGACAACATACAATCAAAATTATTTTTAAATATTGATTATCTTTTCTTAGCAATAAATGGTTTTTCCGAAGGCAAAAAAACAGAATTTGAATCAACAGAGAGCCAAATTCAATCTTTTGATAACTTCTGTAGGAGAATGATTGCAAAAGGGAGTTATGATGATGCACAACTATGGCTTGCATTTCATAGTGCAGTTTATCATGCTCAGAGGGATCTTTATTATGCTCTAAAATTGATATCCACCTCAAAAGTAAAGTCTAATTCCTTGGCAACTTTGTCAGAAGAAGCTAAGAACATTTTTGATCATCTAATAAAGGCAATTGAAACAAAAGACTTTTCCCTTCTGGAAAAAATACATAAGTTAGAAAAAGAAGCGACATTTGAAAAAGGATATAACTTACTTAAGAAATGCAGCGATCCAAATGAAAGGCTGGTATTACACCGTATTTTAAGTTCAATTAGAAATTTCTATTCAGCTTCTTCCCCATTGATGGGCTTATCTATTCTCGGAGCGATATAATTTTGATAAAGTTCTAAAGGAGTTTTTGATGGAGCGTAAGCTGCATTATTAGGCTTAAGCATCATTCGATGTAACTCTGTAGGATTCTTTTCATATATCTTGACAGTTTCTTTGCTTGGTCCAAATAAAGTTCCAAGCCCAAGCATAACTCCTGCAGCGATTCCTCCGGCTTTGGCTAAAAATTTCCAATCGGGTCCCTCAGTCTCTTTAACATATAACTGTTCAGACAGCTTATCATAGTACTGTCTAACTTGACCAAATGACTTAAATGATTTTCTTGGGTTATCAGTCAAGCATCGATAAACCAATTCTTGAGCCCATGCAGGAACTTCTTTGCTCATCTGTGATATTCTTAACTCTTCGTCCTTATCTTCTAGTCTTTCTAATCTATGTGTTCCTTGACCATCTTTCTTTACTAATGCAACCTTAAACTTTCTTCCATTGAACTCAATTTCTCTTCCGTTTTCTGCCTCAACGAGGTTATAGCTTGAAGGCTTTTTTCCTGTAAATAGGAAATATATTGTGTTTCCAAAAGATGCAACATCTGTCCGTTCACTTGCTTTTGCAGGCTTTCCTGTTGCCCAAGCGTTCAAGAGACTTCTGTGCGCGTATGCACCAGTTCCTCTTGTTGGCAATGGACTTTCTTTCAATGAATCAATCCTTCCTGTTAACTGATAATCTCCTAGACTTCCTACTGGCTCTCTTAGGTCGTAATCAATGAATACATTATCCGGCTTTATGTCTCTATGTAACAATCCGTGTGCCGAAAGAGATTCCAAGTCATTAAGCAATCCACCAATAATATGCTGAACCTGGCACCTTTCCCTCAGAGGTCCGCGTGATTCAACAAGTCTTTCTAAATCTGTTTCTGAAGGAAAAGGGATCATATTAATTCTTCTTCCATCCCCTTCAATTGAATCTGCTTCAGATACTCCGATGTTTCTTAATACTTCATATTCATTAAGATCTCCATCCAATTTTTCCCGGTTTATTACTGCATTTGGAGTTTGATCCTTTGGATTTGTCTTTGGAACACAAATTGTAACGGGATATGATTTTGTACCTGTAGTTCTATAAGCAGAATATGCTGTTCTATTCTTTCCCTCACCTAAGTATCTTGCCCTTGTCAGGTCAACGCCTTTAGCGACTAACTTCTCTTGCTCATTTGTTGACAAATTCAATGTATTACTCATTTTTGTTTTCCTCCATTTTTAATATCCTAGTAAGAGCGTATTCAAAAGCATGAGATCTGTTCCTGAATTTTCTCCTGAGGACTCCTAAATCTACTTTGTTCAGGGTTTCTTCATCTACTGAAATGCTTATTTTATATTTCATCTTCTTTATGCTACCAGGTAGGATGGATATTTAAATCTTTGTATTTGTAACTACTTTATAGTTACTATTATATTCTAAGAAACTAAGGATTTCTTCTTTTTCTTCTGTCAATTATATGTTTTTCATCTGGGCCAGTTCCAATCAAGGTTATAGGTACTTTTAGTTTGAGTTCTAGCTCTGAGGCATATGATTTTGACTTATCTGATAAGTCTTCAAAAGAGCTTTTTCCATAGTCTTCTGCATTAATATAATCTAAAAACATAAGAGCTAATTCATCAGGGGCATTTACCATTATTGCTCTTTCTAAGTTGTCATAATCCTGCTCAAAGATTCTTCTTAATCTTTTTGTAACTGTGGTATATTCTCTTATTTTTCTTGATGAATTGCTTCTTCTTTCAATTTCTTCCCAGCTGATTTCTCTTGAATTAGTAGGGCCTGAATTACCTCCTACTCTGATTGGATATGTTCTCATTACTCCTATGGTTTTTCTGTGGGCTTTTGGTGGAATGCCGCAGTCGTTTAACAAGGCAGAGGAAGTTACATCTCTGCTTGTTACAAATGGATATTTCCCATGATTCAAGCAAAGTCCGAATCCCTGCGTTCCTTCAATTAAAATAAATTCCTCTTTTTTTATGTGTGAATGAATTTCTTTTACAACATCTCCACAATATTTTTCAAGAGGAGAATTTCTTGCAAATTTTTCAAATAGAACTCCTTTTCTCATAATCTTATCAGCTTGTGCGGCACCAACTCCTTCACATGTGGAGCCTAATCTGCTTTTTAATGAAGAATTTATTTCAGTTTCAATATTCTCTTTTGTGAGAACCATTGCTTTACTGTCAATCATCAACTTTTTTGGAGACAAATTGTATCTTTTTATTTCTTCTTCTAAAACTTCAATATTGATTATGCTTGCCGGTGAGAGGTATAATAAACAATCATCAAAAACACCACATGGAATCTGTCTATTGATATACTTAGTTCCATTATGATAAAAGGTATGTCCTGCCTGAGGACCTCCTGAGCGAATAATTGCATTGTATTCTGAGGAGAGGTATTTTGTTACCTTTCCTTTTCCTTCTGAACCCCATTGCAATCCAACTAAAATATCAACGCAATTCATAATCTTCAAGAAAAGAAGATGCTTAAATAATGGAAAGTCAAGAATTGTTGACTAAAATAGAAATATGGTAATCTAAATTACCCTTGCTTATGCATATCTTCAAAAGAGGCCAGAATATTTTTCCATTTTTCATGCTTTCTCATATAATCGGTTAGTAATATATATGACTCCTCTCTAAATTCATTACATTGTTCAATCATAGGCCATTTTTTAACATACCATTTTCCTAACTGGTTAGGGTCTAATCTTGCTGCTCCGCCATTTGGGTCTGGACAGGCATAAACAATTCTAGTTATTCTGTTGAGTACGATTGTTCCAAGGCACATTAAGCAAGGTTCAAGTGTAGTATATAGTTCAATTGACTTTTCATCTTTTTTATTTCTTTGAATTGCTGGAGCGAAAGATCTTATTAGGGAAGATTCTGCATGAGAAGACCATTCTCTGTTTGTTTTTGTACTATTACTTCCTTTTCCCAAATATTCTCCATCTACTGCTAAGACTGCTCCAACTGGAAAGTCATCTCTATTGTATCCTTCTTGAGCTTCTGATAATGCTAATCTCATAAAGTAAGAATCTCTATCATCTACCATAAATTAAGCTTTAGGATTCACTATTTAATGATTTGTATAATCAGATTGAGAATTAATTGGCTGCTTATTTTTTCTTAATTGCGCCGACTATTCCTACTGTCAAAATTCCTAGTAGAATGCCTATCCAAGTCATAAAATTACCAAACATTAATGCATAGCTTTTAACGAATAATGGAACAGTTATTATTGCATCCAGAATTATTCCTGTAATCGCAAATATAACTCCTGTTAGAATTCCATTGCCGAAGCTTGTCTTTTCATTGCGGAAGTAAATCAATGCTACAATTCCTGCTAACAGAATAGATAATATGTAATGTGTTATGTAGTAAGGTGCTCCTCCGCTTAATCCGAATCCAAACATTAAAATAGACACTTCAAAAAATATCAATACCCATAAAATCGCACCGAACCATATCGATTTCCAGATTTTCATCTTATTTTTAATAGTTATCAAATATATTTAAAACTTTCTCTGGTAAATGACTGCTTATTTTAAATCAGTATTATAATCTTGCTATTAGCTATTATATTAATTTCTTGACAAGCACAGTATAAATCAGCATTCTTCAAGTTTAGCTTCAAGCCTTCTTTATAATTCATAACGATGAGTGCTTTTCTACAAATTTCTCTAAGTTTTTTAAGTCA
>CAZHCL010000001.1:0-113380 GCA_964530955.1 Candidatus Woesearchaeota archaeon | reverse complement strand
CGTTAATATTATAATCCATCAATTTCTAGATTATTTATGTCATTAAATGATATAAGAATAGATTTAAGAAAAATAGCAGACCTTGAAAAAGCAAAGCTCCTTCAAAGATACTTCAAGACCGGAAAGGGCGAATATGCCGAAGGAGACATTTTTCTTGGAATTTCAGTGCCTGAAGTGAGAAAGGTGGGGATGAAACATAAATCTATTACCTTGAAAGAAACTGAGAAACTTTTAAAATCAAAAATACATGAAGAAAGATTCATTGCTCTTGAAATACTTGTAATGAAATTTGATTCGGGGAACGAAAAAGAAAAGAAAGAAATATATGATTTTTATCTCAAAAATACAAAAAGTATCAATAATTGGGATTTAGTTGATACATCTGCTTTATACATAATTGGAAAATATCTCATAGGCAAAAAGAGAGAGGTTCTTTACAAATTAGCTAAATCAAAAAACTTGTGGGAAAGACGCATTTCAATAATTTCGACGGCTGCATTTATAGTAAATAAGGACTTTGATGACACATTTAAGATATCAAAAATATTATTGACTGATAAAGAAGATTTAATTCATAAGGCAGTAGGCTGGATGCTTAGAGAAGTGGGAAAGAGAGATTTGAAAGCAGAAGAAACATTTTTGAATAAATATTACACTAATATGCCCAGAACAATGTTAAGATATGCAATCGAGAAGTTCCCAGAAGCTAAAAGAAAAGATTATCTCAAAGGAAAAATATAATATGGAAAAATTAAACCTAGAAAAAATAAAAGAATCAAAATCAATAGAAGAGCTTTTACATTTTGGCATAATAAATATTGACAAACCGTCAGGTCCTACTTCTTTTTCAGTATCTGATTTTGTTAGAAAATCTCTTGGCTTAAATAAAACATCCCATCTCGGCACTCTTGACCCGATGGTTTCAGGAGTTCTACCTGTTTTATTAGGAAGAGCTTGCCGTTTAAACGAATACTTAATGCACAGAAATAAAACTTATGTAGGAGTAATGCGTCTTCATAAGGAAATAAGTGAAAATGAATTAAAAAGAGTAATTGATAAATTTATAGGCAAGATAATGCAGCTGCCTCCTAAAAAATCTAGGGTAAAAAGAGCAATAAGAGAAAGAGAAATAATTTCTTTTAAAATACTTGAGATTGAGGCGAAAGATGTTCTTTTTGAGACGGAAGTTCAGGCAGGGACCTATATAAGAAAGTTATGTGACGACATGGGCAAGGAAATGGGGGGCGCGCATATGCTTGAACTACGCAGAACAAATGCAAGTATATTTTCAGAAAAAGGATTGATTTCACTTTATGAGTTGGAAAAAGTAATTTCAGAGCATGAAAAAGGAAACAGCAAACCCCTTAGAGATATCATTATTCCTGCGGAAATTGTTGCTGAAATTCTTCCCATTGTAAATATAAAAAAGCAGGTTTTGAAGAAGGTTCTTTCAGGAAGTCCAATTTTCAACAGCTTTCTTGAAAATGATAAAGAGATAAAAAATATTCAGGAAGGTGATAAGATTTGCGTTTACACAAAAGATATTTTTGTTGGCTGTTATAATTTTATTGGTAAAAAAGAAATAGTTGCAGTGCCCGAGTTTGTTTTCAATTAAGATTGATCTTATTTTTTCTTTTTTACTCTTATCACTCTAAGTGCGATATGCTCCGTTATGAAATATATTGCTATCATGAAAAGTATCGCTATTCCTATTGTTTTCTCAATCTCTTTAACCGCTCCATAAGATGAAATTAGTCCGTGTCCAGCAGCCCAGGCAAGAGGAGGCAGTAGGATGTACCACAAAAGCATAGCAAGAACGTCATTGTATAAAAATTTTCTATATTTCATTCCATTAGAAGCAAAATTCAAAATTACTATTGTTCTCGGCCCATATATAAATTTGCTTAAAAATAAAGTTATAAATATATTATGATTTGCAAATTTATCTATCTTTTTAATTAGGCCTATACTTCTGATTGATTTCATCCTATTTTCAATATATTTTTTAAAGAAACTCGATCTTGCAATAAAATAATAGATAGAGTCGATAACCATAGCCCCCAGGAATCCAAAAATTAGTACTGTTTTAAAATCAATAAGATTATGCCCTGAGAGAAAAGAAAGGAATAGCAAGAGTTCTTCAGCCAATATTCCTGCACCGAAGGCCATTACCTTAGGGTAATGTAGCAAAGTATAAATAAATATACCTGTTATAGTAGTCATACATTTCTATAGGTCATTGGCTGTTTTTAACTCTTTCTCAAGGCTAAAGCTTAAAAGTCCTCATTTTCTAAGCTGTTTATGAGAGAATTCATTTATTATTCAAGGACTGCACCAACCTCCGGCAGCTATATCAAGGAAGACCTACAGGAATCGGGGAGAATAGACATAGCTATTCATACAGTTATTGCAACTTTTTTTCTAAGTCATAAACTAAGAGCAGACGCAAAATTGCATCTTTGTTTTGCAGGACCTCCAGACCCTCAAAAACACTTAGAATTAATGCCAGTTACAGAAGGAAAAACAGGAGTAGACAAAATTTATCTTGCTAAGACAAATGTCTCTGCCGTTTTGAAGAAAATGCTTTACAAATACAGAGAAGGAGAGAGAAAAGAAGTATTTCCAGGATTCTGGATTGAAAAGAAAGGTTTTATGGAAGTTGTCAAATCTCTTTCTGAAGAAGGAAGAAATATTTACATTCTTGACCCAAACGGAGAGGATATAAGAACTGCAGAAATAGGAAAAGACCCTATTTTTATTTTAGGCGACCATAAAGGTCTTCCTCTAAAAGAATTGAAAAGACTTAAACAGATATGCAATCATGTAAATATCGGGCCAAAAGTTTACTTTGCTTCGCAAACAATTGCGGTTGTAAATAATGAGCTCGACAGAAGAGAATCAGATGGCAGATTACCCTTAAGTTCTGAAAAAGAGGAAGAAATTTTAGACGAGGAGTAATTATTTTCTCAAAACTACTTGTTTTTTATTACTAAACAGATTACAACAATATTTAAAAGCAAGGGATATTCTAAAAATTCATGACAAAAGGAGTTTCTATCAAATTCAAATCGTACGCAGAGACAGTTCCAAAACTTTTAGAGGTTATCAAGTTCGACAAAGAATTGCAAAATCATGACAAGATTATATTAAAGCCTTCTTTGAAGAATTCAGATTCTCCTCATACCTCTTTAGAGTTCACTGAAGCAGTTCTTAAGTACTGCCTAGCGAACAAGGCTCCTCAGTCACAGATATTCATTGCAGAGGGTTCTGACGGAGAAGAAACATTTCAAGTGTTTGAAAAGCTTGGATACAAGAATCTTGCGGAAAAGTATTCAATAGGACTTATAGATCTTAATAACACAGAAGCTGAAGAGGTTGTTAATGCAAATCTTATGAAATTTGATTCAGTTATGTATCCTAAGATTCTTCTTGAATCATTTGTAGTTTCTCTTCCTAAGCTTGGCGAAGATTCGGAGCTTGAAATGGCTGGTTCTTTGTCAAACATGATTGGTGCTTTCCCTGCAAGATATTATAAAGGTCTATTCTCAAAAGCTAAAAGCAAGATAAGACGCTGGCCATTAAAATTCTCTTTGAATGATATTTTAGTATGTAAATTGCCTGATTTAGCAGTAATTGATGCTTCAGAACAAGGTTCTATCTTGGCTGGAATGCCTATGGATATGGATAAGCAGGCAGCCAAACTTCTGGGAAAAGAGTGGAAAGCAGTCTCTCATTTGAGACTTATAAGTGAGAGGTTTCCTGAAAAACCTCTCCAGAGTCCAAATAAAGAAGAAGATAAGGTAGAGTAAGTTATATTAAGCAGATTTTCTAGTAATTTTTATGAAGAAAGCAATACGTCTTTATTTAACGGGCACTATTCAATCAATGTTTTTCCGTTTGTTCATAAAGGAAAATGTGGAAAAACTTAACGTAAAAGGATTTTTCAGAAGATTGGAAGATGGAAGAGGAGAGGTTTTTCTTGAAGGAGATGCAGCCGATGTAGATGCTGCCTGTGCAGTATGCAAGAAAGGTCCCAAATATGCGCAAATAAGAGGCTTTGAGGAAAAGCCAGAACGCTTTCAAGGGTTTAAGGATTTCAGGATAATAACTTTCTAGTCCTTCTAAAGATATTTAAATGCCTTCCCCTATCTGAAAATATGGGAAGACAGGATGAGATTGTTAAGGAGAGATTGAAAAAAATAAGCGAATTAAGAAAGCAAGGAATAAATCCCTATCCCTACAGCTACGATAAAAAAGATTACGCTTTGCAATTGCAGGAAAAATATTCTAAATTAGCTTCCGAGAAAAAAACAAAAGATAAGGTAAAGTTTGCAGGAAGATTGGTCGGTTTCAGAGATTTGGGGAAAATAGCGTTCGGAGTTATGCAGGACAATTCAGGAAAAATTCAGGTTCTTCTTCAGGATCCAGAAACTCCAAAGGAAGTTCAGGATTTTTTCAAGAAATATCTCGATGTTGGGGATTTTGTAGGAGTTGAAGGGATAATTTTGAGAACAAAAAGAGGAGAGCTTTCAATTCTATTGAATAAGGCAGAAATATTATCAAAATCTCTATTGCCTCTACCGGATAAGTGGCATGGCCTAGAAGACAAAGAAGAAAGATATAGAAAAAGATATCTTGATTTGATAATGAGTCCAGAAGTTCGTGCAGTTTTTGATAAAA
The DNA here is from genome assembly GCA_964530955.1 of Candidatus Woesearchaeota archaeon. Classification (GTDB taxonomy): domain Archaea; phylum Nanobdellota; class Nanobdellia; order Pacearchaeales; family GW2011-AR1; genus VGKP01. The sequence continues at coordinate 108,700 of CAZHCL010000001.1, read as the reverse complement.
GAGAAAAGATAGTTGATTCAATAAGAGAATTTTTAAAAAATAAAGATTTCAAAGAAGTAGACACTCCATATCTTCAGACTTTGCACGGAGGTGCTGCTGCAAAACCATTCAGAACACATTTGAACGCATTGAATATTCCATTATTCTTATCTATTTCTCCTGAACTTTACTTAAAAAGATTAATCGTTGGAGGTTATGAAAAAGTATTTACCATTGCTCGTAATTTCAGAAATGAAGGAATAGACAAATGGCATAATCCTGAATTTACAATGATGGAAATATACGAAGCCTATTCAGATTATAATGATATGATGGTTCTTTTTGAAGAAATATGTGAAAATGCGGCTAAGAAAGTTAATGGTTCTACAAAAGTAAAAGTGGGAGATGTAGAACTTGATTTCAAAACTCCTTGGAAAAGAATGACCATGGCTGAAGCAGTAAAGAAATATGCAAAGATAGATGTTTTGAAGATGGATGCTAGAGAACTTATATCATTTGCCGAGGAAAATAGAGTAGAATTAAAAGGTCACACCTGGGGTTGGGCAGTGCAGTCGATTTTCGAACACTTCTGCGAGAAAAATTTAATCCAACCTACATTTATAATAGATCATCCTGCAGAAACGACGCCTCTTTGTAAAGCTCATAGAAAAGATAAAGAAAATAGATTGATAGAAAGATTTGAGCCATTTTGTTTAGGTGCAGAACTAGGAAATGCATATTCGGAATTGAATGATCCTGTGTTGCAGAGAAAATTGCTTGAAGACCAACAGAAAGAGCTTTCTGGAGGAAATGAAGAAGCAAATCCTCTCGATGAAGATTTTATCAATGCCATAGAGGTAGGAATGCCTCCTACGGGTGGAATAGGACTAGGTATAGACAGATTAGTAATATTATTAACAGGCCAGGAATCAATAAGAGATATTATTCTATTTCCATTTATGAAACCATTAGATTCAAAAAATGAATCCAAGAAAGGGGAAAGTAAATGACTGATATAATAATAAAAAGCAAAATCAAGGCATCAGTGCCAGACCTTTCAGTTGCTGGAGATGTTCCAGAGGCTCTAAATAAGAAAGTCCAGGAAATCCTTGATGCAGGTGCTTTGAGGGCGAAGTTAAATGGCAGAAGAACTTTGCAGGCTAGAGATTTGTAATTAATATTCACTAAAATTATTATTTTTTGGCTATCATAATTAATTCTTTAGATTCTTTAGTGAATTTTTCCCCTTCAAAAGAACCGAAAAATCTTACATCTCTAAAACCCTTTCTTTTAGCCATTTTTTCGAATTCCTGAACTGAATAGATTCTTACACTATAGGGTGTAAGTTTTTCTTGATGTTTGTTCTCTCCGATTATAGTCCAAGTTCCATTTATTCTCTTAGTTTGCGGGTTATACTCTTCTCTAATATGAAGTTTCTTGCCAGACGTTAAACTTCTAGTTTCATCGAATCTATATTTTCCAGATGAGATAATCTCAGGAGATACATCGCTATGGATTAATAACTGTCCATTAGACTTCAATGTTTTAAAGAATTCTTCCATGACTTTTTCATTATCTTTTTCATCTTCAAAAAATCCAAATGAGTAAAACATATTAATTATTGCGTTGCAAGATTCAATTAAACTTTTTCTACTTACTACCTTTCTCATATCTCCAATCCCAAAATACTGATAGGTCGCAGGCTTAAACGGAGTATTCTGGTTTGTTCCTTTATATCTTAGATGTAGTCTTTTTTCAGCTTCTGAGATATGTGTTTGATTTATATCTAATCCCATAGCACTATACCCTCTAAATAAAAGTTCGATAGTATGTCTTCCATATCCGCAAGGAACATCTAATATCTTTTCTTCTTTTTTTAAGTGGAGAAGTTTTATGATTCCATCTACTTCTCTTTCTGTTCTTTCTTTTAATCTTTCTACTTTTCCAGGCAAATAACCTTCTACGCTATCATCTCCTTCAATGTATTTACTTCCAAAGAAGCCACCACCATTCGACCACCAAGGAGTAGGCAAGGAGATTACATTACTTGAGAGATTTATTTCTATCATGTTACTATTTATCAATTACAACTATATTTAATATTATGCCGTCGCTTTAGACCGACAATAATAACATTTATAAGAATAAAATACTCTATCAAGACATGCAACAAGAACTAATAGATTTAGGTTTATCGGAAAAGGAAGCTAATGTATATCTAGTTTGCTTAAAAAAAGGAGAGGCTACAGCTAATAGGATATCTGAATTATCTGGCTTGCCCCGAAGCACAACCTACGATATCCTTGAAAAATTAAAGAATCTTGGTTTGATAAGCACATGTATAAAGGAGAGTAAGACTTACTTTATTTCCAATCCTCCAGAATCACTCAATGCAATGTTAGCCGAGAAAAATGACATTTTAGCTAAAATACTTCCCGACTTAAAGAAAATGCAAAATCAAATAGGTGACAAACCTTATGCAGAAGTATTTCAAGGTAAAAACGCAATTCTCAAGATATTCGATGAAATCTTAAGCAATTCTAAGAATCTAAAAGTAATAGGGAGTATTGGAAATGCCTTAGAGAAGATAGGTTACCACCCAGAAAAATTCAGAACAAGAAGAATTGAAAACAAAATTAAAATAAAGCAGATATTAGAAGTCTCAAATGAATCAAGAAAGATTTTGCAGGATAAATATACCGAAGTAAAATTCTTAGAATCGCTTAAAGATTCAAAGGAGGCTATATTTTTATTTGATGATTTTGCCTATCATATTATATTCCAATATGAAATATCTGCAATAAAGATAAAATCAAAAGATCACGCTAATTCTATGATTCTTATATTTAATGATTTGTGGAATATAGCCAAAGAGTAGAAATAAAATGATTAATCCTTCTAAATTTATCAAATACTACAAAAAGTTAAATTTTAAATAGTTTGATTTCATTCTTATTTCATGAAAAGAAGATTCCCAACATTCGCAGTTATAGTTCTTATATTTGCATTAGTCTGGCTGCTAAGGGATTTGAATCTTATCAATATAGACTTACCTTGGATTCCTTTAATCATAGTCATAATCTCTATAGGTTGGATAATTAACCATTACGCAAGAAGCGAAAGAAATAGATAGAGTAAGAGAATGAAGATTATCCCTCTTGCAACAAGGTCTGTTTCTGATTTTCCAGATGAGAAAAGCAAAGATGAATCTTTCGGGCTTGTTTCTGCACTGCTAAAAGAAAGTGACGTCAAAAATTTAAGAAATGTAATGTATTCTCTTTATGAATCTGGGTTCGATATATATTTATCAGGAGAGTTAGTTGAAAAAGCAATAGAGAAGGTTTATGATAAAATATATTCAGCAATAGAGTTAATTGCAGCTACAAGTCTGGAGGAGAACAGAGCAAGAGAAGTCAATGTCTTGAAAGGACATAAAGAAAGAGACCCTGGCTCCGACCAATGGGTTCATTTTGGAATAGTTGTTTCTCACCAGTCAGGGTTTAGTATAATAGACCGACAGCTTGGAACTAGATTTTGGTGCGATTATCATCCTGATTCGCAATTCGTAGATAAATTTACTCTCGAAGCTGCTATCTATGACTCATCCATAGGCAGACCTTCTCCTATATATCTTTATTTTCCAGTTGCACTAAGCAATTTTCAAATAACAATGCCATCTGGCAAAGTTATTTAAATCTTAGAAGATAATTTTAACTGTTTAAAGAGGAAATAATATGTCAAATAAATCTAAAGGTTCTAATGCAGAAAGAGAGCTGGTTGCTCTTTTTACTGAAAATGGGTGGAGAGCAGTAAGAGTAGCTGGCTCAGGAGTCAATGATGAATCTCCATGTGACATAATTGCAGGAAAAATAGGTCACAAAGGATATACTGTTGAAGCAAAATCATCAAAAGGAAAATATGTTTATATAAAAAAATCTCAGATAGAAGATTTTATTCTTTTTACAAATATTATCGGATTAAAGCCAGTTATTGCTTTAAGGTTCACCTACGAAGGCTGGCTTTTCATTAATCCGGAGCAGTTGGATGATTCAGGTAAAAGTTTCGTCATATCAAGAAAAAAGGCAAAGCAGGTAGCACAAAAATTCGGCCAGTTCTTTGAATCATCAATTTAACAATATTCTAAAATTAACTGCTTTTACCAGTAAGAGTTACTGCACTTACAACAATGCTGCACTGATTAGGAGAAGGTTCATTACCAAACAAGTCTCTGCATCTTATATAATATGTGCTGCTAGGTTTCCATTCAGCATACAAATTATTCCTTATATCTGGATTGGAGTAAATCATCTTCAATCCATCTGAAATATCAAAATTACAGGAAGTAAGTGAATAACTGCACTCGGCACTTTCATCTGTGACTATTTTAAGAGCATCTTGTTTGTAAACTCTTGTCACCTGAGGAGCTTGCTTGTCCACGGATACGCTGAAAGTCGTGTTTGCCTCCGCTGCGTTTCCACCTAAGTCTATGCATCTGAAATAATAATTATAATTTCCATTAGGTAGATTCAAGTCCTGGCTATGCAAGTAACTATTTGTTTCAAACATTGCAATATAACTATCATTTTCTCCAGTAGGCGAGAAATAGCACGTAGCATTTCCATTTCCCTGGGCTCCTGCGCTTGTCTCAAGCTGAAGAGTTACTGGAACAGTGTCTGCGCTTCCAGTAATTGTTGAGTTAGGTGAAGCAGAAAGTATCACCAGTGGTTGTGAGCCTTTCAAATCAAGAAGAGTACTTTGTACATCGACATTTCTTTGGTTGTCCGGCTTTCCGGGCTGATCTTTGCATCTGAAATAATAATTATTATCCTGATTATTAGTAACTCCAGTAACATTTCCGTAGCAAGTATATTGTAAGTTAGCATTGACCTGATAACTCTGAGTGAAGCATGTCAGAGAATTTTCCATGTCATCATATGCCTTACTTTGAGTGCTCCACTTACATTCTGATGGCTCATTAACATATAATTCAATAGGAACTGTATTTTGATTAAATCCAACATAGCTTCCAGAAGGTATAGAAAATCCTTCTATCACTGGAGGCGTTGTATCTGGTCCCTTGTCAACGCAGAATGAAAATGCATATTCATCGACGTTAAAGTTTCCGTTTGCATCTCTGCATCTTGCATACAATGAGAAACTTCCATCATTCTTTATCTCAGGAGCGATGCTGTTATTTCCAGTATCTGGCCCCGGCAATCTAAGCTGCTCAGTATGATTATATGCATAATAATTGCTTCCTCCGAAATAATATTGCATGTCATCGAATGAAGAAGTGTGATTGTAATCTATCTTGCATTGCGAAGGCTCATCAGTTGTTATTCCAAATTGAAGAGGAGTGAAAGCAGGAAGACATCCTCCGCTCGAAGTTACTATTTTAGTTCCTATTGCGGGAGGTCTTACTGCAGTGTCAGGTAAATATTTCAATCCGAAAGGAGATAATGCTGCATCCCAAGGAGTAATAGTTGGGCTTTTCACATCATTACTTCCAACCCAGGCGCATTGTTCTTGCCCTGTTCCAGCATTAAGTAATTGGCATGCCTGTCCAAGAGATCTGCATCTATATTCGGAGCATGGTCTGAAAGGATCTTTGTTGCATTGCTCGCATTGACTCCCACCAAGAGGAGGCTCAAATGGCAAGCATTGGAAGTTAACAAGTTTCTTTGATTCAGATGAATACATCGCAATAAATATCGCTATTGCAACTATTGCTCCAACTGTAAACTGGCCATAACCACCCGTAAGCCAATTACCGAATTTTCCGCCTATTAAGTTAGCTTCCTTCCCAAAACCTGCTGCCCCAAGAGAACCAACAGCTTTACCGGCGATAATTCCTCCAATTGCAGAAACAGTTAATGCCTTTGTAGTCTGAGAACTAAGACCAATGAGGGGCCCAATAAGTTGTATCACTCCTGCAACAAGTATTGCATAGTTTAATCCCTGAACAAGATAAGAAAATCCGCCACTCACAGTAGGACCTATTCCTAGTATCTTCGCCTGCGCCTGAGGTATTTGTTGGTATCCTGATTTAGTGAGTATCTGGTTAAAGGTACCCTGGTCAACAGATTCACTCCAAGTTGTTCCATCAGAATATGTACCCGATAATTGCCATTTCCCTGCGGCCGAATCATAAACTTGAGTTTTAATTGTGCTTCCCTGAGACCAAGTTTCAAGACCACCAAATGTAGGATTATTCACTTCAAAAGTGTTAGGTATTGTAATCCCTCCGGCAGGAAAGTTTTGTATTGGAGACAATGCAGCCGCTTGAGTACTGCTGCCAGTTCCAATAATACTCGCACTGGGAGTCTTGGCAATATATACTGGTGTTGGAGTTGTCTGAGCAGGGGCTGAACTACCTAAAATTCCTCCTGCTGCATTAACAAAATTATCACTAATTAAAAAAGCAAAAGCAAAACTTGTCCCTATCAACAAAAATATTTGGCAAATTACACTAAAAAATACAGCCCTCTTTTTCAGCTCTTTCCTCATCCTTTATCAAGAATTTTTATGTTTATAAATATTCTTAATATTTATGAAAAAAGGTTATTCACATTAAATAGCATCTATTTCGGAAGAAAGTTAACTGAATAAACAATTAATGTACTTTTCTTGACTGGAACTGTTCTTGCATCCATTATAACATTAAAGGCAACACTATACGGACTCATATTATTTGTTCCATCATCTGTAAAATAGACAAACTTAATGGTTGCCCGGGCCGAATCAGGGCAAGGAGCGAGAACGCAGCAGTCATCTATAATTGTCTTTTTTGATGAATCCGTTACTATAATTTCAGCGTTTATAGGAAATTTAGACTCATTGTAAAATGAAGGCATTGCCCACTGCATAACATGAAAATTATTTGTCTCAGTCAATTCTTCAGCCTCAACCTGCCCATTATTATTCCTATCAGTCCACAAATTCATTCTAGGATATATGGTTGCAGTGAATTGAGTTCCATTATTTGCAGAACTATTTTGCGTAGGATACTGGTTTTGATTAATATTAATCTGGCTTCTCCCAGCAGCAGCTTCAGCCATCCTTTCCTGATGTGCTGCCTCTGCAGCATATGCCTGCCCGAGAAGACCCCACGCAACCCTACTTCCCTGAGTTGGAGCATTTTGCGCAGCGCCACTAAATATTGCAGAATTTAATCTATTTTGAGAAGAAGGCTCATACTCGCTCATGTTCTCGCAGCCAGTAAATCCTAATAAAGAACCTGCCAAAACTATTTTTTGCAATCCATTGATACCTTTCATTTTATCAACCAAGTGCCAATTCAGAAAGAATAAGAAGTATTTATGCTTTTCGGATAGTAAGATTGTATCCTGCTTTGTATCCTTGGCTTCCAATCCAGTTTATTTTTGGTCCGCAGTCTCCAAGAGATTCACAAATTTGGATTCTTTGCTGTTGCCATCCAGATGTTAAACATTGACAATTACTTTTGCAAGTCTCTCCACCAAAAAGTCCTTTCTCGAATGTAACTATGCACTGTGCATTTCCCTGCGAGCAAATACTCTGAGCTTGATCTCCAGACCAGAACTGTAAACCGGGAGAATTAGTCGGAATGCAAGCTCCGCCAGTTGAATTTCCTATTGCTGCTCCCGCTTCCCAGGTGCAGTCTCTTTTATCACTATTAGCGCAGTCAGCTTTGTTAGTTTGAGCAGTGCAATCCTGCCATCGGTTTACCCTGCATGCTGCCTGAGAGAAAGGCCCAGCTGAAGTTTGTATGCTATCTTGAATGCATTCTTCCTGTCTAAAGTCCGCACATTGCTCAAGAACTTCCTGTCCATTTTCACAAATGTGCTTGTAGAATCTGCTTCCAACTGCATTGTTCGAATTTGAACTTCCTCCCTGATCATTGTAGACGCACCAGGATTCTCCCTGCTTGTAAGATTTTCCGTCTGATGTTTTCCCGCAGTTTAAATCTTGGCATATATAACTTCCATAACTTGGCTTTTGTCCAGTTGAATTAGCTGCTCTGCAAATGCTTCCGGATAAATAATTGCAGTTACCGCAGTTAGGTGAATTTGCATTGCCTGATGAAGGACTGCATGATTGGTCTTTAGTTTTTACATTTGTCCAGTAATCCTGGTCATTTATTTTTGAAGAATCATAAATATTTCCCGGATTTCCACAAGTATCAACAAAATAAACTTCATCTTTTCCAGGAATACAGGCAGTCTTTGTCGTAGGCGCGCAGTTAGTTCCTAGTTCTGGAGCACTGCATAACTTGTCTTTGAAGAATTGCGCTTGTGCACTTGTGCCATTTAAATTAGCTCCGCACTCTCCTCTTGTTGTAAACTTGCAAGTCTTCTGGAATTGATCAGTATAGACGCAGGCTCCCTGGTCCTGATTCTGAACTTGTAAAATACACTGATTTTCATCCTGTACATTATTGTTATAATTAGTTTGTAATCCTAAAGAAGAGGATAAGTATTTACATCTTGTAAGAGTCACGAAAGCTGCCTGATTGCCTAGAATACAGCATCCTAGAGAACATTGTGGGGGTGTTTGTGCACTCCATACTCCTCCATTAGAATTGCAAGTTATTTGAGGAGTGTTGTCTAAGCATGTTCCCTGAACAGAATTATAACAAACTCCTGGCTTGCAGAATGAAGTTGAGTCACATGAAGTTGGAGCCTGTCTTGAATTAGGACTGCATTGATCCTGCGGAACATTTTGGCATGAAAGTCCAGAAAGAGTTTTCTCACAGCAAATTGTCTGATTAAGTCCATCTGCAGATGAAAAATTTATATTAGCTACTAGAATAAAAACAGACAATCCGACTAGCAACAAAATCCCTTTCATTATTTTATTTTTTTCTTCCATTTTTATGCTCCTCCATAACCTGGCGGCCAGGCAAGACTTCTCGACGCAAATCTGAAGCTTTCATCGCTAACAACATCGGTCAGAGTATAAACTTTACTGCCATCACTCAATTTAACCTTTTCTATTTTCAAATCAGGATAATATTGAAGATACAATGTAGTCTCGCTGTCTCCCAATGTCGATTCATAATCAATTATGCTGACAGTTATCATGAGCAGGTCATACATCTTGCTCCCTATTTGAACATCAAATCCGTTAAAGGTTTGAGATGCCCCTGCCTTGCTTACAGTAATAGGAGAGGTGATAGAAACTAATATATTATCCGGATTAATACTTGTCTTGCTTTCAATATTTCCAAGAGTTATATCGTATCCTCTGTTTATGTATTCCTGCTTTAAACTCTGAACGCAATCATTTACTTTACTATGTACAAGAGTATTGAGCTCCTGTTCAAAATGCTCTTTTATCAAAGGCTGTTGAACAACGCAAGTTTTGTAATATTCAGAAGTATAGCATAAATATTTTATTTTATCTCCCTGATAATCAAGAACACCTTCAGGATTTGCATATCCTCCATTCTTTGAAAGAAGTAAGACATCCTTATTTATTTCAGGAGTTATGCAACTTTTTAGATAAGCAACAGGAGAGAGTTCTGAATTTTGACTAATGATTGGAATTTTTGGATACAAAAAGATAAGAAGTATCGCTCCAACAATAACAATTGCAATAATCACAAATATAGCTACCTGTCCCTTTTTTGCCTGCATGGATAAACCAGATGTTTTACATTTATAATTGTTGCGACTCATAATTGCCCTGCCTTATTATCATATTACATGTTCCAGGATAGTTTCCAAAAGAATCTTTGCACTTTATGTAATATGTATTTTTAGTATCAAAACTTATAGTGTGAGATACAATGTTTACTCCATTAAACTGGCTTGCATTATTCATGTCAAACAAACACTGTTGGCTGATATCTGTGCTGTAATAACAGCTTGATTTTTCATTAGTTATAATATTCAAAGTTCCTGACTGAACATAAGCTCTACTTATTTCGGGAGCAGAAGTATCTAGTAATATCTTAAAGTGAACTGTTTTCTGCGCTACATCTCCAATAGAATCTTGGCATACTATTGGAAGAGTTATAGTACCTGGATATATGCTCTGAAAAACCTGTGTGCTGGTTGTTTTCCAAGTATCCATAAAATCAATTGTAGAATTGCCCCAGATATAGGAGCACTTGGCAGTTCCATCCAATCCTCCAGAAGTTTTTACATCAACTTCAACACTCGCAGGAGCTGTTCCAAATGTTAAATTCTTTCCATCCACATTTATTGAAGTAATATTCAAAGGATTTTTCGTTCGAGTAAAAGTCAGAGGATAGCCCTGAGTATTTACATTTCTCTTGCTAACATTTTCTCCAGTAAGCCAGGGTTGGTCTAGACATCTTACATAATATGTGCTAGAATTTTGAGACATTGCGAAAGGCAACTGGGCATTGCATTCCCATCCTGAAGGGCTGACCAAAGAAAGGCTAGTTCTATTTTCAATATTATTCTGGCAGCTGAAATTATTTGCCATTAAATTATATACTTTATCTGTAATATCCCAGTTGCACTCTGCAGGTTCACTTGTTATTATTGATTCATCTATATTTGTTACATTATACGCAACAGTACCAAAAGAAGGATTACTATCTATAATACTCGCAGGGGTAGTGTCGTTTCCAGGTTTTATGCAGAAATTAATATCATACTCATTCATATTTGCATTTCCAGATTTATCCTGGCATCTGACATAAATATTGTAATCTGCACTTGCATTAGGGTCAAAACTTTCTAATCCCAAACTTTCTGCACTCGGAACTAGTATCGGCAAACTGTGATTCTGTAAATATAATCCTGCGCTTAATACCTGATCCATTTCATCGAATGAAGAAGTGTGATTACTACTGACTGCACACTGTCCATATTCATTTAACAATATTCCAAAAGTAATTGGCTGGTAAGTTTCAGAAATACATCCTCCATTTCCAGATGCTTTTATTTGCACACCATTTTGCACAACATTAGCAGTATATCCATCAGGTAGCAATCCAGAGTAAGGAGTAATTACTGGAGGAGAAGTGTCATTAGGAGCCATATTTACACAAGCAGGATTTGCAGTTCCCTCATTCACAAGCTGACAAGTCTGTCCCAAACTTTGGCATGAATATTGACTACATGGAAAACCATCGCTTCCGCATTGACTACATTTATTTCCTCCAGGTGTCGGCTGCCAGACATTGCATTGGAAAGTATAATTTATTTTCTTTATCTTTCCAATTCCAAGTATTGAAAGAATTATTATAATTATAATTACGACCGCCAGGATTATCCATCCAACAGGATTTGTTGAGAGGACTCCAATTACTGCTGAATGGCCTGTAATTTGCAATCCGACAATTGCTCCTCCAATCGCTCCTGCTGCCATTAGACCATAAGTTAATTCAGGAGGAATTCCAGGACCAATTCCTGTAAAATCAATTAAGAATGAAACTATTGCTAATCCAACTGCAGCTCCGCTTGCTGCTCCACTGATTGCTCCGAATGTAGGATTTACTACGCTTCCAAGAGGAGCTCCCGTAAGGGTAGGCCCTTGAAGAGGAACCATTAACCCGACCGAGCTTAAAACAGCATGGCCAACAGCCAGATGTGTCAATCCCCAAAGCATTACTCCACCCATACCGGAAACCATCGACGCTACTCCTCTTATGCCAATTGTAGGATCAGTAGGAGTCTGCGCCTGCCCAAGCCAACCTGGAATCCCGAGTTGAGCATATAACTTGGAAGGATCTCCTGCGGCAATATAATTATTTTTGAAAAGTTTTTCGTTTGCATCTTTTACCAAACCATTAATGTAACCGCTGCTTAAAGTAGGACCTCCAGTTCTTCCATCTTTTATTGTTCTACTATTTTTACTTAAATCTCCAAGATAATTTGTTTTTGTCCCGCAATCGCCTAATGAAATACATAAGTCGTTCATCTGCTCAGCAAATTTTGGTGTCTCACAATCACAATTTGCTTTGCACTTCCATCCTCCGAAAAGCTGGTGAACATAAACAACAGTGCATGTTTGTGTTGCGAGTGAGCAAATACTTGCAGCACTCCCTCCTCTTGCGGTCAAGTCAAATCCAGGAGTATATTTTGGAGCGCAAATATCAAATACAAAACTATCAGTTACCTGAACATGTTTTATAAAACAGTCAGGATTTTGGTCACAGAAATCTTTTTTCCCCTTTGAATTATAGTCATAACATTGATATCCTAAATTAATTCTGCAGGCAGCAGAAGATATTTCTCCATCAGGAGTGGTGGTCTGTGACTGCGTGCATATTTCATTTCTGTAATCAGCACAAGGATCAGTTTTAATCTCTCCATTAATACATGATTCTCTGAAATCTCTCGACCCTACAGTATCTGTAGCTCTCAAGTATCCTCCTGCTCCTTTTTCTGTTCCTGTTGAACTCTGATATGCACACCAAGATTCTCCATTCAGTCTTTTCTTTCCATTTTCATCAATGCATGAAATGTCTTTGCATACAACATTTGCATTTGGTTCAGATAATTTTTGCGTGCTTGTTTTTGTCCCGCAAATACTTCCCAAAAGATAATTGCAGTTTCCACAACTTGCCTGATTTGCTAAAGAATTTGTTCCAACAGAAAGAGAGCAACTATTATTTTTACTTAAAATATTTCCATTGTTAAAGCTAGCCACCTTATTTGCATCGTAAATATTTTCCTGATTTCCGCATGAGTCTATCCAGTAAACTTCATCTTTTCCCTGGATACAGCTTATGCTTGCCTGAGGCTTGCAATTTGTATTTAATGCAGAATTTGAACATAATAGTCCAGAATAAAATTTTCCTTTCAAATCCTGCTGGCAATTAAGTTTACTCGTAAATTTACAAGTATTTTGTAATCCAGTATTGTCTTCAAATACACATGCTCCCTGCTCCTGAGTCTGTGAAAGAGCAAGACATCCAATTTCAGTGTTTACTTCAGGTCTAAAATCACTTTTTAATCCCGTGGCATTTGCATTTCTAGCGCATTGCTGTGAAGTCAGAAAGTAAGCACTATTTCCAAGTAGGCAGCATCCAGGCATGCATTGTGCAACATTTCCATAGGGGTCATTAAACCACTTTCCTCCATTCTGCTGGCATGCTTCCTGAGGAGCTCCTGTTTGACATGTTCCCTGAACAGGATCGTAGCATGTTCCCACTTTGCAGACAGAAGTTTGGTCAGCAGCAGTAGGCAAACAACTAACAGAACATTGCCCAGCACAATCACTTGCAGGATATTCTTGACATATTGATCCATTTTTATCAATATGTCAGGTATAGCATCACTGCTTCAAATCACTCTGTGAAAGAGCAGAAGCAAAGTTATTCTGATTAAAAACTATTTTGTCAAGAATCCAAAGTGCATGCAGAAGAACTTTTTGAATCCCATTTTGATTGGAATTACCTACAGTTGCTCCAGTATTTGAAGCTTCATTAAGAATATATGAAAATGACACAGTCATTCCCATCATTAATGCTATTTGAAATATAACCGCACCATAGATCGTTTTATTTATTTTTTTCACCATCTTTTATATTCCCGGAGGAATTGCGCAGCCTCTTACTGCAATATTCATTACTTTATTAGAATAGTTATCCTTTATGATATATATCTTTGTTGAATCAGAAAAAGTAAATTTGCTAATATCAAATCTAGGATAAAGAAGGTTATATCCCACATATTCAAAATAGCAGTATTTTGCTTCCTGACTTGCTATGTCCACTGCAACATTTGTCAGGTCATATATTGGGCTAGCAAATTCAATATTAAATTTATTGAAAGATTCTGTCTGATTATTTTTAGAAACACTCATTTTTCTTTGAATAAAAGAATAAACGTTTCCAGAACCAAGAGAAATATTTATTTCCATATTAGGGTCAAGAGACACATCATAATTTCTCTTTTGAAGTTCGTCTCTTGCATTTGAGAAACAAAGGTCAATTTTCGGATAAATATAGTCATGTATTTGTTTTATTTCTTCATTCACCAACATAGGGTGCTGAGATATGCACGGTTTGAAGTAACCTTTATACTCACATAGATAAGTCACATTAATATTCATATAACTTTTATAATCTCCAGTAAGAATCAATCCTCCCTGAGGAATCATTTTTTCAACTGCTTCGCCTATTGAATCCCTAACACATTTTTCAATTGAACTCTGTGCATTAAATTCGTTTTGAGGAAGTATGGTAGGTTTTTTGCTCAAAAAAAACAGCAAAGCCATTACTCCAACAATACATATTGCAATTATCACCCATATTCCTATTTGGGCTCTCTTACTTCTTATCATTTTTCCTCTCTTCTTTTCTCTTCAGCTCATTTTCCATGAACAATTCAATCTGCTTTCCCATAATCAACCCATGAGTATCACAATGTTGTTTGTAACTTTCTTTTATATCCTTATCAACTAGAATCGTAAGCTTGTCCTTTTCCTTTCTTTTCATTTTAATCAATGACTATACGTATAAATAAGTATTTAAACATATTCTTATCATATTGATATGTATATACACGTAGAGGCTATCTTTTTTATTATTTAACTGTATTTCATTTATCTTTATATATTACAAAGTGCATTTATTCTAATGTCTGATAAATCATCACTAGGCTTTGTTCAGGTATTTTGGGGGAATGGAAAGGGCAAGACCACTTCAGCTCTTGGCACTGCTCTGCGCGCCTGTGGAAATGGATATTCAGTTCATCTAGTTCAATTCATGAAGAATGGAGCGAGTACGTTAGACCAGCAGATACCTGGTGAAATAAAAGCATTGGAAAAATTTGAAAACTTTTCTTATAAAAGATTTGGAGTAGGCGATTGGTATGTTAAGGGAAAGAACGAATTAGTGCATAAAGAAAATGTAGAAATTGCACTAAAGCATGTAATTGAATCTCTTAACAATCCAGATTATGATATAATAATCGCTGATGAAATACTCTATGCAGTGCAGTTAGGTCTTTTAAATGAAGAACAGATAATCGAGTTAATAAAAAACAAGCCAAAATACAAGGAGCTTATTCTTACTGGTTCGCACAAGCCTCTCGAAAAAGTTTTCGCAGTTGCAAATTTGGTCACAGAAATAAAAAAGGTCAAACATCCCTATGACCTAGGTATTTTAGCCAGAAAGGGCTTGGAATTTTAGTTAGCTTTACTCTAAGCTTCAAAATCTTTCTCTTCAGTAGCATTTTTGCCGTCAACAATTATTTTTCTTATCATTTTTCCTTTTCTTATTGCAAGCTCCCTTATCTTTACAGGGTCTTTTTCTCCCCTAGGAAGAATTATTTCATTAATTTGTATTGTATGTTTTATTTTTATTTCCTTGAACATAGGAAAGTCAAAAAATAAATCGCTAATGATGTCCATATCTTTTGTTTTAAGAGAACAGAACTCTGCTTTCGGCTCGGCATCTCCTTTGTTGGAAGGTTTGGCACTCTTCGGAGCTTTTTCTTTTATTTTAAGCTCAAAATTATCAGTCTTAAATGAAAGGGCAAAGAAAGCTTTTGGATATTTATCCATAACATCCAGAACCTTTTGAGGTTCAAGAGTAGTATTGACAATAAGCTGCTTTATTCCCATGAATTGCTTGATTTTTTCATCCGGTTCAAAAAGCTGGCCTTTTTCTTTCCTTAAATCTAGTGTGGAAACAATTATTCCCTTTATGGCAACTTTACCATTAACCTTTTCAAGGCATTTTCTTACAAGGAAATTTGCCAGTTCAGCACTAGTCTTTACGCTATATCTGTCAGCTTGTTTTTTGCCTTCAACAAGATATCTGTTGTCAAAAACTCCCTTGCTGAATTTTATAAACTCTGAATGGACTTCATCATCTTTCTTTCCCGTAAATATTTTTTTCAAAAAGCTTTCCATCTCTAGTTGAGAAAAAGTTCATTTATAAATTTGGCGTTTATTAGAAAAGCCGACTAGATTACTTAAAGTTTATATATCATGGTTCATAATAAGATATATGGAATTTGGAGAGAAGGATGTAAAGAAAATATCAATTTTGCTGCTAGCAGCGGTTCTTATAGTTTTGGCGTTTATAGTTGTCCAGCCATTCATCATATCTGCTATTTCAGGACTAATTTTAGCATATATATTTATGCCAGTCTATAGAAAAATAAATTATTATGTCAAAAACAAAAGCGCAGCAGCTTTTATACTTGTAATGCTTATACTTGTGTGTATATTCGCAGCGCTTTGGTTTGCTGCTCCGGTAATGATAAAGCAAACTTTTGATTTATTTCTAACAGTGCAGAAAATTGACATGCAAAAATTTGTTCATACTCTTTTCCCCACTGCTTCGTCTGATTTTGTAACCCAAATGACAGTCACTCTTAATAATATTTCCAGTAAAGCCTTCTCAGCTTCCGCAAATGCACTTAGTTCTTTTTTAACAAATCTTCCAAAGTTTCTTCTTGACCTCTTCATTCTAGGATTCATATTCTTTTATGGTATGAGAGATGCCGAACAACTTAAGGCGTTCGTAAAAGGAATTTCACCATTGTCAGAATCAAAAGAAAAAATAGTGGTAAATCATTTTAAGAATATGACTGGCGCAATTCTTTACGGATGGGTTGTAGTAGGAGTAATTCAGGGACTGCTCGCAGGTATAGGATTCTTCATATTCGGAGTGAAAAGTGCATTAATCCTAACAGTTATAGCCATATTCCTCTCAATAATTCCATTTTTGGGTCCAGCATTCGTTTGGGTTCCAGTAGGAATTTATCTTATTGCAACTACAAACAACGCAGGGATGATAATAGGTTATTTCTTGTATAACCTTCTAATTGTTTCTTTAGTTGATAATATAATTCGTTCTTATATAATTTCCAAAAGAACAGAGGTTTCTCCAGCAGTCATATTGCTAGGTATGTTAGGAGGAATTTTCATGTTTGGAGTCACCGGAATAGTCATTGGGCCTTTAGTCTTGGCCTATCTTCTCACATTACTAGAATCTTTCAGGGACAAAAGCATTTATACTTTGTTTTCATAAAGTTGTAAATAAAAAAGAAGGTCAAATAAATGAAACTAAAATTAAGAAAAATCAATTTTGATGCAGGCAGACCTATTGCATTTCTCAATGAGAACGCTGCCAAACAGTCAGATATTCACGCAGGAGATAGAATAGAAATTTTAAGAAGAGGTAAAAAAACAATTTCCATTGTAGATACAATACGTGACTTGCTTAAAGAAGATGAAATATCTTTGTCAGAGGATACTACTGCTTATCTAGGAGTCAAACCTGGAGATTTTTTAGATATTAGCCAAATGCCAGAGCCAGCAAGTGCGCAATTTATCTCAAAAAAAATGAAAGGAAAAGAATTAAACAAAAGTGAAATCTATTCAATAGTAAAAGACATTTCAAGCAATGCATTGACCGAAGCAGAAATTTCTTACTTTATACTAGGGGTTTACGAGAATGGAATGAATATGCAAGAAACAGTTAATCTTACAGAAGCGATGTATAAGACAGGTAAAGTTTTGCAGTGGCCGAAAGAGTATAAAGTTGCGGATAAGCACTCAATAGGAGGGATACCTGGAAATAGAACTACTCCAATAATTGTTTCAATTTGCGCTGCAGCGGGAGTCATAATGCCTAAAACTTCTTCAAGAGCAATAACAAGCGCGGCAGGTACTGCAGATACAATTGAAACTCTTACTAAAGTAGATTTGGAATTTGATACTCTAAAGAAAGTAGTATCTAAGACTGGAGCATGTCTTGCCTGGGGAGGTTCTCTAGGATTGGCTCCTGCGGACGACAAATTGATACGTGTTGAAAGAATACTCAATCTTGATCCCGAATCACAGCTCATAGCTTCAATAATGTCGAAAAAACTGGCTGCAGGAAGCAAATATATTTTAATTGATATTCCTGCAGGCACTGGAGCTAAAGTAACAAGACATGAAGCTGAAAAGCTCAAATTAAAATTTCTTAAGATAGCAAAACATTTCAAATTATTTTTAAGAGTAATAATAACTAATGGAAGTCAGCCAATAGGAAACGGAATAGGTCCAGTTTTAGAGATGATTGATGTTCTGAAAGTTTTAAAGAGAGATGCAGGTCCTAAAGATTTGGAAAGAAAGGCAGTTCATCTGGCTGGAGAGATACTTGAATTAACTGGAAAAGCCGCCAAGGGGAAAGGAATTTCTATGGCTCTTGAAATACTAGAATCAAAAAGAGCATTAAAGAAATTTTATGAAATAATTGAAGCACAGGGAAGAAAAAAAGCAGCCATGAAAATTGCTCCATTCTCTTATTCCATCAAAGCGGTTAAAAACGGAAAAGTAGAGAGTATAGATAATAAAATGATAAATCATCTTTCAAGGATTCTTGGGTGTCCAGTGGATAAGGGTTCTGGAATATTCATTCATAAGCATAGAGGAGAGAATGTTAAGAAGGGAGAATCATTACTTACATTTTATTCAGAATCAAATAAAAAACTCAATGAAGCAGTAGAGCATTTTTATCTGGAAAAACCTGTGCCTATTTCTTAGTAATCCCCAATAAATAAATTTAAATATGCTTTGCTCTACAAATTCCCATGATAAAGAAGGGAGACTACGTTGGGGAGCTTTCAGGTTATGTTAAAAAAAACTTGAAGAAAGGGTATACCAAGGAATCTTTGAGATGGGCTCTTGTAAATCAAGGTCATTCGAAACTTGAGGTCGACAAGGCAGTAAAGCGCGCGGAAGACGAATTTGCCAAAGAAGCACCGATACTAAAAACAAAGCCAGAAATAACTTATGATGTTGTAGAACCAGAAGGAGCAATTGCCGAAGAGAAGAAATCTTTTTGGAAGAGGATGTTTGGTCTATAATTTAAGGAAAAAATAAGAATGACCCCCTCAGAATTAAAAAAATTATATATCCCTTTGGGAAAAAAATACAAACTTGAATCTTTTGAATACCTAAGTGATAATTTTGAGATTGATAAGATAGACAGAGAGACTGAGAGTCTTCTCAGATTAATCAGGAAGGTAATGATGGAAAAAATAGTAAATTCGGTGAACTTTCTTGAGATGCTTCTTAATCCGGTAAATGCTCCTAGAATGTATCTTTCCTATGCTCGTTCATTATCTCAGGAAGACAGAAAAGTAATCGATGAAATATATTCTGCTCTTGGTGAGATAAGTTTATTGTCTCTTGATCTGGAAATTGATTACGCTGAGAAGAAGGAAGCAGAGATGATTAATGTAATAGTGTCTACCTGGGAATCATGCAAGCCAAAGTTCAGAAAAATACTCTCAGGAGTAAAGAAGCCAGCTAGCGCAGTAGCTAAAAAAGAAAAGAGCTATTTCGGTTAGTTACTGAATCAATTTATATATTTCTTCCAAATCAATCTCAACAAGGGAGACTGGCATTTTAATGTTCCATTCCCTCAAGGATTCAATATTAGACTCCCCCATTATTCCAGCCTTTTTGCCGTTAATTACTATTTTGCCAGTTCTTCCAGGTATTAGACCAAAACAATCCTCTTCTTTTAGTTCATATTTTATCTTAAGCATTCTCATAAGATAATCTAAAGTCTGCTTTATTTCAGTAAAATTAGAAGGAGAAATAGAAATAAGTAACCTTTTACTCTCGCCTATTCCAGTTTCACTTTTTCCATCGATATCCTTTCTAAAGACAGTTCCAATCTCAAATATTTTTTGAGGATATTCATTATCCTTGTTTTCTCCAAATACTCTATATGCAGATATTAACAGGTTAGGCCTTAATATTTTAAAATCAGTCTTGGAATTTTCAACTTCAATAAATTCAGCTTCTTTGATATTCCCTTTTTTTGCCTCTTCCTCTTTAATTAGGTGGAAAGAAGAAATTTCAATCAATCCAAGACCAGTAAGTATTTCTGAAACTTTCCTTTCAATTTTAGATTCTTTGCCTTCTTGGCCTATGGTAGATATAGATGGAATTATTGGTTCTAATTTATCATAGCCATATGCGATGGCTATATCTTCAATAATATCCACTTCGTGCAAAACATCAGTTCTCCATGGTGGAATTTCAACCATATTCTTCTTATAATCATATCCCATTCTCGGAAGTAACTTCTCCAGGTCTTTTTCCTGAAGGTTTATTCCTAAGATATTATTCACATTTTCTAAATTAATCTTAATTTTTTCAGACTCAAAAGAAGGGATGCTTTCTTTCCTCTTGTCCTGTTGGATACATTCTATAGTATATATTTCTCCCCCCATCTCTGCAAAAGCAGTTGAAAGGATATTAATTGTTTTTTTAAGGAGATTATAATCTGTTCCTGTTGCTTCAATAAATATATTTTTGGTAGTCTCATCTATCTTACCGAGATCATTAGAGTTAATTATAGGGGGCATAGACATTATTTTTCCTTTTGAATCAACAAATATCGGTAGTGAACTCCAATCTTTGCATATATTAGCATATTCTCTTCCCGTTGGATGCTTGGATAATATCTGCCTTCCAGTGATTGCTTCAGGATATTCCAATGGTTGAAATTTTATCTTATCAGGGCTTTCTCCCCTGAAAGTAACTGGGAAGGATATCCTTTCAAGAGGATATATTCCTATTCCTCCCTTTTTTCTTCTACGCATCAATGTAATGCCTAATTTTTCCTGTATTTGGATTGCTTCTTTTATTTTTGCATCATCAAATTTAAGGTTCTTAATTATACAGGCCGCAGCATAGGGCCACTCCCTAGGCAATGATTTTTCAACTATTAACTTATAGCCAGAACTTTTTGTTTTATATTTTTTCAAACCTTGTTCCTTTCCGATAAATGCTTTTATCGCTCTCACCAATCCCTGCAAGGAGAGCAGGTCAGGTCTATTTGGAAGCACTTCAATATTTACATCATTGCCACTAACTTCAATAGGTATTCCCATCATAGTTATTTTTTCAATCATCTCGCTGCTAAGCTTGATATAGTTCTCAAATTCTTTTTTGTCAATTATTAAATTTGCCATTTATTTCACCCAAAACTCCTTTTCTCTTAATTTTTTTATATCATTCGAATACATCTCTCTTAAGTCTTTTATCCCATAATAATCCATTATTATTCTGTCAAATCCTTGGCCCCAGGCAAGTACGGGTATGGGCTTTCCTAGTAATGGAGCAGTTACTTCCGGTCTGAACATTCCAGCTCCCCCGAGCTCTAGCCATTCCTTCCTTTCAGGATGCCATACCTGCACTTCTACACTAGGTTCGGTGTAAGCGAAGAAACTTGGTACAAACTTTATTTTAGTGAACCCCATCTTTCTGTAGAACTGTCTAAGATAACCTAACAAATGTCTGAAGTTTGCTTTTTCATCAATAACTATTCCTTCACTTTGGTAAAATTCAAAACCATGCTTCCAGTCAACAGTTTCATTTCTGAAAACTTTTCCAATAGTAAAGTACTTTGCAGGTAAATTCTTAATGTCTAATTTTGCCAGAGTTCTTGCAGAAAGTGAAGTAGTATGTGTTCTCAGCACTGTTTTACTTGCAATATCCTCTTTCCATGAATATTTCCATCCCTTGCTGCCAGCAATGCCTTCTTCATGGGCTTTTTTTACACTAGCAACTATTTTTTTATCTGGCAGACTCGCGGTTACGTCTTTGATGAAAAAAGTATCCTGCATTTCTCTTACCGGATGATCCTGTGGAGTAAAAAGAGAATCGAAAATCCAGAAAGAGCTATCTGCCAGGGGCCCATCCATTTCTTCAAATCCCATATCCATCCATATTCTTTTGGCATAATCAACAGATTGATTTACAAAATGTCTTTTACCTCCATAAATCCTGGGAACAGCAGAATGAATATCATATTTTCTGAATTTAATATTTTTTTGCCCTGACTTTATTAAATCAGGAGTAACTTCCTCCATCAAATCAGATTTTATCTCTTTTCCGGCTATTTGCTTTCCTAGTTCAGTAAGCTCAAATGAATATTCTTTGTCTATCTTAAGTTCAATTATATCTTTTCTTTTCTTTAAATTTTCAAAAGCAAACTTATTCTCAGGTACTAGCTTATTGACTTCCATAGGCAATATATCCAGAAATTGCTCTTCAAGAGTCTTCTTCATCAACTCTTCTTTAGATGCATTTAACGAGATCTTTCCATTAGTAAATGTGATAAGGGCTTTATCTTTCAAAACCCCTAAAGAAACTTTAAATTCGTTTTCGGAAAGTTTTGAGTTCTTTTTTGCCTCCTCCAAAGTCAGGTGATTGCTTTTTTCTAGAAGAATGACCAGCTTTCTTTCGGGCAGGCTATTTTTCTTGTAATATATTCCATTTGTTCCTAAATCAATTATATTTTTTTCAGATAATTTTAGCTTTACCAGTCCCTTGACTTCCAAAAATTTTAGAGCCCTTAGAAAAGAAGTCTCATCAAGTCCAGATTTCTCCCTTATTTTATCCATTCCAAGGTTAAGGAAAGGAACTATCTTTCTTTCTATGGGAGATAATTTTTCAATGATTTCATTTATGTTTTCCATATTTTTGATAGCATAATAAGGGTTAAAAATATATTGCTTCTTTGGCCTGGTTGCTTGAAGCACCAAGACTTATAAGAAAAGCAAAAGCATCTTTCCTGTCAGAACATCCAAAAACACACAGTTTAACTCCTTTTTTTCTACAAAGAACTATATTTTGCCTTATTCTTTTAATCATTTCAGACTTTTCCTTCTTGCCAAGATTCTTAATTTCGTCTAGGTCTATTCCAAAACTAATCTTATTTTTTGCAGCGATTACTGCCAGAACATGATTAAATCCGGAATCTACTTGTCTAAGAGAGTCTTTTCTCTCGCCTCTTTCAATAGAAAGCAAAACATCAAATTTTCCATATTCAAGAATTTTTCTGTTAAAGTTATCATCCTGAGCAAGAAGAACTAAGGGTCTCTCCTTAGACTCTTTAATCATTAGTTTAGCCTTTTCAATTTTATCAGTATTTATCATCTTCAATTAACCTTCGATTATTGTTCCAACAGATTTTTTACCTCTAAAAATATTACCCATATTAGATGCATTTCCATCAATTATGTATGTCTTAATTCTGTTTTCTTTGATTATTCTGGCTGCTTCCTGGTCAAGGACAAAATGCTGTCCTGCCTTAAATTTAACTGCATTAGCCATTTCATCAAATTCTTTCCAAGTTATAAGAGGTATAAATTTAGCATTTCTATCTTTCCTAGGATCGGAAGTGTAAAGTCCTCTAACATTAGTTATGTTAATGAATTCAGATTTCAAAAATCTAGCCAATTTAGCAGCTGTTCCATCAGAAGTTTCATTATCAGCATATCTCAGCGCTCCACAAATTACCAAATCATGCTTTGAAAGGTCATTACGTATCTCATTCATATCTTTTGGAAGTTTATGGTTTGTTTCTTTACCAAAAAATTGCATCAAAAACAAAGCATTCATTCTTGTTGCCCTTATTCCTGCATAAGCAAGTTCTCTCTCTGATTTTCCTTCTTTTCTGAGCGCTTCAATATATTTACGCGCAATACTTCCTCCTCCGCAAACAACGACAAATTTGCATCTCCCAAAGTTTCTCTCAATTTCTTTTTTGAATTTCTCAAGGAATTCAAAGTTAATCTTATCAGGTATTATTATAGAACCACCGAGACTGATTACCATCACTTTCTTTTCCATATTCACCCTAAAATAAGATTTTATTTAAATCTGTTGATTTACTAAGTTCACTTGAAAATTTCACCATTTTCCTTGCTCCAAAAGAGCAAATCAAGTTCATCAATAGGAATATTTATCCTTTCAGAAAAAGCAAGGAACTTTTGCTCGATTTCAAGATAATCTTTCTTACTTTTTATTTTATCTTCTTCAATTATACCTAATTCTTTTAAATTTCTCAGTATATGCCTGTCAAGTATTGCTATTTCATTATTTGATTTACCTATGTTTCTAAGAAAATGGCCTGCTTCCTTTAATCCATAACCCTTTACTTCATAAGCAATTCTGTTTCTAAGAGTTATTCTAT
Source organism: Candidatus Woesearchaeota archaeon (assembly GCA_964530955.1). Taxonomy (GTDB): domain Archaea; phylum Nanobdellota; class Nanobdellia; order Pacearchaeales; family GW2011-AR1; genus VGKP01. Next base: position 84,816 of record CAZHCL010000001.1, on the reverse strand, counting down.
CTTCTTCATCTAGATATTCTCTTATCTTTTTCCAAGTTTCATCAGCCAGCAAGACATATCTTGTCTTATTATTATGGAATCTTGTTTTTCTGATTAAAATCTCAGATATATTCTTTCTATTCCATCTATCAAGTTTGGAAACTTGTTCAACGGCCTGCCAGCATTTCTGAGCGTTGCTTTGTGGAGTCAACAAGCAAAAAATCATTTCTTTAAACTGCTCTTCTTCTTTTAGATTCTTAAAATTTTTCAGTCTTTTCTTTATATCTTCCTTTCTTTTTTCATAAAGTGCAGTAAGTTCTTCATTCATGTTTTTTTAATAAAAATAGACTTTAAATTATTGTTGGTAAAGAGAGTTTGGTTGTTGTGGGGGAAGCTGTGGTTTTTTTTGTATCATAAATCTAGTACCTACAAAGTCAGACATAACAGAGGTTATAATTAGATTACCATATGCTGCCTTGAAAACACCAGACATCAAAGGTATTCTTGTTTTTTCAGACACACTTTTCATTATATTATTGATTTCATCAGAGGTAAGAGTAAGCTTGGAAGATCGGACTGCCCCTCCCTTGTATACCAAAACAGGCTTATTAGGCCCGGGGCACTCAACTGTTTGCACAGCAGAATCTCCAAGTATTTCATCTATCTTTGCAAAACCTATGAATGGTGATTTTTCAGGAGCGGGCGGAGAGGATTGTGCAGGAAGTCTTCCTACAGGAGGGAAAAATCCGTTATTTCTAGGAGGAAGCATTCTCATATTACTTTGTTTATGCATGAAAGGTAATGGTTGTGAGAAAGGAGGTCTTCCATTCATATTTGGACGATTTTGAGGTCTAGGTTGCAGAGGTTTTGGAACTCTAGGCATAGGAACTTGAGAAGGCAATGAAGGAATCCCCATCATGCTGACAATGTTTGCTTTTTGCTTGTCAGCATCTTTTATTATTTCAAAAGGTTGCATTAATTTCTGGACAGCAGGAGTCTGATTCATAAGAATAACATTAGCAAGAGTGTTTTCAGGCTTTTCATATATCTTGATATTTTCTTTTATTTTTTCAATACTAGGATAATTATTTTCTACTCTTATCATTCCAGAAGAAACCATTCCATTCACCAATTCTCTTACAAAAGCATAAAGGAATTCTTTCTCATTGTCGTCAGTTTCACTCATCTTTTTTAGAATTTTGGAAGAGGTCTGTTAAGAGATGAAGATTCATACTCATCATTCTTGTCCTGAGCAGGCATCTGTCTTTGAGGCATATTCGGGGCTCCATAGACCCTTTCCTTAAGTCTGTCCTCCATTAGCGTTAGTCCTTTAGCGATAGTCTTGTTCTGGTCAAGCAATTTATCAATCTTATCGAGGAATTCTTTGTCCTTTTCAGTTCCCTGATTCGCAGGATGTTCTGCAAAGCTCCTTGCGGCCATTTCGAACAAAGTAAGTAGATTAGTAATCTGTCCAGTCAGTTTATCGAATTTTTCAGCCATATCTGTATGAACTTTCTGTAATTCAACAAGATTTTCAATTAATTTTTCTTGGAGTTTTTCAGTCTCTATTTTTGTCAGCCTGTCTGAAGAACCCTCTTTTTTTCTACCGTTTGGCATGCTTTATACAGACAAATTTTATTTATAAATGTTTATCCTGCATTTATACAGATAATTTTTAGCTCGAGGCGAAGAATTTCAATGTATATTTTAGGAGCGTAATACAATAGAAAAATATAAATAATACCCTGCCTATTGATATAAGTGAGATTCTATGGTGATTTGGAAAAGAGAAGAGAAGTGGTCAGAGAGTACATAAATAAAAACCCTAGAGCAACTTTTGCTGAGATAAAGAGAGACTTGCATACAAAGATAGATAAAGTCTATGAAGGAGGCATGGAAGAAGCTTACAGGGACGCCCGAGTAAATACTCCAAGGACTTTCAAAAGAATGTCCAAAGAAGAGAAAAAGAGAATAATTATCGATTATATAAGGAAGAATCATCTAGCTGGAGGGCATACTATTAAGAAGGAAACAAAAATAAATTTTCAGGAGATTTTTAAAAATACTAAAGATGCTTTCAAATCTGCAGGTGTGCCTTACCTAAGAGAGGAACGTCGCAAACTGATGAATAGAAGTGTTAGCGAAAAGAGGCAGATTATTATAAATTTAGTAAGGAAAAACCCTCTGTTAAGATTAGATAAGATTGGCAAGATAGCTAAAACTCACCCTCATTCATTATTTAAAAACACTAAGGAAATATACAAAATAGCAGGAATACCTTTTGTTTCGAAAGGTGATAAGAGGAGGATAAATAAGCAAAATATAATTATAGATTTTATAAAAAACAACACGCTTGCAACACAAAGACAGGTAAATAAGGCATGCAAGACTCATGTGCAGGCATTATTTGAGAGAGGGATATTTGAAGCATATGAACGAGCAGGTGTCAAATTTCCTTATGAAAGATTAAACATACATGGTGTTATAATTAAAGAAATAAGGATGGATGCAGAGAAATTTGAACATGAAATAGCGAGAAAACTTACAGGATATGGCTCAGTTAATAGATTAGTTAAGACAAAAAGAGGGATTGCCGATATTATCTTGGAAAGAAGAGACAGAAAAGTAGCTATCGAGCTAAAAAATTACAAATGTCATGAAATATCCATTTCTGAAATAAATCAATTAAATAGATACTTAGAAGATATAGGCTCAAACCTCGGTTTTCTAATCTGCCTCAAAAAACCGAAAAAAGATACTTTTTTAATAGGAGAAAATAAGATAATTGTGCTTGAGAAGACTGAGTTAGGTAAAATACCTCAAGTTATGGATCTGTAGTTCAACGGATTTAGAATTTCCGGCTCCAGCCCGGAAGACGAGGGTTCAACTCCCTCCAGATCCATTTTAGTCACATCTTCTTTAAATTATTAATTTCTTCAAAAGATATTGAAGAACCATGATACTTAGTAGCATACAAAAGGGCTTCAAGAACATTAGCTCCACTTAATTTTATTATACCTTTCTTATAAGCCACAAAAAGTAGCTCGGAAGATCTTATAAATTTAAATTTTAAAAATTCAGTATAATCTTCTTCAATAAGATGAACATTTTGATGAATCTTTTCAGACATCATTCTCTCAAGATTTTCTGGATTTTCGCATATGCTCCTGGTAGTTCTCTCATCTATCGCAATGATATTATCTATTTTGTTATCATTAAGTATAGAGCTCAGCGCAAGGCAGGACATCTCAGCCTCCTCAACCAAATGAACCCAGCTACCTCTTACCTGCATTAAATGATTTGCCTTGTCCATAAGATTTTTCGTTCTTTTCTTAAGCTCGTTATTATCTATTTTAAGGGTTGAAGACATTTCAATAACTCCCGAATCAATCAAATTTTTTACCTGTATCGCTCCAAATTCGAATCTCTGTATCCCTATAGGTCTGTCAACAGTTTCATATCTTACCTGTTCAGTTATTATAAACCTACCATCGAAGTTTTTCTTTAAATCTTGAAGCACATAAAGCAAGCCATTCATTGATAAATTAATTAACGCTCCAGAATCAAAAATAAGAACCTTCATGAAAAGAACTCCAAAGCCATTTTAGCTCTCTTTTTAACATCGATTTTTTCCGCATAAGGATTGTCTGCAACCTGTTTCTGGCCAGTATATTCTGCCAATTCCCATTGTGTAATGCCCAGCATCTTTGCAGTCGCACCCATAGAAATTCCGTGCTCATATATTTTAGATGCTTTATGTATCGCTGCTTTTCTTATAACTTCCTGTATATATGGCTTAAGGTTTAATGAAATAGAAGCAAGACTCTTCCTGCTCATCTCAAGATATCCTTTATATTTATCTTCTTTTCCCTCCTTTAGGGCAGAAACAGCAAGACTCATGAAAGAAATTATTTTCTTAGTGAACTTATCCCAGTTCTTTATTTTATTATAATCTCTTCTTTCTATTAGCTTGCTTAGAGCATAAATTAATACTGCGAGAGTTATACATCCCTCATCCTGATGAGTTGCAGCCTGATGAACTGTCTGATTAGAAAGGTCTCTAAGTTTAACGACGTCCTTAGCAATCAAAGCCTCCTTTGCGCCCTCTATTACTTCAGTAAGGTGTCCAACTTCTTCCATAAATAATCAAGTCCTATTGAGTTTATAAATTTTCTATTTAGCGAAAGCTTAATATATTCATAATACCTAAATGATTTAGATGGAAGTGATTTTAGATAGTAACTTTATTATCTCTTGTGTGAAAAGAAAAATGGATTTCATATCTCTTTTAGAAGAAGAGGGATTCAAAGTCTTTTTGCCGAGAGAAGTATACCAGGAACTGAAAGACTTAAAGTTAAAGGTCTCAAAAGAAGATAAATCAGCAATTGAAGTAGCATTAAAGATATTTGAATCAGCAAAAGTAAAGAAAATAAGTCTCGGCAATATAGCTGTTGATAAGGGATTGATAGATAAAGGAAAACAAGGATATTATATTGCAAGTCTTGATGCAGCAATAAAGAGAAGCGTAAAGAACAGAGTTGTTATTTCAAATGCCAGTAACGCTATTATAATAGAAAGAGATTAATTATTTCTTATCTTTTTTCTCAGCTTTTTTCGGCTTAATCTCTTTAAATCCAGTGTACTTCCAAAGAGCTTTAGGAATCTTTATGCTTCCATCTTTTTGCTGGAAATTATCAACTAAACAGACCATCATTCTTTCAGTAGCTATGGCTGTATTGTTTAGCGTATTTACAAAAGAAGTATCATTCTTATCCTGGTACTTTATATTGCTTCTTCTTGCCTGATAGTCTAGGCAGTTTGAACAAGAGCCAAGTTCTCGGTATGCTTTCTGGCTTGGGAACCATCCCTCAAAATCTATTGTCTTCGTGGGCACACGACCCATATCCTGAGAAGATAATAATACAAATCTGAAAGGTATTTCGAGTGCTTTCAGCATTTCTTCAGAATTATTTAAAATTAATTCAAACTCTTTCCATGAATCTTCTGGTTTGCAGAAGACAAACTGCTCTATCTTTTCAAATTGATGTATTCTGAAAATTCCTTTTGTGTCTTTTCCATGGGAGCCTGCTTCTTTCCTGAAACAAGGAGATATTCCCGCATATCTTAAAGGCAATTTGTTTGGATTTAGAACTTCATTCATGTGATACGCATTAATCGCATGTTCTGCTGTTCCAATAAGATAGAGATCTTCCCCTTCAATCTTGTAAATCATTTCTTCAAATGCACCTAATGTAACTGCTCCTTCCAAAGCATCTCTACGAAGCATGTAAGGAGGTTGTATCAATGTAAATTTCTTTTCTCTAAGAAAGTCTAGAGCGAAGCTGATAATTGCAAAATTTAATCTGACTAAATCTCCCTTCAGATAATAGAATCTTGAACCAGCAACTTCAGATGCTTTTTCAGTGTCAAGTAAATCAAGAGCTGCTAAAATATCAGCATGGTCCTTTCTTACAAAATCATCTTTCTTTATTTTTCCGAATTCAGCTATCACTTTATTTTTAGAAGAATCGCCTATAGGGACACTTTTATCAACCAGGTTAGGTATTTCAAGAAGCACCTTGTCCCTCGCTTCTTTTTTAGAGTTAAGTTCTTTTTCTTTTTCCTCAAGCTTTTTTGGGATTTCTTTAGCCTCTTTCATAAGAGAATCTGCGCCACTACCTTTCTTTTTTGCTTCGCTTATATCTGCAGAAATTTTATTCCTTTTAGCTCTGAGCTGGTCTACTTCTTCCTTCAAACCCCTCCATTCCTTATCAAGCTTAAGAACTTTATCTACTTCATCTGTGCCTGCGTTTCTCTTAGTCTGGCTTTCTTTTACTACCTCAGGTTTCTCCCTGAGAAGATTGATATCTATCATAAGTATTATAAAAACAAGGCTTATTTAAATTTTGACAATCTGATGTTTACTAGAAGCTGGAGTTGTTTTTAGCCTTTTTCAACTCATGATAATGGTCTTTTCCAGCCTTTCTGTATTTATCCTTATTAGTTCCAAATGCCCTTATTATTGTAGATACAAAACTTCCTCCTAGATGATGAGGTATTATAACATAGTCTACTCCTGCTTCATAAAGATCAAGAGCAGCTCTTGGCTGTTCAGCAGTAGCAAGGAATGTTGCTTTTGAGTTTCTTTCTTTTAGCATTTCTCTTATAGCTCTATTTGAAGATTCATCAGGTATAGTCGAAATAATCATTTTTGCCCTATGAACTGGAATTTCTCTAAGGAAATCTTTATTTGCAGCATCTCCATATATGCATTCAATTCCTTCTTTACTTAAAGTAGTTATAACTTTAGGATTATAGTCAACAACAACAAATTTTAATTTGCTCTTTTTCAATGTTTGAAGTATTTTATATCCTATTCTGTGATATCCGAACAAGAAAACATCATACTCTTCTTCTTTTTTACTTTCTTCTGCTCTATGCTTTTTATTTTCAAATATTCCAAGTAATCCAGATATTCCATTAAATACACTATGAGAATAATAAAGCATATAGCTGCTTATTCCTATTGTAAATATCGCAACAAGAACTGCAAGGCTCATTATACTTTGGTTAAGATGTCCAAGAGTAAATCCAAGTAAGACGAGTATCAAAGAAAATTCACTTATCTGCGCAAGGCTTGTTCCAGCAAGGAAGTTTGTTCTCTTCTTGTATCCAAATATTTTCAGGATAAACATTACTATGACTGGTTTTCCAATTATTACAAATAAAGAAAGTATAATTGCATCCCTTATCATATCCCATCCAATGCTTCCAGCCAGCTGGCTTCCAAAAAATATAAAAAATAGAACTATGAAGAAATCACGGAGAGGTTTTATCTTACCCTCCAATTCTAGAGTGTATTTGCTTGAAGCAAGAGACATTCCAGCAACCAATGCGCCTATCTCTGAAGAAAATCCAAGATAATCAAATACTGTTGCCAGCAGTAGAGCCCAAGCAATTCCAAAAAGGAACAAAACCTCTTGGTTACTTGCAAGATAGCTAAGCAACCTATTGAAAACAAAAGTAGAAAGCACAAAAGTCAAAACTATCAAAAGAACAACCAATCCAAAATTACCGGCCATGCTCGCTATATTTCCAGTTTTATTAAAGAATGGAATAATCATTAATGCCAGTGCAGCAACAAAATCCTGGATGATTAATATTCCAAGTGAAATCCTTCCATGTAAAGTATCAATCTCTCTTTTATCAGATAATATTTTTACAACAACAACTGTCGAAGAAAATGCAAGTGCGAGTGCAAGATATATTGCGCCTATGTTACTAAGTCCCATCCATACGGCAAGTAAATATCCAAGAACACCAGTAATCACTATCTGAGCAATTCCAGCTAGAGCAGAAACTGGACCTACCTCTTTTAGTAACCTGAAATCAAGACTCAATCCGACTATGAATAGCAATAGTGCAACACCAAGGTGAGAGAACAATTGCAATAATCCAGTTGTGTCCGTTGTTGGTCCTATCAAGTTAAGGAACAAAGGCCCAACTATTACTCCCGAAATGAGATATGCTATTATGGGTGGCTGTTTAATTATCCTGACCAAAATAGTGACCAATGCAGCTATTGCAATAATGAGACTTAAAGAAACTAATATCTGTTCGGCCATTAAAGGTTGAACCAAGGGGTTTTTAAATATCTTATGCTCTGTTTTTTTATCATGCTCATCTCGGTTAGGCTGAGATGAAGGGCTCGTCGCACGCGGCGCGGCGGGCCCGCTCAATTAATATATAATTTTTCAACAATGAATAAGGTATAGCGGGTAGTAATCAATAACAAAAGCAGAAGTCAAAAAATAAAACCCATTTATTATATAAACCTTCTGTATATTCAGGATATATATTTATCGTCTATAAAACATGCATAAAGTTTATAAATGCCTTATATCATCAAAGGACTGAAGACAATGGCTTCGAAAAGAAATCAAAAAGAGGTCCCCAAAGTTGAGAAAGTTGTTGAAGAAGAATTTTCTCAGGAGGAAGACATATCACATGTTTTCGAGAATGCGGACCTAGACGCATTGCGTGATGATTAGTTAAATTTTTCTAATTTTTTTATTTTTTTCACACCTAGCTCTGCCATATAAAATTTATTAGAAAATAAAATATTAATCAGATTTACTCGCCAAGAACATCATCGATGTTAAAATCATCATACTTGGGCTTTTCTTCAACCTGTTGATTAATCGACTGAGGATTCTTTATGTTTTTGTCCAGTGCATAATACTCCTTTATTTTTCCAAGCTTTTGATAAAGCTGCAACAAATTGGCCTGTGCATCCTTTCTTTCAGCAGCATCAAGGAAAGGCAGAGAAGCAATTTTCTCATAAATATCCATTGCATTTTTTCTCTTATCTTTTAGCATCATTTCTTTTGCTCTATTCTTATAGATATCCTTCATTTTAATTTTTAAGGCAAGTTTTTGTCTTTCATTTCCGCAAGCCATTGCTTTTTTGAAAGATAAATCTGCCTGATCAAATTCTCCTGCCTTTATGTAAAGTTCCATTGACTTTGAGAAATCATTGTATTTGCCGTCGAAAGTAGTGTTTATATCAGCGACAACTCTCATTAATTTAGCTGCTTCAAGAAACATAAGTCTGGATTCATAAATTGAAGAAAGTCTTGTCATGACAAATCTTTTAGTGTCAAAATCAATATTTTTTTTCAGGCATTGCTGAAGAAAATCCATTTTTACATAATCTCCGACAGAAGCTAGCTTCGCTTCAACCTCTTTTCTGGTAATATCCATGAATTTTTCTGTGAAAGCCCATTTATAAGTTTTATTATATTTTTATACACTAGTTTTTAGTCTCGAGGAGAAAAAAACTAATGCTCTTTCCAGAATATAACTAAATAAATTGCAGCTATAATAAGTATTTTTATAAGAGAAGCAGTCAATCCCTGTGAATTCATCCTTAATATTTTTCCAATTTTATTGTTCATAGTAGTTAGAATTCAGGTTTGGTTTAGATTTTATTTTTTAAGAAATCAGATCTTTTTTGCTTTCAACTCAATGCATACGCCTGCAGCGACAGTTGCTCCAGCGTCTCTTATTGCAAATCTTGCCATATGTGGATTTGTAGCCTGTGTTTCAAGAACTAGGTTTCCAATTGGTTTGATTCTGACTTTTGCAACATCTCCATTCTTCAAGAAATCTGGATTCTTTGCGGTTGTTCCATCAGGGCTTGTCTTTTCTATAAGCTCGATGAATTGGCATGGGACCTGAGCAGTGTGTACATGGAATACTGGAGTGTAACCCTTAGCAATGACTGTAGGATGGCTTATGACCGCAACCTGTGCTACGAATTCTTCTGCAATAGTAGCTGGCTTTAGAGCATCGCAAACGACGTCCCCTCTTGCAATATCTTTCTTTCCGACTCCTCTAATGTTGACTCCGACGTTATCTCCTGCTTCTGCCTGAGTAAGTTGTTCGTGGTGCATTTCAACTGTTCTTACTTCTCCCATAACTCCCTTTCCAGATCTTCCAGGAAGGATTAATACTTTCTGACCAATCTTCATAACTCCAGTTTCTATTTTACCAACTGGAACTGTTCCTATTCCTGTAATTTCATAAACATCCTGAAGAGGCATTCTCAAAGGTAATTGGATTGGTTTTTCAGGAGGTGCAAATAAATCTAGCTGCTCTAAGACAGTAGGTCCTTTATACCATGGCATGTTTGTTGACTTTTTGGCAACGTTATCTCCCTTAAATCCAGATATTGCTAAGAATGTGATTGTGTCTGGCTTGTATCCTGCCATTTTTAATACAGCTGAAACCTCAGTCTTCACCTTATTGTAAGCATCTTCCTTGTAATCAACAGAATCCATTTTGTTAATATTAACTGCTATCTGTGAAACTCCCATTGTTCTAAGAAGCCATACGTGTTCCTTTGTCTGTGGCTGAACTCCATCTTTTGCAGAGAGTGTTAAGAAAGCTGCATCTGCCTGTGAAGCACCAGTAATCATATTCTTTACGAAGTCCTTGTGTCCAGGAGCATCAATTATTGTAACTTCATACTTATTTGTAACTAATTTCTGATAAGATAGATCAATAGTAACTCCTCTTTCTCTTTCCTCTTTGAATTTATCCATAACGAAAGCAAACTCAAATCCTGCTTTTCCATGTTTCTGAGCCTCTGCCTTTAATTTTTCAAGTTCCTCAGGAGAAACCTTTCCAGAATCGAACATAAGTCTTCCTATGGTTGTAGATTTTCCGTGGTCTACATGTCCTACGAAAACAACGTTCAAAATTGGTTTCTGTTTTGCCATTTTATTAAATCAACTCGCTGTGAAGTTCGAGTAATACTTTTTGTAAATAGGGCTATTTAAATCTTTTGATTTCAGCCTAATTTATTCTTGATACTAATGAGAAATATTCGTGTTAAGAAGTGATAAATAAATTTCGAACAGTTAATTTTTAATTCAATCAACTCTTGTTGTTTCAAAACGAGTCATTTCTTCCCCAGCATATTGGACCAGAACCTGATAAATTCCTTTTTTTTCAAGCAGGTCGAATATCCTCCTGTCTCCAGGATACATTTTAAGAGAAGTTATTTCGGAATCAGTAACCCAGATAGGTTTTGATCTTGGATGCTCTTCCTTTAAATTTCCAGTAAACTCTCTTGCCTCGTAGACTTCAACGAGCCAGTCTTCTGGATTCTCTTTCCCACCCATTAATCTTCCCTGATTGTAGAACGTAGCCATTACTCTTAGCTTTGGATTAATTAATTTTAGGCCTGTTTCTTCTGAAAATTCACGAACCATACAATCAATACCTCGCTCACCTCTTTCTATGTGTCCTCCAGGCGGAACATAAAATCCATTGTGCATATCTGCCTCACCACGATTTCTATAGATAAAAAGAGTTCGACTATTGTTTCTGAGGAAGCATATAGTTGCATTAATCATTTTTAGAAAAAGAGCAATTGTTATTTAAGCATTATTATATCAGATTGCCATATTTACAAAGTTGCTTTTTCACAACATTATTAAATACCCTTTTTTTTACCAATGTATGAAAATAAGAAAATATGATTTAATTCTTGGGCTCCTCATAATAGCCGAAATTGTTCTTTGCTTCTATGTTGGATATTCCGGGAGTAACAATTATCTATGTACAACAGGCTCTTCCTGTTCATTCGTTCAAAACTCAATTTACGGCACACTGTTTGGAATAAAACTTGCCTGGTTTGGTCTTGTTTCATTTTCAATATTTTTCATACTCTTCCTCATAGCACGATTCAAAAAGAACATATATTGGGCTTTTCTTCTAGCCACAATAATTGGTGCTGTATTCGCAGTCTATTTTATTTCCTTACAGCTTTTTGTGCTTAAGCAAATTTGCAATGATTGTATTACCATAGATGGAATAATGGTTATTATGATGATAATTGTTATTTTTGAGTTTGTTGATTTCAGGAAAGAGCTTAAAAACGTCGCAAAAACTGTCGAAAAAGAGATGGGCAAAGCTTTATAAATAAAATCTCTTTATAAATGGTATACCTGCTCAAAATGGCAACCTCTAATCTAAAAGTTCAGAATATCGTAGCAACCACTTCTTTAGGAAAAGAAATTTCTCTTACCAAACTTGCAAGAACTCAAAGCAATACAGAATACAACCCAGAACAATTCCCAGGTCTTGTTTTAAGAGTAGAAAAGCCAAAATCGGCAGTTCTTGTTTTCTCTTCAGGAAATTTGGTTTGTACGGGAACAAAAAGTATAGCTCAGGTAAAGGAAGTAATAAATGCAGTCATCAGACAGATAGCGAAGATAGGAGTAAGAGTTACTGACAAGCCAAAAATAACAGTCCAGAACATTGTTGCATCAGGAAGTATTGATTTAAGTCTCAATCTTAATGTTCTTGCTTTACAGCTCGAGAATACAGAATATGAGCCAGAACAATTCCCCGGTCTAGTCTACAAACTGGTTGATCCAACTGCAACTTTCCTTCTTTTCAGCAATGGAAAGTTAGTCTGTACAGGAACAAAAAATAAGGAACAGCTTGAAGAAAGCATGAAGCAGCTGAATAAGAACATAAAAGCAGCCATAAAGGAAGGAAAGGAATAATTTAATTTCAGAACGAATACAATGAAAGGAGGTATTTAATAAATGTCAAGTTTATTTTTAGTCACTGATCCTAATTCAGTAAATATTAGTTCGGCAGATATTGCTTCATTAACAAGCACACCAGGATTTTGGACCATGATTGTTGCTTTTTTTGCAATCTTCTTACTCATTTTTGTAGCTATTTGGATATATCAATCTCTAGCCTACATGTCTATTGCTAGAAAAGCAAAACAACGTTTGCCAGGACTAGCGTGGATTCCAGGCATAGGTCCTCTAATAATTTCTTTTAGAGCATCTAAAATGAATTGGTGGCCTTGGTTGTTGCTCGTTGGTTTGATCTTTGCGCATTTCGCTCCAGTAATTTATGTTATTGCAATGATTGTATTTGCAGTTTATTCAGTTATCTGGAATTGGAAAATGTTTGAGAGAATTCATAAGCCAGGCTGGTGGGCTCTTCTTTGTCTAATCCCCATAGTGGGATTGGTAATGATAGGTATTGCTGCCTGGAGCAAGTAAGCTCCATAATTTATTTTTCTTTTTTTATTTTTTTGTCAGAAAAACTGACTTATCTTTTTCTGTTTGCCGTAATTTTGCAAAATAATTGCCTTTTGTAGAAAATTATCTATATTAATTGTAAGTCTTGAACTTACAGATGAAAATGCATCCTGAAGCGTTGAAAATTTCTCTGGAGTTTTACTGAATGCCTCTCTGCATGTCTGTCTTAAGATTCCCACGCCCAAAGGAGAAGAATATTCAGGCCTTACTTCTCTCAATACAAGAACAGAAGCCTGTTTTTTTATCTTTTCAAGGTATTCTGTAACGGGAAGTCTAGCGCTATAATATCCCCCCGTGACTGATTCAGCATAATTTTTTCTTGGAAAAAAGGATTCATAATCATGCCAGACACCCATATTCTTTGTTGAAATTTCTATAACTTCAAAGCTCCATTTTTCAGGAAGTAGAATAAATTCATAATGATTTCCCAAATATTCTCCATGAAAAACTTCTATATTCTGTATTTCTGGAAAATATCTTATTTTTTTGAGCTTTTCTCTTGAAATAGTATCATCAACAGCAGTAATGCTCCATCTTGTAGGCACTAGCTTTCTATTCGCTCTCAATCCAAGAAGACCTGCAGAAAGTAATTTTACTATATTTGAAGTGGCTATCCCTGATTTATCAAGTTCAAGCATAGAAGAGGTTGATTTTGCGTCAGTATCATTAACAAGATAATCAACTTTAGGTTTGACAGAAGCATTCTCCTGCAGTCTGACAGAAGAAATATCTGCCGCATTACTTATCAAAGGAACTTTAGGGTCATTTTCCTTATTCTTCGATATTGGCTTTTTGAGTTTGAATTCAGCAGCAATCGATTTGTGAGTCATAGCAACTTCCCGAAAAGCAGAAAGAAATTTTGACTGCTGAGGCTTTTTTATCTGCGCTTGCGTTCTTCCATAAATAAGTTTATTTCTGTTGCTTAGTATTTCAGGAATTGAAAGTTTATTCTGCTGCCATAATTCGGCAGAAGACATAATTTCAGTATTTCCGTATTCCTCCGGACTTAAAATTCCAGCGTAAACATTCGGGTAGTTCCATCTTCCAACGAATATTTCTGGAGGACTCGAACCCGAAAATTCCTGCACAGACCTTGTTTTTCCAAGAAGAAAAGAGTGTTTCTTGCAGTTCTCCTCCCCGCATATTTTGCAATTGCCCATCACTTGCAAAATCACCCGAAGTATTTATTAATTGTTATAATTCAAAAAACTATTTTCAAAAAAGACAGTCTATCCTTTCAAATCAGAAATACCAAGAAGAATGAAAAGCAATCCAATTCCTATTACTGCCCAGAATATCGCTCCCTCAAGGAATCCCAATGCCACAGGCCACCAAGAAGTCCAAACAGAAAGTGCAAGAACTATAGGTGCAATTACAAGAATCAATCCAACCAAAAGCTCCAACCATTTATTCATATTTATTTAATTGTAAATGGCTTTATAAATATTTTCGTTCTGGACAATTTCAATCATGTTTGAAGTCTTCGAGGGATTTATAAAGAAGTTAGCTCTTTTCCAAGCATGAATGAGAAATACATAAATTTCGACATCGATGACCCAAGGGCATCAGCCATAGCAGAAGTAATGGCCAACAGCACTTCAAAAAAGATACTTTCTGTTCTGGTAGAAAAAGAAATGAGTGAAAGCGACATCTCTTCCGAGCTTAAAATTCCATTAAATACAGTTGGATACAATATAAACAAACTACTGAAGTCAGGTTTAATAGAAAAATCAAAAAATTTCTTTTGGAGCGTGAAGGGAAAAAAGATTCCAACCTACAAAGTATCTGATAAAAAAATAATGATTTCTCCCAAGAGCAGTTTCAAGGGAATTCTTCCAGCCTTGCTTATCTCTTTAGCAGCCGCATTAGGAATAAGATTATATTACTTGAGTAGCAATACCTCAATAGGCGCAAGCCAATCTGCTCCATTATTTGCAGAAAAAGCAGCATCTACTTCCGCAAACGCACAAGATTATATTGTTGGAGCAGGAAACAATATACTTCAACAAGTACATGTCACATCAGAATATTCCTGGCTTTGGTTTTTGCTTGGAGCACTAATTTCTATATTGCTCATACTTTTTTTCAATAGGAAAAAAATGATGAAAGGAGGTAAAAATGAATAACAAAATTATATTAGCAATAGTAATAATTGCAGTTCTAGCAATTGCAGGTTACTTTTTTTACAGCAGTCAGCCAATTGTCTCAGCACAGGGAGAGTCATCATTAAAAGCGCAGCCTGATGAAATATCAGTATATTTGAACATAGAAGCAAAAAATGCTACTTTACAAGATGCTCAAAAGACAAATTCTGAGATAACCGACAGTACCGTATCTGCTTTGAATTCTCTAGGAATAAACCAGAAAGATATTCAACTTCTGGGATACACAAGCTATCCTTGGACAGAGTGGAACAGTAATACAAACACAAATACTGACAAAGGATTTGTTGTAAGCCAGCAGATTATTGTGAAAACAACTGATTTTAATCAGACATCAAAAATTGTTAATGCCGCTCTAAATAACGGAGCATTGGTTCAAACAATTCAGATGGAACTCTCACCAGCCAGTCAGAATCAGTATAAGACAGAAGCTCTGAAGGAAGCAAGTGCAAATGCAAAAGATAAGGCGGCTTCAATTGCAGAAGGCCAAGGTAGAAAGTTAGGAAGTCTAGTTTCGGTACAGTCTAACGACTTCAACTACATGCCAAGACCATACTATGCAATGATGGATGGAGTATCAGCAGGAGCTTCAGCAGCAGAGGCAAAACAGGCAGCAGCAAATATCTCGCCAAGCGATCTGGATGTAACTGCATCTATAACTGTAGAATACAAGCTCAGCTTGTTTTAATTAATCAATTTTTATTTTTTATTTTTTTAAAATTAACCTAGGTAGAATTTATCTTTAGTAAACATTAAAAGGCTTCAGAGATTGATTTTTTCATGCTAACTGACAAGCAAATTGAAGAAATAAGGGAGCATCTGCAAAAGGCACAGAACCCTTTATTTTACTATGATAATGATTTAGATGGTCTTTGCAGCTTCCTTTTACTTAGAAGATATCTAGGAAGAGGCAAAGGAGTCGCTGTAAAAAGTTATCCTGACCTGAATCCTCAGTATGCAAAAAAGGCGCAGGAACTCAAGGCAGACTATGTATTTGTTCTTGACAAGCCCTTGCTTGCAAAAGAATTCGTAGAAGAAATTGACAAAATGCAGATACCTCTTGTCTGGATTGATCATCATGATATAGAGGGAAGTGAATCCTCAACAGAAGAAATGATTAAAAAAGAAAGTCCGATTTATGTTTACAATCCGACAAAAAATAAAGGCAAAGACAAAAGTTCTGAGCCAGTAACTTTTTTGACATATTCAATTTCTGCAAGAAAAGAGGATTTATGGCTTGCTTTCATAGGATGCATATCCGATCATTTCATGCCCGATTTTGTAAAAGACTTTTCTGAACAATATCCTGAATTCTGGCCGAAAAAAGCAAAGATAAAAGACCCCTTTGAAGCATATTACAAAACAGAAATAGGAAGAATTTCACAAGCCATAAGCTTCGGATTAAAAGATACAATAACCCATGTAGTTCAGCTGCAAAATTTCTTAATCAATAGCAAAGGCCCAGCAGACATTTTCCAAGAGATTGATTCAAACTCAAGTTTTAGAAACAGATATTCGGAAATAAAAAAGAAATATGACTATCTTGTTCAAAAAGCAAAGGAAGAGGTATCCGGAAAAGTAGTATTCTTTGATTATACTGGTGATTTGAGTATAAGCGCAGAGATAGCCAATGAATTATGTTTCCTTTATCCAGAAAAGTATATTGCTGCTGCTTTTATTAAAGGAGGAATTTCTAATATTTCACTAAGAGGAAAGAATGTTAAATTAATTCTATCTAATATAATTGGAAATTTTTCAAATGCAACAGGCGGAGGACATGATGACGCGGCGGGAGCAAGAATAAGGACAGATGATCTTGCAAAATTTAGGGAGGCCTTTGAAAAGGAAGCTGAAAAAAATGGAAAATAATTATAAAAAGATAGAGAGCGAAGTAGAAATAGAGTTATTAGGAAGAGTTCAAGGGGTAAACTTCAGACGCATTATAAAAAATTATGCTGATTCACTGAATTTAAGAGGATATGTAATGAACAGAAAAGATGGTTCTGTTCTTGTTGTTGCGCAGGGGATGAAAGAACAGCTAGAAGATGTTATTTCTTGGCTTAAGGAAAGTCCTGGCTTTTCAAACGTTGAGGAAATTAATTATTTCTGGAAAAATCCAAGAGCGAGATATTCGGCATTTGATATAATAAAGGAAGACAGCTTTGTAATTGATAAGGCAAAAAGCCTTTTGAATCTTGGAAAGTCTTTAGTTATCGATAGCAAAAAGAGTGTCCCAGTACATGTTGTGATTATTCCCGATGGAAACAGAAGATGGGCAAGAGAAAGAGGATTGAATGCAAGTTTCGGGCATTATACTTCAGCGAGTGACGAAAGAATTATGGAAATTTTTCTCGAAGCAAAAAGATTGGGGGTAAAATATCTTTCACTCTGGGGTTTTTCAACTGAAAACTGGAAGAGAGATAGTTCTGAAATTAAAGCAATTTTCAATCTCGTTTTGAAGAAAATTGACAAATTAAAGGAAGAAGCACATAAGCATAGAATTAGATTCAGACATATTGGAAGAAAAGATAGACTTCCAAAAAATCTTATCAAAGAACTGCATGAGCTCGAAGAAGAAACAAAAGAATACTCCGATCTAAATGTTCAACTAATGCTTGATTATGGGGGAAGAGATGAAATAATAAGGGCAGTTAACAAGATGCTGAAATCAGGAGTTAGAAAGATAGACGAGGAAAAATTCAAAAATTATCTTGACTCAGCAGATATTCCCGACCCAGATTTGATAATAAGGACTTCAGGAGAAATGAGAACAAGCGGAGCAATGCCTTATCAGGCAACTTACGCAGAGCTTTACTTTGCTGATGTTTATTTTCCAGAATTCGGAGCAGATGAACTTAGAAAAGCAATCAGAAACTTCTCAGAAAGAACAAGGCGTTTTGGCGGGACTTCCAGAAGAGATTTTGAAAGGAAGAAACTAAAATAAAAATTTTATTTCTTCTTCTGGATTAAGCTCCAGATTAAATAAACAACTATCATACCTATTATTCCTGCCAGAATCATTGTTGAATAAAGATAATATTGGGTAGGCTGACCTAAAATAGTTGAAACGAAATTTTGATAAACAGCTAAAATTATTCCTATAATTACTGATGTAATTGTTTTTGCTTTTGTAAAAGAGAAATTCATGAAAATTATTATGTATCTCTGCTTTTATATCTTTCTTTTTTATTTCTCAATTAAAGCAAAATAAGAAGGCTTTTATAGCTAAAAAAATTGAGTTTTTCATGGTTAAGAACAATAGCAAAGATAATGAGAAAAAAGCTCGAGAATCTCTTTTAAGAAAGAGCGAAGAGGCAAAAGGCGTGGTCATAAAAGGATATGATTTCAATGAAGGAATTAATTACAAAGAAATAATCAAAAGTTTTGAAAGCACAGGTTTTCAGGCATCTCATCTTTCAAAAGCAATATCAATAACAAATGAAATGATAAAAGACAATTCTTTTATTTTTTTAGGATACACTTCAAACATGGTAAGTTCTGGATTAAGAGATGTTATTCGATATTTAGCTCAAAATAAAAAGGTCAATGTATTAGTCACAACAGGCGGAGGAGTAGAAGAAGACATAATAAAATGTCTAGGAGATTTTGTTCTTGGAGATTTCAGAGCGCCAGGAGCTGAATTAAGAAATAAAGGAATAAACAGGATAGGAAATATTTTTGCTTCAAACAATAGATATGTGGAATTTGAAGAATTTGTTCAGCCAATTCTTGAAGAGCTTTATGTTGAGCAGAAAGAAAAAGGAATATTTCACACTCCAAGCGACATCATCTGGAAATTGGGAGAAAAAATAAATAATGAAAAAAGTATTTATTACTGGGCGTGGAAAAATAAGATAAGAGTTTTTTGTCCTACAATCACGGACGGAGCATTAGGAGATAACATCTATTTTTTCAAATTTAAGCATAATGATTTTATTATTGATGTTGCAGAAGATACTAAGAGATTGAATGATACAACAATAGGATTGAGTAAAAGCGGAGTCATTATTCTTGGAGCAGGAGTCGTGAAGCACAGCATACTCAATGCAAACATGCTTAGAAACGGAGCAGATTATGCAGTTTATATTAATACTTCTCAAGAATATGATGGAAGCGATTCGGGCGCATTGCCAGAGGAAGCAGTTTCCTGGGGAAAGATACTTCCAAACGCCAGGAGCGTTAAGCTTTTTGCGGATGCCACTATTGTTTTTCCGCTTTTAGTTGCAGAAAGCTTCGCTAAAAATTAATTATTACTTTATCTCACCACTAGCAATAACTTTATCTTTATTGTAAATTACAATATACTGACCGGGAGCAATCGACTCAACTTCTCTTTCAAAAATAAATTGATTCTTTATCAGTTTTCCAGAATGTAGCTGACCAAGGTGTCTTATCCTTGCTTTTAGGCCATTATTCGGAATCTTTTCTTTTGGATTAATGATATGGATTTTTTTTATCTCCACTTTCTTTTTTTTCAGAGTAGGATGGTTTTCGGGGGCAACAATGAGTACGTTTGGTTTTATTTTATCTGCAACGTAAAATCTTTTTTGGGAATATTCTTTAGGCTTTTTAATTTCTATACCTATATGCTCTCCTACCTTCTGTCCAATAGTGTAAAACTGAATTCCATTATGCTTTCCTATAATATTTCCCTCTGGGTCTTTTACTATTCCTTCCCTTGCTTTTATTCTATTTTTGAGAAATGATTGCATGTGCACCTTTCCGACAAAACAGATACCCACAGTTCCGTGTTTGTTCCAATTCGGAAGATTATTTTTCTTAGCTATCTTTCTTACTTCTTTCTTGCTTAAATTTCCAAGAGGAAATAAAGTATGCTCAAGGTCGCTTTGGCTCAAGTCAGAAAGAAAATATGACTGGTCCTTCGTTTTATCTTTGCCAGAAAAAAGTTCATACCCCTTCTTCTTTATTATTCTTGCATAATGTCCCATCGCAATATAATTAGCTCCTAATTTATGAGCTTCTTTCCAGAATAGAGGAAATTTCACAATAGTATTACATAAAATATCAGGATTAGGAGTTAATCCTTTAGCATATGCTTTAAACATTGGTTCTATAACTTCTTTTTTATAGACTTTTTCAAAATCAAAAACAACAAACCTAATTCCCAAAAGAGCAGCCACTCTTTGAGCCATTCTTTTGTCTTCAAGATATGAGCATTCACCAGTATATGGGTTTTTGGTGTCTGAAAAGTTTTTCATGAAAGCGCCTATAACTCTATAACCTTTTCTTTTGAGTAGAAGAGCAGCCACGCTCGAATCAACTCCTCCAGAAAGACCTATTACTACGGTCTTTTGTTGGTCATTATTTTTCATAATCTTATAATGAAAGTTGACTATTTATTTGTATTTCCTAATACACATATTCTTATAAATTGCTCTTAAGGAAGAAATAGATGGTAAAATATCCTATCTTAAATCAAAGAAAAGTAGCAGCATTAAAAAGTAAAATCGAATCTCCTGAGGGAATAAGAGTGACTAGCATGGTGTCTAATAGCGGGGCAAGCGCTTTGGAAATTCAGATTTCAAATAGAGCTAAAGGACCATTAGATAACGAAGGGATGGATGATTTACTATCTAAGGTAGGTTTAGTATTCACTGCTAGTACAGAACTTGATGCAATGTATGGTTCTTCCGATAACCACTACATCTATAAGAGAAATAGAACCATATGGACTGCCTATGGGAGTCATTCATATGGAGAAGATTCTTCTAGGGTATCAATTATTTGGAGAGAAAGGCTTTCTGCTGAAAAAGCAAGAGAAGCTGGATTAATAGACTAATTTTCATAATATTTATAATGGTCTGATTTTATTTTATTACATGGCAGAACAAGTTCAGACTGGCGGAGTTATGCAGTTCAGATATGAAGGTCAGAAACAGGCAGGATTAGATCCGGATAGAAAAGATGCAATAGAACAAGGTTATGCAGAGGCTGACGAAAGAAAAAAGAGAGAAAAGAAAAGTAAAACCATTTTCTGGATAATTGTTGCACTGGTTATATTATTAATTTTAGGTTATATTCTTCTTAAAAAATAAACGTCCCCTGCTGGACTCGAACCAGCGACCCTCTGATTTCTATAGGGCCTTCCAACGGAAAGCTGCTGTTAATCTCTAACAGTCAGATGCTCTACCGATTGCTCCCATCCTAACGTTAATTAGCGTCTCGGAAGGTCTGAGCTAAGGGGACTTACTTTTGTCAGATAAAAATGTTATTTAAATATTGCTATCTCTCTAAAAATCATATAAATATTGCTATATAGCTTGAAGCACGAAAGATTATTCTTCAGAATACTTTTTCTCTTCCTTCTTCTTTAACTTAAGGCCGAGGTCAGAATCCATCTTTTTCTTTTCCGCATTCATTCTCTCTAAATATCTGTAAACATTCGCTTGTTTTGAGCCTCTTATAAGTTTCTCTATTGCTGCCGTAGCTTCATCCATTTCCAGAGCAGAACCTATAATTCCTATCTGATTTTGCTCCTCATTAACTAATATATCGCAGCCAGATATTTCTTCTAACGTACTTTTTGTTTTTCCCTGCTTTCCTATGACTCTTCCTCTTACTTCCTTCATATCCTTTCTTCTTGTAAAACTTCTTATAGGCACCTTCTTGAATATTATATCATCATTAAGAAGTAGAAGTGCCTTTTTAGATGAAAAGCCGAATTGCATGGCTTCCAAAATAATACCTGCTTCATACTCATTTACTGCAGACCCCTCAATTTCGACCTTTTTACCTGTAATAGTTATAACTACCTGAAGTTTTCTTTCCAGTTCGTCTTTTTCCTTTTTTAATTCCTTAATTCTGTTGAAATAAAATGATTCCATAATAATTGAAGCAAAAGAACTTTTAAATAGCTTTTGAAGGCATTAAATTCAACAAGACTAGCTTCTGAGAAAGTTTTATAAAGAGAATAGTCCATAAAAAATAGTAAGATGATGTCAAAAAAGGGGATAAGTAGTGTAATTTCTACAGTATTGGTAATCTTGCTTGTTGTTGTCGCTATTGCGATAATCGGTGTTGTTGTTTTAAATACAGTCAATAAAGGAGCAAACCAAATTTCATCTTCAGTTTCGTGCCAGCAAATTCAAGTTGTCACCTCTAAATGTTCATATAATTCTACTTCTCCTGGTCCTGCCAACCCAGTAGTCCTTGTAAAAAGAAACAGCGCACCCGGAAATATAATTAATTTAAGTCTTATATTCTACAAATCATCAATAACTGAAGTGAGGAGCGTTCTTTCCTTGCCAAATATTTTGGACACTAGAAGTTATGATTTGTCTGATCCCTTACAGGTTGCAGGAGGATATCTTGGTTCTACTTCAAGTCCTGATTCAGTTGCCGTCACAGTAACTCTCAGAGGAACAAATGGAAATATCATCAACTGTCCTCAATCACAGAAAATAAATTGTAATCCCAGTCTTTCACTAACAAATAATAATCCTCAAGGAAATCCTAATCCTCCTAACAATGGAAGTAATAATGGAGGGAATAACACCAATCAAAGCGGGAATGGACCAGGAACAAATCCATTCGGTTTAGTAGCAACAAATGTTTCAGCTTCTGAAATTGATCTGACTTGGAACAACGCAACTGGCGCAGATACCTATGACATTTATCTTTCCACTGACGGTGGAGTACATTATTTATCAACTCCAAATATGAGCGTACAGACCTTTGGAAACATGTTGCCCTTGTCATCATTTTTACCAGCTAGAATAATAGGATTGAAGAATGGAACCAATTACACTTTTGAAGTAATTGCAACGAGTTCCACTAATAATACTCTTTTCCAAATTGCTTCTGGCGTAGGTAGTACAACATATTCACTATACGATTTAACGAGTTCACTGGTTGCCTATTACCCTGAAGACTTAGGTTCATCAACAGTAACTGATTATTCCGGAAATGGAATTAATGGCTCAACATACAATAACACAGGAATAACGAGCCTTCCATTCGGAGGAGGAATATCTGGTGGGACATATTATTTCAATGGAGTAGATCAGTACATAAACGTGTCATCTTCTCCGGTGTTTTCGAACTTAGGGCAGAGTAATTTTACAGTATCAATTTGGTTCAGAATCAATTCTGGAATACAAAATCAGCATTATGGTCTTCTTTCAATAGCTGGTGGCTCAACTAAAAACAGAGTCAACTTCATTGCGAGAAGAAATGCTATAGGTAACTTCTTTGATTACTGGGACTCTTCTCCTAACGGGTGGAAAGAATCAGGCGTAAGTCCGAGTATAGGAGTTTGGCATCATGGAGCATGGGTAGTCAGCTCTTCAGCAGTGCAGTTTTACCTCGACGGAGTCAATGTAGCTAATTCTTCATTAACAAATTCACCTCCTATCGATTCTAGTGCCTATTTGATGATAGGAAGAACGAACTTTGGAAGTGAATATTTCAATGGAACAATTGACCAGATAAGAATTTACAACAAAGTCTTGCCTGCTGCCGAAATAGCCTATATAAATAACACGAAGGCTTAAACAAATTTTATTTTTGTCGTCAATATAAGTCATAGAAAGGTTTAAAACAATTATTATCTAAATTAATATATGAAAAAGGTGATAAATTTCGCAATTATATTTATTGCAACTGCAATGTTGATTGGGATGACTGGCGCTTCTCAGGCAAATGTAGGTGCATGTAATCCTTCAATAAGTCTTCTTAATCAAGATCCCTATCCAGCAATACCTGGAGAGTATGTAAAACTTGTATTTCAGGTAGATGGTCTTGATAATTCAAATTGCGGAAATTTTTATTTCGAACTAATTAACGATTATCCTATAAGTTTTGATCCTGGAGCAAATACCAGCCTGATTCTGCAATCAGGTACATATGTAAGTAATTATGGTTCTTTTGCACTTGTTCCATTTAAAGTAAGAGTCAATGAAACAGCACTAAACGGAGATAACGAATTATGGGTAAAATACTCTCCAAACAATCAAGTAGCCCAGCCAACATATTTTCTTAAGAAATTAAACTTAGCGGTAAATGATACAAAAAGTGATTTTGAAGTTTCAATAAAAGACTATGACTATACTACTCAGACCGCAACTTTTGAAATTCTGAACATAGGAAAAAATAATGTTGAAGGATTGACTGTTGATTTACCTAATCAGGAAAACTTCAGTGTTAAGGGCAATACAAGAAATATCTTGGGCAGTTTTAATAGTGGAGATGATACTTCATTCACCTTCGAGGGAATTCCAAAGAAAGGAGCTATTTCCTTAGACATTAAATACAATGATAATATCGGAGTCAGAAGAGAATTAACAAAGGCAGTTAATTTTGATCCAGAGTTATTCACCGGAAGAATAAAAGACCAAAAAAGTACAAATTATACCTTCATAATTGTATTGCTAATAGTAATAGGCATCATTGTTTGGCTCGTAATCAGATCAAGAAATAAGAAAAAGAAGAATGCTTTGAGATTACAGGCACTCAAAAGAAATTAATTTTAAAGTAATTTTAAAGCAAAAGGTATATTCTGAATTTTAGCAGAAGATTCTTCTCCAATAATTCCTGCTTGTATTGCAAGTCTAACAGAATTATCTCCCACTATATTGAAGGTTGCGTCCTCTATGCCGTAATTTTGCATTATTTCTAAAGCCTTTTCTTCACTAACTTCTTCCCCATTGTAAAAATTTGTCCTAACATCAAGCTGTCTTATTCCTTCCTCAAATTTTTTCCCTAACAGCTCAGAATCACACATTGCCACTACCGTTCTGTAGGATTTATGTATTTTTACTGATATCATTATAATTTCCTTTTTATGGGTGATTTAGCCCCGCATGCAAGGCAATGCTTGAATTTTACTCCTTTATCGACTATAATTTCAGTATCTGGCTTTGAACATTCAGGGCAGATAACAAATTCTTTGGTGTAAAGAGCAACTTTGTCATTTACTTTATCTGAACCCAATTTAGTATTTAAGATAAGCCTCTCGTTTTCTATTTTACCTGAAGCAGCTAGTTCCTTCTGAAGGAATTTTGAAATTTGGTCAACAGGGCGTCTAAGATAATTTGCTATAGAAGTTATATTAGTTATTATTGTATTTTTACCCTGAACTTGCCCAGTAACTTTAGGTATTTCAAATCTTTCACCTGAAGATTTGACCACTTTTACTTTAGAATAAGCTTTCTCAAGCAATGAGTCATAAGATTCCATAATACTCTGCGTAAAATAAGGTTTATAAGCTTTATTTATCTAATAATTAGATGCCTGAGAACAAACATCCAATACATGGCCGAACACTTGCTCTGACAATAATTGTAGGAATTTTTATTGCAATAATGGTGATAACTCTGGTAAATCTAATTGTAAGCTATTCCTATCCTGCTCCAGAGTATAACAAATACTGTAATTCTTCTTCCAACTATTATTATTCCTATCCTGCAAAACCCTACCTTCCTCAGCCAGAAACAAATGCCTCTTGTTTTTTCAATTCGACTTTAAATAATCAGGTTGATTCTTGTACTGCTCAAGGAGGTTCGCCTATTTATCAGTATAATGATAATGGATGTACTGTTGCTCTTAAGCAATGTGACTTCTGTGCAAAACAACTAGATACGGACACAAAGAGTTACAATAGAGTAAGCTTCTTTATTTTTGCGATAATAGGCTTTATTCTTGTCGTTTTAGGGCTTTTCATTCCAACACTTCTGCTTCAAATAATTGCACTTCCCGCAGGAGCTATTTTGGTTATAGAGGCAGCAGTTAAGAATTTTGACGACAAATTGGCAGTAATAATAGTTCTTGCCCTGTTAGTTATTGCTGCAATATATCTTGCACTGAAAAAGTTAAGGTGAAATTATTTTCATATCTTTGAAAAAACTAGGGTCAACTCCTTCTGTCAAGTGAACTCTTCCATTTTTTACTTTGTAAGTATTCACTACTGAAGGCAATTGGTTATATTTGGGAAACCTTAAACAGTTATTCCATTTTGATTTTCTTGTTTCTCCGGATTCGTGATACCTATCAAATCTATTCATCCAATCCCATCCAACAATAAACAATTCTCTTTCGGTAACTCTTCTTTCAAGAGCCAGTTGAGTCTGCACATTAATATTTGCAACATCATCGGTTAACCAATAGAAACCAAGAGCCCAAAAACAAGATTTTCCATTTTGATAAGCTAATTCATGGTCTAATACTCTCCATGAGCGGTGCCTATAAATGCCTCTGGCTTGGAGATTAAATTTTACTTCAACATTTTTTTCTTCTCCCAGCAGATCAATACCTGGATGGAGATTAACATTCATATTTAGGGCATTCGCCGCCCAAATTTCGTTTAACTGAGACATTACACTATTAAATTTTCTGTGGTACATTTAACCAAGATATCTGACTTTTCCAGGTCTTGGCTCATAAGCTATTCCTTCTTCAAGGAATTTCTTTATTTCCTGATTTACTACATCTGGATTTTCTTTAAGTTCTCTGGAAATTTTTTCAGTATCTATTCCTCCGTCCTTTTCAGCCTCTTTTATCATACTAAGTATCTTATCTTTAAGTACGGTCATTTGCACCTTATCCTGAACTTTTACTTCCTCAGACTCCGCTTCAAGCTTTCTGACAAGGAGAAAAGAAGGATCTTTTTTCTTTATTATCTCTGGAGAAATGTACAATTCATTATTCCAAGAGCGTAAAAGACCTAAGACCATCGTCGTGTCTCCCTGATTAAGCTCTGAAAAGAAGGACTCAACATCATCCCCAAAAGCTTTAGCCTTTATCTGACCAGTTCCATCGTCGAGAGTTATGGAACCAAATTTCTTCTCGCCTTCCTGAATATATTTGTCAGTCACATTAGCTATAACATTGACTCTCACTATCATTTTATCAGCTATTTGAATATTTTTTAGCTTTTCACCTTCAAGATTCTGCTTTGCCGACATTATTGTTCCTACTCTTAACTTGTAGGCAGTATTTCTTTTAGGTGAAGTGCTTGGTTGAACTTGTGTGTTTTCCATTTTTATTTGATTTAACAATCAGGCCTTTTAAGTTTTTAGGTATTCAATTATAATTTCTGTATGAATCCCTTTTTAGGTTTAAATATATCTCCTGATTTAGAAAGTTGATTTATAGCATCCTCTAATTCAAGAGAAGACATCTTTCCCTGGATGGCTTTTTCAAGTTCCTCCGTAGGAATCAGCTTTCCTAGACGTGTTTCAAGCTGAGCAATAGTCTCTCTTACTATCATTATTTTATTTCTTTTACCTGCTGAAATACCAGAGGTTATTTTGTCAATGTCAAATGTCTTGGTTTCTTCATCATAACCTACCTGTGTTAAAGAAGTCTTCAAAAGTTCAATAGCTATTTTTGCATCCTCTCTTTTAACTTCCTTGCTTAATCTTACTTTAGCTCGTGCTTCTGATAATCTGATTATTCCTTCTAATTGTCTAGCAGTAATAGGGATTGGCTTTATTGCAGCATCACTGTTAACCGATTGTCCCCTTAATTTGACATAAAAATCCTTTATTTCCTCTATTGCTTCATCAGTTAATTTAGGTTTAAATTTTTGTTTAGCATATGAAATATATTTTCTTAAAAGTTTTGGAGGAATCGTATCTCTGATAACTTCCTGCTTGTGTTCTTCCAAAACGTGTGAAGCAATTGCTTCATCCTGAATTTTATTAGGCAAGTCTTTTATTACAAAAATAACATCAAATCTGCTAAGTAAAGCTGGAGAGATATCTATCTGCTCAGGAATTGGAACATAGGGATTAAATCTTCCCATTTTAGGGTTTCCCGCAGCAAGAACAGTAGTTTCAGCTCTAAGGCTTGCGTGAATATTCGCTTTCGAAATAGTAACTGTTTGCTGTTCCATCGCCTCATGCATCGCGCTTCTATCTTGCTCATTCATCTTTTCTATTTCATCTATACAGACAGTTCCCTTATTAGACAATACCATAGCTCCTGCCTCTAAGCTCCATCCCCTAAGGAACTCGTCTTTCACGACGGCAGCAGTCAGGCCTGCAGAAGTTGCCGCTTTACCAGAAACATATCTTCCTTTAGGGGCAATTATTGAGATAAATTTAAGCATTACTGACTTTGCAACTCCCGGATCTCCGACAAGAAGTATGTGAATATCCCCTCTGGTGCTTCCTCCATCAGATTTTGACTTTTTTATTCCACCAAACATTTGAAGAAGTACTGCTTCTTTTATTTTATCAAATCCATAAATACTTGGAGCAATGCTTTTTGCCAGGCGGTCGTATATAATTGGATCAGCAGCCATTTGAATTATTTGGTCTTCCTCTTCTTCAGTTATATTAAGATCTTCAAATGATTCTTCCAAGGGGATTATATTATTCGCTTCCACTGCAATGTCATATCTTGTTGAAATTGAGCCTGTCTTCAACGGTATTGGAACTTCTTTCAAAATACCAAATATTTTAACCTTACTTCCAGGAGTAGTTCTTTCTTCCATTTTTGGGTCAACAAGATCCTCCTGAAGGAATACATTGATTCTTCTTGGCTGTTCTCCTCCATCAAGTGAATCTGGAGACTCTTCAATTACTAATCTCTGAGTGTCAACCATTTCTTTAGATATAAGTCTGAATGCACTCTTCCATCCGCAGGTACATCTAGAAGGTTCCCTAAATTTATTATCTATTTGTAAAACTGAAAGTAAAGCTCCGCAGTTTGGGCATTCAAATTTAGCATTCACAACCTGCGGTCTAACTTCAGAAGCCTGCCTGATTATTCCTTCAATCCAAAGAAGCTGGTCAAGATGTTTAGCTCTTATCTCTCTTATCTTTATTTTGACTGAAATAGGGAGCTCCTGCAGTCTCACTCTTGGATTTTTTATGAATCCTGCTTCATCCAGTGCGGTCTCTAATATAGCAAGAGTTTGTTGAGGGTCTTCTATAACTGCATCGGATAGTGTTGGAGAATGCTCAATAAGATTTTGGAAGATTAAATGAACAATTTTATCTCCCTCTCTTAAAGAATCGCTTATTTCTTTCTTATAAGCATCAAAAAAGTTCTTTGCCTCTAGCAGCAGTTCTTCCTGCTTTTTTTTCTTTTGAAGGACAGGTTCCATTGGATTCTATTGTAATTTACGTTTAAATGGTTTGTTGTTTTTAGATATCATCTTTAATATTACTCAAAATCAATTCTAATCAGCTATTATTCAATTTGAAATCTTAAAATGGCGCCTATCCCCTTGGTTATATTATAAAATTGCTCACCCTCTTCAGTTTCAGTAGAAATTATAAAAACTTCAGAACCAATATTCTCAGCTTTCTTCTCTAATTCCAGAGTCTCTCTTTTATCAAGTTTTTTCGATAAAAGGAGTTTTTCAACTGCTCCCCTTTCCAATGCCAAAGATGTTTTTTCAAGACCATAGGATGCCTTTTCTCTGTGCTTTCCAAGAGTCTCAAGGAATTTATTTACTATATCTTTCTCCTTCATCAACTCTTGCTCTGACAAATCTTCCTGAGATGCCTCAACAAGTAATCTTAGACCATGCTCATCAGTGTATCCTATATCCTTAACAGCAATTACTTTTTCTTTTAACTTTGTAACCAAATCTCCTAACTCAAGAAATTCTTCTTTTGTAGGAATTGGTCCGCCAACAAGTATTCCCTTTAGCTTTGGCATGTCAAAAAATATTTCTTTCATAGAATCCGAGACCCTCCTAAAAAACTCTTTTGCAAGTCCTTCTGTTATTCTAGCAAATCTTTGGGATGACTGCCCTCCCGCCCTAACTTTTCCTGGAACTCCAGAGCTAAGCTTTCTTATGACCTTAATTTGCTTACCCTCAAGAACTCCGATAGTCGCTTCCTGTCTGTCTATTGCAAGTAAACCATAAACCTCCTGAACTTCAAGCATTTCTTTTAAAGGTTCAACGACAAATGTTTTATCGCATCTATAAATTCTTACGTTCAAGGGTCTTGGAGGCTCATAGGACCATATTTTCACATCCTGAACGCCTTCTTTCTCAGAAATATTTCCGCAGAAAATAGCAAGTCCATGAGGAGGAGTCTGTTTATAGTCTTTTAATTTTCTTATAATCGTTTCAAGAGCAGTGACTACTGCTGTTCTTGTTGACTTGGATTTTATGTTTTCAGCAGTTCCTGCTTCTGCAGCGAGCTGGTTTGAAACTTGATGAATATTAGTACCTGCAGGAATAAGAACAGTTACGAGTTCAGTATGACTTCCTCTGATGCTTCCAAGTAAGCTTACAAGTTCTTCAAGTTCCTGTCTTTTCTTTTGGTCGATTTCCATAATTATAAAATATAAGAATGATTAATAAAGCTATGCGCTAAACTAGGTTATGGCACGCTTTAAGATCTGATTCAAATATTTTTATTTCATTTGGAATGGTCATATTAGATATAGGGTCCCGCAAAGAAATGCCCTTATCTTTTTTAGTCTTCCATACTTCGCTGTTAAATTGCATTATCTTTTCAATCAAACCCAAATCGCTCTTTATTTTTTTAGGCTTTGGAAAATCTTCTATTTCAACATTCAACTCTTCCAGAATAACCGAAGTTATTTGTGGTGCAATAGGATGAAGGAGTAGGAGCATTCTTTCCAAAAGGTAGTACAATGTGTATTGCGCAGATTCTTGCTCGCGTTGTGTGAATCTTTTTTCCTGATTATAGACCCTATTTTTGACTATCTCAATGTAATGAGATGCAAATATTTCCCAAAGGAATTGTCTTATCTTTAACGCCGGCTGGTAAAAATTATATTCTTCATATTGTCTGTCTGCAAAATCTGTCAAGTCTTCAATATAATCAATGAACAGAGAGTCAAGAGCAGTAGTATCTGCTTTTTTTGGTCTTTTAAATTGCAAAACGAATTTTGTGAGATTTATAAGTTTGTTAATTGTTTTTGTTTCAGCTCTTATTTTATCTTCTGAGCATTTTAAGTCCTGCTTAGCAAGATTTCCTTCTATAGATGCCCAGAGTCTTATTGCTTCTCCACCAAATTTTTTCAATAATTCCTGAGGATCAACCACATTTCCAACTGACTTTGACATTTTCTTGCCCTTTTCATCAACAATATGTTGATTTATCCATACATCTTTAAAGCATGCTTTTTCAGTCTCCAGATAACCTCTGAGAAGAGTATAATAAAGCCAAGTTCTAATTATCTCCTTACCCTGTGGGCGGAGAGATGCAGGATATGCTTTCTTAAAGAATTCAGGATTTGATTTATATTTTAGCATGACCAGCTCAGAAATTGAAGAGTCCATCCATGTATCAAACACTCTCTCTTCTCCAGACCATTCTTCCTTAAAATCTTTTAATTTTCCTATTAATTTTCCTTTTTCATATACTTCTGCATCTTTTGGTGGAGATTCTTTCCAAGGAATATAGTAATTTCCTGCAGAAGGCAATGCTATCTTTTTTCTATCTTTACTATGCCAGATTGGTATCGGGGTAGCGTAATATCTTCTTCTTGAAATAGGCCAGTCAATCGAGATTGAATCTATCCAATCATCAAGAATCTTTCTTGATTCTGGAGGGTAAAAATCAACTTCCCTGGAAATTTTTTTTATCTTATTTTTTATATTTAACTGTGTAAGATAAAATTCAGGCATTTCTATGAACTCTATCTCTGCGCCAGAACGCTCAGATATTGGAGTTCGGTGCATTATCTGTTCTTGCTTTATCAGCAATCCTTCTGATTTCAGTTCTTCAATAATTTTCTGTCTTGCTTCCTTAACTTTTAATCCTTTAAATTTGCCAGCATATTCATTCATTCTGCCATCTTTTTCAATCGCTATTTTTGGTTTTAGATTCATCTCTCTAAAAAATTGAATATCGGATAAGTCTCCAGCAGAACACATCATTACAAGACCTGAACCTTTATCAATTTGTGCCAATGGATGGGGTTGGATAGGTATTTCTTTGTTAAATATGGGGGAAACAGCCGTTTTACCCTTTAAATTTACATATTTTTCATCTTTTGGATTATATATAATCATTCCGCATGTACATATAAGTTCTGGGCGGGTTGTAGCAATTATTATTTCCTCACCAGTTTCCTTTATTTGCCATTTAACGTGATTAAAATTAGAAGGTACTTCTTTATATTCTATTTCAGAATCAGCAATAGTAGTCTGCAACCTAGGATCCCAGTTATTTATTCTAGTATCCTCATATACTAATCCTTTTTTATATAGTTCAATAAATGTTGCCTGGGTAACCGCCCTATATTCTGGAGAATCTGTAAAGTAAACTGCTCCAATATGTTCGCCTTGCTTGTAAGAGGTGAATGAAATTCCCAACTTCTCAAACGTGTTTGTTGTCTCAGAAGAAGTTTGTTTAAGAAGTTGCTCGCAATATTCAATAAACTTATCTCTTCCGATTAAAAATGGCGAAACATTGAACTTTTTCTCAGCAGCCATCTCGATCGGAAGACCATTCCTATCAAGTCCAAGAGGGAAAATGACTTCAAATCCTTTCATTCTTCTGTAGCGGGCAAAAAAATCCATGTAGCAGTAAGTTACTGTCTGACCGATATGTACTGGAGTGTTAACATAAGGCGGAGGAGTATCTATGGAATAAATCTTTTTTTTCGTTTTTTCATTGAACTTAAATTTATCAGACTTAACCCATTCAGAAGTTATTTGTTTCTCTATTTCAGGGGACCAATTCTTAATATCCTTAAATCTAGGCATAGTCATGTTTTCAGTAAGAAAGAAGATGTTTTAAATTTTAGGGTGGGAAGAATTATCTCTCCTCATGAGGCTGCCAATCATCTGGACACCAAGCAACAATGGTGCTATACCTTGGTTCATGAACTGTTCTATATAGCACTAATTTTCTTCTTTTAGCTTCTTCAAGAGCAACTTTATCTGCTCTTTGACGAGGAATATTTTCAAAGAGAGGATTATTGCCACTCCAAGCTCTAATGTCTTCCCTACTTGCTTCAAGATTAACTTTTTTATCTAATGATTCTTCAAATTTAGGTGGACCTCTTCCAGGATTAAAATCTGTTCTTAAATACACCAAACAATCAGCTGAGCCGTCAACAATGACCTCTATGTGAGGGTTAGTGCAACCTCTATGATCCGGGCCAGCAATGCGAATCTCCCTTCCGATATATTCGTTTTCCATAGGAAATTTAAATTAAATGTTTATTTAAATCTTGTATCTAATTTTTCACTACTAATATCTCGTTAAAACTTTTTTATTTTTAATAGGGCAATGGTTTAAATACGCACTATTTGTTTTTATAGAAGATTAAAATGGCAAGACAATTCACAGCAGAGGATGAAGCGGACTCAATACGTCCCTCTCTAAGAAAAATAATTTTACCTGCCTATGAGTTATCAGTAAGGCATCTCAATTCTCTTCCTGGATTGAACCCTGCACAGCTTGCAGATGCGCATTACGCACTTAATAGTGCTATTCTGCCTTTATTCTCTTTAGTTGAAGATCGTCCAGAAAGATCAAGAACATTGGCTGGTGAGCTAGTTCATTGTCTTAGAGGTGCTAGGAAATTTTACGATAGTCAGTCTGTAGCTGAACCTGCTGCCCAAAAATTTTCAGACGTTGCTTATTTAGTCGCCGCTTCTGAAACTTTGGACAAAATGATATCACATATATACTCTTTAGCTCAAATACCTATATCAGAAAAGGCATAGTATAACTCTCCAAAAAACAATTAGCAAACTTTTTTATAACATTGTTACCTAATATGCTTATGAATCTACAAGAAAAAAGAGATTTCTTTCTAAAAATATTTAAAAGAGCTGAGAAAAAATACAGCAAAGATACGAAAAGGCTTGCTGGAGAGGGATGGAAAGAGGATTGGCAGACTCTTATTGCAACAATAATGAGCGCTCAAAGCAGGGATGAAACAACAATACCCATTGCCGAATCTCTATTCGGAAAATATCATTCTTTAGAATCTCTTTCAAAGGCAAAATACGAAGAAGTGCTTTTAATTTTTAAAAGTCTTAACTATAATAGAACTAAGGCAAAGAATGTGATTGAAGCTGCCAAATTTATGGTAGAAAATTTTAATTCTAAAGTTCCTGATGAGATAGAACTTCTTGTTCAGATTCCAGGGGTAGGTAGAAAAACAGCGAATCTTGTCTTAAGCGAAATACATAATAAAGACAGCATCACAGTAGACACCCATGTCCATAGAATTTCAAATGTATTAAATATTGTAAAAACTAAAAATCCCACAGAGACAGAGTTTGAACTGATGAAAATAGCTCCCAAAAACTATTGGTCAAGAATTAATCGTGTTTTTGTTCTTTGGGGTAAGGAAGTTCCTGGAAGAGAAAAGAAAAGGTTTTTAGAAAAATTGGATGAGAGATAAGTTTTTATACTATTTTTGTTCTTTTAGAGTATGGCTGATGACAAAATAAGCTTGCCAGGTTTTGGCGGCTTGATGAGATACGATGAAGAGTATGATAGTAAGGTAATGCTTAAGCCAGCTCACGTAGTGGCTTTTATAGTTGTTTTGATCCTGCTAGTAATAGGATTGAAGGTATTCTGGCCAATCACTGGCTAATTTTTGACAAATTCGAAATCTATTTATAGTCTTTATTTTTCCAATGAACATGTTCGGCGGATTAGACCCAAAAAAAATGCAGGCTATGATGAAGCAAATGGGTATAAAAAATGAGGAAGTAGATGCACTTAGAGTGGTAATCGAAGGTTCTGAAAAAAATATCGTAATAGAGCCTGCAAGCGTTCAGAAGATAATTATGCAAGGCCAAACCACTTTTCAGATAGCTGGAGAAATAAGAGAAGAATCAAAAGAAGAAGGAATAAAGCAAGAAGATATTAATCTGGTTATGGAAAAAACAGGCAAATCAGAAGAAGAATCTAAGTCTGCTTTAGAAAAAGCAAATGGTGATATCGCTGAAGCTATCGTGAGTTTGTCTTAATAAAAATGGTTCCATTTGAAAAAAAATTTGCTGATTCAATAATAAGCGCAGAAAAAAATCTCGGCGACGCTCAAAATATTACAAATTCAATACTTCCTAATACGGGAGATTCTAGAATTTTAATAAAGGTTTTAGAGTTATTGCATAAAGAGGCAGTTTCCTTAATTTCTGCAATACTGAAGTATGAGTATATTTCTAAAAGAATAGAACTTTCTAAAGAAAAAGATAAAAATTTTGAAATCTTTTTTGAAAAGTGTGCAGCAATATATAATCTGACTAAGTCTGAGCAGGATAACTTAAAGAAAATTATTTTTCTTGGAAAAAAACATAAACAGTCGGGCTTTGAATTTTCACACAAAAGAAAAGCTATAATCCTAGATGATAATTTAGAAATGAACGAGCTTACAACTGAACAGATGAATGAGTTCATAATTCTATTAAAGAAGTTGCTTTTTGATTTTCGTAATAAAATATCCCAGCATTATTAAATTAAAGCGAACTTATTATACTAATGTAAAATATATATTATTTTTCTAATCAGAAAGATATAAATAGGAGAAATTATTCCAGATTATTACTTTTCAAGCTAGGTATTTGTCTTAAATGGAATCGATAATAAAGGAAAAAATCAGTGCCGACCATCTGCTGTACGTCAGCCTGAAGTATACAAAGACGTGTGACGTAATCATAAACCTTTTGCTAAGGTGGAAGATAATGATAGAGATGGGAATGGATAAGTTAGTTGAAGACTCGAAGAAGAGTAAGAAGTGGAAACCAGTTCCAAACGCTCCAAGAGCAAAACTTGTGCAACTAAAGCAGATTTATTCAAATAATAAAGATATTCTTGATACTTTAAATCTGTATGATTTATTCAGAGATATAGAAACTCTGGAAAAAGTAAGAGAGAATGAATTTAGAAAAGGAGTAAATCTCAGAGTAAATTATAAGGCTCAGGTTATTAATATAAATCTTGATAAGTTGAAAGAGTATTCAGTTATCTTAGAAAGGTTTATAAGTGCTTTGAAATAGTTCTCTTTATTCAGGTGTTATTTTATTCACCTGGGAAAATATGGCTAAGTTAATCACGATTACATCGGGAAAAGGGGGAGTAGGCAAGACGACAACCACTATTAATTTAGGAGCAGCCTTAAATTCTTTCGGTAAAGAAGTTATTATTCTTGATGCCAATTTGACAACTCCTAACGTTGGGCTTCATCTAGGCGCGCCCATTGTTCCAGTCAGCTTGAATCATGTTCTTTTGGGAAAAGCTAAGATTGCTGATGCAATTTACGAGCACGAATCAGGCACAAAAATAATTCCAAGTTCATTATCAGTAAGAGAACTTAGAAGACTTAATCATGGTCGACTCAAAGAAGTAGGTAAAAAGTTAAGAAAGATGGCTGACTACATTCTTTACGACTCTGCTGCAGGTCTGGGGGAAGAAGCAATTGCTGCGATTGAATCTGCTGACGAACTTATTATTGTAACAAACCCAGAGATACCTGCAGTCACGGATGCTTTGAAAACAAGCAAAGTGATAGAACAAATGGGAAAGAGAGTAAAAGGAGTGATAGTCAACAAGTACCGCGGTCTCAAAACTGAAATGCCGATAAGAAATATAAGAGATATGCTTGAACTGCCTATTCTTGGTGTTGTGCCTGATGATAAAAACATGCAAAAAGCTCTTCTTATGAAAAATGCATTAATTCATACTCATCCAAAGAGCAAAGCTTCAAGAGCATATAGAGAAATAGCCGCTAGAATAATTGGCAATGGCTCCTACAAGGAAAAAGTTACCTTCATGGATGTTCTTCTGGGAAGATAATTTTATCTTTTATATTCTTTAGATTTATCTTATTTTACTGCCTTCTTTTATCTCTTTTTCAGGCTGCAAAAGAACTACCTGTGACTGGTCATCTGAAACAGCAGCCAGAAGCATTCCCTGAGACTCAACTCCCTTCATTTTTCTAGGAGCTAGGTTAACAAAAATAACACATTTCCTATTTTTCAACTCATCCTTTGAATAAAATTTCTTTATTCCCGCGCAGATAGTTCTTTTTTCTGAACCAAGATTAATAGTTAGCTTGTAGAGTTTGTCGGCTCCTTCTATATCTTCAGCTTTCTCTATCTTCCCAACTCTAAGATCTATTTTCTCCCAATCAGGAAATTCTATTGTTGACATAATTCCCTCAATCTTAGGAGATTTATTAACTTTTTGATTTTCAGATTCTTTTTCCTTGCCTTCTATTTTATTGAACAAAATATCTGCCTTGACTATTTTATTTATTTTAAGAGGAGACTTTAATGCCTCTAGGGAGATTTCAAATTTGAATGTTCTAGCTATCTTCTCAGCAGATTCAGGCATGAATGGGCTGAGTAATATTGCAATATCCTTTATTGCACTTGCCAGCTCGTAAATTACTTTCTTATCTCCATTTTCCCAGGGCTTTTTTGTCTGTGCGTATTCATTACTCTTATCAACAAATGAAAATATTTCGTTTAATGCTTTATCAAATTCATAATTATCCATATGTTTCTCCACAGACTTGACCGTTTTTGAACTGTCAAGAGGCTTTGTCTTTTCCAAACCATATTTTTCAGCTAAAGTCGAAACTCTGCTTATGAGGTTGCCTAATTTATTTGCAAGCTCATCATTATTCCTTCTGACAAGTATATCTTCAGAATAATCAGAATCTTCAAAAACAGAGCATTTTAACAGAGAATATCTCATGCTATCCGCAGAGTATTTTTCGAGCAAGACCAAAGGATCTATTATATTTCCTAATGACTTTGACATTTTTTTATCTCCTATAGTAAGATAGCCATGAACCAAAAGAGTCTTAGGCAATTCGTATTCTGCAGATATTAGCAATGCTGGCCAAATAACAGAATGAAACCAATTTATACCTTTTCCGATTACATGAACGTCTGCAGGCCAATATTCTTTCTCCTTCCCTTTAAGACCCGAAATATAATTTATGAGAGCGTCAATCCAGACCCAAACTTTAAAATTAGAGTCGTTAGGGAAATCTATTCCCCATTTTGCGCCTTTCCTACTTACGCAGATGTCACTTAACTCTTCTTTTATCCTAGCGATAACTTCGTTGGCTTTGGATTTAGGCACTACATATTTTGGAATTAGTTTTAAGAGCTTAGATTTATATTTGCTCAATTTGAAGAAGTAAGCATCTTCTTTTCTGAGTTCTGGTTTGGTATTATGTTCTGGGCATTTGCCGTCAATCAGGTCTTTTTCAGTATAATATGCTTCACAGCCAACACAGTAAAGTCCTTCGTAAGTTCCCTTGTAAATATCTCCTTTATCTATCATCTTTTTTACCAGCTTTTGGACTACAACTGCGTGCTCTTTAGCAGTTGTTCTAACAAAATCATCATGGCTCAAATTGAGCTTCTTGCATAATTCTATGAAAAAAGAGGTATTTTTATCAATAAACTCTTTGACTGGAACGCCTGCCTTTTCGGCGGCCTGAACGTTCTTTTGAGCGTTTTCATCTACACCAGTAAGGAAGAATACTTTATATCCATGCAGCCTTTTATAACGAGCCAGAGTATCAGCTAAGGTTTTCTCAAATGCATGCCCACAATGCGGTCTGGAGTTTACATAATCTATTGCAGTCGTAATGTAAAATTTTTCTTTACTTTTCATATTTTTTATAGAGGCAGGAGGTATAAAAATGTTAATATCTCCTATTTTTGTAAATACTAAAATTTAAAACATCTTCTTGTATCACTATTTTAAGCGGGGATGCCGGAGTGGTCAAACGGGATGCGCTCAAGACGCATTGGCTTAGTGCCTACGAAGGTTCGAACCCTTCTCCCCGCATTCCACACTTTTGGCACTTTAATCGACCAGCAAAAGGCTTAAATAGGATTAAATAACTTTATTTAATATGGTATTGAAAACATTTAATGTAGAAGAGAGCATCTATGAAAAGTATTCTCAGTTTTGCAAGGAAAATGGAATTAGCATGAGCAACCAAATTAATACTTTTATCAAAGCTCAAGTTGAGACTGAGCCTAAAGTCAGAGAAGAATATCTGAAGAAGCTTGATGCAATTAGAAAAGCTGAATTTATTAAGATAGGTGCATATAAAGATTTTGAGAAAAGGTACCAATAAAATTGACTTATAAACTGGAAGTTTCTGAAAATCTAGACAGGATATTTAACAAAATTTCTAAAAGAGATAAATTGCAATTTGAGATATTAAGTAGAAAAATAAAAGAAATTATTGAAAATCCATGGATTGGAAAGCCGCTCACAGCAAATATGGTTGGGCAAAGAAGAGTTCATATTCGAAATTTTGTTCTTACTTATGAATTTCTTGAAAATGAAAACCTTGTCCGTCTTCTTGATTACGCACACCATGATGATGTTTATTAAAATAATTTGACCTTAAAAATTTACTCACCAATATATCCGCCTTTTTG
This sequence comes from Candidatus Woesearchaeota archaeon, assembly GCA_964530955.1. Classification (GTDB taxonomy): domain Archaea; phylum Nanobdellota; class Nanobdellia; order Pacearchaeales; family GW2011-AR1; genus VGKP01. The sequence continues at coordinate 45,700 of CAZHCL010000001.1, read as the reverse complement.
TAAATTCCAGAGTTTTCTATACAATCCAGGTTCATTAATCAGACTCCTGTGAGTTCCAGCCTGTACAATCTTTCCTTTATTCAGAACGACTATCTTATCTGCTTTCATGATTGTTGACAATCGGTGTGCTATTATAATTGATGTTCTACCTTTGAGAAGGTTCTCTAAATCATTTTGAATTTCGTGTTCTGTCTGGGAATCCAAAGAAGAGGTAGCTTCATCCAAAACAATTATTTTTTTATCTGCCAAGAGAGCCCTAGCAATCGAAACTCTCTGTTTTTCACCTCCAGAGAGTTTGATTCCTCTTTCTCCTACTATCGTGTTTTCTTTTTTTGGAAGATTTTCAATGAATTTATCAAGTTGCGCAAATTTTATCGCTTTTAATACTTGCTCTCTACTTGCTTTAGGATTGGAGAATTTGACATTGTTATAAATAGAATCATTGAACAGGACACATTCCTGAGGAACAATACTTAACTCTGAACGTAATGATTCCTGCTTGTATTCGGTAATATTATTGTTATCAATCAATATTTCTCCTTTATCCACATCATAAAGCCGATATAGCAGTTTAACCAAGGTAGTTTTACCTGAACCTGAATGTCCAACCAAAGCCAATTTCTCACCAGGTTTTATTTCTAAGTTAAGGTTTTTTATTATTTTTCTTTTATTATAACTAAAAGATATATCTTTGAAATTAATTTCTCCTTTAATAACTTCCATTGTTCTACTGTTTGGGCTATCTTTTATCTCATTCTTGACTTTGAAATAATCTATTATAGAATGAAAATCAGCTGTAAATTTATAAAACTGCCTCAAATTTCTGACGAAGTCTCCAACGGTTCCATAAAAGCTTAGATATGAAGTATAAATAAAAGCCACAGTACCTATAGATATAGCGCCAACCAAAAACTGTCTAAGTGGAAAATATATTACTAAAAGCACACCAATAGCCATGAGAATCATGTTACCTATCGTCATAAACTCATAATACTTTCTATGTTTTAGCAATGCTCTAAGTGAAGAGTTTCCATACCCAAAATAATTTTCTTTAATAAAGTTATCTTTGCCGAAATACTTGATTGAGTCTATATTGGTTATTGAACCTGCAATGAAATCCTTTTCCTTATCTATCGTATTATTTAATGAAAGAGTGGCTTTTCTTTGTAGATTCTGTATGAAAAGACCATATATTGTAAAAACAATTGTAACTCCAATAACAACTATCGCAGAAATCTTGTCAAAATAGAAGATTGATAAGCTCACAATAACTATTTGTATAATAAAGGGAAAAGCCAGCTGCAAGAAGAAGTCAGTTATATCTTCAATTGAATCTTCGCCCCTGCTCATTCTCACAATCAAAGATCCAGGTTTATTTTTAGAGTGAAAACTATTTGAAAGAGATATAATGTGGTTAAAGAACCTTTTTTTAAAGTCAAATGAAATATTTCCTTCTAGATTCCTTATTTGCTTTCTTATTCCATATCTCAATCCTATACGGGCTAAAACAACAGTTATAAAAGAAATTGCCAAAACTTTAATATACAATAAAAAGACCTGAGAGCTTATGCTCTTGCTTGCAAAGAGAGAACCTTGGTCGATTAAAATTTTGAATAAGTATCTGTCAACAATAAAGAGACTTTGCCAGATTAAAATGGCCACAACCAAAACTAAAAAAAGCCATTTATACGGTTTTAGGAAACTCCAATACAACCGTATTGTAGGTCTAATTTCTACCTTTTTACTTTTACGTGGATTAGTCAATTTTTCCTCTTAATCAGAAGAGTCAAAATAAGCTTTTTAACCTTTGTCTTGAGTCTATTTTCTAACCAGTATTCATCAGAAGTATAACAAGTAAAGGCATTTTTCATTTATAAATCTTTTTAAACACGCCTTTTCTGTCATAGCTATGATTGAAAAGAACCAACTCCGCAGTCCAATCGTAACCGTATGCGGGCATGTAGACCACGGCAAAACAAGCATCTTGGACTGTTTTAGAGGCACTTCCCTTCAGCAGGGAGAAGCGGGAGGCATAACGCAAAAGATATCATTTACAAAATATACCTATGAGATGATTAAGGAAACATGTCCTCTTATTGAAAAGAATAATATATCTCTTGAGATTCCAGGATTTCTATTTATTGACACTCCAGGTCATGCAGCATTTACCAATCTAAGAAAGAGGGGAGGCGCTCTTGCCGACCTTGCAATTCTTGTAGTCAGTATAAAGGAAGGAATAAAGCCTCAAACAGCAGAAGTTTTGCAGATATTAAAAGCTAACAAAACTCCTTTTTTAATTGCGCTTAATAAAATAGACACTATTTCAGGTTGGAAAGACCTTGGCTCAGTAAAAGAGTCAGTGCAAGGACAAGCACAAAATGTTAACGATGAATTTCAGGAATCTCTTCTAACTTTTCAGGGTTCTTTAAGAGAGCACGGATTTGATTCAGACTTATTTTTTGAGGTCACTGATTTTACAAAGAAGATTGCTCTTGTTCCATGTTCAGCTAGAACAAAACAAGGAATATCGGAACTATTATTTGTTCTCTGTGGTCTCTGTCAGAAATTTCTTAAAGAAAGATTGAAAGTGTCTGAAGAGGCTAAAGGAGTAATTCTTGAAGTCAAAAAAGATAAATCAATGCACTATGGTGAGGCAATACTTTATGAAGGAAGACTTGATGAAGGTGATGAGTTGGTCATTGCGAGCCTTTCTGAGCCTATTATGGCTAAAGTAAGAGCAATTCAGGAAATCCTACCTCTGCAGAGCAAGTTTGCAAGTGTTAAGTACGCACTTGCAGCAACAGGAGTTAGAATGCAATTAACAAATAATGAAGGAGTTCTCCCAGGAATGCCTTTCCAGCAGGTAAAAAGCAAGATGGATTTAGAAAAAGCAAAACTTCAGTTCAAGAAAGAAATCTCAACAGCTTTACAACTAGACAAGCAAGGAATAATAATCAAGGCAGAATCTCTGGGAAGTCTCGAAGCACTCATAACTTTGCTTAAGCAAGAAAATATTCAAATTATCAAGGCAGGAATAGGGCCCATAGGAAAATCAGATATGACTTCAGCAAAGGCAAATTCAGAGAACTCTCCTCTTGACTCAGTAGTTATCGGTTTCAATGTTGAGTTAGAGGAAGGAGTCGAAAAAGGAAATATAAAAGTAATTACTAACGATGTAATATACAAGTTAATAGAAGATTTGCAGCTCTGGAGAAAGAATAAACAGGCAGAAATAGAAAAAGAAAAGATGATGGATCTTGCCACAGTATGTAAGATAGAAATATTACATAATTATGTCTTCAGAAATTCTAATCCAGCAATATTTGGAGTAAAAATTGCAGGCGGGAGAGCGAAAGTCAATCTTCCTTTGATAGATGATAGGGGAGAGCATGTAGGGAGAATTAAGTCGCTGCAGGTTGATAAAAGCGGAGTAGAAGAAGCTAAGGAAGGTCAGGAGCTTGCACTTGCAATTCCAGGAATAATGTTTGATAGAAGACTTAAGGATATTAAATATCTCTATGCAGACATTTCAGAAAAGCAATTTAAGAAATTTAAGGATAACAAGGAGCTTCTTTCAGCTTCAGAACTTAAGGTACTACATGAAATCTCTTTGATAAAGAAGTTTAGCGATTAACGCTTTTCATTTATCGCATAATCTGCCTTGTTTGGCAAATGATATACCTCTGCTGTTTTGCTGCTTTCTTTTCTTATTTCGGCAGTTCTGATAACTTGAGAATGACTTGAATGCGAAGGATGTATCTGTCTTATATCATGATACGCCGCGAAAGGTGTCCCTAATATTATCGCAATATATCCCATGTCAATAATACGACTAAGGCCCTTATGTGTAACTTGTTCTTGCATCCATTCTACACCCATCTGTTCATAAAAAAGTCTTTTCGTTACTCTAATCATTTCTTCTATTCTACTATCTGAACTATCTTTCATAAAATAAGCCTTTAATTCTGGCTTATAAATCTTTGTAAACCTTAATTATTACAGATAAATTTTAATCAAAGATACGTTTAAAAAGCCAATTTCTTAAGAAAAGATATGCCATTCAAATTGAACATATCAGAGAAAGGAAAAGCCTGGAAAGTTGAAACAGAGTCAGAATCACTTATGGGAAAGAGCATAGGTGATAAGATATCTGGAAAAGATATAAAGCCTGAACTTGAAGGTTATGAGCTTGAAATAACTGGAGCTAGCGATTCTGCTGGTTTTCCACATTCAAACGATGTTGAAGGTCTTGGACTTAAAGGACTACTATTAACAAAAGGCTGGGGAATGCACGATGCACGTGAAGGAATTAGACTTAGAAAGACAGTGAGAGGAAAAGTTCTTTCCCAAGCAACTTCTCAGATTAACCTTTCTATTGTAAAATCAGGTTCAAAATCACTCACAGAGGTTTTCCCTGAGCAAAACAAGCCTAAGGAAAAGAAGAAAAAAGAAGCCAAGCCCGCAGAGCCGGCAGCAGCTTAAGATATCTTTAAAAAACCTTTATTCTACGAGTTTATATGAATAAGATTACTAATGAATTACCTGAACTTGAAACATTAAATGTTGGAATAGTAGGGCATATTGACCATGGGAAAACAACTCTTCTTTACAAACTCAGCGGAAAATGGACAGATACACATTCAGAAGAGTTGAAAAGAGGAATTACAATAAAATTAGGATATGCAGATATAACTCTTTGCAAGGATTCTGATGGTAGTTATAACCGAGAGAAAAAAGGCACTCCAGTCAGACATGTTTCTTTTGTTGATTCTCCAGGTCATGAAATGCTTATGGCTACCATGTTAAGCGGAGCCGCTATAATCGATGCTGCAATATTAGTTGTTGCAGCAAATGAAGGAATAAAGCCTCAGACTAGGGAACATTTGATGGCTTTACAGGCAAAGAAAATTAAGAATCTTATTGTTGTGCAAAATAAAATTGATCTTGTTGATTCTGCTCAAGCAAAGAAAAACTATTCTGAAATAAAAGAACTTCTTAAGGGAAGATATGACTCAGCTCCAATAATTCCAGTTTCAGCACAACAGGAAGTAAACATTAATGAAATATACCAGGCCATAATGGAAATTCCAATACCAGAAAGAAACTTATCAGGAAATCCTCTTTTCCTTATTGCAAGAAGTTTCGATATTAACAAACCTGGAACAACTCCTGATAAACTTCACGGAGCAGTATTAGGCGGAACCCTAAAGCAAGGCAAACTCAATATAGGGGATGAAATAGAGATAAAGCCTGGAAGAGTAATAAAAGAAGCTAATCAATATCATTACAAGACAGTAAAGGCAAAAATTCTAAAATTATTTAATGGCTCAAAGGAAGTTCAGTCTTTAACTCCCGGGGGAAGCGTTTCAATTGAAACTACTCTTGATATGTCCTTAGGAAAGTCAGACGCACTTGCGGGATGTGTAGCTTCCTATACTGGAAAGCTTCCAGAGATAACCCAATCGATAAAACTAAAATATACTCTTTTTCCTGAAATATTCACTCAGCTAGGCGCTAAAAAAGTAGACCCTTTGAAAGCTTCTGAAATGTTAATGTTAAGCATAAACACCTCTATGACCGTCGGCGTGTTAAAAAAAATAAGTAAGAATGATATTGAATTGTCTTTGAAAATACCTATTGTTCCTAGCAAAGGAGAAAATGTAGGCATTGCAAGAAATATAAATAATCACTGGCGTTTAATCGGCTACGGAGAAGTTTTGTAAATGAGAACTGCTGTAAACGCAGCAATAATTAATTCTGGTAGACTTCTAGTAGTAAAGAAAAGAGAAGTGTGGATTCTTCCTGGAGGTAAGCCCGAAGAAGGAGAAAAAGATAGTGGTTGTCTGGAAAGAGAAGTAATGGAAGAACTTTCTGGGACAAAGATAAAGATACAAAGATTTTATTCTACTTTTAGGGGAAAAACTCCACACAAAGGAGATATTTTAGAAGCAAGAGTTTATTTTTGCTCATTAAATGGGGAGTTAAAAAGTCCATCTGCAGAAATAGATGATGTTACTTGGATTAATTATAATGAAAGCCAGCAATATCCTCTCTCAGATATAAGTAGAAAAATAGTTGATAAATTACATGAGGATTATAATTTTACATCTTTCTAATTTACATAATCTTTTAATATCCCTTCTATTGTAAAATTAGATGAATTCAGAGGCGATTAAAAAGACAACGGGTCCATGTGTTATTCTTGCTGGGGCAGGTACAGGAAAAACCTATACTATTGTTGAAAAAATAAAATATCTCATCGAGAATAAAATATATCCACCTGAAAAAATAGTTTGTATAACCTTTTCAAACGAGGCAGCAAACAACCTTTCATTAAGAGTGAGCAAGATTGTTGGCCAGAGTTCAGCAATTATAAGAACTTTTCACGGATTTTCAGCTGATTTGCTTAGAAAATATGGTTCGGAAATAGGAATATCAAAAGAATTTAAAATTCTTGATCCCGACCAGGCTAAAGTAGTTTTGCACAGAAACCTAAAAATAAACCCCATTAACTGCCACAGGTATATTTCAGCAATAGGCTCAGCAAAAGATTTAGGTATAACTCTAAACGAAATGCAGAATTTTATTTCTGACAGAATGAAAAAATATGAAGTAATAGATATAGAAAAAAGATTTGAAAATTTAAATTTCGAATTGCAAACAATTCATTTGAGTAAATCAAAAGTAGACAAAAAGGAACTTGTCAAGGAGATAAAAAATATTAAAGATATAATTGAGATGAAAAAGTTCTCAAATTGTTGGAATGCCTATGAAAAATTAAAATCAAAAGGAAACTATCTGGACTATTCTGACCTTAACATTCTTGCCATTTCATTATTTGACAAAAACCCTGAAGTTGCAGTTAATTTTGACTATATTATAGTAGATGAATTCCAAGATACAAACAAGTTACAACTTGATTTTCTAGCAAGACTAGCCCCTCATAAAAATATCACCATAGTCGGAGACATAAATCAAAGCATATATAGATTCAGAGGAGCATATAAGGACAATCTTTCTTATTTTAAAAAACAATTCTCTGTTTCAGAAAAAGATATATTTAATCTAAAAAAATCATACCGTTCTCCAAATACTGTATTAAAAGCAGCTCATAAATTAATTTCAAATAATTATGATAACGAGGAAGACTTATTCTTTGTTGAAAATGCACATAATTTAGAAGGGGAAAAAATAAAAGTTTATGAAATGAAAAATGCGCAGGAAGAAGCAAGAAAAGTAGTTGAATTAATAAAACATGAGCAACAAAATCAGGTTCCACTTGAGGAAATATGTGTAATGTTTAGAGCACATCAATATGGAAGAATAATAAAAATTGCTCTTGAACAAGCAGGAATTCCATACCATTCAGTTTCAAAATCTTCTTTGCTCAAACAAAAGTCAGTTAAGACAGTCGTAGATTACTTGACTATTCTAAACAAACTAAAAAGAAAGGAAAAAGGGGGTGAACAGGCATGGTGGGATTTAGCTTATCAGTTAAACTTCCAGCAGGAAGATTTAATAAAAATAGGAAAGATGATTAAATCTCTTTCAAAATCTCGCGCAAGAAATAAGGGTAATGGTTCTTTGGAAATTGAAGAAGTAAATGGAAAAGAACTTCCTTCAGTTTATCTCTTTAATAATATAATGGAAATTGATTTAAGTGATGATGGAAAATTAGCAGCCAAGATTTTGATTGAAAGAATAAAATTAATGCTTGGTTTTCTAGATAAACCCATCTCAGCTCTATTGCAGGAAGTTTATAGAATATCTGGACTTGCAAATGAACAGAAAACAATAGAGGAGAAAGAGATTATGCTAAATCTCTCAAAGTTTTATGAAATAGCCAAGTCTCACGAAGAACTTTACGATTCCGATCTTTACAATTTTTTGTATTATCTTCAGGTGCTTGAAGATTTAGACATAGAAATTGATGCAGCACAGCTTGAGGAAGAGGGGGTAAGGCTAATGAGTTGCCATTCAACTAAAGGACTTGAATTTAGAACGGTAATTATAACCAACATGGCACAGGGAAGATTTCCAATTGAAAGATATGTGAACAACAGCCTTATACCAACAGAGCTTTTCCCAGACATAAAGGAAGAAATAAAGAGATTTAGTGATGAGGAAAAGAAAGATTTTCTTGTCAGCTATGAAAAACATCACCAAATGCAGGAAGAGAGAAGGCTTGCCTACGTCTCTTTTACAAGAGCAAAGGAAAAATTAGTTTTCACCTATTCAAAGGAATATTCTGGAAAGGAATTTTTACCTTCGCAGTTTCTTAATGAAGTTAATTATAAATCAAACACAGATTTTTCATTCGAAAAGGATTTGGACCAAAAATATACTCAAGAAGAAAGAAAAAATGAAAAAAACATTCCTGAATTTTCAACGGCTTTGCAATATCAGAATTTTCCAGAAGTCCTTAATGAGATTGTAAGCTCAAATAGCGTTGTTGAAAAAAAGAAGGAAAACAAAAGGCTTTCTCCTTCTGCATTAATTCTCTTCTCTAACTGCCAGAAAGAATTCGAATACAAATATGTATTTAATATGCCTGAAAGAAAAAAAATTTCCTGGGAAGCTATGCGCCTCGGCTCTTTTGTTCATCTCGTTCTAGAAAAAGGAGTAAAAAGTGGTTTTTCTTCTCTGGATGAATTCCTTCAGCTTGCTAAAGAGCTAAATCTTGACGATGAATGGGAATCTGTCGAACTTTCCGAAGCGCAGACAATGGTGAGAGTATTTTTTGAAAGGCACAAAGGAAGATATGATTCAAACAGCAAGACGGAGCAATTCTTAAACCTAAAAATTGGAGGAATAGATTTTATAGGTTTTGCTGACAGAATTGATTTTATAAATGGAGGGGCGCAGATAGTTGATTACAAAACAGGTAAGTCAAATATAGGCCCCAAGGAGAGAAATTGGCAGCTAGGATTTTATGCTCTCGCTGCAGAGGAGAAGTACGGGCTAGTTAGAAAAGTAATTCTTGATATGTTAAGGCAGGAAAGACCAATAGAATTTGAAATAGACAATGACGGAAATGCTGTTTGTACTTCATCAAAATTCATAGATGGATTTAATATAAAAGAAGTCAAGAAGGAAATTATTGATATAGCATTAAAGATACAGGAATGCTACAAGAATGGCTTTTCTCCCTGTCCAATAGAAAAGAACTGTGAATTCTGTAATGAATATGTCTATGGCTTGTGACTGCCATTTCAAGTAAAAAACAAAACGTTAAATAAAAAAATAAAATAACTTATTTGAAGAGCTCGATTTCTTAATCGTCGTCTCTTCTGTCGAATCTTCCTCGTCCGCCGCCGCCAAATCTTCTATCCCCAAAATCTCTTCTAGGTCTTCTTGGCTTATTCGGATCGAAAGGCGCTGCTTCATTAACAAGCACTTTCCTTCCTTCGAGTTCCTTTCCGTTCATTTCTTGCTTAGCTTTCTCAGCTTGAATGTCATCAGCTACAGTTACAAAACCAAATCCCTTTGATTTGCCTGTGTCTTTGAATGAAATAACTTCCGCTTCAACTTCGCCATAAGCAGAAAAGATTTCTTTCAATTTCTCTGATGTTACAGAAAAAGGTAAATTTCCGACATACAATTTCTTTCCCATTAAATTCTATACTCCTTTCATCTTCAAGAAAAAAACTTGATGCAATCGCATTCATTTTCTCTATACTTTTTTGTGGAAAGAGGTATTTATAAAATTATGCTTTCCTGAAAAATCTCAGATTAATCTCTTAAATAGATTTTTATATAAGATATTCCACTCATAGATGTGAAAATAAAAAAAGGATCTCTTTTAGACAGGATAAGATTGCCATTTACAAGAAAAAGGATGAAAAATAGAGATAAAGAGTTGTTAATTGAGTCTTTAATTCTAGTAGTTATTTATTCTATATCTTTTGTAATTCTTTCTTTGGGCAGAGTCCAGCAAAAGTTTTTCAATATGTCCGAGTCAACATTCTCAAACATTCAAATAATAGCATTAACTTTTATCTTTGCAGTCATAATTACTATCGTTATCTATTTTGTATATAGGAAGGCAATAAAATGAGCATAAACATGGATTCCAGCAGCATATTTACTTATTTACTATTTTTAACAATTCTTGCTTTACTATTGTCAACAATTTATTACGTGATTAAAAGAAAGAAGAAAATAAAAGATATAAAGATTAACCCTCTCGCCCCCATATTTGGCCTCTTTTTCCTTATAGGCCTTTGGCTGGGAGACTTAACAACTCTTGAGATGGGAATGTACAAGATCGGGGCGATGGTGGGGCTGAATCCTGTTTCAAGTTCAAAAGTGCCTGCTTTGTTTGTTTGGGGCATCGCCGTAATAGCCATGTTTTTCATTAATTATTTTTTCTTCAAGATAAATGACCGAAAGGAGAATAAAAAAGTGCATTCTTTTAATAAAATACTTGTTTATACTCAATTATTGGGTTTAATTATATTCGCCATATCTGCTCTAGCTCTAGCACTATTTGGTTATGAATCAACTTTTCTAGGTTTCTACATTTTGAATCTTTATCATTCTACCCTACCGTTAATAATACTCACTATCTTCATATTGTCTGTTGACATTAAATAGGCCAAAATAAGCCCTTTCTGATTTCAAGCAAAGCTTTTTAAAGCAATTTTTTCTCATGAGACTATGTTCTATATCTTAGAAGTAGAAGATCATGTAAGAGTCGAGCCTAGGCTTTTTGGCCTTCAGACAAAAGAAGCAGTTGAAAAGCAGTTGAACGAGACTTATGTAGGGAAAGTCACAAAAGAATTAGGCTTTGTAGTAAAAGTGATATCTGCACAAGTAGTCGATGATGGAATAATAATTCCAGGAGATGGGGCTCCTTTCTATAAGTCAATTTTCAAGCTTCTTACTTGGAGACCTGAATTACATGAATTAGTTTATGGAACAATAAGTGAAATAACAAGTTTTGGAGCATTTATCCAAATGGGTCCTGCACAGGGAATGATACATATTTCTCAGACAATGGAAGATTATGTCTCTCTTAGCAAGACTGGAACACTATCTGGAAAAGCAAGCAAGAGAGTAATTTCAAAGGGTGACGAATGCCTTGCTAGAATTGTCGCGATAAGTTATAAGTCAGGTGAGCCAAAAATAGGTCTTACAATGAGACAGCCAGGACTTGGAAAAGTCGACTGGATAAATGAAGATAAAAAGAAAAAAGAACATGCAGCTAAGGCAGCAGCCAAGAAATCTGAAAAGGGCGAAAAGAAAGGGGGCAAGAAATAATGGCTCCTCAGAAAGCATGCAAGCAATGCAAAAGTATAGTCACCGAGGGAACGAAGTGCTCTAAGTGTGGCTCAGAAGAAATAGCTGAAAATTCAAAAGGAAAGATAGTAGTTCTTAATCCAGACCAATCAGAAGTCTCTAAAAATCTGAAAATTAAAGACAAGGGCGCTTATGCGATAAAGCTAGGATGAAAACAATGAACGATTTTAAAAATAGTCTACTAAAAAGAAGGGAAGTAAAAGTGGTAGTTGAATCTCCATCAAATCCAGGATTCCAGAATTCAATTAAGATGATTGCAGACCAGTTTAAGGCGTCAGAAGATTCAATAGCAGTAAAAGAAGTTAAAAGCAAATTTGGAAGAAATACATTTCTAATTGACGCTTTTATATATGATTCAGTGAAGGATAAGGAATTAATAGAACCTAAGAAAAAAGTTAAAAAAGATGCCGCAGCCGGAGGGGCAAAGTAAATGGCAGCAACAACAGGCGGAACAGGAAAAGACAGGCAAGGAAAGAAGCCGCATAAGAACAAGCCCACAAGCAAGAAATATTCTCATTATAAAGTAGATGGTGAGAAAGCAAACAGAAATGGATTTTGCCCAAGATGCGGACCAGGCATATTTTTGGCAAAGCATAAGGACAGAGTTTACTGTGGCAAGTGCCATTATACTGAGTTCACTCAGAAGAAATAATTCTGTCAAAGTTTAAATACATAATAGTTCCATAAATTCAAATGATTGAAAAAGAGTTGACATCAGGAGAAAAACAAGTTATTTACCTAATTTCATTTGTATCATTAATTTCCTTTATATTAATTCTACAAAGTCTCTCGAACTCATGGCTTAGCAATTTTGATACAAAAATTAATCTTTCTATTCCTGAAATAAGAAACAACTTTTTTATTGAAATATCGAAAATAATTCATTATTCTTTTGAGCCGAGTATTTTTATAATCCTATTCTTAGTAGTAATTTGTTTTCTTTTTTACAAGAAGAGAAAATTAGAGGCGATTTCTCTGACTATATTAACAATAATAACTTCAATTATAAGTCAAGGAATAAAGATACTAGTTCATAGGCCAAGACCCCTCAATTCTCTTATAACAGAAACTGATTTTTCTTTCCCAAGCGGTCATGCTTTGATGGCTCTTGTCTTTTTTGGAACTCTTGTTTATTTATTTGAGCATCATATTAAGTCTAGAAGTGCCAAAAGAATATTGATTGTCTTAGCAGCCTTACTTGTATTGCTCATAGGCGTTTCACGATTGATTTTAAATGTTCACTGGTTCTCAGATGTGCTAGGTTCATTTGCACTTGGAATATTCCTTCTTTGTATTTACGTGCTTATAACAAATAAAATAAGTTTGTTTAAAAAAGAATCTTCTTAATTAATATCTCCAGTTGTAATATCCAGAACTAGAGTCATATCTTGGAGAGTAATAGTAAGGGTTGGAATAGGAACTACTTCTATAATTAGATGAGTCATAATCTGGAGCCTTTCCCCAGTAAGATCCACCATTATATGAATTAGGGTTTGGAGAATATGAATTATAATTATTAGTGTGCTGCTCGTTGCTGTTGCTTCCAGAGTTAGAATAAGATGAACCACCAGAATAATACTCATTCATTTTCACTGAAAGAGTTTGTTTGAATCTATCTCTATTAATTACATCAAGAGAAGAGTCGTAAGTGAAGACTTTTTCTATTAAAGGTCCATTATAATTTGCATTTGAATAGCTTGACTGCTGGATCATATCAGAAGCTTGACTGTTTACTGTGGGTGTATAAGTGTAACTTGGATAATTTATTCCAAAAGAGCCACCTGAATAACTATTGCCATTCCAATAACTTGAATAGCTGTCAGCTGCAGAAGCAAGTCCAAGAGTCAGTGCCAGAAAGAAAACAGCAAAAACAGCAAGATAAATATTTTTTCTCATTATTAAAATAAGGGCAAATAATATTTAAGCTTTGTCGTGATAGATTTGCTAGTCTTTATTGCAGTAAAGTCACTACTAATTTAGATGAATATTGCAGATTAATGTTAAAAAGACTCTTTCTTTGATATTTCAATGAACGAAAATGATTTAAAAAGAATAATGGCAGGCATTAGAGGAGCATTTGCGGCTCATGAAGCAGCAGCTGCAATTCATGTAGAACCCTTAGCGAGGCTTATTCAAGATGATCCTGATAAAGCTATTTCTCAGATAGTAGCAACTTACAATAATGCGTTAGACGATGCATATCATAGTGAAGAAGACGGAAAAACTAGGGCATTTATAGAAGCCACCGCAGGAGGTCCTGCTGAAACAGTTCCTTGGGCATTGTATAATTCCATTGGCGCAGTTTATCCTTTTTTGGATAGAGAAAGAAGAAATAAGGCTCTTGGAGAATTATTAAAGATTTTGGATTTAAGAAATTATGCAGAAGTTAACGGGTCAACTAGCATAGGGCATACAACAGGAATACGTGAACCCTTATTATTATCTGACATTTCCATTGTTAGAGAACTATATTGGCCTGGATTGCATGACCAAGAATATCTTTGGAAAAAACATACTTTATTTTCTGAATTTCAAAATGAAAATATGTTGGCAAATGGAATGTTCAGACAAGATAAAGTAAGAAGCGACTTTTTAGTTGCCTATGCTTTGTTGCGTTCTGATTTTTGCAGCTTTGGAGAAGGATATGCAAAAGTTGCAGAGCCCGACTTTTTAGATAGGACTCTACAAGGAATAGTTGCACTAAGATTTGCCAGAGTAAAAGAGGAAAAAGAAATCATTGATGGTACGGAAAGATTGAAGCAACTTCTTCCTTCTTCTCTCTATGATAGGATAGAGCCATTAAGACAAAAGGCTGACTGGGTAAATTATTCTCTTTTCAATTAACTTATTTAGATAGATACTTTTTAAAACGATACAAGTTCTTTATTGTTATGCTTCCGTAGCTCAGCCTGGATTTAGAGCACTGCCCTCCTAAGGCAGGGGTCGCAGGTTCAAATCCTGCCGGGAGCGTTATACCTTTCTAGATATGGACGCAAATTGCATTAGGTTTAAAAGTCAAATTTTTTATTGATGTTTATGAAGAAAGGAAAAATAACGATGATTATAGTGGTTTCTATTTTTTTAGTAATTGCTATAGTTGCAGGATACCTCTATTTTTCAGGAGCATTCAATAAAAATAATTATTCTGGCAATTCTAATAATTATTTCATGGGAATGATGAGGGGAGATAGAACTGCTTTCCAACTAAGCTCGCAACAGATTAATGAGATAAATTCTTTCTTTGATTCAAATCCAAGTCCAGACAAAATAACAAGTTATTGCTCCCAAAACAGAGGTTATTGTTTTTATTACTGCAGGAATTTAAGTAATCAGAGTATATGTAGAGAAATAATGAATTTTAGCGGAATGATGGGCTATAGGTCTGGAAGATATAATCAAACAGGATAATTAATAAGTATAAAGAATAAAAACCTTTAAAACCTCTATTTTAATCATAAATTCAAGCGCGATTAATTTAATGGCAGAATGATTGGTTTCCATCGCACCTCAGTTAATTCTGAGAGGAAAAAACCAATATACACGAGTTCGATTCTCGTATCGCGCATCAAGGCAATTAAAGATTAGGTTTAAAAGCGCCTTAAATATATTTATTTATAATGGAAAACCAGCAACATCAGACTGAACAATCCACACATGTAAGAGGATGGTACGATAGACATTACAAGTGGCTTCTTTTAATTCCTGCAATCTTAATACTATTCTCTTTAGTCTATTTGTTTAATTTTTATAGTACTAATCAAGACATTATTTACAAAGACGTTTCTCTCACAGGAGGAACAACTATAACCATATCTGACTCTCACGTAAATATAGCTTCTCTTCAAACAGAACTCAAAACTCAATTCCCTGATGTCATCGTAAGGTCCATATCAGATTTCAGAACTCAGAAGCAGGTAGGTTTCTTTGTAGAAACGAAGGCAGATGCAAATACTGCAAAGGCAGCAATAGAAAAGGTTATTGGCTATAATCTGACGAGCGATAATTCATCTGTTGAGTTTTCAGGGAGCAATCTTTCAAGCGGATTTTATTCACAGCTGAAAAACGCCGTTTTCGCAGCTTTTTTGCTTATGGGTTGGGTTGTCTTTATTATTTTCGCAGAGTCAAGAAAAATGAAAGGAATCGCAACTATACTTTCTTTTTTAGGTCTAAGCATATTGCTCCCAGCTATACCTGCAATAAATATGCTTTCTCTGCTTGCGATGTTTTGCGGTTTAATAATTTGTCTTACTTCTAAAAATAAAGTCAGAAATGATTACCTAATTTCATTTTCAATTTTTGTAGTATCAGTGCTACTCTTCTTCATTTATCCAAATCCAATAATTCTGATACCAATTGCAGCTGCATTGATTTTCATATATGTATTTTATTCAATACCTAGCTTTGCAGTAATTCTCTCCGCATTTGCAGACATAATTATGACTGTTGTTGTGGCTGATATTCTCAAGATGCAGTTGTCAACAGCAGGAATAGTTGCATTCCTTATGCTTATAGGATATTCTGTTGATACAGACATTTTGTTAACTACCCGTTTACTTAAAAGTAAAGATGGCAATGTAAATCACAGAATTTTTGGGGCATTTAAAACAGGAATTACAATGACTCTTACTGCCATAGCAGCAGTAGCAGTTTCATTTACAGTAATTTATGGTTTTTCAGATACTCTAAGACAGATATTTGGAATTATTCTTATAGGTTTATTCTTTGATATCCTAAACACATGGATATCAAATGCTTCAATGCTAAAGTGGTACATGGAGGTCAAGCACATAACATGAAATTTAATTGGGGATGGAAAATCTGGCTTTTGATTATCGTGCTGATATTATCCATATTAGCCATAGGTCCTAACTTCTTTGGAAAAGGAGTTGTTGTAAAGTCAGTCGAGCCTAATTCATCTGCTTTTAATCAAGGTATGCGTTCAGGAGAAATTATAAGTTCTATAAATAGTCAGACAATAAATAATGCTCAGGATTATTCTAATATCATAAGCTCTATTTTTACAACGGGTAGTAATGAATCAAAGCGCATAGATATAAAGACGGACAAGAATGATTACGTTCTGTTATCTAGTCAGGTTCCGAATATCACGATTGAAGATATACCTAAGTCTAGAATTCAAACAGGATTAGATTTAAGAGGAGGAGCAAGAGCACTAGTTCAACCAGATACAGTTATTACTGACAAACAACTGGATGATTTAATTCAGGTTAGTACAAATAGGTTTAATGTTTTCGGTCTGTCGGATGTTCAGATAAGTGGTGTCAGTGATTTATCAGGAAATAAGTATATGCTTGTCGAAGTTGCAGGAGCAACTCCTAATGATTTACAGGATTTAATATCTCAGCAGGGAAAGTTTGAAGCAAAAATAGGAAATTCAACTATATTTGAAGGAGGAAAAAAGGATATAAGCGATGTATGCAGAAATGATGCCTCTTGCTCAGGAGTAGTTTCATGTGATCCCGCACAACAAGGAGGATACCTTTGTGAGTTTAGATTTACAGTATATTTAACAGCACAGGCCGCGCAAAGGCAGGCAGATATAACGAGCAACGTTTCAATTGACCCTTCCGCACCTCAATATTTATCTCAGAAGTTAGATCTTTACGTAGACAGCAAATTAGTTGATTCTCTTTCAATAGGCGCCGATTTGAAGGGACAGGCAGCAACCCAAATATCAATCCAAGGACCGGGAACAGGAAACACCCAGGATGAAGCGATGTCCAACGCTTTAGATAACATGAAGAGACTTCAGACTATTCTTATAACTGGTAGTTTGCCATATAAGTTAAATATAGTAAAGCTCGACACCATTTCGCCTAATCTGGGAAACAGTTTCACTTGGCTTTTAATTTTAGCAGGCATAGCATCACTTCTTGCGGTCAGCATAATAATCTTTATTAGGTATAGAAAAGTCAAGGCTTCTCTTGCATTGCTTTTCACTTCTTTCTCTGAACTAATTATAATTCTCGGAGTAGCTGCTCTTATTAAATGGAATCTTGATTTGCCTTCTATAGCAGGAATACTCGCAACAATAGGCACGGGAGTTGATAGTCAGATAGTAATCTTGGATGAAGCAAAAAGAGGTTCACAATCAAGTTTAAGTGAAAGAATTAAGAGAGCCATCTTCATAATCCTCGCATCCTACGCGACAGCAGTTGCTTCTCTTCTTCCTCTCTATTGGGCAGGCGCAGGTCTTCTCAAAGGATTTGCAGTTACTACCATAATAGGGATAACTGCAGGAGTATTCATCTCTAGACCTGCATTCGCAGAAATGATAAGAAAACTTGAGAATCATTAGCAATGCTTCCAAAAACACATATTATTCTAGGAGCTATTTTTTCCCTAATTGTTTTTCTGGCATTTAAAATTCCCATATACGGAACAATTCTAATTTTCTTGTCTTCTTTTCTTATCGATTTTGACCATTACCTAGAACCAGTAATGAAGAATCATTCTTTAAGTTTAAAGAAGGCATTCGACTACCATATTCAGCAGGGAAAGATAGCACTAATTGAAAGAGAAAAAGGAATAAGAAAAAGAGGAGACTTTCATATTTTCCACACTATAGAATTTTTGCTTCTGACTTTTCTCTTGGGATTAATCTGGGATCCTTTCATTTATGTTTTTATTGGAATGGTTTTCCATTCTTTCCTTGACCTGATATACTTGATACAAAGAGATATTTTCTACAGAAGAGAGTTCTTACTAACTAATTGGCTTGCAAAAAAATTAAGATAAAAAAAGATTCTATAAAAATAAATAGAATTAAAATAAAAAATAAATTTAATTAAGAGCAGCTTACTGGTGTAGATGCCGGACAGACAGTATTACTTCCATCTGACAATGTTACATTCTCAAAAGTAGCTACGCTTGTGAAAGCTCCAGACTGGTTTCCAGTAACTGTGCTCCCTACCGCATTAATTGATGAACTAGTACTCAATTGAGTAGTTGTTCCATCACTCTTAGTGAATAAGAATGTTACTGAATTTACTTGTATATCAGAACCGCTTGCTCCTCTTTGAGCAACAGCAAATGTTGAAGCAACTCCTGCTAGTGAGCATCTCGTAGGTTTGATATCCAAAGACTGGCACGATACTGCGCTGTTTACTCCTGTAGCTCCCTTATTGACTGTGTTTAGTACGATAGCACCAATTATTGCAATTGCAGCTACGACAAGCAGAATAATAAGAACTGTAGATATAACATCACTTATGGCCTTTTTATTATACATTTTAACCTCCTTTTAGTTGTTTAAGCAATTATGCTTATACTCATATCCTATACTCATATCCTATATTTATAAATCTTTTCTATCGAGGATAATCTAAAAGAGAAAGTGGCCCCGACGGGATTTGAACCCGCGACACCTGGATTAAAAGTCCAGTACTCTAACCGGGCTGAGCTACGAGGCCTCGTAGCTAAATGAATATATGCGTTTTTAAATCTTTATTAAAGCGCACTTACGAGGAGAATTTACATATGATTGTCTAATTTTTTGCTACTTATTTTCAATTAAGAGGAGCTAGAAAAGATTTAAATAATAGAAATGCAGAGAAATAGAATAACATGAATTCGACAAAGAGGATAACTGCAGTTCTTTTAATTTTATCAATAATGTTAGCTGTCGGAGCAATTATAATAAGTCTTTCTTGGTCGCACTTAAAAATCACAAATAGTTCTGCCTCTTACAAAAATGAATCGGGCTCGGGGCTTCCTGCCGGAGGAGTTTATATAGGTGTTCAACCTTACCAACCCAAAGAAGAGGTTAACCTAACCCCATGAATGAAAAAATCGTTTTAGTTTTGGCTTTAGTAGCATTCTTAATTTCAGGAATAGCATTTAGTGCAACTTATTATTCTTTAGCGCATTTCAAGGAACAAATATTAACTGGATATGCAACAAGTACTGGAACAGTCAATATTACGGTTACTTCTCAGGTCGCAATTAATTTTACAACAAATAATATTAACTGGGGAAGCGGAGCGGTTAATCCCGGAGCAACAATAGCAGTCCTAAGCACTGCGACCCCTCTCGCAACAGCAGTAATTAATGGTAGTTGGAATAACATCACCCAAGGATTCATTCTTCAAAATATAGGAAATGATGACGTGAATCTTACTTTATCATCTGGGAAGAATTCTAGTCAATTCATAGGAGGAACAGCCGGCGGAGGTCCCTCCTACCAGTACAACGTTTCAAACTCGAAGGCTTCAAGTTGTCAGAACACTACCGTATTCAATCTCGGACAATGGTATGACCTTAATTCAACTTCTCCCGGAACAAATATTTGCATGAACTTCAGTTTTGTAAGCACAAAGAACCAGATAAGAATAGATATAAAACTAGGTGTTCCTTCTGACTCAGTCACAGGAAATCTTTCAGATACAATAACTGCAACAGGAACAGGGCTTTAATTGTTTAATGATTAGAAACGTATAAAAATAATGAAGAATGAGGTAGTTTATGAACTTGATTAAAAAAGGTGCGTTTATTTTTGCATTTTTCCTATTAATTATTTTGGCAAGAGCAGATGCATTTATAGGGGTTAGTCCTGCTTCTTATCAGGTTGATTTTCAGCCCGGACTAAAACAAGTTTTTCATTTTGACTTTCTACAGGATAATGATTATCAACTTAAAATAAGCGCAGAAGGAGATCTGGCAAAGTATGTAACTCTAAGCACAACTTCCCTCGGCGCAGATGCGGGCGGAGTGAATGCTCTTCTCCAGCTTCCTCGGAGCATAGAAATACCTGGAAGACATGACATATATATATCGGCAAGCCAAGAAGGAAATGGAGCGTCTGGAGTTTCTCTAGTCGGAAAGATAAGAGGAGACATAAAAGTAGATGTTCCTTTCCCAGGAAAATATGCTACCATCGATTTTTCATCAACTAATGTAAACAGGGGCGAACCAGTTAAGTTTAGTATGATTATTCATAATCTCGGAAAAGAAATTATATCGGTAGATGGTTTCATTTATATTTACGACCAGAATAAAGCATCAATTGAAAAAATACCCGCATCTTTTGACAATATAGTCTCACAGGATTCAATATCACAAGAATTTACATTGAACACTTCTTCCTATAATCCTGGAAAATATACTGCTTTGGCTCTTCTTAGTTATGGTGGGGAAAGTCAGTTGAAATCCGAGATACCTTTCAGAATAGGCGAGCTAGCAATTTCAATAGTAAATTACTCAAATGATCTTACTAAAAACAAGATAAATAGATTTGACGTAAAGATAGAAAGTCTGTGGAATGATCCAATTGAAAATGTATATGCAACAGTTTCTATTCTAGGTTATCCTATAACCTTTAAGACCCCATCAGTAGATTTGAAGGGATTTGAACAATCAACTCTTACAGGATATTTTGACACTACTAGCATTCAAGAAGATAATTTCAGAGCGAGAATAGAGATAGATTATGCCAACAAAACAACTGAAAAATATGTAAATATTAATTTCAAAAGAGAATATAATTATTTACTAATAGGGCTTGTGGCAGCAATTGCAATTGCTCTCATAGCAGTAATAACATTAATAGCATACTTAATAAGAGTAAGGAGAAAAATTGGTAGGAAAGAAAATAAAAAGTCAAAAGGAAAATAATAGGATAATTATAGGATTGATAATTATTTGGCTAATTTTAATTGCCTATTTAGTCTTTTATTTTTTATCTTCTATTCCTTTAAGTTTAGAGAAAGTCAAAGTCAGCTTCGCAGTAACAGATAAGATTGGTCTTGATTTGAATAGGACTGCTCTTACTTTTGGGAATGTTTTACCTGGGGAGACACTTAAGAGGTTTTTAGTTATAAATAACAAATATTCTTTTCCAATCAGGGCAACAGTTTATCCTAGTGATAATTTGAAAGGTATTCTGATTTTCCAACCAGATTATTCGATAGTAAAAAACCAGTCAGTTAATGTAGGTTTAACTCTAGCAATACCAACCAGTTATCCTCTAGGTAATTACACTGGAGAACTAATAATTAGCATTCAGAGGAAAATTGGATAAAAGCAATATTTTTATATTGAGTTTTGTTTTGCTTTAAATGCAAAAAAGGGAGTTATTTTTAGCTATTAGCATAGTCTTAATATTCATCGCTGGAACATCGTTTTTTTTCATTTTATCACAAACCATGAAAATTCCCATTACTGGATTTGCGAATATCGGGAGTATAACTCTTTTCATAAAAACTCCAGAAGTAGTGGTTACTATTTGGAGTCCTTTGAACGTAACTTATAACTTCAATATAGGCAGCAATTATACTTTAGATCTTAATGTTTCCACAACAAATTTAGATATAGACAGTTGGTGGTACACATTGGAAGATTTACGTCATGGCACAGTTGCCGCAAGCAATATAACTTTTATCCCCAACTCTACCCTAAATGCTGTCCGCTGGAGTAATAAACTGACAGTTTTTGCGAATAGCACGAGCGGAACGATTGGAAGCAGCAGCGTAATATTCTATATTGATGTCCCAAATTCAGCTCCTTTAATTCAAGGAATAGACCCAGATATATATGTCTGTGAAAGAAGAGTTCTTGTTTATCCATTCAACGTCTATAATCCTGACGAAGACAATCTAAGCTTAACAATTTCCCCTCAAAGTATTTTCTTTCTTAGTCCTGATTCATTTATCGCTCAAACAAATCCAAAATCATTTATACTCTCAGGATTGTTAGGAAAATCAAATATCGGAAAATATTCCGAAGCAATTTCAGTCACAGATGGACAATTTGCAGATACCGTAAACACTAATATAACTGTAATAGAAATAAATAATCCTCCAGTTATGGCTGATATAGGTGTTCAAACGGTCTGGAGCCATGGAGATAATTCAAATTTCTATAAAGAGATTAGTGTAACAGATGTTGAAGATGGAAATTCGATGGTAGGTAACCTTACTCTTAATTTAACTTTTCTTAATGGCTCTCCTTTCTTCAGCATGAGCAGCAAGGGAGTAATCAATTTTACAGCCAATGAAAGCGTTTTAGGCAATTATAATCTTAGCGTGTGCGCAACTGATAAATCCTTGTCTAGCATCAGTCCTAATATCAGTTTGTGCGGGCAGACAGGTCTGGCTCAGACGACATGCAAGAACTTTTCGCTCACCGTAACAAAAGAAAATAGAGCTCCCTACTTTACTTCTTGGTATCCGACATTCTTTGATTTAAATATTTCGGGAAACGACATTCTTTACTTTAATACTACTTCTGCAGACCCCGACGGAAATGTTCCAGATACTTACTGGTACCTAGATAATAAGAGTTTATCAAAGACATTGAACAATTCATTTTCTTCAATAACAGAAATTTTAGGTTGCGGAGTAAGTGGGATACACGCGATAAAATCTGAAATTACAGATGGGCTTCTCAATAAAAGTTTAATCTGGACAATTAATGTAACTCAAGTTATCTGTCCTTCATCGGTAGGCGGGGGAAGTGCTGGTGCTGGAGGCGGGGGAGCAAATATTAATTGTGCTCCCTTAGAAGTTTGCGGAAATTGGAATATCTGCCAAAATTTAGACACTTCTTTGAAAGAGAGTACTGTCAAAAACAATGACTACGTAGGTTTTAAGAGTTCATGTGTATCAGTAGGTTTAGTAAGCGATAATTGTGGATTTCAAACAAGAAACTGTCTTGATTTACATTATTGTAACTTCACCCAAAGTTTTCTTCCCCAAAGCCAGATGTGCGAATTCACCTTAAAACCAACTTGTTCAGACGGAATAAAAAACTGTCATGATGGAAGTTGCGAAGTATTAACAGATTGCGGAGGTCCCTGCTCCGCCTGTGCAACCTGCTCAGATAAAATCCAAAATCAAGGAGAGAAAGGAATCGATTGCGGAGGTCCCTGCCCAAAGCAGTGCCCCGTAAGTAACGCAAGCAAAAACCAAGGTCTTATATATGTCTTTTTACTAATTCTTCTGATTATATTGATATTAATTATTATCGCTATAATCAAGCTTATACGTTCTCTCAGAGAGAAGAGATCAAATGAGGAGTTTAAATGGTATCGAATATAAAAAAAGCAGGCAGAGCAAGATTTTTCTCTTTTCTAACAGTTATTTTAATCTCTATAGCAATAATTTTGCTTATTGGCACGATAAGAGCTATTAATTCATCTTCAAATGGAAATGCAACACTTTCTGTTTGGACTAACGGAACATTAACGCAGACGCCTGCGATAAGTGCGAACCTTACATTCGGCTCGACTAATAGTAAGACAGCATCAAATTGGAATTTCTATTTTTATGCAAACTATACAAATTCAACAAACAGCACCCTTGGACTCGGAACAGGAGCAAATTGTACGATACAATTCAACAACACAGGGACATACGGCCCAGCAGCATATATGGAATATAATTCAGGAATTTCTCTTTGGCAGTCCAATTCAAGTTTTAATTACAAAGGACCTTCAAGCTTTAGAATTAATTGCACTAGTAATTATGGGAATATTACTTTATCAGACAATTTCACAATTCAGAATAGTCCTCCCCAAATAAATAAAGTATTCGGAAATACTATGACAACTTTATCTTGTAATGAGGACAGTATTTGCTTATTTAATATATCTGCGAATACTGTTGATGATGATTTCAATGATAAAAATTCTCTCACATTTTCAATTGTAAGCGCAAATACTACTTTACCAACTGATAGCTATAACAATTACACTTTTACAAGCTCTGGATTTTTGACTGTCAACAAAACAAGAATGAATCAAAGTACTCCGAGTGAACAGCTTCAATTCATAGTAACTGATTCCAGCGGAGGAACAGATTTTGCAACTCTCCCAATCAGCACAACCGCAATAAATGATCCTCCCTTGTTCACAAATTTGAATAATATTTCATTTAATGTGACTGGTTCTTCTGTTTTTAACTATACTATCTTTTCTAGTGATGAGGAAAATAATTTTCCCTACAAATTGAACATTACTTTTCTTAATTGTTCCACAGCACAGTGGAGCAATAGAAATAGCACTCAATGTGATCTTTTTAATTCAACTCAATATGCATTTGACAATACAACTGGCACAATCAATATTTCTTTCATTCCATCAAGAAATGACGTGGGAAATTACACAGTTAATTTCACTATTTCCGATTCTGGAAATACGATATTGCCTTTTAATGCAACAACAAGTAAAATAGTCACCTTTTCAATGAATAACGCAAATCAGCCACCATATTTTACCTATGCATGTAATAATGAGAACACGGGCATAGAAAAGTCTATTTTTAATTGCAGAATTAACGTTACTGATTTAGACGAGGTCAATAATCTCACAATAAGTGCAAACCAGAGCTGGTTTTTATTTAACGGAACCAATACTAATCATATAACCTTGCCGGTAAATATTTCGACAGGATTTAATGCTTCATTTATAGTTAATTTCACACCAGATAATACTGCCGTAGGAAACTGGTCAATTAATATAAGCATTACAGACACTGGAGTTCCAACAGGAATAAACTCAACAGTAATTAATCTTTCAATTGCTAATACAAATGACCCTGTATCTCTTCAGACAATAGATAATTTAACTGCTTACACCACTGGAAATGTAACCTTGCTTGTTAATGCAAGTGATAATGACCTTTTGATAATAAGTAAATATGTTTACAATGAAAGTATTACTTTCAGATCAAATCTTGATTGGGTAAGAGTAATATCTCAAAGGGTAATAAATAATACAAATATTACACAAGCTACCATAGCGATATATCCTAATTCGACTCTTGCAGGAGGTACCTATAACGCAACGATTAATGTAACTGATGCAAATAACTTTTCTTTCGACTCAAAAACATTTTCAATAATCGTTAGCCAAAACTCTCCCCCTCTATGGAATACCACCATGCTAACTTCATTTAATCTAACTGAGGGAAATAATTTTTATCTCAATCTTAGCAAAAACTTTACTGACCCTGATGGAATTACCAATATGACTTTTACTTTCACATGTGACCAAAATTGTAATACCTTTTTACCTTCATTTAGCATAAATTCAACAACAGGTATAGTTAATTTCACTCCAGATGATAGCGATGTCGGATTTCACGCATTAGTATGGAATGTAACTGACAATGCTGGATCATCCGATATAATTTCAGTCAATCTTACTATAGATAATATACCTGACCAAGTTTACATAATGAGACTAAATTCTTCAGATGCTCAGTCATCTAACTATAGTATAAGCCAAGATTCAACTATTCATGCATATGAAGACAATTATACCTTTTTTTACATAAACGCCGAAGATAATGACCTTCTAATAAAGCAACCCTCTTTTTATAACGAATCAATAAAACTAAATATTACAATTTTAAGTGGCCCCAACCTAAATTTATTTTCTCCTGATTCTCCAATAATTTCAGGTAATAAATCTTCTTTTGGAATTCATTTTACATCTAAGAAGAGTGATGTTGGAACATATAATGTTCTAGCTAATGTATCTGACTTAACAAATAATACTGATGCTTTTAATTTTACAATAATTATTAATTCTGTCCAACACAGTCCAAACATTAGTCCAATACCTGACATGAATATTTCATTTGTTCAGCAGTTCAGTTATGACGTTAATTCTACAGATGTTGAAGACATAAATGAAAGTACGGGCAACCTGACTTATACACTATATAATCTCACATCATTAGGAAATTTCCTAAATATAACAAACAAAACAGGGATAATTACAAATTCTTCTTTTTTAAAATCAGGAATTTGGAATTACAGCGTTCAGGTTGAAGACAGCAGCGGACTGAACTCAACAAGTAATTTTACTTTGAGAATATATGATTACCCAGATATAGTCTCCCCTTCATTTTCAACTTCATTTAATCTTGCAGAAAATAAAACATATTATCTTAATTTTACTGCAAATCATACTGCCGGAGACCCACTTATTTATTCATTTTATCTTAATAATATCTTAAGAAATCAAACAGCCAGCTATGGAAACGGAAGTTCTTTCTTCTGGAATTTTACAACTAATTTTACAGATGAAACAACCTGCTCTGGCCCAGTAAATCTAACCCTAAATGTTTCAAATCCAGAGTTTAGTAACTCTTCAAGTTGGTCAACAATAATCAATCATACTAACTATCCCATCTCCCTTTCGTCTCCAATTCCCACCCAATCAGGAGGGAGTCCAGTAATACTTTCCTTATCAAGTTATTTCTCAGACCTAGATGTAAATGACCTTTGCGTAAATCAAACAGTTGTTTTTTTAGTAACTAATCTTTCAGGAACAGGAATTTCAATTTCATCAGTGAACTGGACACATAATTCTGCTCCTTCAATAACTTTCAGTTCAAGTTCTGATGCATCAGCTAATTTCAGCATTACAGCACTCGAGTATAACTCATCTAATGCAGTAATAAATAATATTTCAAGCAATAATTTTTCTGTTAGTATCTCAGTAACAAGTAATACTCCTTCTCCAAGTAGCGGGGGCGGAGGTGGAGGAGGTGGAGGAGGCACACAAACAGTTACAACTCCTATAGAATTAAAATTAATCCTACCAGGGCCAATTTCAGCCGATAAAAAAGATCTTATAGTCGTGCCCATCACAGTTTACAATAACGGCGGAGAAATACTTAATCATATAAATTTATCCAGTTCAGTTTTTCTTAACGGAAGTTCAATACCTGGCGTGACTGCTCAATATGATACAAATTTCATAGATTCTTTGGGAGTCGGTCAAATGAAAAATGTCACATTAACAATTAAGGTGGATACTTTGCTTGAAGGATTATACGAAATAAATATAAATGCAACAGTCGAAAATCCAAAATTCTCTGACTGGGGTAAAATATACCTCACCGTTAAAGAAGGAGCAAGTATAGAGAGAAATATTCTTTTTGCAGACCAACTTTTGGTTGATAATCCTGAGTGCGCCGAAGTAAAAGAAATAGTAAATCAAGCAGATATTGCCCTAGCTCAGGGAAATCTTTCGCTTGCAGATTCAAAAGTCAATGAAGCAATAAACGCTTGCAAAAAGTCGATAGAACAAATAAATTCTAAGAAAGTACTAGGGGTAAACAGTAATTTCAATATATTCTATTATACTATTTGGGCGAGCGGGCTTGCATTGGTGGGGGGCATAGGGTATTACATGTACAAAAGAATTAAGCTCAGAAGAGCTTTGATGGGCTATGAGTGATTTTATTATTGATTAATGAGATTTTGAAGAAAGGTTTAAAAGTAAGGGTGTGTTTTTCCTATTAGAATTGATATGGAAATTTATAAAAAAGAAGTGGTAAAAAAAGCCAACATGGGTAAGGTAAAGGATGCTTCAAAAGCACTTGCTCTAATGAGGAAAGAGATATCGAAAGTCTTTTTTGGTCAAGAAAAAATAGTCGATTCTCTTTTGAGAGCATTACTTTGCAATGGACACATATTGCTTGAAGGAGTTCCAGGAATAGCCAAGACCCTTCTTATCAAAACCCTAGCAGAAGTAAGCGGATGCAGTTTCAAAAGAATTCAGTTTACAGCAGACCTTTTGCCTAGCGACATAGTAGGAATTACTGCCTATGATCCCAAGAAAGGATTTGAAGTAATAAAAGGTCCTATCTTTTCTAATTTTATAATAGCTGATGAAATAAACAGAAGTCCTCCTAAAACACAGTCTGCTCTTATTGAAGCGATGCAGGAAGGTCAAGTTACAATAGGTTCTACAACCTACCCCTTGCCAACTCCGTTCTTTGTCATGGCGAACCAGAATCCAATTGAGACTGAAGGAGTCTACGCCCTTCCAGAAGCGCAAATAGATAGGTTTTTGTTCAAAATACTTATGGAATATCCTGATGACAAAAGTGAACTGCACGTTATGGAAGAAAATGCAACTTTTAAAAAATTTGAAGATTACAAAATTAATTCAATAGTCACAGCAGAAAAAATAAAACTTATGCAACAACTTACGCATGAAATTTATCTTGATGAAAAAATTAAGGATTATATTCTTGCAATAATAAAGAAAACTCGTGATAAGAAATTCAAATATGGAGAGTATATAGACTTGGGTTGCTCCCCCAGAGGAAGCATTGCATTATATATCGGAGCGAAAGCCGAGGCACTAGTCAATGGAAGAAATTTTGTTATACCCTCAGATGTCAAGGCAGTAGCAAAAGATATTCTCCGTCATAGAATAATTTTAGCATATAAGGCGCAGGCTGACAAAATAACCCCTGAGATAATTATAGAAGAAATATTCAAGGAAGTGCATGCAAAATAATTGCCAAATAATATGAAAGAAGAAAGAAGGCTAAATCTGTCAATAGGTGAGAGCATATCTGCCCTCAGACATTTTCTTAAGTCATTTGAAACAAGAAATAAGACGTATAAAATATTTTTCAGAGGAAAAAGTTTTGATTTTGACGGTTTCAGACCTTTTAATAATGGAGAGGATGATTTTTCTGCAGTAGACTGGAAAGCGAGCGGAAGGTCGCAGAAAATAATGGTAAGAAAATATAGGGAAGAGGAAGAAAAGAAGATACTTTTTGTTGTTGACACGGGAGAGAACATGCTTTTTGGTTCAACAGAAAAGTTAAAATGCGAATACGCTGCAGAACTTGTGATTTCGATGGCTGATATGGTTATAAAGGAAAATGACCGCGCAGGCCTGATTTTATTTAACGACAAAGTAAGCAGAATCGAAACTCCAAAAAGAGGAAAAAAACAGTTCGAACTCTTTGTTAGCGTTTTGTCTAATCCAGATAATTATAAGAGTGGTTCAAATATCTCCTCTGCGATTGATTTAATGCTTGAAAGTCCAATGAAAGGCGTTTCTGCAATTGTGCTTGTGTCAGACTTTATTAATTTTGACAAAAGAACAAAACATTCCTTAGAATTACTTGGAAATAAATACGAGACAATAGCATTCATGATAAAGGATCCCATAGATATTTCTTTGCCAGACGTTGGAGGAGAATATATAGTTGAAGATCCGTCTACACACCAACAGCTACTGATTGAACCAAGACTCGCAAGAAAAAATTATGAAAAACATGCATTAAAACAGGAAGAATTTGTAAAACAATCATTCAAAGAAGCAAATATTGACTACCTTTCTCTTTCAACAGCAAGTCCATTCATATTTGATGTAATTGAATTCATGAAAAGAAGAGTAAAAAAGGTGATTGCAATATGAACTTAATATTCGCCCAACCAGCTTATCTAGCCTTGCTTCTTTTTATTCCAATAATAATTCTAATACATTTTATTTCAATAAAGATTACAAAAAAAAGGACTTTAAAATTTGCTAATTTCAATGCGCTCTCAAGAATTACAGGCCTAGATTTATATTCAAAAAACGTCACCATATTAGCTCTAACGTGCATAATAGTTGTTCTTTCCGTACTTGCTCTGGCCGGTACAACAATGGTAATTACAAAAACAGTCAGCAAATTTTCTTTTGTGATAGCAATAGATTCCTCTCAAAGCATGGGGGCAAATGATTTTTATCCAACTAGATTAGACGCAGCGAAAAACACTGCTCTGTCTTTTCTTGATTCTTTGCCATTCGGTACTAAGGTAGGGATATTATCTTTCGCGGGCAGCTCGGTAATAGAACAGACTGTTACTGATGATAAGGGCCTACTTAGGGCAGCAATAATAAATATCAACATTTCTGACGTTGGAGGAACAGATATATATGAGCCAGTCGTGACTGGAGTAAACTTATTAGTTAATGAAGACACAAAAGCATTGATAATTTTAAGTGATGGGCAGATAAACACTGGTTCTCTTGAATACGCAGCTAATTACGCGAATAGATATCATGCGATTATTAACACAATATCGATAGGTACAAGACAGGGAGGCCAGACTTCATATGGTTTGTCTCAAGTTGATGAGCAGTCTCTGCAGTATCTCGCCTATAACACTGGAGGTAATTATTCTACCGCAGAAAACTCAGATAAACTTGCGCAAGCTTTCCAAAATGCATTGAATCAGAAACAGGCAGTCGTTCCAATTGATGTTTCGAAGTACCTTCTTCTTATTGCTCTTCTTTTATTTTTAATAGAATATATACTAATAAACACTCGTTACAGAACATTCCCCTAATTAACAGATTTATCTTTCACAAAAATTATAAATTATCTAAATTAGTAATTTTGAGCTTGTGCTAGATTTTTTTCTGCAGAAGCAACCTTTCTATACCTAAGTTTTTCCTTTATTCTTTCAAGGTTATCAATATTCTCTATTCCTTGATGGTCTCCATCAGAGATTATCTTTTCAGGAGACTCAGTCATTGAAAGGTCAAGCTTTGATTTAAGTTCATCAACAGACCCATCTTCAGAAGTATTTTTTCTGGTAAGTGGCTCAAAAATTCCCTGTTCAGGAACCAATGCCTTATCTATCAGCTTTTCAGTAGGCTTGCTGACCTTTCTTATATCAAATGCCTCTATTTTCTTTTTCTTTCCAAAGGAAAACAATCCACCATTCTTATGCTTAGAAGAAACTGTTTGTGCTGAAGACTCTGATTCAATCACACTTTTAGCTTCTTCAACTAAGCTCATCACAGAATTATTATCAATTAAATCGCCTGAATACATAAGCTTAACCATATTATGACAAAATATAGCTATTTCTGGTTTTTTTTTCTGAAGAAAAAAATCAATCATTTCAGAATATTCATCATCCCTAGGCAAGCGAAACTTTTTTCTTAAGAAATCCTTAACAAGAACGTCTAACAGATTAAGTTTAACACTAAATGGCTGAGCACTTTGGCTTATTTTTTCAAGTTCAGAAAGATAATCGGATTTAGAGGAAGAATATTCACCTATCTTTTCTGCTTCCAGTTTGTCATCCATAACCATAATATTAATTTAGTTAAAGTAGTATAAAAAGTT
This sequence comes from Candidatus Woesearchaeota archaeon, assembly GCA_964530955.1. Classification (GTDB taxonomy): domain Archaea; phylum Nanobdellota; class Nanobdellia; order Pacearchaeales; family GW2011-AR1; genus VGKP01. The sequence continues at coordinate 14,498 of CAZHCL010000001.1, read as the reverse complement.
ATCCGATTATAGCAAGCATATTTTATAAAGCTTAACACATAGTTACATAGATGGAGATTGATAAGTTCAAAATAAGATATAAAACTAAAATTATAGAAATAAATAATGTTAAAAAACTATCAAATATCGGAAAGATAACAGGATTGATGTTTAAATCAAAGAAAACAGCCAACTTGCTGTTCGAATTCAAAAAGGATGTCAGAATTTCAATTCATTCATTTTTTGTCTTCTTTCCTTTTCTAGCTATTTGGCTTGATAAGGATAATGCCTTTCTTGAATATAAGCTAGTTACTTCTTTCACCCCTTCAATTATACCAAAAAATAAGTTCAGAAAGCTTCTTGAAGTACCCCTAAATAATAAAAACATGGAAATTATATCTTTATTCGTCGGAAGGAAACATTTAAATATTAAATCCTCGATAAACTAACATACTTGATAAAAGGAGGTAAAAAAATGGGGACAATTCTTGTAAAGAACGCAATAAAACGCAAGCCAGGATATTTGTATTACGTTGATGGAAAAGGCAATGTATGCGAAGCCAAAATGGCTCGTGGAAGAAAGAAGAAGAAATAATTAATCATATTCGATACTCAGCCGAGGTCGTGTCGTCATTCTTCTTACTTTTTATTTTTTTTATTATATTAATTTTATTTTTTATCTCATTTTCAAAATGTTTATATTATATGTTCTGCAGGTTTTATCATGAGAACTATCATTTTAGGCATTGAATGCACTGCTCATACATTTGGAGTAGGTCTGTGTAGTAAAGGAAAGATTCTTTCTAATGTGAGAGATATGTACCGCCCAGCCAAGGAAGGAATTATACCTATGGAAAGCGCCAAGCATCACGAAGATGTTGCAGAAAAAATATATCAAGATTCTTTGTCGAAATCCGGAATTAAAGAACAAGAAATAACAGCTATAGCTCTTTCAAATGCCCCCGGACTAGCTCCATGTTTGCTTGCCGGAATGAAATTTGCAAAAGAAAAAGCAAGTCAGTTGGGTGTAAAAATTATTCCAGTTAATCATTGCATAGCTCATCTTGAAATAGGAAGACATGAGGGGGCAAAAGACCCTGTTCTTCTATATGCCAGCGGAGCAAATACCCAAATAATAGCATATGCGGGGGGAAAGTACCGCGTATTTGGAGAAACATTAGACATAGGAGTAGGAAATTTCATAGATAAATGCGCAAGATACGCAGGGATTCCCTTTCCAGGAGGTCCTAAGATAGAAGAGCTTGCTTTGAAAGGAAAATACATTGAATTGCCTTATATGATAAAAGGAATGGATGTTTCTTTCTCAGGATTGCAGACGAAATTTCAGCAACTTCTTGATAAAGGAGAAAAAATTGAAGACCTTTCTTTCTCTTTGCAAGAAACTGCTTTTTCCATGCTAGTTGAGGCTGCTGAGAGAGCTCTTGCTCATACTGGAAAGAAAGAGCTGGTGCTTGGAGGAGGAGTTGCCTGCAATAAAAGACTTCAGGAAATGTGTCAGATAATGTGTAAAGAGAGAGGGGCAAAATTCTTCTGCCCAGAAAAGTCTTTGCTCGTAGATAATGCAGCAATGATAGCATATACTGGAGAAATAATTTTCAAAAAAGGAATTTCATTTCAATATGACAAAATAGACATTTCTCCCAGAGAAAGAACTGATGACATAAAAGTAAATTGGCATTAGGAAGTTATCAGCTTACCCTAGGAACAATATGACAATAGGGCTCTGAGCCTTTCTTTTCATAATACTTTTGATGATAGTCTTCAGCAGAATAAAATTTTCCCGCCTTTTCAATTTTAGTCACTACTTTCTTGCCTAGTAGTTTCTCATAATCTTTCTTAGCGTTCTCCGCTTCTTTCTTCTGTTCTTCATTATAATAAAATATCTCTGAACGATACTGATTACCTACATCAGTCTTAGTTACTCCAGAAAACTTAGAAAAAACATATTCAACACCCCAGAAACATCCTGCGGCGAAGGATGCTTTTTGAACGGCCATTAATGAATAACCTGAATTGTCTTTTTAAAATTTATGAATTATTGCTCCCTATTCACTTTACTGATTTTTTCTTCCCAATCCATTTATATATCATTTCTTTAAAATAATTAATTAAACCAACACGCTGTGAAGGAGGTGATGTTAACAAGGAAAAAAATCAAACCCTTTAGGGGGGAGAAATCCCCCCGATTATTCTCATTAATTACAAATCAAACTCATCAATAAAAGAAACAATTGTCCTATACTTTTCAAGATAAGTAAATCCCTTATCAGTAAGTGTAACTGACTTACCATTTTCATCATCTATCTCCCTCACAAATCCTTTTTCAACCAATTCAGAAAAATATTTTCCAAATCTCTCTGAAGAAAGATTGGAATGCCTAAGAAGAGGAGTCATTTTAATCGAATTTTTATTTTTCTTTATTATATCAAGAATGTCATATATGACTTCTAATTTGCTCCTTTTTTTATCCATTTTATTTTAGTCTTTCTATAACTTTTATAAGAATAAGAAGGAAAATTATTATAGATGAGAAGTATATTATAAAAGCAGTAATTGGGGAAAAGATGACGATGAATTCCATTACATTGCTTACTATCCAGAGAATGAAAATAAGCAGGTAAATAAGATAAATATTAGAAAAACTTTCTCCATGTTTAGATTTTTTATAATTAAGATAGCTGACTATGATAAGAAGAACAAACAATCCAGCTTGAAATATTATAAATGTAGGGTGTCTATCCTTAAGCAGGCTGACAAAAGCTACGATAAGAGAGATATAATGGGCGAGATATACGTTGCCAAGAGATTTATTGCTCATTCTTTTCCAGAATATACTCAACAGGAGATATACCAGAGCCATGCAACTGGCGTAGATCATTAAAAATGAACAAGCATTAAAAATGAAAACTAGTTCGGGTCTTACGGGTAATAAAGGGGCACTGAATTTAGCAGTCAAGTGAAGTAAAAGTCTTATAGTCTCAGAAATTCCAAAAAATAAAAATGTATTCCTGAAATAATTTATTCCTTTGTACTGACTTAAATCATAAAGTTCCTTAGTTTTTAGGTATATCAAAAAGCATGAAATAGAGACTATCAGAGAATAAGTAAGGTCAATCCATAAATCATATTGGTTAAAGAGTCTGGCTTCAAATATCATGTTTTATCTAATATTAATCTGTTTTTTAATCTTTTTATAATATATGGACGTATCTTCCATACTGTTTATAAAGAGAATTTTGCAATTATATTCGTGAAAAACCAAAAAACAATCATTAAACTTGATAACCTATGGAAAGTTTATCAAGTTGGTGACGTAAAAGTTGAAGCTCTAAGGGGAGTAGATATAGACATACAAATAGGTGAGTTTGTTTCTATTACAGGTCCTTCTGGTTCTGGAAAAAGCACTATGATGAATATGGTGGGTGCGCTTGACCTCCCTACCAAAGGTTCAATCTATCTAGACAATAAGGATATTTCAAAAATGAGCGAGTCTTCTCTTGCTGTAATAAGAGGAAAGAAAATAGGCTTTGTTTTTCAGCAGTTTAATCTTATTAACACTCTCACTGCTTTAGAAAATGTGATGCTACCAATGGAATTTCAAGATTCTCCAGATCCAAAAAGGAAAGCACTTGATGCTTTGGATCTTGTTGGTCTTAAGGATAGAGTAAATCATAAACCCAAGGAATTATCTGGAGGGCAACAGCAAAGAGTTGCAATTGCCCGCGCTTTGGCAAATGACCCCGAGGTTATTCTTGCAGATGAACCCACGGGAAATTTAGATAGCAAGACGGGAAAAGAAATAATGTTTTTATTTGAAAAGCTTAATAAAGAGGGCAAAACAATTATACTCATAACTCACGATATGAATCTAATAAAATACAGCAAAAGAGTAATAAGACTTGCGGACGGACAAGTCATAGGGAGCAAAAGATGAAAAAGCAGTTTTTGTTTATTTTAGCTTCGGCAATTTTAGTAACTTGTTTATTTTCAATTATTCCACAGACACAGGCAGCAACATCTAATCAGACAAACTTTTCGGTAGATACTGGTTTTTCAACGACTTATCCTCAATTGGTTGTAGAAGCATTGCAGTATGAACCTTATCCAGTAAATCCGGGTCAATGGTTTGATCTGTGGGTAAAAGTTCAGAACACAGGACAAAATGATGCTCCAAATGTTGAATTTAATCTTTTGACGGATAAAGTTTTTGAGAATGTTGATTCTCCAACAAAAGATTTTGGATTGATTGCAGGTACAAACAACGCCTATAAATATCAAAGGCAACTGGGAGATACTCAGATAGAGGCAAATCAGATAATAATGAAATTCAGGGTAAAGGTTGCAGATAATGCTCCTGAAGGTCAAAGCATATTAAATCTTCAGATGACTACTAATAATAATTCAGTTCTAAATTCACAATATCAGATACCTATAGAAATAGCAAAAACAAGAACAGACTTTAGCCTAATCACCCAGCAGTCCAGCTCTCAGGGAACTTCATTTGCAATAGCAAATACTGGAGAAAATCCTGCCAGTGCAGTAATAGTTAGCATTCCTGATCAAGAAGGCGTGAGAATTAGCGGTCCTAAATCATCAATAATAGGAAACCTTAATACTGGAGATTTTACTTCCGTGACATTCCAGATTCTACCTCAGAATGGAGTAAAAACAATTAAAATGGATGTTGCTTATACAGATACTGCAAATGTTAGAACTGTTGAAGAAGAAAATGTATCTATTGATATGGGAGTACCATTCAATTCCACAAGAATCGGAGGAACAGGAACATTCTCAAGGACATCAACAAGTTCAAGCTCATCCACTTTTAACTTTTCAACATTAATGTATATTATTCTAGGCGCAGTAATAGGAGTAGGTGTTATGGTAGTTAGAAGAAAGATGAAGGGCGCTAAACATGAAAACAAGTAAAACTCTAAAGCTTTCTCTTAATATGCTTCTTCATAGTAAATTGAGAAGCTGGCTTACTATCATTGGAATAGTTATTGGAGTTGCAGCTGTTGTAGCAATAATTTCTATAGGACAAGGTTTGCAGCAGAGCGTCCAGTCACAGATAGGTGGTTTAGGGCAGGATATTATTACAATAAATGCTGGTTCGGCAAGAGCCTTCGGGGGAGGGGGCGGAAGTTCATTAAATGCTGTTCCCTTGTCAACAAGAGATACAGACGCACTTAAACTTGTTCCTGGAATAAAGAGCATAGATCCGATAGTGAGCGGGAGGGCAACAATAACTTACAATGCACAAAATGCGTCAACAAGTGTTGATGGCATCGATACAGGAGTTTTTTCAGACTTTGTTACTACGACCATTGCATCTGGAAGAGTTTTCAGCAATGGAGAGTCTGGCTCAATAATTATCGGAGACCGAATTGCCAACAGTGTTTTCAACAGTCCTTTAGCTGTAGGCTCTATGCTTATGGTAAATAACCGTCCCTACAGGATAATCGGAATTTTAAGTCCCACAAGTGGCCTTGGAGGCTCTGATAATGTAATATACATGTCAGAGAAGGATGCAAGAAATGTATTGGGCGATACAATCGACATCAAAAGCAACGAATATTCATCAATTGAGGTTAAAGTTTCGGATGTTAATTATATCAATGATACAACTAATCAGATTACTGATGCATTGACAAATGAAAGGCATACAAGGTCAGACAAAATAGATTTTTCAGTAACTTCTCCATTAGCTTTGCAACAAAGATTTAGCCAAGTAACCTCTGCAATTACCTTATTTCTGGGAATGATTGCAGGAGTTTCTCTTCTTGTTGGAGGCATAGGTGTAGCTAATACCATGTTTACTTCTGTTCTAGAAAAAACAAAAGACATAGGAATTATGAAGGCGATAGGAGCAAAGAACAAAGATATAATGTTTATCTTTTTAATAAACTCTGGAATGCTGGGGTTCGTCGGAGGATTAATAGGCATAATAATAGGCGCGGGAATATCTACCATATTGCCTTCTGTTCTGGGCTCAAGTTTAGGGCTTCCAGGAACAAGAGGTGGACTGACAACCGCAGTAAGCTTCGGATTGCTTTTCTTCTCCCTAGCTTTTTCAGTAATAATTGGAATGATTTCAGGAGCCTGGCCAGCTTACCGTGCTTCGAAGCTCAAGCCAGTTGATGCTTTGAGATATGAGTAAACTAATCTTATTAACTACTCAATTAAGATGAAAAATCTCAGGATATGTTTTTATACGCGAAGCCCCTATACATTACATGGGATTTACTGATTATCTTGGAGATTTGCTTAAAGTTGGATTGGGAAAAGTTCTTAGAAATGCAAGAGATGATGTTTTTGAATCATTTAATCTAGCAATAAAAAGAACAATAAGAAAAATAATAAAAGACATTACAGGAATGCTTCTAATTGTAGCAGCAGTAATATTCTTCGCGTTCTCACTAATTTTCTTCTTTATAGAATATACTGGTTTAAGCAAGACCCTTTCTTTCCTCATAGTTTCAATAATAGTCCTTCTTGTAGGGATAATAATAAAATTCAAAAGGTGAAAGGAGAAGAAAATGCCAAAAAAAAGAATAAGTTTTGCAAGAAATGTAGTGCGTGAAGCAAGAGAAAACGTAGAGGAAGCCAAAGACAAGACAGAAAGTTTCATGAAGAAAAACCCTTGGACTTCAGTTGCCATTGCAGCAGGAGTTGGAGCAGCGGTGGCCTTGATTGTTAATGCTGTTGCAGGAAGAGAGAAAAAATCTTTTGCAAGTAGAGTTAGAGATTATTTCGACTAAAAAATTTAAATTTTTATTTTTTTACAAATTTGTTTCCAAAAACGTAAATTCCATAAGTTATGAAATATGCGCTAAAAACATCAATCGAATAATGGACGTGCATTAACAGCACAGTTATTCCAAGAAGTATAGATGAAAATAGCATAAAGTAACTTATTAATTTATTTTTTCTAAATACCAAAAATCCAAGAAAAGGAAAACCCGTATGTCCTGAAAAGAAAAGGTCATTGGCAAAGTTAAGTACCTGAAAATAACCTGGGAATGTAGGCAGTATAGCATCTGCGGGTACTGCTAAATGAGTGAACATAATAAATCCAGACCTAACTATAACAAACATACTGAACATTATTAGAACATAATGCAGCTCCTGAGGCTTAAATATTATTGGATAAGTAAAGAAAATAAATCCGACAAAAAGGAAAAACCAGACAAAAATAAATGAAAGGTTGTAAGGCCCAAAATGGTCTAATATCAAATCCTGCGCAGAAACATATCCTTGATGGTCTGTCAGATAATCCCCAGATAAGGAATATGCAAAACTAGCGAGAACAATAAATAATAAAGCTATAAGTAATCTTTTCCTATTATTTCTTATTTCAGAAAGCCATAATTTAAAATTCATAGTTAACTCCAATCATCTTACTTTGATTGAATCTATCCTTATAAATTTAATTAAGTATAGGTCCAAATTAAATTCTATATCCCTGCCCGATAGGCTTTAAAATAGCAATTTTCTCATCCTATCATAAGATGAAAAATAAGGAAACCTGCTTTATAGATGCACATTGTCATCTTGATATGTGTGAGGATGTAGAAAAAGTAATTGAATCAGCAAAGAAAGCAGGAGTTAATATTATTATTACACAGGGCGTTAATCCCCAAAGCAACAGAAAAGTTTTCGAACTTTCTGCAAAAAATATTGAAGTAAAATCTGCTCTGGGTATTTATCCAATAGATGCTCTTGCCCTATCTGCTGCTGAGATAGATAATGAAATTGAATTCATCAGAAAAAACAAAAGTAAATTAACTGCAATAGGAGAAGTTGGAATCGATTTCAAGGAATCTGAAAAAGAAGAAGATAGAGAAAGACAGAAAGATATATTTGAAAAATTCGTAAGATTGTCAATCGAGCTTGACAAGCCAATAATAGTTCATTCAAGAAAAGCAGAACTTGAATGTATTGAAATATTGGAAAAAAACAATGCGAAAAAAGTAGTGATGCACTGTTTCTCTGGAAAATTTTCTCTTGTCAAAAGAATTGTTGAAAATAATTGGTTTATTACAATTCCAACTTCAGTAAAAAACAGTGAGCACTTTCAGAAAATAATAAAGGAAGTAGGCATAGAAAGATTATTATGTGAAACAGACTCTCCTTACCTTCACCCAGATAAAAAATGGCCAAATGAACCAGCCAATGTTATTGAGAGCTACAAAAAAATCTCAGAAATAAAAGGAATAAGTTTAGAGGAAGCAAAGAAAAAGGTTTTTGATAATTATTTATCCTTATTTTCTTCCTGACTTTCTTCTTGAAAATACACTAATGAGCAAGTCATCTATTTTTTCACTTTGGAATGGTTTAATCAATTTTGAACGCACGCAGCTTCTTCTTACTATATCTTCAATCTGTTCAGGAACAGAGAGCATATTCTTCCTAGCTCTTTTTTCCACATTTTTGAAAACTTCAGTTTCAAGATATACTTCTATTTTGAATTTCCCTCCTTCTTTCTTAGAATTCTGCTCGCTCTCAGACAGCTTAGCAAGATGAAATGCTTGTTCAACTTCATCAGCAGGCCAGCTCTTCTCAATAAGAGCCTGTTTTATTTTAGAATCACTGTAACCTCTCCTTCTTGCTTCACTGATAAATGTTAAAAGTCTTTCATCAATGGTATTCATTTTATTTGCTTGCTTTTGCAGATGAAACATAGACCTTCTGAACTGCAAAAGACTTGTAAATTCCCTCTAATATATCGGTACCAGCATATCCTGCCAGTAAAGAAAGACGTTTGTCAAAGCTGAATATTATCCCTACAAAAGCGCCTATAATCATTGCAACAAGAACAGTAATAGCATAATAAGTCCATATAATCCTTCTTCTAAGAGAAAGAGCCTTTAACAAACCAACAACTCCCCTAGTCAAACCACCTATTCCTCCAAGAATGCCGGATATGACAATTATGTCCATTTTCCCCTTATTTTATCACTTTGAATGCATTTTATTTCTTTTATACCTTGCGGTTTTGTTATTTTCTTAAGTTTAGATAATTCATCCAATAGTTTAGAACCTTTTGCTTTGAATGAATTTGCAGCTTTTTCTATCATCTTTTTTCTGAAAAGATAAGTATCAGCCCATTGAGCGTAGCCAAACCAACCTTGTAATCTGAATATTAATTGTTCATCACTAATAATTTCTTCATTATAGAGTTTTAGATATTTTTCAAATTTCTTTAGAAAGTAATTTCTGTTTCTTTTCCTCAATAATCTATATTTATAAAAAATTCTATAACCTAAAAAGTTAACTCCTTTTTGCAATGGAATTATATCTGACTTGTCAGGATGCAATTCTAATTTTATTTCTCTCAGAAATTCTATAATACTCTTTTTGAAGTATTCTAATCTTTTCTTGCTTCTATGCAATATTACAAAGTCATCTACATATCTAATATAATATTTAGCTTTTAACGTATGTTTAACAAAATAATCCAATTCAGTAAGATAAACATTTGCAAAGAATTGAGATGTGTAATTTCCTAGAGGCATGCCCTTGCCTTTAACTTCAGTATTGAAATTGTTTAAAATCTTTCTTGTAAGCCATATAATTTTTTCATCTTTAACCTTCTTCTTTATTATATTTAACAATATTTCATGGTCAACGCTATCAAAATAATGAGCGATATCTGCTTTTAGGACATAACCCTGAACTTCATTTTTGCTACGCCCCCCCCCCGAACGAGTCTTCCGTTCTGTGATACTTTTCTCTTAAATCTGTCAAATCTCTCTATTGCTAAATGTGCTCCTTTGTCTTTTCTGCTGGCGTAGGAATCAAAAATGAATATTTTTTCAAAAATAGGCTCCAAAACATTTACCAGCATATGATGGACAACTCTATCCTTGAATTTGGAAGCGTGAATTGTTCTTGTTTTTGGGTCTCTAACAATAAATCTTTTGAGAGGTTTAGGCTCATAATTCATTTCTATTAGCTCTTTTTGCAATTGTTCAAGATTCTCTTCCTTCTTTTGGTCAAATTCAATAATTGCTTGTTTCTTTGATTTTCCTCTTCTTGCCTTGAGATAAGAGTCATGCACATTCTTCATTGTGCATAACTTCTTATACAAATTTTTGTGTGTTTTCATGTTTTAAATCCCTAGAGGACAGGGTATTCCAAGCGAGGAATTCGTGTTAGACGCATTCCTATTGCAGTTCAGGTTAGCCCTGTCCGAATTCGCATTGAACCTCGCGACAAGTTGTAGCACAATCATTCAGCTTCAAGAACTTAAGTTCTTGAGGCCCTGAAAATCTTATTAGATTTTCAGAGTATCACTGCGATTTTAGGTTTCACTCTAAACTTACCCAAGGTCTTTCATTATTACTATCTATTATCGCTGTATTTTATGGCTCTTTTAGAGAGCACTATGACTATGCTTGTACCCTGTTGGCGTTTATTTTTAGGAATTCCTTTGGGGAACGAAGTTATAAACTCCTCTAGGGTGATTTTGTTTTGTAATTTCTATTTTAATGTATTATTGCTTTCGAGTATCTACTTATGTTATTACTATATAGTTATAACTAAATAGAAAGATTTAAATACCCTTTAATCTGTAGGAAAATAACAGAAAACACATAAACAACATAAAATGGAAAGCAAACAAAAAAGTTATGTAATAACAAAGAGAATCGCCAAGCACGGTAAACAATCAGTCATACTTATCCCTAAATATTTGCAGGAAGATTTAAAACCTAAAACTATAGTTGAAATTAAAATTGATATAATCAAGGAGGCTGAATAATGGAACAAACATACAAAAATTCAACTGAGATAATGCAATTGGGTGGTCAGCCTATTTACATGCATGATATGGCTGAGGCGTGTCTTAGAGGAAGGTTAAATCTTTTGCTTGTTGGAGATACTGGAAGTGGTAAAACTCAATTAGCTAGAGATATGATGAGTTATTTTGGTGACAAAGCAACTTTTATTCTAGGAAGAAATGATATGGACACAAGAGAATTGTTCCAGCAATTAAACCCAGATTTCTTTAGAGCATTAAAGGAAGGAAGACTTGACAAAGGCATGAACCCTAGAGAACTAACTGATAAAATAGACTATCATTTAATTGTTGTTGATGAATTGCCTAATTGCGTTCCTTCAGTAAGAGGACAGCTATTTAATTTATTTGATGGATTTATAGAGATTAATGGAAAGGCTTATCCAATTGGAAATGGATATTCAGTCGGAGTTGCTACAGGTAATCTAGGTCAGAAATTCACAGAATCTTCAAATGATTTAGGAAGAGCATTAAAAGATAGAATGCACGTAATATTAGATACGGATTATTTTGCTCCTCAATCTTACGATACTCTTGAAATTCTTGCAGGAAATACAAATCCAAGGGTCAATTTTGAGACTGATGGCAAAGACAGGTCTCAAGAAGTTATAAAGAGACATCAAGATCTTGTTAAACAAGAAACTCCTCTCGAAAAACTTAATATTGTTGCTTATCTTGTTCACGGATTAGATTATTGCACTACTGATTCCAATGTCACAAGCAAAAGAAAACTTAAAGACCAATGGCCTACTGCCATCAAGAATCATGCTAAAGGTTCAGATGAATCATTAATATTTCCTCTTTCTACAAGAGCAGCAAAATCAACTCTTAGATTATCACAAGCATTAGATAGTATTGTTAGAGATAAGACTGGAAAAGATGGATTAGTTGTTCCTCTAGAATCTGTGCTTCAGGCTTATAAGTTTGTAGCAGCTTATTCAGGAGTTTTAAATGAAGCTGCGGTCGAAGCTCATTATGGGGGAGATAAATATAAAGCATTAGATGCTATCGTTCAGACTACTCAAACACAGATTGTAGCTAAGGATGATGATATTCGTGCTGGATTAGAAATGGCTAGTTCGGGAAAGTTAAATGATAAAGTCTTAAATAGATTTACTGGGCGTTGGTCTTTTATGAAAGATATCTTAACATATCTTACACAACAGCAAGAGGCCAACTATGGCAATTAAAATTCCAGCAATATATAGTGGTAAGCCCATAAAAGGAGCCATTGAAATTATTTTAGCAAGCAATAGTCCTCCTTCTGTAAAAACTAAGAAAAAAAGTAGAAATACTTCTCAAATTGTGCCTTCGTCTTCAAATTTAACTAATCCAGAAAACTATATCTTACTTGAAGCTAAACAACACGGAAGTTATTCATATCCTGATATGTTAGTTTCTATGGAGAAAAGTCACATGGGTAAAAATTGGACTAAAACTCATGAAGATTTGGCAAAAGAAGGAAATTATATGCTAACTATAAGGCAATTTGTGGACTTTCTTAGTTTACTTAAATCCAGAAGAGCATTTGATGGAACTGGAAAATTAATTAACAGAGGAAAGTTAGAAAGTGTTTTTGATGAGATAGTTAAAGTTAGAGACCCTTGGAGGTCAGAATGGTTAGATACTAGATTTGAAGGAAGCAATATAATTTATCATACCTTTAATTTTAATGGGGGAGGCAATTTGGTAGAAGTCAATGAACATTTAGTCAATTATATTAAGACAGATAAAACTCCTGGAATAAATTTTAATGATTGGTTGAAAAAAGCTAATTATCAAGGATTACCTACTCCAAAAACTAAGAAAGGAAGTTTATACTATTGGACGCCAGTAGATGGAGCAGTCGCGAGGTTCGATGCGAGTTCGGGCAGGGCGTACCTGGGCTGCGATGGGAATGCGTCTGGCACGTATTCCTCGCTTGGGGTACGCGCTGCGCGCCCGAAAAATTAGGAGAATAATATGACAATAAAAATACCTAAAAATTACATGGGAAGACCAATTGAAGGCTCACTTGAAAGAGTGCTAGCGTCTGCTCAAAATCAAACTTCTCCAAATCCAAGTCAGTCTAATTTGCCTTCAAATATTCAAATTAGTAATATTTCTGATGCATGGCAGATATCTGGAGTTGCATATAGGAATGGAATCTATTCTGTTGACTTAGCCAAATCATTATTAGAAAATGGAAGTGCGAAAACACAAGATGATTGGGCTGCTTATGCAGAAACTGCAATTGCTCAAAATGGTTTTAGAACTCCAGATTATCCTCTACTTTATGGAATAGTAAAGGCGCTTTATATTGCGAGAAACGATGTATCGAAAGCTCAAGAAGTGGAAGAAGCAAAACAATTTTTGAAGAGCAGTGCAAGAGCAAAATGGTTGATGACTCTAACAAGAGTAAAATATCAAGCTACTGGCGAAGATGAAGTTATACACAATCACGGCACAAGAGAAAGATATTCAAAAAATGTGAATTTTGTAGGCTCTGATGAATTAATAAGTTCTACAAATAATATTTTGCCTTATCAGTTTCTTTTAGGCACTGCTGATGATGCCAATGAAATTAAAAATACTTTTGAGTGGCTAAATGGAACTAATACTTATCTGTGGAGAGTTAATTCAAAACAAGATACTGAAAGAGTCGCGGGGTTCGGTGCGGGTTCGGACTGGGCTGGCCTGGTCTGCGGTGGGGTTGCGTCTGGCGCGTATTCCTCGCTTGGGGTACGCATCGGTGCCGTAGGCACCGCAGGCTCGCAAAAATAAGGAATAAATTAAAATGAACTTACAAAATATCAAACAAAATTTGCATCAAGCTAAGAGTAAGATAGGCTTAGTCGGAGGTTCGTTAAAGATTCAGGAATACGACCAAGCTGAACACAATGTTGCTGCTCATATAACTCCAGAAGGATGGAATATTGAGATTAATTTAAGAAAAGGATTTAATCCAGTAACTGACAGAAGACAGAGGGCATATGCGAGAAAGAAAAAGATTGCTGATGGTTTGGAGGCATTAATTACTGATGTTCTTTATCATGAATGCGGGCATTGGGAACTTCCTGTCGGCTCTGAAAGAGGGTGTCCCTTTGATGTTTATGACCATGATAAAATTCTTGAAGCTGTCAAAGATGCATTGCCTGAAGGTAAGAAAGGTTTAGCACGTTATGTATCCAACGCTTTTGAAGATGTTTTTGTAAATGCTAGATGTAAGGAATTTAAAGGAGATTTTAATGGACAAGTTTTATTCTGGGACAATGAAGGATTAGCTTTAAAAGCAGAAGGTAAAAAAGGATATACTCCATTTTATGAAGCATTTGTCAAGCTTAATATGCATCTTATCGGAGATAATGTCGATACTGCTTTACTAAAGAGACATTATACTAACGATAGAGCAATTGAAACAGGAGTTCAGAAGGTTGTCAAAGACCTTCATTTACCAAAAAATGTAGCAAGCTCTCCACAAGGAACAACTCCTCTCTTTGAAAGAAAGCAATGGCCGAAAATGGCTTCTGATTTCACAAGAAATTTAGCTCATTTGTTAGACCAATCTCCTAGTGAAAGACTTTCTGCTTATGAAAGCAATGGTGAAGGCGGGGAAGAAGGGCAAGAAAGAAGTAAGCCTGAAGCAGGAAATGGAGTTGAAAAAGAAATGAAGACTCCAGAAGGAAGAGAATCTGTTGCTTATGGCAGATTTGCTGGA